>JAUYHA010000006.1 GCA_030690265.1 Dehalococcoidales bacterium | reverse complement strand
AGCCCGCTCCTCATCCCCGGGGAGCCAGTCATAATGTGACTGGACTGTTCCGGCATCGGAAAGAGTCGGCTCGTAGTCCGGGTCCTTTTTGCCACCTATCGCCCGGTAGCCGCCGGCGCTAAAGCCCCGCCCCGCTCCGGTGAAAATCAATCCCGTTACCGAGGGGTCCTCACTGGCATTATTAACGGCATCCATTATTTCTGCTTTCATCATGCCGCCCCAGGCATTAAGCACTTCCGGTTTATTCAAAGTAATAACCGCCGCCCCGGTTTCTTTGTCCTTATCAAAGAGAATTAATTTGTAAGCCATTTTTTAGTACACTCCTAATTTATTTTTAATCAAGGTATATTAATCCAAAGCATAGCACCACCTGCGCTAAAGAGCAATAGTTTTTAGCTCTATCTCTTAGGGTTCCCGGTTTGAGTTTACTGCCCCTTATATACCGGGTCTCGTTTTTCCAGCAGGGACTGCTCTGCTTCGCGGGCGTCCTGGCTGCTCTGTGCCGCCCTCATCCCCCAACCTTCCCACTGCCGCCCTTCTACTATATCCCTCGCTTCATAGGCTTTACGCACCGATTTCTTGATAGCGTTAAGGAGAACCGGGCTGGTCATACTCATCCTTTTAATCATATCTTTGCAGTATGGAATAAGCTCTTCATGGGGGACAATCCGGTTCACGAAACCGACCCGCTCCATCTCCCTGGCATCCCAGATATCATTGGTATAGGCAAGCTCAAGGGTATGGCCCATGCCGATAATTCGGGGCAACCAGTATGATACTCCGACATTAAGGGTATGTCCCCTTCTGCCGAAGGCACTGCGAAGCTGAGCCCGGTCAGAGGCTATTCTGATATCACAGGCACACACCAGCCCGAGAGGACCCCCAACTATTACCCCGTTAATGGCGGCGATAGTCGGCTTGCGACAGCCCAGAACAACATCCACCAACCGGTTTGAGTCTACTTCCTGCATCCAGCGCTGCCGTTCTTCATCTCCGGGGAGCCAGTGGGAGGGGGCTTCCTCTTTATCGTCTGACCTTTCCGTGCCGAGGCCCCAGTATTCCTTGCTGCCTCCGGCGCTAAAAGCTCGTCCCGCCCCGGTAAAAATAATCCCCAGCACGCTGGGGTCAGACTCCGCATCTTCAATGGCGCTTATCATCTCCATCTTCGTCCGCCCGTGCCAGGCATTTAACACCTGCGGCCGATTTATGGTTATGATTGCCGCTCCCGATTCCTTATCGTAGAGAATAAACTGGTATGCCATTTTCTGCTAACCTCCTCTTTGTAACAAGATTGCTTGTCACCACCTCCACCCACCCCGCTGGTTAAGAAGCCAATGTTACATTTTCTGGAGATAACTTACTTTAACTACCCCCTATCGCCACCTCCTTTCTTTAACTTATGTAGTTGCGCATTGTAGCACCACCAAAAGTTCAAGTCAACTTTTTATCCCCTTCTATATAATTAGAGTGTCAAATGTCATTCTGAGGAGCGAATCCACACCACCCCAAGACCCTTCGCTAAGTTTACACTGCACTCGTTCCGATTATCGTCAGAGTGAACTCGTTCCGACTTGCCTCGACTCGTTCCGATAAGTCAGAGTGAACGGAGCGAATGTGCTCAGGGTGACATCTGCTAAACGGTCTGCTTCTATACTGATTGACACTTTATTCTCCCAACAAGTATAATTCAGGTAGTTGGTTATTTTGCACAAATAGGACTCCTATTTTCTTTCCACAGAGGACTAGTTTTAAGCAGGAGGTGGCAGCAGATGAAAATCAGAGCCAGTAAAATCACACCGGCTGAAATTATCAAAATAACGGAGAAGGAAAAAGTTCGCTTCATAAATTTACAGTTTACCGACCTGACCGGAATTATGAAGACAGTGACCATTCCCGTGGAGCAGTTTGCCGACTGTATAGAGCGGGGCAAGTGGTTTGACGGCTCGGCAATAGAGGGGTTTGCCCGTATCCTGGAAAGTGATATGTACCTCAAACCTGACCTGGACACTTTTATGGTGCTCCCGGAAAAAGAAACCGAAGCTACGGCCAGGGTCATCTGCTGGATTTACACACCAAAAGGGGAATTATTTACCGGTGACCCGCGAGCCGTGCTGGCAAAAGCTCAGAACGATGCAAGGGAGCTCGGCTATGAGTACCGGGTGGCACCGGAAGTTGAGTTTTTCATCTTCAAACCGGGGGACACCGGCAAAGTGATGCCAGCCCACTATGACCGGGGGGGTTACTTTGATATGGCAACCGAAGTAACGACCCTGGCACGCATCGAGATGGTCAAGGCGGTACAGGCTTTAGGTATCAGGATAGAAGCAAGCCATCATGAAGTAGCTATGGGACAGCATGAGATAGACCTGGGGTATGACAACGCCCTCAGGATTGCCGACCGCATCATAACCCTCAAGTATACAGTAAAAGCCATAGCTCAGAAACACGGTTTACTAGCCACTTTTATGCCAAAGCCGATTTTTGGACTGGAAGGCAGCGGTATGCATACCCATCAGAGTTTAATCCGCCTGACGAATGGACAGAATGCTTTTGCCGACCCGGCCGACGAATACGGCCTCTCAGAACTGGGCAAACACTTCATGGCAGGGCAGATTAATCACGCCCGCAGCATCAGCGCTATTGTAGCTCCACTGGTCAACTCCTACAAAAGGGTTGTCTCCGGTTTTGAAGCTCCTATCTATATCAGCTGGGCAAGAACGAACCGTTCAGCCTTTATCCGGGTCCCTGAAGTGGATAAGGGAAAAGTGGAAACCACCCGGATTGAATTGAGAAGTCCTGACCCCAGCTGTAACCCCTACCTTGCCTTTGCCGTAATGCTCAAGTGCGGCATCAACGGTATAAAGAAGAAACTGCCTCTGCCGCCCCCGGTCGAAGAAAACCTTTTTGCCTTTGATGCCGCAGAACTGAAGCGGCGACATATCGGTCTTTTGCCAGCTACCCTGGAAGAAGCCCTTGAGGCACTGAGGCAAGACGAAGTGGTGCAAGAGGCTTTAGGCGAATATCTTTACACGCGGTTTATTGATGCCAAGACCATAGAACTGGATGAATACCGCAAGCAAGTAAGTCCCTGGGAGCTGGAGCGCTACTTAGAAACAATTTGACCGGGCAGAGAAGATATGAGCACCGTCGAGCAAATCTATAAATTAGCCCTGCCCCGCCGCACCAGGATACTGGCTGGTGAAGCCGGCCTCAGCCGGGAAGTAGGCTGGGTGGTAACTTTAAAACCAACACCACCGGCTTTTGATTCAATCAGGGGAGGCGAGCTTGCCCTCGTTTCGGTAAAGACGGTGAGACTTCTGGATGAGAGAATGACTCTTCCCCGCCTGCTGGAATCACTTGGCAAAAGCGGTATAGCTGCAGTAGCTGTCCTGGGGCAAGTCCCACCCGAGGCTAAAAAGGCTGCGGAAGAGCTGGGTATGCCTCTTTTCCAACTGCCGGCGGGCAGCAGTTTCCACCGAATTGAGCAGTCAGTAACAAAGACTATCATCGAACTGCGCAGCCAGCAATATCAGCAAGAACAGGCAATCTCACGCCAGCTAATTGAGCAAGCCATCCACGGCAAGGGCATACCTGCCATCACCGGGAAGCTTTTTGAGATTACCGGCAAGACTATTGCCATAGCAGATGAAACCTTTGAGTTAGAGAACTACAATGCCCCACCCGACCATCCACTCTCCCAGGAGAAAACAAACCACCTCCTTAAGGAGTTGAAACCCGCCATTCTCGGCTGGCTTGCCACAACCACACTTAGTGCTTCTGACCCGCCTGTGGCCAAGTTCAAACTTTCCCTGCCCGGTATGGTATCAATTGTAGCTCCAATAATCATTACCGAACATATCTCCAGATTTATCTGCATTTTAGGCAAGGAGCAGGAAATGGGAGAGCTGGAGTGGGTGGCAGCAGCACAGGGGGCCGCTGCCTGTGCCATTGTGGCGGCACGGGAGCAGGCAGTGGTCGAGACGGCAGACCGTATCCAGACAGACTTCCTCAGCGACCTGCTCACCGGCAACTTTCAGACAGACACAGAGATTATCAACAGAGCCGAACGTTTTGGCTACGATTTAACTTCAAGTCACTTTGTCCTTGCTCTGCGGGTTGAATTGTCAACTCACGGCTCATCGCCACAGGGAGCTAAAGAGAAAGAGCTAAACCTGAGCAAAAACGCTGTTGAGCTACTTAAAAAAGGGTTTGCCCTGGCAAACGCAGAAATATTTTGCCAGGTTATGGGTGATGCCGTTGTCCTGCTCCACCCGGTCAGACAGGAAGATACTACACCCGCCAGACTCAAAGAATGGGCACAACAGAGTCAGCAGAGAATAATGTCCTCTCTGAATGGGACAGTGGTATCTATTGGCATCGGGCGATTTTATCCCACTCTAAGAAAGCTTAAGCTAGCCTATCAGGAAGCGGAGCAAGCCCTGGCTATGGGAACACAGCTCTTCGGCAAAGGAAGCATCACCTACTTCGGCGACCTTGGCATTTACCGTTTACTTTTCTCAATTAACCCGGACGAGCTTAAGACTTTCTATCAGGAATGTATCGGACGTCTCGCTGAATACGACCGGAAGCACGGCGGAGAGTTAATGGGCACCTTACAAGCCCGGCTGGAATGCTCAACCCTTGCCGAAACCGCACAAGCCCTCCACATTCACCGTAATACCCTGCTCTATCGCCTTCAGCGGATTCAGGAAATAGCTGACCTGAACCTGGAGGATGGCGAAACCCGCCTGGCTCTCCATCTTGCCCTGAAAGCAGGAGACATCATCGGGGTCAGCTAGAATTCGGTTATTCTGCACAAGATAAACCGCCTTTAATAGCCCTTCTTCTTTTAGACACCAGTCATAAAGTTTAACTCTTCAGAGTGAACTCATCCCAGAGGATATCATCCAGGTGAAACACCGGGCCATGCTCACAGACCCGCTTCAATCCACTCTTTGTCTTTATCGTGCATCCGTAGCAGACCCCCCGCCCACATCCCATCACTACCTCCAGGGAAACCTGGACCTGTTTGCCCTTAAGTTCCGGCATCTGAGCCATTGTTTTATACATTGGTAAAGGCCCGCAGGCAAAGACCTGGTCTGCCCAACTGACGTGTCCAGGTATTAGTTCTACAACATTCCCTGTCATACCATCCGGGGACGTAGTAATTGTCTCTATCTCTATTCCACGCGGCAAAAGCTCTTCAGGATAATGCTGGACAGGATTTGGTTCCCCAGATGGTTTAAATGCTCCCGATGCTCCCAGAATTAGTTTCACCTCGTGGCTGTGGTTTAGTGCCTGAGTAGCTAAAAAGTATAAGGGGGCAATACCAATACCCCCCGCCACCAGCAGCAAATTATGCGAGCCAGGGTAGATTGAAAAACCGTTACCGAGCGGGCCGAGGAGTCCTATCTTACTAGCAACCTTAACCTGAGACAGCCAGGTTGTGCCCTTCCCGTCCTCATAGGCAGCAAAGAAAAGGGCCAGGTTATCTCCCTTTACCTGATGAATGCTGAAGGGCCGAGGCAGAAAACTTTCACTCCCACAGACCACCATCACGAATTGTCCCGGTCTGGCTTCGTGAGCTATTTCCGGACATTCAAGCCAGAGAAGCCAGCTTCCGAGGATAGTTCTGGCTCCGGGGCGTTCAAGCTCTTTTAGAATTTGTTCGTTACTGATTACCTTACCTGTAGCTTGCTTCACTGCGGTCTCTTTCTCCTGTAGTCAGGCAAAGGTTCAGCACTGTAAGCCCTGTCTCCGCTGACCAGAGTCTCGACGGCAGCACGGGCGGTATCAATAGAGGTAAAACAGGGCAGGCGCTTCTCGGTAGCCGCCCGCCGGATATAAAAGCCGTCTCTAAGTGCCGTTCCTCCCCCGGTAATAGTATTGAGAACGCTGTTTACCTTCCCCCGATTAATAATATCAACTACATTGGGGTGCCCCTCACTCAATTTCTTGGTTATCAGTTTTACCGGCAGTCCGGCCGCCTCAATCATGGCGGCTGTTCCTTCGGTAGCATAGAGCCGGTAACCTGCGGATGACAGCTTCCTGATAATAGGTAAAGCTTCAGGCTTGTCCCTGTCGGCGATACTGAGCAGCATGGCTCCCCGGGGTGACAACATCAATCCGGCCGCCTGGAGAGCCTTGGTCAACGCCGCATTAAAGGTATAGTCAATCCCCATAACCTCACCGGTGGACTTCATTTCCGGACCGAGATAAGTATCAACGCCAAGCAACTTCGACATTGAAAAAACCGGCGCTTTAATAGCAACCAGCTTCTGTCTCTTGCCCAGCCCGGTTCTATACCCCTGCTCTTTAAGGCTTTTACCAAGCATAATTTTGGTTGCTACCTTGACCATAGGAACACCGGTAACCTTGGAAATGAAGGGAATGGTGCGGCTGGCACGGGGGTTTACTTCCAGCACATAGACTAATGACCCTGAAGCATCATCACCGGGCATAATAACGAACTGGATGTTTATCAGCCCTTTCACCTGCAGCGCCAGTCCTATCTGGACAGTATAATCAACCAGAGTTTCTACCTCTTGTTCCGTCAAATTTACTCCCGGATATACAGCCATAGAATCGCCACTGTGCACCCCCGCCCGTTCAATATGCTCCATTATTCCCGGAATGAAAACTGACTCCCCGTCAGCCACAGCATCAACCTCCACCTCTTTCCCGTAGAGATACTTGTCGATAAGGATGGGGTGCCTGGTATTCAGCTCCATAGCCAGTCTCATATAGCTGATGAGCTCAGTGGCGTTGTGGACAATTTCCATCGCCCTGCCGCCGAGAACATAGCTGGGACGGACCAGCACCGGGTAGCCGATGAGCTTGGCCATATTCAGGGCTTCATCTATGGTGGTCGCTCCACCCCCCGGTGGCTGAGGAACCCCTAAACGGCTAAGGAAATTCTCAAATTTACCCCGGTCACTGGCTAAATCAATAGCATCAGCCGTCGAGCCAAGCAAGGGCATACCGGCATAAGATAGAGACTGGGACAGATTGATGGCTGTCTGACCGCCAAACTGGACTATGGAAGGCGGGAAACCATTGGCTACCAGGCCTTCCGATAAGACCTGGCCGGATTCATTTTCCAGAATATCGCGCAGGCTCTCCTCATCCAGGGCTTCAAAGTAGAGGCGGTCACTGGTATCAAAATCGGTAGAGACCGTTTCCGGGTTGGAGTTGACCATAATACTTTTATAGCCCGATTCCTGCAGTGCCCAGGCCGAGTGAACGCTGCAATAGTCAAACTCAAGGCCCTGTCCGATGCGGATGGGCCCGCTGCCAATCACCACTGCCTTATTTTCCTTGATTGGCTCAGCTTCATTCTCTTCTTCGTAGGTACTGTAGAAGTAAGGAGTAACCGCTTCAAACTCAGCGGCACAGGTATCCACCATTTTATATACAGGACGGATATTCCACTGATGACGCAGTTCCCTCACCTGCTCCGCAAGCCTATCAGCTAAGGTGCCAATCTGCTCATCAGAGAAACCGAGTCTTTTGGCTTGCCTGAGCAGTTCCGGGGTCAGGGGCTGAGACAGGAGTTGTTTTTCCATCACCACGATATTTTGCATCTTGGTGAGAAACCACAGGTCAATACCGGTGCGCCCGGCTAACGCTTCCGGAGCTATTCCCCTTCTGAGAGCCGCCATCAGCATCCACAATCTCAGGTCGTTGGGCTCGAGAGAAACGGAGTTAAAATTCTCTTCCTGTCCCCACCTGGGGTCTTCCCATAGCAGAGAGCGGCTATCAAACTCCAGGGAGCGGATTGCTTTCTGCAGGGCGGCTTCAAAGCAGCGGTCGATAGCCATTACCTCGCCGGTGGCTTTCATCTGGGTACCGATAAGTCGTTCCCCAGAGGCAAACTTATCAAAGGGCCAGCGGGGAATCTTGACCACCACGTAATCCAGGGCCGGTTCAAAGGAAGCCATTGTCTTGCCGGTTACAGCGTTAGGGATTTCATCAAGCCTTTTACCGATAGCTATTTTAGCGGCGACACGGGCGATTGGATAGCCGGTAGCTTTGCTGGCTAAGGCAGAGCTACGACTAACCCGGGGGTTGACCTCGATGACAAAGTATTGCCGGCTCTTCGGGTCAAGACCGAACTGGATATTACAGCCACCTTCAATCTTCAGGGCGCGGATTATTTTCAGGCTGGCGCTCCTCAGCATCTGGTATTCCTGGTTGGTCAAGGTCTGGCTGGGAGCAACGACGATGCTGTCACCGGTATGGACTCCCATCGGGTCAAAGTTCTCCATATTACACACCGTGATACAGTTATCGGCCGCATCACGCATCACCTCATACTCGACCTCTTTCCAGCCGGCCAGCGACCGTTCCACCAGCACCTGGTGGGTAGGGCTGGCTGACAGCCCGTAGCTTACTACCGTGCCCAGTGCTTTCCTGGTCTTAGCCACACCACCCCCCATTCCCCCCATGGTATAAGAGGGACGGATAATAACCGGCAGCCCTATCTCTTCAGCTACCTTTCTGGCTTCCTTCAGCGAAGTTACCGTGGCGCTGGGCGGCACCGGCTCGCCGATATCTATTAACAGCTGCCTGAACAACTCGCGGTCTTCAGCATTGCGGATGGTCTGAATCGGGGTTCCCAGAGAGCGGACATTGTATTTGTCCAGAACACCGGCGTCAGCCAGTTCCACCGCTAGATTCAAACCGGTCTGCCCGCCGAGGGTAGGCAGTAAGCCATCGGGGCGCTCCCGCTCGATGATGCGGGTGAGCATCTCCAGGGTCAGCGGCTCAATATAGACGATATCGGCGATGTCCTCATCAGTCATAATGGTTGCCGGGTTAGAGTTGACCAGCACCGAGGTAACGCCTTCTTCTCTCATCGCCTTGCACGCCTGGGTGCCGGCGTAGTCAAACTCCGCCGCCTGCCCAATAATGATGGGCCCAGAGCCGATGATTAAGACTTTAGATGGTTTGTTGGTCAAAGTTCTCCTTCTTCAATTCTCTTCATTAACAGACTAGCGAAGGCTAGGTACTCAAGTGTTCTATATGGGTCTGTCTGAATAATATTGTCATGAGCTTTGGGATTTCTTATCCCTACCATTGCTCCCATAAACAAGAATTTGAAACCTTCCTGCTCGTCTCGGTCAGATTGGGTTTTGAGCTTGGTTAGCTTGATGATAGGATTTGTTTCACTGAATGCTTGCGACATCAATGCTTTGCCATCTAGGGCTAAGCTGGTCTTTTCTTTAACTAAATTATTGATTGCTTTATATGCTTCCAAAATAGCGGAAGCATAATGCCCATCTCTAAAAAGAAGCTTGCTGGTAGCGATTACTCTAGGATGGAATTGCATTTTATCAAAAAGATAAAAAGACGATTCGGTAGTATCCTTCGGCTCTTCGATAACCGCAGGCTTTTCTTCAATCTCTAGTATCTCATATTTTTGCAGTATTTCTTGAATCCCTATTTCATATTTACCCAAATCTTCCAAATAGCGCTTTTGTTCACCTTCTTCGGTTCGAAACATTGGAACACTAGTTATAGAGGGGGTAAAATACTTATACTCGTCAGAATTCTTCCCGAATGCGGCTTCCACGACAACCTTAACCTTGTTCTTCCATAGCCTTTGCTCATTATTGTTGTAAGTGAGACTTCGAAGATAGTCCAATTCCCCTGAGTATTCCTCTAGTAGGTCTAAAGCTTTACTTATCTCCATCTTCTCTACCTCACCCCCTCAGTCTCCCTGTTAAAATCCCTCTCATTCTCCCCTTCGGCAAGCTCAGGGCAAGCTCTTTACAAAAGGGAGAGGTTTTTGGTTCTCTTATTGTCACCCTGAGCGTAGCGAAGGGTCTCTCTTTTTCGGGATTCTTCAGTCGCTTCGCTCCTTCAGAATGACATTGATAACACTCATCTAGTATTTCCAGGATAAATGATACCACAGGTGAGGCTTAATAAGAAAGTTTTGAGGGAAGACAGGGTAGCTTTTCCAGCCAAGAAAAAAGGAGAAATACCTCAAGAGATTACCGCGATAAACCCGGCGTCTGGAGAGTGTAGCCTTCTTCGCTTTCGGGAAAGAGGTCTTTGAGGAGCAGGGTCTGTCCGGTCTGGATGGCGGTGAAGCCGTATTTACTGCGGATGCTGTCTATAGCCCTGTTCAGCTGAGCTAACCGCTGGGGCGAGTCCAGCATGGTTAACTGCTCACCGGAGGCAACCAGGTTTGAGACACCGATACCGATGAGCCGGACCGGTTGCTGCTCCACAGCCAGAGCCTTATCCAGCAGCTTCGCCCCGGTCTGAAAAATCGCCTGGTCGCTGTCACCTGCCTGGCGCAGGGCATAACTGCGGGTAATGGTGGTGAAGTCGGCGTATCTCAGCTTCAGGGTTACGCATTTTGCCTGCTTGCCCTGCCGCCGCAACTCGGCTCCCACCCTCTCACCAAGATAGCGCAGCGTCGCCTTCAAAAAGAGGCGGTTCCGAGTATCTTTCTCAAAAGTAGTCTCCCGGCTGATGGATTTAGCCGCCCCGGGAGGCTCCACTTTGCTATCGTCGATACCGCTGGCATGGCGGTGCAGAACCTCGCCGGAGACACCGAAATGACTTTTAAGGATACTTGACGGAGTAACGGCCAGTTCTCCCACGGTATTGATACCCAGGTCCTGCAGCTTCCGCTCCGTCTTTTTGCCTATACCCGGTAGCTTAGCCAGAGGCAAAGGCGCCAGGAAGGAAGCCTCCTCCCCACCGGCTACCTCCAGTAACCCGTCCGGCTTGGATAACTCCGAAGCGACCTTGGCAATTACTTTCCCGCTGGCGATACCCACTGAAACAGGCAGCCCGAGTTCCTTTTTAACCCGCTCCTTAATGGCTACCGCCATCCGGTAAATAGAGCCATAGATAGATTCAAAGCCGGTTACCTCGAGATAAGCTTCATCGAGACCGGCCGGCTCAAGAAAGGGGGAAAAATCGGCCAGGATAGCCATAAACTTACGGGAAGCTTCCCGGTACCTGGCAAAGCTGCCTTCTATGAAAATAGCCCGGGGACAGAGACGGCTGGCCGTTTTCAAGGGCATACCGGAGTGCAGACCGAATTTCCTGGCTTCATACGAGGCAGCGGCAACTACTCCTCTTCCCCCCGGTCTGCCGCCGACAACCACCGGTTTACCCCGAAGCTCCGGATTAAGCACCTGCTCCACCGAGACAAAGAAAGCATCGAGGTCAATATGCATAATAGTGAGGTCTGACATTTTTCTCCCTCAAGGAGCCAGTTTGATTTTGGTCCAGTTGCCGTCATTCAGAAGGTATCTTTCCCGGTCATGAAGCCAGTCTATTTTGCCCTCCCAGAATTCTATCTTTTCGGGCACTAAACTGTAACCTCCCCAGGAATCGGGACAGGGGATAGGCTTGCCCCGGTAAAGCTGTTCAAGCTGGCGGACTTTTTCCAGGTGCTCTTCCCTGCCACTGATGATGCTGCTCTGTATGACGGCGGCAGCCGCAAGCTGGTTTGCCCTGGAGCGGGATTCCCAGTAGCGCCCGGCATCTTCCCGAGAGAGCTTGTGGACTTTGCCATCAATTCTGACCTGCCGGGGTGGCACGGCCCAGTAGAAAAGCATCACCGCCGACAGGTTTAAATCAAGCTCCTTACCTTTATCGCTGTCATAATCGGTATAGAAAGCAAAACCGCCCTCAGTAATGCCGGTAAACAGAACCGACCTTGCGGAAGGCTGACCGTTAAGACCTATGGTGGCGAGGGTGGCAACATCTGGCCTGAACAGGTTTGCCCAGGGAAAGATGGCAGACATCACCTTTCTGACCAACCCGAAGACTGAAGAAACTAATAAATTCCCTTTGTAAGTCTGTCTCCTCCTATCCGTCTGTGCCCCTGAATACCAGACGAGGAACTTGTTAAAAGGCTCCTCAGCAGCAACGGCTTTGTCATTGAGCATACTTTCATCCCTTCTCTATCTTCAGATAGATATGCTCCTCACGCACTTCTACCTGGCCGTTCTCTTCAAGAGCTGAGATGGCACTCATCGCCAGCCCCCTGGCGCAGCCGATATCCAGGGTGCGGTCCTTCTGCATGATGGCAGCGGCGAGGTCATCGATGGTGGAGGTGCCTCTGTCAAGATTCGCCATCACGAGCTCATACAGGGATTTCACCGTAAAGTTGGCACATATTGTATCAATAAGAAACTGAACCGTTGTTGTCATATCAAACTCCTGGCCTTGGCTTTACCTGGGGTAGACAAATATACCAACATTCCTGAACATGTCATTCCGTACTTGATATGGAATCCAGGTGGGTAGGGTAACTGGATTCCGGCTGGAGTTTATCCCGTACCTGATACGGGGCCGGAATGACGGTTCCACTATCTTCTAACAACCACAGTTGGACCACCATCTTAACCTTTTATTGAACTTAGGCTTGCAAATGTTCTTTGAAGAACTGAAATACTTTCTGCCAGCCGTCCATCGCCTGTTTCGGCCGGTAGCTCTCGGTATGGTAATACCAGAAGCCGTGGCCGGCACCGTCATACCGGTGAAACCGGTAGTCCTTGCCGTGTTTGCGAAGCTCCTCCTCGTGCCGGTTCACTTTTTCCGGGGAGGGGTTCTGGTCATCATTACCGAAGAGTCCCAGCAGGGGGCAGGAAAGTTCCGCCGTATAGTCAACAGGGGCGACAGGCTGGGCTTCAGTCAGCTCCTCTTTGGAAGCGACCACCCGTCCCCCCCAGCATTCCACCGCAGCATCGAAGCCGGGCACCCGGCAAGCTACCAGAAAAGAATTGCGACCTCCCGAGCAGCTGCCGATGATGCCGACCTTGCCGTTGTTATAGGGCAAAGCCCTCAGGTATTTCATAGCTCCCTCGCAGTCACCCAACACCCAGGCATCGGGAACGCCACCTTTGCTCCGTGCCAGGGCAGCGATTTCCTCCGGCGTACCGTGCCCGAAGCGGCAATAAATGTCAGGACAAATAGCAATATATCCGTGCTGGGAAAAGCGCCGGGTAGTCTCACGGTAGAACTCATCCCACCCCGGCATGTGGGGAATCAGGACAATACCGGGGAATGGGCCGTGGCCTAATGGCCGTGATACGTAGGTATGGATAAGGTCACCATTGTACCCGGAGATAATGACTGTCTCTGCCAGCATACCCTGATACTCATCGGTCTGGAACTGATTCCACATAGCTCATCTCCTTGAACATCGGTATAGATTTTCCATCCCAACTTGCCATGAGTCAACCTCGTTGAAAAAGTTTAGCAATCTCATCTGTCATTCTGAGCAAAGCGAAGAATCCCGACCCTTCGCTGAGTTTACACTGAGCTCGTTCCGACTTGCCTCGACAAGCTCGGAGCAGGTTATCGTCAGAGTGAACGGAGCGAATGTGCTCAGGGTGACAAAATAAACACTCTCTAGCCTAGTTACTTTTTGACTTTGATAGTAAATAATACACCCGTCCCGCCCGATTGGCAAACCTTTAGAAAGGCGACAAGATAGGGGTTTAAGTCTAAGATTCCAGAGATGAGGATAAAAAAATGGATTGTGTAGCGAAAGAGAGTATAAGGAGTTATATTACCTATTTCTCACCATATTAAAGCATGAAGAGCATAAGGGCTTATCTTTTGTGGTCTTGCTCTCTCTACCACAATAATGACACCAATGCTCAGAATAATCAGAATTTCCATACTCAGCCCATACCCAGTAGCATTCATCGCATAACGGGTGAAACGAGTCAATAGGTATTCTATCGTGACACCTGATGCAATATGCGTCTAATTTCTCTCCAGTTAGTATAGAGCTTAGTGTTCCCTTTAATATATTTGAAAAGCTAGGCTTGCCAGCATTGTATGTAGGGGTAGGAATTTTGTCTCTCACTGATGTACGAGCAGGTTGTTGACTAAACTCATAACTCCTATCTTCTTTAATCGATGCTTTTACTATGGATTGCACTTCTCGCATAGCCTCTTTAAAAATTTCCGGCTCGTCCTGTCTCTTTATCAACACACCCATTTCGCGGTTATTCTTCTCCGAAAACTCGTACATATTCATTGATGTGATTACCATTTCATCTTCGTTGAAGTAGCACTTTGCGTGTAGATTTTCGCAGAAAAATAGCGACAAGTTCTTAAGTTTACTAAGCCGAGTCCTTTCGTTCGGCTTCAGTTCATCTTTTCCATAAACTATTACCGTCTCTATACCTCTTCCATCTGCATCATTCAATCTGCCAAAGAAGTTTTTTGATAGTTGAAGGTAAGGAGATATTAAAACGAGTTTCTGCTTTGAATGCAGAATGATATTCTCTATATTGTAGGCTGTTGCTTGCGTTGTTAGAAATTCTGCCATTGCTTTCCCTCTTAGTAACTTCCTACGAAATTAAATAGTAGTTCTTGGCAATTCAATTGTCAATCAACCAGAAACAATGAAAACATTAATAAAGTCTGAGGTATAAGGTTCTGTTTAATTTATCTCCCCACCTTCACCCACAGTCTTTCCCCGTCAGTAATAAACTCTACCGTCCCCTGCTCGGCGGTGCGGTAGATGTTTTCTTTACCTGCTTTCTCTTCCAGCCTGTCCATCACATCGCTGCTGGGGTGGCCGAAGGAGTTATTCTCACCCACCGAGATTACGGCTAAACGTGGGTTGACCACCGCCAGGAATTCAACAGTAGTAGACGTAGCCGAGCCGTGATGAGCCACTTTGAGCACGGTACTCTTTAAGTTAGCCCGGCTGGCAACAAGCTCAGATTCTGCCTGCCACATTATATCGGCGGTAAGCAGGAAACTCACCTCGCCTGTCTCCAGGCGCAACATCACCCCATTATTGTCTATATCAGACTCGGTGCCGGTTAAAAGAGGTACCTGAGGATTGAGCACCTCTATTATTACCTCAGAGCCAAGGTCAATCTGCTGCCCGGCCTGAGCTAAAGTGTATTTGATATTCTTTTCCCTGAGCAGCCTGAGCCACTCGTCATATGCGGGAGATTCGTATTCCGAAGCAGGGTAAAGTACCTGCCTTACTTTATATCTCTTTAGAACTTCCACCAGTCCGGTAATATGGTCGGCGTGAGGATGAGTTAATATCACCAGCTCAATGGTTCTGTCCCAGAAAGGCATTTCCTTACCCAGTGCCAGAGTTATTGCCTGCTGTCTTGGCCCACCGTCAATCAAAACCTGCTGGCTGCCTCTTTGAACCAGGATGGCATCGCCCTGCCCTACATCGAGAAAGCTGGCATGGAGCCTGTCATCAGGCATGGTAGCAGCTGTAACCGAAACCAGAATGGCTATCACCAGCAGGGGAGAAACAACCCATTTCACGGGCAGCCGGGAAACCAGATTGGAGGATTTATCCATACCCGATTTTAACCATTGCCAGACTCTAGCCATCCTGCTCTTATTACTGCTGAAACAGACGAGCAGTGACAGAGTTGAATAGTAGACCCATATCAGGAGAGGAGAAAGCTGGACTCCCTCAAAAGAAGGCAAAAAAGCAAAAACTTTGACCACCAGCAGCAGGTATGACAGAAAGAGCCAGGCAAACCAGGCGATGACCTGGGCGCCAGGCAGGGCGATAAGACCCAACCCTCCCGCCAGAGCACCGGTGATAATAATGCCGGGCAGAGCAAACAGGGCAAAGAAGGTAGCCAGAGGACCGACCAATGAAATGACGCCAAAGTAATGGGCAACAAGTGGCCAGACAGCCAGGACTGCTCCCAGACTGACACTGAAGCTGTCAGCGACAAAGTTAGCCACCGATACTGCTGCCCCCCCTTCCCCCAGTATAGCCCTGACCGCTTTTCTGAAAAGAGACTGTATTAGCGGGAAAATGAAGATTAAACCAGCCATAGCCGTAAAGCTCATCTGGAAAGAAGCCTCCCACAGGATTTGGGGATTGATGCCCACCATTATGGCGGCAGCAAAAGATAGGGCGGCAGCGGCACTGCGCTGCCTGCCCAGAAGCTCGGCAATAAGGAATAAGCTAGCCATTATTGCCCCCCGCACCACCGGCAGGTGCATACCGGTGAGCAAAGCATAGAGCCAGATTCCCCCCAGCGCCAGCCAGACATAGAGATAGCCTCTCCTGCCGAAAAGCCAGATACCGAAGCTGAGCAATATGCCCGCCACGATACTGAGGTGAAGCCCGGAGATGGCTAACAGATGAGCAGTGCCGGTACGGCTAAAATCGGCTTTGACTGAAGAGGGAATATTGTTCCGGATGCCCAAAATAATGCCCTGAGCCAGGGCTGCCTGCGGTTCCGGCAAGACCTCAGTTAGAGTCTGAGACAGGCGGTACCTCAGGGAGTAAACCCCCTCCAGCGGTTTAAAGCCCATACCTGTTTCAATAACTTTTATTTCGGGGTAGAGCATGGTGGAATAGATTTCCTGGCGAGCCAGATATTCTCCATAATCAAACTCATCAAGCTGAGGGGGTGTCTCCAATTTCCCTGTTACCAGAAGCACATCACCATACTCATAAGAAGGGTATCTAGGCACAACGAGCAAAGCTCTTCCGGACACCTCACGCCATTCTTCATTCAATCTTATTTCTCTGGCGGACAGGCGGAGCCGGGTAGTTTTGGCTCCAAGCTCGGGGTCTCTACCGGCCAGCCCTTTGATTTCTACGGTTCCCCGGTCGTTGTAGAACCGGAGGTGATTCTCATCAGCAGTGGGCAGGCTTTTCTGAAAGTAGAAAGCCCCGCTCAAGAGGAGAATAAGGCATAGACTGGCTAGGATTACTGCTTTTCGGTGTTGCCGGGTGAGAAAAAGGAGGGGGAAGGGAATAAGCCCTACAAAGATAAAGACTGGATGGAAATTAAAGTTTGCCTCTAGAAATTTTGACCCCAGAAAGATGCCAGCCACCCAGGCAGCACTGAGGTTGATAAGTAACACTATTCCACATCCTTATTATGCCAGATTATGCCAGCAAACTCCGGACTTGTTCAATCGGATACACTAATCAAGTCTTTAATCCGCTCGTAGGTGGCAGTCCCGATACCAGCCACTTTAAGCAGGTCACGAGTGCTGCCGAATGGCCCATGCTGCTGGCGGTAGTCAACAATACGTTGAGCTAAGATTTCGCCAATGCCCGGCAGGGCTTCAAGCAGCCAGGTTTCAGCCCGGTTGATGTCAACTTTTTGCGGCTGAACCTCCCCTGTCTCAGGAATGTAGAGTTTGAGCCCGCTCAGATTGGCGCTGCCGGTAGTGCCTCCGGCGGCTTGAATAAGGTTCGACAGGCTATCCCCTTCCTTTAGAGAATATAAACCAGGTGCGGTAACCGCGCCCTCAATATATATCTTCCCCTGCCACTCCTGGCTCCGCGGGATAAAGATTTCTACCGGCTGGTTTGGGCTGTATTTTGACCAGGCAACCAGACTGCCCGCAGCAATGATAGCCACCAGAATTATAATAGTTAATGTCCAGAACCTGTTGGCTGTTGTCATCGCCAGCCTCCGAAATCAGCTATTTAGTTTAGTATCTCAACTCGTTTAATTGAGGATGAAGTCAGACCAGGGGCAATAAGAAACGGCAGCAGCCTAAGCGCCTCTCAAGACTATTCTCAGCGCTTCTTCTGACTCATGAGTAGTCATGGCGATGATACGGTCTCCTGCCTGGAGGATGGTCTTGGCAGTGACTACCAGATATTTACCCTTTTCCCGAATCACTATGAGAAGCCTGCTCTCTGGCGGTAGCGAGAGGTCCTTTATTGCCTTACCCACCGCCGATGACTCAGGGGAAATTTTTATCTCTACAATCTCCAGCCCGCTATCTTCAATGGCTAACAGGTGGGTCAGAGGATGGGTTGGCACTTCTTCTTCAATGTGTTCCAGGATAACGTCAGTGCTGCTGATGGTAACATCAACGCCCAGTTTTTTGAAGAGGGAAGCGTTCCTCGGGTTCCGGATTCGGGCTATAGTGCGGGGCACATTGAACCTATACTTGCCTACCTGACAGGCAACCAGGTTATCTTCATCCATGCCGGTCACGGCAACAAGCATATCAGCCCGGTCGATACCAACTTCACTTAGAGTAGTCACCTCGCAGCCATCGCCCCGGATACAGATGCTACCCATCTCGTCATTAATGGTCTCACAGATGGTGGCATCCTTTTCTACCACCGCTACCTCATGCCCTTCATCCAGTAAAGCCTTGGTAAGATAGTAGCCCACTCTACCGGCACCGATGACGATAATATACATTTCTCCCCCTAGCTCTCCAGTTTTTCCTTCAGCATCTGGGCAAAGATTAACGTCGGGCTCAGGGATTCTATTCCCAGACTGCTATACATTTCCTGACGCAGGGGGTCATAAATGCGGCAGATTACCCTGGGAACATGAAAAACATGCCTGGCAATCTGGGCTGCCAGGACATTACGGTTGTCTCCCTGAGTCAGGGCAAAAAAGACATCGGCTTCCGTAATGCCGGCTCTTTTCAGGGCTTCCTCGTCAATGGCGTTGCCCACCAGTGCCGTCCCCTTAAAATCCGGGGGCAATCTCCTGAAGCTGTAGGAATCAGTATCCAGAATAGCAACCTGATGCCCGTCTTTATCCAGCAATCCGGCCAGCCGCCCGCCAACCCGCCCGCAACCCATAATAACCACTTTCATTCAGTTTCACCTATCCTTAACTATTGATAGTACAGTATCACCCGGCAAGGAGCATTCTTCAGCACATAAGGCACCACATTGCCCAGACTGAACTGCCCGAAATGCTTCTTGTACTCGAGTGCCATCAAGATGAGGTCAACCCCGCGTTCCTTAGCTTCATCAACGATGGTCGGACCGGCCTCGCGGGCTTGAAGCAGGTCAGTCTCCAGTTCATAGTCTTCTTCGTCAGCCGCCTCTTCGGCACGGTCCAGTATCTCTTCTGCCTTCTTAATTTCAGGCTCAACTTCGGCATCCATCGGCAGAGTGCGTTTCAAAGTAATAACATAAACCGCCCAGATTTTTGCCTTGTCCTTCTTCGCCAGCCGGCAGGCTAACCTGATTGCCTCATTATCAGTTTCGGTACCGATTACCGGTACCAGAATCTTATGGAACTCCATCCTCTTTTCCTCATCCTGAACAAGCAACGGGTATTATAATACCCTCGATAGAAATCTACAATACCCTTAAGAAATTTTTTGACACTGAGCCAACATTGGAGTAAAATCCTCTGATTGACGAAACATGGAAAATGGACGGCAACACAAGCCCGGTGATAAAATCTTTCGCCCCAGGCGAATCAAACGCTTCCATCTGAGACGTATACTGGGGGTGCCGGCCTTATTTAGCGCTGGCTACGGCGATGTTGGCTCCTCTATTTATTATGCCTTAGGCATCGTTGCTATAGTAGCCCTAGGTGCCACCCCAATTGCCCTCGCCATCGCCGGGATTCTTTATATCTTTAATGCCCTTACCTATGCTGAAGGGGGAGCGATATTGCCCGAGGCCGGGGGCTCAGCCAGTTTCGCCCGACATGGTTTTAATAAGACAGTTAGCTTCATCGCTGGCTGGTCTCTGATGCTGAGCTACCTCGTTACCATGGCAATTTCGGCTTATACCATCCCTCCCTATCTAAGCTATTTCTGGCCAATATTAAAGGAGCCGTCAGTTGGTACTATCACATCTATGGCTATTGTCCTATTCTTAATGGTAATAAATGTCTTTGGCATAAAGGAATCATCAAGGATAAATATATTCTTTATCGCCATAGATATAGCAACCCAGCTTACTCTGATAATCCTGGGCATTATGCTAATACTGGCAGTAAACCCGTCAATTCTGATTCAAAACATGTTCGGTGAGGGCAACTGGCCATCCACGCAGAACCTGATTTTCGGCATCGCTATTGCCGCCCTCTGCTTTACCGGAGTAGAGACGGTCTCTCAACTTGGTGAAGAGACCCGCCAGGCACGAAGGAGGATACCCCAGGCATACATCCTGATGATTGTAGTCGTTCTGGTCCTATTTGCCGGTATCTCCGTAGTTGCCCTGTCCGCAATGACACCGCAGATGCTGGGTGACCCTATAAATGGCTGGGCAAGAGACCCCGTAGCCGGCATCGCAGATAGCATTTCCTCGGTTATGTCCCCAAATGAGATGGCAGCCAGGATTACTTCGGGAGAAGAGCTTATCATTGTCTTAAGCTGGATATTCACCGGGATCCGTAATATCTTACCGGCTCTGGTAGCTATACTGGCAGCCAGTATCCTGCTCACTGCCACCAACGCCGGGCTGATGGGTATTTCCCGCCTTGCTTTTAACCTATCTTCACATGAGCAATTACCGATATCCTTGAGCCAGGTCCATCCCCGTTTTCGCACGCCCCATATTGCCATTATCCTTTTTTGCTCTATAGCCCTGGCGTTACTGATTCCCGGCTTTTTCAGTCAGACTTTCTTCGCTGACCTGGGTGCTCTTTATGTCTTCGGTTCCCTGCTTACATTCGCCCTGGCTCATGCTGCCATCCTGATGCTACGGGTGAAAAAGCCCGATTTACCCCGCCCATTTAAATTGGGCTGGAATATCAAGGTTAGGGGGCGGGAACTGCCCCTGACCGCCATCCTCGGTCTGCTCGGCACTTCAGCAATATGGCTGGTGGTAATTATCATCCAACCTTACAGCCGCTGGGCAGGAATCGCCTGGATGGCTATCGGCTTAATCCTTTACTACTTGTACCAGACCAGACTAAACAGGAAGAGAGGATAAGTGCTTAATCCTTTTCAGCATGTTAGGGTGGGTAGTAAAAAGCTCCATCATTTTATCTCCGGTGCTCAGGCGCACTTCCTTCTGGCGCACATCGGCCAGCTCATCGGCACTGATTGTGCCGCTCATATCCTGGTCAATCTGGGACAGCTCTCTCAGCTCATACCAGGAACGGGAAGGGTCATTAACAAAAAATGCCCTGACCCCTTCAACCTGTTTTAGTTCTTCCGTACCCTTAAAACGGGCATTTCCATATACCAGCTTATACAGGGCAGTAGCCAGATAGTGGGGGCTACTGCCTAATTTAATGCTACCCAGGTCAGCATAGTACTCCCGTATCCTGGAACCGTAAAGCACCAGGAGATTGGTAATAAAGTAGAGCAAAAAGGCGCCCAGTCCGATCAGGACAGCATAATTACCACCTCCCTGCCGCCGCCCTCCGAAAGCTCCTCCCCACATCGTGCTCCAGGCAATCCAGTAGAGTATCATCGGTATTGCCGAAAGCAGGGTTATAATTGCCATATCACGGTGCCTGATGTGAGACATTTCATGCCCGAGGACAGCCTTTAGTTCATCCCTGTTTAATATATCCAGGATACCCTGGGTAACGCAGACCCGCCCATCCCGCTGGGTGCGCCCGTAAGCGAAAGCGTTCGGTATTGTATGCTGAGAAATGCCGACGCGGGGTTTAGGCAGATTGGCTTCCCGGGCAAGGTCAGCCACCATTTTATGGAGCTCCGGCGCTTCTTTCTCCGAGACCCATTTCACTCTCATCGTCCAGCCAACTATGGAAGGACCGATAAGATACTGAATGCCGAGAAAGACGAGAGCCAGAACAATGTAAGAGATAGCATTGCCGGCTCCCATCCAGGTGCCGAGGGCAACGATAACACCGTAAAGGATGCCGAAGAGCAAAGCCACCAGCAGATACATCCTCGTTTGCAGCCACATTTGACTCCTCCTTAATTATCCTTATTAAAAGGTAATTTTCTTTTCAAGCTATTACTATTTTACAGCATCACGGCATTTTTTACAGCAGTCAACAAGATACCGAGAGTTCGTTTAGCCATTCTACCCCCTTGTCCCAAAGAACAATTCCCCACTTGTCGCTACGAGCCTTCTTCTGTCATTGCGAGTCCTTCCAGAATTGGAATGACATGGGGATAAGTTGATTTTTTGCCAGGAATTTGCTACAAATCATACATTAGAAATACAGGAGGACGATAATGGAAGGGAAAATAGTCTACTTTGAAAATGTTGGCCGGGAGGACAGGGAAGCAAAACTCAGGATAACCGATGAGACGCTCAGTATCGCTAAAGAGCGTGCCGAGGAACTGGGTATCAGGAACATTCTGGTCGCAACCACCGGTGGGGATTCTGCTGCCCGGGCAGTAGAAGTTCTTAAGGGATTAAGGGTAATAGTCGTCAGCCATATGACCGGTCACCGGGAACCCGATACTCAGGAACTCACCGAGGAAAACAGGAAAATAGTTGAAAGCAAGGACGTGGTGATACTGACTACGGCTCACGCCTTCGCCGGAGTCGACCGTGCGATACGGTCAAAATATAGCTGGTCTCCTCTGGCTATCGTCAGCAGCACACTGAGTATTTTCGGGCCGGGAATGAAGGTTGCTTGCGAGATTGCTTTGATGGCGGCTGATGCCGGACTAATACGCACCGACGAAGATGTTATCGCCATAGCCGGCAATACCAGAGGGGCGGATACGGCAGTGGTAGTCAGACCGGTGAATTCAAGCAGGTTTTTTGACCTTGACGTTAAGGAAATTCTCTGTAAACCCCTGTCCGCTAAAACGCCGAGGAGAGAAGAGACAGATACAGGCCGCCGTGCAGAGCACCACCACTGATGCCGCTTTCGGACTTTAGCCCTGATTGAATGCCATTCAATAAACGGAGGGATAGTGGGTTATCAAGAACACAGACAGAGAGCACCCCGCAGTTTGGTTTGTGCTGTTATCACCATCTCCGACAGCCGGACTGAAGAGACTGACGAATCGGGCAAGTTTCTAAAACAAAAACTGAGTGAAAACGGGCACCAGGTAACTGCTTACGCCATTCTGAAAAACGACGCCCTGGCTATCAGACGGACGCTTTTTGAACTGCTGGGTCAGGAAGAACTTCAGGTCATCATTACCAGCGGCGGCACAGGACTGAGCTACCGGGACCTCACCGTGGAAACGGTCTCCCCCATCCTGGAGAAGAAACTGGATGGCTTTGGTGAGCTTTTTCGTCACCTGTCCTACCAGGAGATTGGCACCGCCGGCATAATGAGCCGGGCGATTGCCGGTGTGGCTGGCAGGAAAGTTGTTATCTGCCTGCCCGGCTCGCTTGGAGCAGCCAAAACGGCAATGGACAAGATTATTCTGCCCGAAGTGGGGCATATGGTCAGGGAGGCAACGGAATGAAACCATTCGGCGCCCTTCTTTCATACGAAGAAGCTAAAAAGATTGTCGAGGCAAACATAAAGCCGGTCAAACGGGTGGAGACGGTCGGCATTGATGAGGCTGTGGGCAGGGTTCTTGCCAAGGACTTAATAGCCACTTTGAGCACACCCCCTTTTAACAGGGCGGCTATGGACGGCTACGCCGTCAAAGCCAGGGATACCTTTGCTGCCGGTCAGTTCAGCCCCACGGTGCTGGAGCTGGTGGGCGAAATCCACGCCGGAGATACCACGAAAGCGAAGGTAGCTACCGGGCAGTGTATCCAGATTGCTACCGGGGCAATGATGCCCCCGGGAGCCGATGCCGTGGTGATGGTCGAGGATACCGAGGCGGAAAACGGCAGGGTAAAGGTGTTTAAGGCAATTCTGCCCAGGGGCAATGTGGGCAGGAAGGGAGAAGACATCAGGAAAGGTGAAAATGTGCTGAGCCAGGGCTCGGTGCTGGATGCGGGCAAGGTCGGGGTGCTGGCTTCCCAGGGGATAACCCAAATCAAGGTCTATGCAAAGCCGAAGGTGGCTGTCCTCCCTTCCGGAGAAGAGGTAGCTGAGGTCGGCAAGAAGCTGAGACGGGGGCAGGTCTATGATATTAACTCCCACACCATTGCCTCGGTGGTAAAAGAAAACGGCGGGGTTCCCCTCAAGCTGGGAATAGTCGGCGACACCCGTGAGGATATCAAGGCAAAAATTACCCAGGCCCTGAAGAACGACCTGGTGGTAATTTCAGGGGGTTCTTCGGTAGGAGAGAGAGACCTGCTGGCTGATGTCATCCAGGACTGGGGCGAGGTTCTCTTCCACGGAATTCAGATAAAGCCCGGGAAACCGACCCTTTTTGCCATAATAGAGGGCAAGCCGTTTTTCGGCATGCCCGGCTACCCCACCTCCTGCCTGATTAACGCCTATCTATTTCTTTTACCGACGATAAGAAAGATGGCTCACCTGCCGCCGAGAAGAGGCGAGACCGTTGAAGCCAGGCTTGCCCGAAGAATCCCCGGCAGTGTGGGCAGGAGGCAGTTCTTGACTGTCAGAGTTGAGAATGGCGAGGCGGTTTCCGTGTTTAAGGAGTCTGGAGCGATAACCAGTATCGCCGCCGCCGACGGCTACATAGAGATAGCCGAAAACATAGACCTGCTGGAAAAAGGCGAGCCGGTTACCGTAACGCTGTTTTAGACTCCTGGCACACTGAAAATAAAAAAAGGGAAACGATTCAAGCTAATTAAGGAGTCGTTTTTGTAGTTATGTTAACCTTTTGTTGCCCCCTGTCATATTGTGGACAGCAGGCCAGGACGGGGGATTTGGCTCTATTTTGGGTAGTGTATCATTTTGAAATGCTTGAGCGTTGACAATGCTTGAGCGATGGTTTACCATTTAAGTATGGTTAAACGAAAGAAGAAAGAACACGATTTTGCTGTAACTGCTTTCCGTGTAGTCCAAGAAGCTACTGGACAAACAGAAGAAAAACCTGAGCCAGACTATCCCGCTCTAGGACGTAAAGGCGGCTTAAAAGGCGGTAAAGCTAGAGCCGAAAAACTAACACCTCAGCAACGAAGTGAGATAGCTAAGAAGGCCGCTCAGGCTAGGTGGAAACCTGAATCAAATTCCTAGTCGCTATTCAAAACGTATTTTATATTGAACCCCACACATATTGGCTCACGCCTTTCTTGACGAGCTTTCTTATATTCATTCTCGGTGCAAACATAGACTGTTTCATTTTTTTGGTCAACTACAAGTCTCACTATTTCTTGACCGCCGTATGCTCTTAGTTTTACTTTCTTGCCAAGTTCTATCATTGTGCCCCTCCTACCAATTTGATATATTTACTTAATTTTAACTCGTAGTTGAGGCTATCGCAAAAAATTATCAACAATCATAGGAATTCCTATTGACATTGTAGGACGATAGGAATATAATTATATTTAGATAGTAAAAATGACCTACAAGGAGGATGTTTAACTTATGGTTACTAATGCTACTACACAAGAAAGGAAGCCTGTTTACATTGCATTCAAGACGTTCCTGAGCGCACTAGCCAAGCTAGAGCAGGGAGTTCCCCCTGTAATTGACCGCTACGTATGGAGCAGTTTTTCCGGCAGTTTGCAGGCACAAACCCTTAGTGCTTTCAAGTTTCTGGGGCTGATTGATGAAAAAGGTAATTCACAACCTATACTACAAAAACTTATTGATGCTAAGGGTGATGCCAAAAAGACAGTACTACGAGAACTGCTGGAGGCAAAATACGCAGAAGCTGTAAAGCTAGGTGAGAGTAATGCATCGTTCCAACAGCTTCAGGATGCCCTTCGTGCTTATGGCATATCCGGCGGAACTCTAGAAATGGCTGTGCGATTCTTTACAGACGCTTGTAGCTTTACAGGATTAAGATGCTCTCCCCACTGGGCTACTGCGAAGAAATCAAGACGTAGTAGGGACAAAAAGGATATACCTCCAATCAACAAGGGAGAAGGTAAACCAAAGCCACCTATTGGAGACAAGTCGAAACCACCTGATGAGAGCTTACAATTACACCCGATGCTACTAGGCCTGATAAAGGAATTACCAACACCAGGCAGTGTGTTGGAAAAACAAAAAAGAGATTCCCTAGAAAAATACTTTGGAGTTGTTTTGGATATTCTTTATCAAAAGAGTGAAAACGATGTAAAACAGTAAAGCAGTCTTTCGGTAAAAAGACTGCTTTACTTATGCCCCTGTAACTCAGAAAGAGGGCAAATAGATGGCGAAATATACCAAGTTACCGCCTATAACCGGGAAGAAGCTTATTAAGCTTCTTCAAAAAGATGGCTGGATATTCCATCGACGGACCCGTCACGGCGTTGCTTTAATTAAAGCTATTGGTGGTCGAACTAGGACTACTATTATTCAAGATACAAGAGCAATAATTCCCGATGGTACTCTTTCAGATATACTGGGGCCAAAGCAGACACGAATTGGTAAAAGGGGCTTATTGGAACTAGCCAATAAGTATGGAATCTAACTCAAGAGAGACTAAGCGCCGGAATACGCTGGACATGTGGGTGAATAAATACATCTTGCCTTAGCGGAATACAGACCGTCACGTCATGCTTAGGCTTAACGTTGTGAAGAGGTATATTGTTTTCCTCGAAAAATCGTTCTCGCTCACCAATATCTTCTAAAGTATTCAGATGAAGCCAAATGGCTTCATCAAGTAATCTCTCAGCTTCTGGCAAGGAACGACCAAAGACCGCAGTGCCAAGTTCTTCGCAGCGTGCTAGCCAGCGTCTACCTTCTTTTTGAAATTTATATGTAAGAACAACATAGCCTTCGGCTCCCATCATACCTCCCTTCGCACACAGTATACCACCTTCCCTTCACTGTATACTGTATATAGTATACCATTACTCGTGTCAGAGTGTAAACAAAATGTAAAGCACTTGTTAAATATATGTACTTGCCTTTAGGATTCGAGGATAATCGTCTAATTATTTCCACTCTTTCCTCCGATAAACCCCGCTCTTCCCGCCTTTTTTGCTTTCCAGGCGTATTTCGGTGATGGTCATACCCCGGTCTACGGACTTTGCCATATCGTAAATGGTCAGGGCGGCGACCGAGGCGGCGACCAGGGCTTCCATCTCCACCCCCGTCTTGCCGGTGCTTTTGGCAGTGGCAGTGATTCCTATGGAGTCTTCTGCGGAGAGGTCGAAGTCAACGGAGATTTCATCGGTCAGTATGGGGTGGCAGAGGGGTATCAGGTCGGGAGTCTTTTTGGCTGCCATGATGCCGGCAACCCGGGCTACGGCAAGCACATCTCCCTTTTTCAGTCTTGCCGCCCTGATTTGCTCAAGGGTGCCCGGCTTCATTATAACCCTGCCGCCGGCTACCGCCTCCCGCCGGGTATCAGCCTTATCGCCAATATCAACCATCCGGGCTTCGCCGCCTGAGTCCAAATGAGTCAATTCAGTCATTTTATACCTCTCACCCCCTCTAATTTACATTATAACCCTATCCCCTTAATCCCCTTCAGGGCTTCGCCGTGGTTCCAGTGATGGTTCCAGTGATGTCACCAGAACTGTCACCAGAACTGTCACCAGAACTGAGCTCAGCCGAACGGAGAACCCCTCAGGGTGAACCCTTCCCCTTACAAAGCGCTTTGTATCAAAAATGAGCTCCTTCATGTCACCCTGAGCACGTTCGCTTTGTTCACTCTGACGATAATCGGAACGAGCTCAGTGTAAACGTAGCGAATGGTTTCGGTGAAGCGGGTGATACACATAAACCCCCACCCGGAGATTCTTCACTTCGTTCACTTCGTGGTGGTTCCAGTGATGTCACCAGAACTGACTCAGTGGAACCAGAATGACATATTGGGTTTTAGCCTCCTATCTGGCACATCGGTCGCCTCACCGTCTGCGGGGCAACCCCACCGTTCAGCTGGTGGCATTCTCTCTTCATGGCTACCGCTTGCCGGACAACCTGTCTTATTTCCTCGGTGTCAGCTCCACAGCGCAATATTGCTCTCAAGCCAATCTCATCTTCGTCCAGCAGGCAGGGGCGCAGCTGGCCATCGGAGGTAAGGCGAAGACGATTACAGGTAGCACAGAAATGCTCGGTCATCGGGGTGATGAAGCCTATGGTGCCTTTTGCCCCGGGGAAGCGGTAATAGCGGGCAGGACCGTTGCCGGCCGGGCCGGTATCAGGCTCAAGCCTGCCCAGGGATTGGATACGCTCGCTGATTTCCTGGGTGGCAAATGTCTCCAGGTCTTCGCTGCCCGGCGTCCCGAAAGGCATAAACTCAATGAACCTGACATGCCAGCCCTGGTCAATACTCTTCCGGGCAAAGTCTAAAAGCTCGTCATCATTTATGCCCCGCAGCACCACCACATTTATCTTCACCGGTTCCAGCCCGGCCTGGTGGGCTGCTTCAATACCGGCCAGGACTTCCTTCAGCCTATCACCGCCGGTGATACGCTTGAACCTGTCCTCTTTCAGGGTATCCAGGCTGACATTGACCCGACTTAGCCCGGCTTCCTTAAGCTCCCCGGCGTACCTGGCAAGCAGGATGCCGTTGCTGGTAAGCGAGATATCATCGATGCCCTCTATCCGGGCAATCATGCTGACCAGTTTGCTCAGGTCAGGTCGCACCAGAGGCTCACCGCCGGTGAGACGCACCTTGCTGATACCCATACCGGCGGCTGCCCGCACCACCCGTTCGATTTCTTCGTAAGAAAGGATTTCGCTGCGGTGCAGATGAGGCAATGAACTCACCGAGCAATAAACACAGCCCAGATTACAGTGGTCGGTAACCGATATTCTCAGGTAGTTAATCTGGCGCTGCCAGGAGTCAAAGAGACTGCTCATTTCCCTTTCCATTCTTCATCTAATATCATAACTCTTTTACCTCTAACAGTGCTACTTTTTTATCTGTCTGGCAACACTAGTGTCCTGTCAGGCTAATCGTTGACACCTTTCCCGTTGTCATTCCGTACTTGATACGGAATCCAGGTGGGGAGGAGTAACTAGATTCCTGCTCCCGTATCAAGTACGGGACAAGCTTCGCGGGAATGACATATTATTTACCTGACGCGACACTAGTTACCTCTTGATAATATGGATAGCAGTAGCCTTGAAGGTGGCATAAACCTGCCTGTCCCTGGTTAAATCCAGTTCCTCGGCAGACCTTTTAGTCACCAGGGATACCAGCGGAAAACCGCAGTCTATTTCAACCCGGGCGAGGGCGCCGAATGAAACCGTGCGGGTTATCCTGCCGGCAAAAGAATTCCGGGCACTGCTGGTAATTTTTGACCTGGCCAGGGTTATATCCTCCGGCCTGATACAGGCTGAGACCTCCGTCCCTTCCGGGTAATCCGAGACCGCTTCGATTATATTTTCCCCCACCTTTACAGTGACTATCTTATCCCGGCTGGATACTATTTTGCCGCCGATAATATTCTCAACACCTACGAAGCTGGCTACCTCTTCGTCGGCCGGGAAACCAAACACATCGTCAGGCGTACCAAGCTGGCTGATAGCGCCGTTCATAAGCACGACCACCCGGTCACCTAACGACATTGCCTCATTGCGGTCATGAGTCACCATTACAGTAGTTGTCTTCGTTTCTCTCAAAACATTCTCAAAATCTTCCAGCAGGGACCGTTGGGTAGGGGTGTCCAGGGCATTGAAAGGTTCATCAAGCAAAAGGAGCTCCGGCTGAAGAACGAAAGCCCGTGCCAGACTGACTCTTTTCCCCTCGCCACTTGAGAGCATTCGGGCCTGTCTCTTAGCCAGATGAGCAATGCCAAATCGCTCAAGCCACTTTTTTGCTCTAGCCCTGGCTTCATTACCTTTTACTCCACGCAAACGAAGACCCAGGGTTACATTGTCCCACACTGAACTATTGAGTAACAAAGATTCCTGAAAAACCACGGCAAGTCTGCGGCGAAGCTCAAGAACGTTCCTGGAATCCGTAGCCGGCATTCCTTTATAGACTATAGTCCCGCTGGCGGGTTTCAAGAGCGACGCAAGGCAAAGAAGTAGTGTTGTTTTACCCGAGCCGTTGGGCCCGATGACCATCAGCACTTCATTGCGATGCACCTGAAGCAATGGTACATCCAGCACCTTCTGCCCGCCAAGTATAACTGAAAGGTCCTTCGCCTCCAGCGCGCAGGGGTAATCTGCCGTATTGTCCGATATCACCTCGGTCTGCTCCTTTGCTGAATGAGAGTGAGTAACATATTTACCAGGTATACCAGGACCATGAGAATAATGCCCAAGGCAATAGCCATTCCGAAATCGCCTTTGCTGTTCCATAATACTATAGACGTGGTAAGAATCCGTGTATCATCCTTGATATTGCCGCCGACCATAATTGCCGCTCCGACCTCTGATATGATAGAACCGAAGCCAGCCATAACTGCCGCCAGGAGCGGCAGGCGGGTATCCCTGATAAGCAGCCATAGCAGCTGGAAGCGCGAGGCGCCGAGAGCCAGAATCTGAAGGCGGAGCTTGGGGTCAATCTGCTGAATGGAAGCCATAGTGAACCCGGTAATAATGGGTAGAGAGATAATGACCTGGGCAATCACAATGGCGTATGGTGTATACATCAGGCCTAAAATCCCTAAAGGGCCTGTACGCCAAAGCAAGACGCTGACAATCAGTCCGACAACTACCGGTGGCGCGCCCATGCCCGTATTTATCAGGCTAACAAGAAACCGGCGTCCCAGGAAACGGTTCAAGCCGATAACCGTACCCAGCGTAATACCGATGAGAAGGCTGATGCCTGTGGCTGAAAGGGAGACGCCCAGAGAGAGCAGCGTAATTTGGATGACTTCCCGGTCACCGTGAATAAGTAACTGGAAAGCATGAACTATACCCTGGACAATAAGGTCCAAGACTTAACTCCTTCAAATAGTTTGATGCCCTCCCGCCTTGCGGAAGAGCGGGCATCAAACCTTGCTAGAAACTGCCCAGGTCTGCTTCTGTCTTATCCGCGTCCGGAAAGAACAGGGGCTGACCATATTTGTCGACGCCAAAATTCTTGATAACTTCCTGGGTAGCCAGAGCCGCCATAAAATCTGCGAAAGCCTTAGCTCCTTCGGCATTTATCTTATCATTTTTGTCAGGATTGACCTGCATAACATGGTAAATATTGAGCAGAAGCGGGTCGCCCTCGCCAAGGAGGTCAAGCTCCAGGTTCGCCTTGGTGGCAAGATAGGTCGCACGGTCGGTCATGGTGTAGGCCTGTTTCTCCGAAGCTATGGTCAGAGTCGCCCCCATGCCCTGCCCCGACTCCTGGTACCAGCTTTGCCCTGCAGGTTCAATATCGGCGGTTTTCCAGATATCTAGCTCCGTCTTGTTGGTGCCTGAGGCGTCGCCGCGGCTAATGAATATTGAGTTACTGTCTGCAATCTTTTTATATGCGTCTGTTGCTGAGGTTATACCCTTGATACCGGCAGGGTCGGATGGAGGACCGACGATTATGAAATCATTGTGCATCACCAGTTTACGGCTGATGGCATCACCATTTTCCATTAAAGGTAACTCTGCGCTCGGTTTGTGCACCAAAAGAACGTCTGCTTCACCCCGCTGGCCCATAGCCAGCGCCGCACCGGTGCCCACGGCTATGGTCTTAACATGGTAGCCAGTCTGCTCTTCAAACATGGGTATCAAAACATCAAGCAGGCCCGAGTCCTGGGTGCTGGTGGTAGTAGCCAGAATCAGCTCGGTATTGGCTGGTGCCGACGAGGAACAGCTCATTAGCAGGCTGCTGACCGCCAGACTTAAAAGCAGTAAAATACTTGATAAACAAAATACAGACCTTTTCATTACTTCCCCTTTTAAGAACTTTTTTGAAGATAGCCGTAATAAAAAAGCACCTCAAGGAGGTGCTTTATCCGGCGCAAAACACGCCATTACACAGTCTCCTTTCCAAAACGGGAGGCACAAACGTTTCCCCTTGTACCCTATGGTTGCTGCTCATAGGCAAAAAACCCTTAGTTACAGCAACTCGGAGGCTCATATTCGATTTTAACACTGCCTGACAGGCATATCCAGCATACCTTACTCGCCGGAGTAAGTCAATAGATTCTGCTTTGTCATTGCGAGCCTTTCTTCCGTCATTGCGAGCCCCGATTTCATCGGGGCGTGGCAATCTATATGAATCATCTATATAGATTGCTTCGTCATCCTTCTTTCGGAAGGATTCCTCGCAATGACGCGGGGGGAAGGATTGCTCTCGTCTGCCAAAGAACTTGTTCGGCGAGCAGGTCGTCATCCTTACCTTTGGAAGGGCTCCTCGCAATGACAAATAGAGAACCGAGGGAAACACAAGTCAGACGCGCGCCCTGGTGGGATTCGAACCCACGACCCTCGGTGATGTATTGCGTTGCGAAGCAATGTGCGAATAAGAGTCCAAGTTTAATTCATATTCTCTAATTAATTACCGTGCTGGTCGATTGGCCTGGCTGTGAATCCATGACTAAAAGCCCAAGCAACAACCTCGGCCCGGTTCCTGAGGTGCAGCTTGCCCAGGATATTCTTCATATGGTAGTTGACGGTATTCTCCGAGATAAAAAGTGCCGCAGCGACCTCCTTGTTGGTCGCCCCTTTTGCCACATGTTCGAGCACTTCCCCTTCTCGTTGCGTCAAGCCCGTCTCTACCCCATCTTTATGGTCTTCTTGCTTGAGACGGGCAAATTCTCCTAGCAGCTTCTTTGCTAAACTGGGTGTCATGACCGGTTCGCCCCGTTCAATGCGATTCACCAGTTCGGCGAACTGGTCTTCCCTTAGATTCTTTAAGAGATAGCCCTCGGCGCCACCCTTAATTGCCTCAAACAGGTCATTTTCATCGTCCGATATTGTGAGGATGACCACCTTAATATCGGGGAATTCAGACTTCACCGCCCGCGTCGTCTGTAAGCCGTTAAGTCCAGGCATATTGATGTCCATAAAGATAAGCTCGGGATGTAGCTCCCGTACCTTAACGATAGCCTCATCACCGGAGCTGGCTTCGCCAACTACCTGGAGACCCCAGGCTTTCAACAAGCTTGCCAGCCCTGCTCGAAACAAGGCATGGTCATCAACCAGCAGAACTTTCATAAGATAACACTTGACCGTCCCATGCTGCTAAGGGTATGCAGACTTCCACCCTGGTTCCCTGCCCAGTTGCGCTGTCGATAATAAGAGAGCCTCCGAGTGCTTCAGCACGCTCCCGCATTGTCTGGAGACCGAAGCGTGGGCGTCCGGTTAGAGGCAGGTGTGTCGATTCAAATCCTTGACCATTGTCGGCTATCGTGACTCGAATTTGGGAGTCATTTCGCTGAAAAGTCACTTTTGCTTCTGTGGCTTTTGCATGCTTTCTGATGTTGGTTAACGATTCCTGAACAATACGCAGCAATTGAATCTCGATTGTGGATGGTAATCGTGGGCTTTCAACCCCACCATTAGTACCGAACTCCACTTGGATGCCCGTCATCTCCGTATATCGTTCAGCATACCGTCGTAAAGCGGGAAGCAAGCCATCTTCTCCAATAGCGGTGGTTCTAAGACCAAGAATTATTTCCCGGGCATCGGCATACAGGTCTCGAGCTATAGTTTCCATTCTTGCAAGCTCTTCAGTTGCCCTACTCAGTTGACCGTTAGAAAGGAGTTTTTTAACAGCCATAGTCTGAGTATTAATGTAACCCAATAATTGGGCCATTCCGTCATGCATCTCGCGCGCCAGGCGCTCCCGCTCTTGCAAGATTGCCATGTCCTGGACTTGCTGGTACAGGCGAGCGTTCTCTATGGCGATGGCTAGCCATTCGCCAAGTCCCTCCAGCAGACGAAGCTCGCGTTGCCCTTCTAAGACATTAGCCGAAAGAGCCGCTACAAGCATAACTCCGACCAGCTTCTTCTGGAAAAACAGAGGCAAAGCACAAAGGGTATGAAAACCTGCTTTCACCGCTTCCTTCCGTAAGAACCTGTCATCCTCAGGAAGGTTATGCACCAGAATAGGTTGCCGGCTTTGAGCAACGATACCGGGCATGCCCTCCCCCATCCGGAACCGGGTCTGCTCCAAGAAGGCTTCGCGATATGCCCCGCGGTGACATTTCATGATTAATCCTTCTTCTCCGTCAACAAGCCAGATTTCCGCAATATTGATGGGCATCACCTCGATAATGGTATCCAGAGACTTGTCAAGCAACTCGCCCAGCTCAAGAGACGAAGTGACGGCCTTTCCAACAGCAAGTAAGGCGCCGAGCTCCCGATTGTGGAGTTCAACCCGCTGGTAAAGCTGCTCGTTCCTTATCACCATACCCAGCTGGCCAGCAATGCTCTCAAGAAACTCCTGGTCGGCATCAGAGAAATGTCGCTCGGTACGTGTGGAGATAGCTAGTATGCCGTTGACCTCTCCCTCAAATTTCAGCGGTGCGCTAATGATAGACTTGACTCCTTCTCGTTTGGCCGCTTCGGTAACTCTAGTGTCTTCACAAACTCGCTCAATGATGACTGGCCGACCGGTACGGACTGCTGTTAGGCCTATCGGCTCATCTCTAAGCCTCCTTTTTTGGATTCTCTCAGCTACTTCTGGAGACAAACCGATGTAGCAGACAAGGGCATGTTCCTCCTTTTCCGCATCAACGAGGCAAATAACCCCCGAATCTACATTCATATTTGCCACGACGATTTTTAGGCTAGCATACAGGGTATCTTCAAGACCGAGGCTACCCGCCGAAGCTCTAACGATGTCATTCAAAGCAGAGAGATGGCGGTTCTGGTCAATAGTCCTTCGTTGCAGGCGGCTAATAAAACCAAAAATGCTGAAAGAGAAGATAACCACTGCCAAGGCGATGACCGTGTAGGTGGCAACAAACCCGCTCAGGGTATGAAGCCGTCCATAAAAAAAGGAGTGCCTCAACAGGTCCAGCGATACAAGAAAGATGATGGGCAGCGCTATGGTTGCCCATTTTAGCACTTGCATGTTAACACGCCATCTTCTATGTTCCTGACTATTCTTGTTATCCATAAACACACACCACCACACAAGGATTACCCAAGAACCATTATACCCTACCCAGCGTATGTTTCGCATTACCCAGAATATCGCCTGCTTTGAGGAGCATCACATCACTACACACCACGATTCCCGGTCTACCAATAGCCTAATCGTTGGATACCGTCGGGTTGGGTTTGGTTTCTACCGGAGTATCCATTCTGTTATTCCATTCGGCCATAGACCCATCGTAGACCATTACTTTATTGTAACCCAGCAGGCGTAGCGTGAAATAGCCGTGAGCCGCCCGAACCCCTGTCTGGCAATAGACAGCGACCGTCATTTCTTCTCTTAACCCCTTGTCGGCATATATGGCGTAGAGAGTTTCAGGCGTTTTCCAGATTGCTGCATCGCCCTGAGTCATAGTATCTTCCCAGTTTAGATTCACGGCGCCAGGGACATGTCCACCCTTTTTGTTCCCCCGCAAGTCTTCTCCCAAGTATTCCTTGGAGGTTCGGGTGTCCATGACAGCGAAGCCCGGTTTGCCTAACCTGGCCAAGAGGCCGTCCAGACCAGCCAGCAAGCTAGCATCAGGCCGAGCAGTAAATGTTACCTTGTCCGGTTTTGGAGTAAGCCGTGTGGTTTCACGGTTTTCCTGCTGCCACTTGGGGTAACCACCGTTCAATATGGCAACTTTGTCCTTAAAGCCAAAGTACTCTAGCGTCCAGAAAGCTCGCGCCGCAGCCAGTCCTCGGGAGTCATCGTAGACAACGATACGTGCCGAGTCGTTCCCGATACCCAGGTCTCCGAGCAAGGTCTCTACCGCTGCCGGAGATGGAAGCTCGTTGGGAAAGGGCTGGTTCACCATTGCCACAGATATTGGCAGTGAAAGTGCATTGGAGATATGACTATCGGCATATTTGGCGGAGTCCCTAACGTCCACAATCCGTAGTCCCGGTGCGTTCAGGTTTTGCGCTAACCAGGAGCTTTCTACAAGCAGTTGGGCATTGGCATAACTGGCTTCGCTTGGTGTGGATGTCGTCACTGGCTCTGGTGAACGTGTGGGAGCTGTTGAGCAAGCCGCTAAGACAAGAGATAATGCGATAGAAGTGAACCACAGCGGAATCATTTTCCGAGATGCCGTCTTTGAGAAGAGGCGCTTCGTCACTCCCGGTGAAATAGAGCCTGCCGGAGCAGGCGATGTTAAGTAATCCTCCTGGCATATCTGACTATCGGACTTGTATCGCATGGCGATGTTCACCTCTCTCACACTACTATTTTACTACTATCGTTCCTTTCATGTAAGGATGCACTGTGCAATTCATGGAAAAGGTCCCGGCAGTAGTTGGTATAAAAGTGATGGCAAGCCAGTCCCCTGCTGGCGCGTGCAGGTGGACATCCAGACCAGTAGGGCATATACCCGATTCAGAATCACAAATGTGGTAGGGCAGGAACTGGGCAGACAGTAGTGTATTTATGTCTGACGGCACCGGAGAATCTGCATGAGTATGAGGAGGAGAGTACCACGACACATCCTGGACCGGCATTTCCAGGGAATGGAGGTGATGCTCCACGCTGCCGATATTCCGGAAGATGAGCACTACCCGCCTTCCCCTAGTCAATGTCAGGCGGTTCGGATTGAATCCTTTGTCGTCACCATCTACCTGGATGATTTGAGCATCAGTTAAGGAGACTGGGGTCAAGGTGCTTGAAGGCGTGGATGGCGAGATGGGCAGATGCCACACAAGGGCCGTGCCACTGGCAATGCCCATAGGGTCATCAGGAACCGCTGACAGAGTCAGCACCTGGTGTCCACTTTTGATAAGAGGTGAGCCATCGCTGTCCTTACCTGGGAACAAGTATTCTGTAGTACGGTGATGAGGGTCGTCGCTCAACCGCCTTACCTTTAGCGGGGCAAAAGGCCCCTTGTCGTCGACCGTCAGGACAAACTCAATCGCCTCTTCGGGTAGCTCGCCATCGTGCACTGATTCGCTGACAGTGAAAGCGATGACGGATGTGTCGGATTCTGGCGGAGTGCGTCCCGTCAGTTCATAAAGGGCCGGCGCCTGGTACAGAGCTTCTAACTCTATCCCGTCTTTCGATACTGCCGTTCTGGTCAGCAATGGCACTAGCTCTCTGAGTATGGCGGCGGATTTCAGCGATGCTTGTGAAGGGTCTTCGGTTGCTACCGTCCCCAGTGGTGGGGAAACCGACACATCATACCTTGCGATGCCATAGACTATCACCTTACCAATTATTTCAGGATGAAGCGGGCAATGAACCAAGAAGGTTCCGGTGTCAGTAGCGGTGAAAAGAACCATATCCCCCCCACCGGCTTCGGCATAAGCGTGGACCTCGTCACCCAGCGGTCTTATGTCTGCGGGTGATGTAGCTCGGAACGACACGAAACTGGTGGCTTGATGGTGCGCCTCGTGTTCTGCCTCCTCATCCTCGCCTGTATCTGCAGTGTTATCTACCGGAGCGAGCCATAGTAAGTCTCTAATTCTTAACTCTAGAACTCTGTAATGGTGTTCAGTCGAACCCCGGTTTCGCAATACAAGCCGCACCCTTTGTCCTACGGGTATAAAAATAGCAGGAGGCTGGAAGCTATCATCCGTCACAATTAGATTAAGGCTGAGGTAGCCAGACTCATCGGAGGATGTCGCGGGAAGCTCGTCGCTGGCGACGACAGCAGTTGGCTCTCCCAGGGGCGCCAGCACCACCTCCTTATTGGACACGCTCAAGTCATCCGAGCAGGCAGTCAGAACCAGCGCAGCCGCCAGGACAAGCAAGAAGCCATTCCAGTACCGAATTAACCGACCCATCCTCTTCCTCCTCTATCGAATGTGTGCTCTACTGGTCGTGCCCTCAAGGACTGAGGGCACGACCACATATTCGTGTATCAGGTTATTTCGCTGCGGCCTCCTTAGCTGCTACTTTAGCCTTGACAATGTCCCACATAGTTTTGGACTTAGGGCCGCCCTGGTCAGACTGCACCTCGCCGGTCCAGTCAGCCTTATAGCGGACGAATCCACCGGAGTGAGTGTTCCCGCCGTTGGGGGTAGGAATGTAAGCCTTCGGCGTATTTGTGTTCAGGTCCAGGACGATGGTCTCCCAGCCATTCATGTTGCTCACCCAGAGCTCGTTCACTTCCGGGTCCGGGTGGAGGATGGCATGGTCGACGCTCGATGCCGACCCGCCCAGCCATATCGGCATTTTGTGGATGGTGCGCGTCTGCCTCATTGTCTTGGTTTCTAACACCCCCAATACGCCTCCGGTGTTGTGGCTACCCTCGCCCTTGCCGACAGTGTAGAGAAACGACTCGTCCCAGTTCAGGGCGAGGCCGTAGGGTCCGCCCACACCGGCACTGGCATGTCCCACCACCTTATTCGTTTCGTTATCGATTTTGAAGACGAAGCTGTTGGTGCCGTCGATCACGTATGTCCACTTGCCATCCGCCGTGCTGGTAATGCCGATGGGATGGTTCCCCACGTCGGGTATGACGATAACGGCACCCGTCTCCAGATTGAGTTTAGCGATGGAAGCGCGGTAGCCTTCGCCCTCCTGGATCCAGGGTGCGCCCATGGACACGTAGATGAACTTGCCATCGGGGCTGGTGGTCGGGTACGGGTGGCCCATCGGAAATACATCATCGAGGGTAATCGCCTTCACGACCCTGTTGTCGTTTTTCGGGTCCAGGATGAAGTGAGGGCCACCGGTAGAGCCAAACCCCCACGTCAGGACGACGCGGTCCCGCCCCTGCCAGTCCCAGAAGCTCTGGACGTGGTGAAGGTTCTGTCTGCGCAGGGACCCCTGGTAGTAGCTTTCCTGCATCAATAGCTTGTCCATCTTCAGGGTCCTCATGTTGACAATGGCGACCACGCCTTCCGTTTTCCCGGCGGTATCCTTTTGTGCCCAGCCCACATACGCCCACTTCCCATCAGGCGAAACCATCACACCATGAGGAAAGCGGGTAATTTCCAGTCCGACGTTGAAAAGCGCCGAGGCAACATTCTGCTTGGTGTAGGCGTCGACAATGAAGAAGCCCGCAAAGTAGGGCGCTTTTTCGTCATATGTAGGGCTAGACTGTTCAGTGCCCTCGCTCGAGACGTATATTAAGGGGTGGTCGGCCGCGCTCCAGGCATCGGGGCCGCTGGAGTCATAGGTAGCGACTAGCTTTAACCCGCCTCTGATGGACTCCGCCGTGTCCCAGCCCGACGGTTTTGCTCCTGCCGGAGCCGGCTGAAGCTGTCCGGTTTCGATTATGGTGACGGGGGCCATTCCCTTAATCTGAGCCTGGAGGCTTGCCAGTTCTTGCTCTTTAGTCTGGAGCTGCGCTTTGGTAGCATCGACGTCGGCCTGGGAGCCGCTGCTGCAAGCTGTTGCCAGTAACGTTACTAACGTCACCAAGATGATGGCCAGAAACACCGGCCTTTTGATTACTCCTGATTTCATTTTTAGTTCCCTCCTTGTTTGATTCGTTCGTGAAACCTGATGTGAGAACCCGGCGTTGAAGTTCAGGTACCCATCGCCTCACCTCCATTCCCAGCATCTGCCGATTTAGTCTTTTTCTTGTGAGCCCCCTTACCTGGAAGCTGTCGTCTGCCCCGTATTGCGTCCATCAGTCCATTGAGGTCTGAGTTGACGACACGGTGCACTCCGTAGACATTGATGTTTCTTCGGTCAAGGTTCAGAGCAATCACTTTCGCTTTGGGATGTTGGTCAAGCAGGTGGGTGATAACATCCTTGCCCAGCGATGTATCACCGGAATCTATGATGATGGCGTGGGGATTCCTTTGTTTGATTTTAGAGCTCATCTTGGGTTGGTCAGTGGCCACAGTGTAAAACTGAAAGTTAGCCTCGTTCTGGAGTAAGCTCTGAATGGTCGCTGACAGAAGCGAGTGATTGCTGAGCAAGACAACCCTCCGATTTTGCACGAAACATCTCCTGAAGTGCTGCCTGGGTTACACTTACGCTAATATCAATGATACAGAAACACTGAGCCGATTACCCCGCCAGGATTGGTAGTTTTGTCCTATCAAGTTATGTGGTTGGAAACTACTACTTTTGGTAGGGCTTTTGCAGGTTCACCATAGTATATTACTTATGTGTAGTCTTAACTTGAGTATCTAGATTACGGGGCATATTCAGTGAGAAGGGGGGTTAATCACAGACAAAATATGGAAATCAATCGGTTTCGGTTTCAGGTCGGATTAGGAGTTGCAATTATTATTGTAGGAGCATTAACCTTTTTGAGTGCCTGTGGTGGCAGTTCTGGAGCGCCCGTAAGTCCTTCACCGCAAAGTAAAACCAGCACTCCTCAGGTAGAGCCTGTGACGCCTCCCCAGACAGAGCCATCGACACCTTCTCAGACACAGCCTGTAACACCACCAGCGGTGCAGCCACCAACGGAAGCATCCACCGCGACTGAAATGGCGGTCTCCATAAGAGATAACACGTTCGATGACGTTCGAGTCAAGGCTGGGACTAAGGTGGTTTTTGTCATCACCAATACGACTAGTGATATGCATACATTTGAGGCCCCTGACTTTAACCTTTATAAGGAAATCCAGCCCGGGGAGACCGTCCGCTTTGAGTGGACCGTGTCCGACCGGAAAGGAAGCTGGGACCTGGGTTGCTTTCTTACCTCGCCCGGGGGAGTTCACGACGGCATGGATGCGGGAACACTAATTATTGAATAGCGTTTTGGGGGAGTTTAATAAGAATAAGGTTGGAGGAGGTCTAATGGTATTCAGATTCAGCGGAAAAAATAAGCCGATAGTTACCGGGTTGCTGTGCTCGGTAGCGTTGTTAGTGGCGTTATCTGGATGCAGTTCGGGTTCGCAAGAGAGCGCAACCAAGAGCCAGACGGGTGCATCTGCTGAACCGGCACAAGAAATAAAGGTGGATATGGGGGATTTCTTTTATACGCCTAGCGATATCACGGTTAAATCCGGTAAGGTCAGATTTGTCTTAACTAATGTTGGGGCGACTGCTCACCGGTTCTCCATAAAAACCGGTGATACGGTAACATGGACATCCAAGAACGTCGGTGCCGGACGGGAGAGCATCCTGGAAGTGGAATTACCACCGGGCAGCTACAATCTGGGCTGCACCCTTGGTGACCATGAGGCCAGAGGCGCGAAGGGTAAGCTCACCGTCCAGTAGTTCTAGGAACGATGAAAGAGACAAACGACCTATCTTCAGGCTGGAAAATCCCGGACATCCGCTGGAAGCCGGTGGGACTGGGATATGCCGTGGGGCTGCTCAGCACACTTGTGGCTGGACTGCCTCTCCTCGTGATAATGGGAAATTCATGGCTCATGGCGTTGGCTGGTTCAATCGGTCTCTTCATTGGCGGGCTGGTTACAGGCAGAAGAGTGGGTCCGTCACTGTCACTGGTAAATGGAGCTTTGATGGCTATGCTCTACAACCTTACTGTGTCAATACTATTCTTTATTGGCTCTTTTCTTCAGGTGCTTCCAGAACCCCTGCCTGGACTTCCTCAAGGTGATTCGACATTCTTTTTTGCCTGGCCGCTCGGTCAATTTGTCATCGGTATCTTCAGCGCTATACTGGGAAGCCGCCTTCATTCGAGTTCCCCTAGGAGTAAGGTCTAATGCCTCCCGATATACCTCTGATTAACGACCGACTGATAATATGGGTGGTGGCCGAGTTGCACCTGCTTTTTGCGGCTTTTGTCCTGGGGGCACCCATCTTCATTGTGGTTTGCGAATACTTAGGGTTACGGAGTGGGGATGCCAGGTACGAACGGCTTGCCCGGGAGACGATGAAGATTGTGGCTATCAGCTACAGCATCACCGCTCTCTTTGGCGGCGCCATGACCTTCGTGCTGGTGGGTAAGTATCAGGAACTTTCCAACTTCCTTTTTCAGCGTTTTTATCCTGTTTTCGGTCTGTATGCTATTCTACTGCTGGTCGAAAGTAGCCTGATGTATGTCTACTGGTATACCTGGGATGCTCTGGCGCAGCGTAAATCCCTACATATAAGCATCGGCGTTGCACTCAATGTGGTAGGAACGGTGGTCATGGTGTTGATGAACGGAGTAGGCAGTTTCATGCTAACGCCGCCCGACTCACCAACAACCGCCAGCCTGTGGCAACTGATTAACAATGCTACCTGGACAGGCTTAAATCTTCACCGGTTTATCGCCAACATAAGCTTTGGCGGCTTCATGGTGGCTTTATTCGCCGCCCTCATGTTTTTTACCAGTAAGGCTGAGAGGGATAGGGCGTTCTATGACTGGATGGGCTATATCGGTAACTTTATCGGCGTAGCTGGTCTTATCGCCCTTCCGGTAGCCGGGTACATTTACACCAGAGAGATTTTTGCCTACAATGCCCAAATCAGCACTCTGCTCATGGCGGACAAACTGGCCTGGTTTTTTGTTATTCAGGGTGTATTGGTCGGGCTACTCCTTCTGGGTGCTATATATTATATGTGGCTAAGTATTCGCCGTATCGAGGGTGGTGTCCGCTTTCAGACCTATTTTCGGGGGGCATTCTGGATTGCTCTGATAGGATTCGCCGTCTGGCTGATACCGCAGAGCTTCCTGCCGTCTCTTACAAGCAGGCCCGTTGGTCCGATAACGGAGGTGGTCATTCCGGAGAAGATGATTTTCCTGGGTCTGATGCCAGCTAAGGGTCTGGCGGTAAGCGCCATGGTAGTAGTGACCGCTTTTGTATACTTCTTGTACCGTCAGGCCATCGCTACAGGCAAAATGGCCTGGGGACAAATAGATGTTAAAGCTCAACTGGTGCTGGCTTTTCTGCCCAGCCTGTCAGTCTTCACCATGGCTCTTATGGGTTCGGTAAGGGAGATGGCCCGCGGACAATGGCATATCTTCCAATTTATGCCGGACAACACTCCTTATTCGTTCATCACCCCGCTGGGTTACGCCGCCGCCGTGTCAGGAATAGTCACCATCATATTCTTCGCGTTGATGTTTGCTATTTTCTGGCTCGGTTTCAGGGTCGGCCACCAGGAGGAAGCACCTTAACGGAGGCTGGAGCTTGCGAATTATTATAAGCGTGGTTATAGTCATAACACTCATATGGCTCTCCCCCCTTTTTCTGTCAGACGAATTCGGACTGAGGCTTGGTCTACCCTACCGAGTGTTTTTTACTCTCTTTACGCTTTTCGCGGGCTTCCTTTTTTACCTGCTGCGCAGCCCGGCCATGTCGCCTTTTAAGTCTACGAAGACAGCCCTGGGAATTGTAGTGCTCGTATTTGGGGCATCTGTTGGGTTCATTGTCCTTCTTTCGGCAGTCTCACCGCAGTTTACGTTCGAGAGCAAAGCCACGGCGACAGTAACCCCGGCAGAGAGGGGCAAGGCTGTGTATGATGACCCCAATATGGGATGTTTTCTATGTCATGCTATTAACAAGACTGGTGGGACGAGAGGCCCAGACCTTTCCCATATCGCTTCCGTAGCCGGCGAGAGGCGGCAGGGCATGTCCACCGAGGGCTATCTAAAAGAGTCTCTCCTTAACCCGGGAGAGTATGTAGTTCCGAGTTACGATAACATAATGCCGCCAGTTGCCCAGCGGCTTTCCGCCGAGCAACTGGACGACCTGATAGCCTATCTCAGTTCGCTGAAGTAGGTTAATTCAGAGGAGTTTTAGATGTTCGAGCGTTTTCTGGTCCCGGTGGACAACTCTCCCTATTCAGACCTCTCGATAGAGATGGCTATAGCCATGGGGCAGAAGTTCGGCTCACATCTGGTAGGGTGCCACGTTTATGCGGCGCGCCTTCATGATTCCCGATTCCGACAGATGGAAGCTGGCCTGCCTGACCGCTATCAAGAGGAAGGCGAACTCCAACGGCAGCGACAAGTCCATGATTCCCTGATTACTAAAGGATTGCAACTCATCTCCGATTCATACCTGGATGTGTTCACCACAAAGTGTCAGCAGGCCGAAGTGTCATGCCAACGGCGGGTCATAGAGGGCACCAACTATGTAGAGCTGATGAAAGAGGCGGAAGCCAACAAATATGACCTGGTGGTCATGGGCATCCGAGGACTGGGGGCGGTGGAAGGTAGCCTTGTAGGCAGCGTCTGTGAGAGGGTGGCAAGGAGAGTCAGGTGCGACGTTCTGGCGGTAAAAACCGCCGCACCCTTGAACCAAGACATCGTGGTAGCCGTGGATGGTAGCGTCCAGTCCAGAGCTGGCCTGAAGGCAGCTCTAAACTTGGCCAAGTCCTTTCATACCGAGGTAGAGGCGGTCTCTGTCTTTGACCCCCATTTTCACACTGTGGCTTTCCGCAGTCTGGCGGGTGTCCTCTCTGAGGAGGCCGGCAAAATCTTCAGGTTCCGAGAGCAGGAGCAGTTGCACGAGGAAGTCATACACCAGGGACTTAAAAAAATATATCAGGGGCATTTGGATGAAGCCGTCAGCCTCGCCCGTTCAGAAGGAATGGCTCTCAAGACTACGCTTCTGGAAGGTAAGCCGTTTCAACAGATATTAAAGCACTTAGAGGAGCGTCAGCCTTCTCTACTGGTGGTAGGGCGGTTCGGCATCCACCGCACTGACGACCTGGATTTGGGCAGTACTGCGGAGAACCTCTTACGCCTCTCTCCGTGCCACGTACTCATCGCTAGTGGAGAGGCACCGGCACCGGAAACAGCACCACATCTGGCAGAGGCAGTTGCCCTTCCCTGGACGCGGGAGGCTGAAACAAGATTGGAGAATATCCCTGTCTTCGCTCGAGCCATGGCCCGGCGGGCTATCGATGACTATGCTCGTCGTCACGGTTACACGGAGGTGACGCCGGAGATTATGACCGAAGCTCGCGGAAAAATGGGAATGTAGGGGGAGTCAACGACAATGTCGAAGAAATATGGAGATATTGCGGGAGACGGCGGCTCCGATATTATTGGCCAAGTCACTGCTCAGGGCGAGCGCCTCAGGTCCCGTATGGCTTTCATTCGCCACAAAGTGGCGGTTATGAGTGGTAAGGGAGGTGTCGGTAAAAGCGCCCTTACCATAAACCTGGCGGCTATCCTGGCATCGCAGGGATACCGGGTGGGAGTACTGGATGCCGATATTAACGGCCCCGCTGTCGCCAAGATGCTGGGTGTGCGCATGCAGTCCTTGCCAACTGGTGAAAGCGGGATTGCCCCAGCCTCAGGACCGTTAAACATCAAGGTCATGTCTATGGACTTGATATTGCCTGGAGAGAAGACGCCGGTGGTCTGGGATGCGCCCACACAACGAGATACCTTCATCTGGCGGGGAACCATTGAGGCTGGCGCCTTGAGAGAGTTCCTCGCTGACACCGTATGGGGAGAGTTAGACTTCCTGCTGATAGATTTACCACCCGGACCATATTCTTTCTCCACCGTGGCCCAACTTATACCCGAGATGATTGGAATTATGGTTACCATTCCGTCCGAGGTAGCCTACCTGATAGTCAGGAAATTCACCGTCCTGGCCCAAGAGTTGAAGACACCACTGGTCGGCCTGGTGGAGAATATGGTGGGCTATGTTTGCCCGCACTGCGGTAAGCTGGGGGACCTATTCTATGCTGCTGGCAATGGGGAAAGGATGGCTGCGGAGCTTGGGCTGCCTCATCTGGGTGGGATACCTTTCGACCCTAGGCTCCAGGTTTCTACCGATTGGGGCGTCCCTTTCGTTCTGGAACACGGGGATTCACCGGCGGGAAAGGCTCTAAGCCATATTGCCGATAAGGTGAAACTGTTTCTTGGGGAGGGATTGGGATGAAATTCCTTTGCGCTAAATGCGATGAGCCTATGCGATTAGAGAAGACTACGGAGCCGGAGGAAGGCTCCATTTCCATTACCTTCGCTTGTCCGAAATGCGGAAACCGTATTATTCTCTTGACTAATCCAGGGGAGACCCAGTTAGTCAGAGCCCTGAACGTGCGCATCGGTGGTGGTCCGAGTACCGCCGAGCCTATGGAATTGGTGAGAGGCACTCTGGCCAGACAACGGGACCAAGCAGCCTTCGCTCCACAGGCCGGTGCTGCTCAGGCAAAGGAGACGGTGTTCTGGACCGATGAAGCAGAGAAGCGCTTGCTAAACGTACCTGATTTTGCCAGAAGCATGGCTCGTAAAGCCATAGAGCAATTCGCAATGGAAGAGGGCTACGATAAGATTACCCCTGACGTAATGGGCCTGGCAAGGGAGAAAAGAGGTGGTTAGGTTCCACCATGTGATTCCATAAACGGAAACAGTCTCTCTAAGGAAACGGAATGACCATGTACGAGCACCCCGAAATCGTGTCCTGGAATGTCACCAATGCCTGCAACCTCCATTGTGCACACTGCTACCTTGATGCTGGCGTGGTCAGGAAAGGCGAGCTGAGTACCGAAGAGTGCTACCGGGTCATCGATGAGATGTCCGAGCTGGGGACGGAGATGGTAATAATCACCGGTGGCGAGCCTTTGCTCAGGAGAGACTTGCTTGCCATTGTAAGCCGCACCCGGAAGCAGGGTATTATGACCGTGATGGGTAGCAACGGTACGCTGTTAAGCGATGGTATTGCCGGCACTCTCAAGGAGGCAGGTCTGCAGGGGGTAGCCATCAGTCTGGATTCCCTCCAGGCCGAAAAACACGATGAGTTTCGCGGGATAAATGGCTGCTGGGAGTCGGCAATAGCGGGAATGCGCTGTTGCCTCAAGCAGGGCCTGCCGGTTATTGTCCAGACCACTTTGACGTCATGGAACTATCAGGAAGTCCCTACCTTGATAGAGTTCGCTCAAGACCTGGGGGCTACCGCCTTTAACCTTTATTACCTGGTGTGCACCGGCCGGGGAGAGCAACTAGCCGACATCTCTCCCCAGCAATATGAGGAGAGTATGGCTTCACTGGTAGATGCCCAGGCTCTCCACCCATCTATAATGGTCCGCGCTAAATGCGCCCCACAGGTGGCGCGCATCGCCCGGCAGCGAGGTTTACCCGTGGCCGGTGGTGGCTGCCCGGCCGGGACTCGCTATCTGAGAATAGACCCGGATGGGCAGGTTACACCTTGCCCCTACCTCCCTCTGGTGGCCGGAAGTGTCCGGGAGACGTCTCTCAGGGATATTTGGGAAAGAAGCATCATCTTCCAACAGCTGCGAAGTCACGGCCTTGCGGGGCGGTGCGGTGTGTGCAACTACCGGGAAATATGCACCGGCTGTCGCGCCCGCGCCTTTGCTCTAACGGGAGACTATCTTGGAGAAGACCCCTGGTGCCTTTACCAGTCTGTCGCCGCCTCTTATGCCTCTTCACCACAGATAACTTGGACAGCGGAGGCTCAGACCACACTACAGAAGGTGCCTGCTTTCGTCCGGACCAGAGTGAAGCTCGCCGTCGAGGGCTATGCCCGTGACCGGGGGCATTCCGTGGTTACCGCTGACCTCATGACCGAGGTCAGGAGCTTCATTGGTGGTAAAATACATCGAACTCACTGAGCCGTCTTTTTCCATTTCTTCGAAGCATTCTTTAGGCAGACTCGTAGCATATCGTGGCTCCTTTCGTCGCCGGCCTGAGTTTATGGGTATACCTTAGCTGGTTAGAACATTGGTCGGCTTCAGCGTCCGCTGTACGTGGCAGACGCTAGTTAACATTAACTCATTTTGTTACATGACGAATCCCCAGTCGTGCAGCCATTACATTTGCGTAATGATTGCGTCTTGTCATATCTCAGAAGGTCGATAAGCCGTCTTTCCTGGCCGTGATAGTCCTGGAGTCTATTACATAATTCGGCAATCTCTTTTTCAAAGTCATCTCCGTTACCGTTATCCTGTGCCTTTTCCCTTCAGATGGCTAGTTGACACGGGGGGGGGGGGGGGG
>JAUYHA010000003.1 GCA_030690265.1 Dehalococcoidales bacterium | reverse complement strand
AAATGATACGAGTAGATATGCGGGGAGTGGTGGGGGAATATTTGAGCGAGCTGATGAGGATGGAACTCACCCGTTTCCTGGGAAGGAAACCTTATGAACGGGCAGAGGCGGAGCCGAATCATCGCAACGGCTCCTATCAGCGTAGATTTACGCTTAAAGGCATCGGAGAAGTGCCGGTGGAAGTGCCACGGGACCGCAAAGGAGAGTATCAGACTAAGGTCATTCCTAAGAGCAAGCAGTATGAGGATGAGCTGAGACAGGATATCTCAATGATGTTCTTAAGCGGAATAAGCACTCGCGCCTTATCCATGATCTCCGGGCGGTTAATCGGGCGTAAGATATCCGCAGGGGAAGTGAGCCGGGCGAGCAAGGAACTGGTCACAGCGATAGAGACCTGGCGGAACCGTAATCTTTCTATTGAGAGATTCAAGTACCTGTTCTGTGATGGCGTCTGCTTTGATATGCGGATAGCCGGTACAGTGGAAAAGGTATCGGTGCTGGTGGTAATCGGGATATCTGAAAGCGGCCTGAGGCAGGTCATTGCACTTCAATCCGGGGATAAGGAATCGGCTTCTAACTGGCGGGAGGTCTTTAAAGATTTGAAGTCTCGCGGTCTAGATAGCCAGGCGGTCACTCTTGGCATCATGGATGGATTAGCTGGCCTGGAGAAAGTCTTTGGAGAGGAGTTTCCCAAGGGTAAGGTGCAGCGGTGCCAGGTTCACGTCATGCGCAATGTCCTGGCCAAAGTCCCTCAGAAATTGAAGCAGGGTGTGGCCGACGATATCCGTTCGATCTTCTATGCCTCTAAAAGGGAAAAGGCACTGGAACTCTCTGTAAAGTTCACCGAGCGCTGGCAAAAGGATGTCCCATCTGCTGTTAAGTGCTTGCAGAACTCCCTGGGATCGTGCCTGACTTTCTTCTATTTTCCGGAGGAGGAATGGATTTCACTGCGTACATCGAACGTAATTGAGAGGTTGAATAAGGAATTCAAGAGGCGTACCAAACCGATGGAAATAGTGGCCGGGGAGAGTGCCTGTTATACACTGCTGGCGTTTATAAGCATAAAAATGGAATTACACTGGAGGTCAAACCCTGTGGGGAAAGTGCGCTACA
>JAUYHA010000188.1 GCA_030690265.1 Dehalococcoidales bacterium | reverse complement strand
GGGTAGCGTTCTGTCTAGTGCTTCGGCAAGCTCAACATTCCCGATGTTTGGCTTGACGGTATTGTTAGGACTAACTCTAACCTCGGCGTGGGACATAGGGGTATTTTCACCAATCCAAGCCATGTCCTCAAGGTAACTGGTATTGCTTCCGCAAATTACTTTCAGGCGTTTACCAATGCCATGCGTTTCGCTATCAGCATTGTTAGCCGGAACTATCTTGACTACGTTGCTTCCGGCTATAGCCTTAAGGTAACCGAGTAAGCCTTTCCGCCCAACAGTAAAGTCCAGCAGCATGAGCCTATCGGCCAATACTCTGGAGAGGGCGGTAACCAGTGTAGCTTTATGAGCTACGAAGCCGTTACCTGAACGCTTGCCCACAATATTCAGTTTTTCCAGTTTATTCACCCCTATTGACTATCCGGTGCTTGGGCAAGCTCCGGCTTCGTCTAATAGTAAGCTACCGTCTAGCTGAGATACTCTAGCCTAAACGGTGCTTCCATTATCTATACTGTAAAACAGGGGCGTTTTGGGACATTAAAACAGGGCTTTTTTATCAGCTTGCCTAAATCGGTAAAGATACTTCCGGTCAGTCTCGGAAAGTGGCTTGCCGTCTCGTTTTTTACAGGCTATCTCAACAAGCCTCGGCGGTAATGCCAGGGTCAGCATTTTGAGGTCGTACCACCGTTCCGGCATATCCTCTACCCTGTCGCTGGCTACGGTGTCCAAGAGCCTCACCCTGTAGCCTTCAGAGTCAATAACCTCACCGTCAAGCCGTTCAACTGGTCTTACTGCCAGCCACGCACACCGCTTGCTATCGGTATGCCTCTCACAGCCTCGGCAGTGCGGTTCAACCGGAGGGCCGTTGACTATGCAAACCCTCGTCGCATAGCGGTTTTGGTTGCGGAAGTATAGGGCCATCATTAGAGAAGCTATCCGGTAGGCTCTCAACTCTGGCAGGGGCTTGCCGTCTCTGGCTTCCGCTCTCTCCAATTCCAGCATGGCATCGTGTCGCCAGTCGTCTCTGTCTATGACTGGAATATGGCTCTCGTATCGGCGTACTACATCATAGTAGCTTGCCCAAGCTCCGGTCAGTCCGGCGTATTCCGGTTTGGTCTGGTCTGGCTGCCGGTGAGTCCGGCTTTTCATAGAGCGTTTGCGCCCTGTCAACAGGTTGCCAGCCTCTTGCCTAAAGATTTCGGACTTCCGTTTGGTGTCCATGACTGAACTATATTCAGCCTCGGAAAGTTCGCCACTAGCTCGCTTTGACTTCAACTCGGTCATAGTAATCGCCATCGTCGTTACCTCACTTTCAGTCTGGCAAGCGTTCAGGTCTAGGCTCGGTCATATTCAATTGTTAAGGTGCGAACAGGACTAAACAGTATCCTAGTACTGTTAGAACTAGCCTCAAATCAAGCCTAGCATAGGCAATACCGGCTTGTCAAGTCCTGGGGGGAAAATAGTTTGCGGGGCTGGAGTAGGCATAAATCATTCATTATCTTGAATATGGCTATCGCCAGCGGAAATCCGATTTTGTGGGGAACTTTGTGGGGAACATTGTGGCGTAGTCACCGCCTAATACCGGCGGCGCCGGCGTAGGCATCCAAGTATAGGCAAAGGAAGGCGGCACAGTATTGAGGCTAAACAGGGGTGCTAATGCCGGCAGCGGTTAATGCTTACAACCTGGTGAACCGGTTAGAAAGGTTAGAAAGATTATCCGCTGCCGCGGGCCGGTGTCAACGCTTCTTTTGCCAGAGGGGAAGGAAGGGGTGAATTGAGTAAACGACTTTATCGATGCCGTGAGGGTCAGTGTCCAGTATCTCCGGGTGGCGGTAGACACCGACCATGGCCACGCCACCAAAAAAGCCACCCATTGACTTCCGGCTCCAGCCAGAATAGTCCGCGATGAGAGCCGGGTCGAAATTGTTCTTCGGCAGGGCACCGGCTATGATCGTGGTTAGCGTGTGGCGAATACCGTGCCAACCCCATCCGTGCTGGTGCTCAAGCCCCGCCTTGGTACATATTCGCTTAAACATCAGGGATAAAGAAGAGGGGTTATGATCCTTTGGCCTGTAATCAGCAAATATCGGCTTGAGAGCCTCAGGAATAAGGTGCTTTACGACCCTACCATGCTTGGAATGGTGAATGGTAAAAAAAGTGTCGTCGAAGTCACGTTTCTTGATGCGCGAAAGGTCTTCTCTTCGAACAATAAAGGTTGTGGCCACCGCCAGGTAAAACCTCTCGGCGGGGGAATACTTCCCCCGGGCTTTTATCATCTGCTCGATCTGCTCGGGTAAGAAAGGGTGAGACTGAGCCTCATCTTCAGGGTAAGGGGTATCATCCGCTTCAAAGGGCCAGGGCCAGGCATTGGCAAGCGCCAGTTTCTTGACGTGGAAGAACTCCTTGCGCAGGGTACGTTCGCTGATCCCCTCGCGGCGCCGGCGGATAAAGAACTGTCTGAAGTCACTGTCGGTCGGTACCTGTTTATCCTTGAGGGCTTTGAGAAAATTGGAGCCGGTTACCAGGTAACTGGATAATGTACCGGGGGCCCGAAGCCGTGGCGATGAGAGCCGTTCAACCAATCTGTCCAGGGCCGGGTGTAGCTTGGTAGCAGTCTTGTTGGCATTGGCCAACGCCTTTTTTTTGGTCTTAGCACGAGTTGTCATTTCTGGTTGCCCTCCCGTGTAGGATTGTTGTCCAGCGCGGTGAAGGGCCTCTGTAATTGCCGGCCCAGTTCATAGCCGGTGACCAGCATCTCCGTCATAGCACCCATGGTCATCGCTGCCGGGTCAACATTATTTTTGGCGGCGACGATCGCCAGGCCAGCCCATGTTTCCATGACAAAAGCCGTTATCGCGCGGCGTGTCCTGCCATCCAGTTCCTCCGGTTGAGGTTCCGGCATGGATTTCAAGGCTCGGTAAAGTGCCTCGTTCCTGCCCTGGTC
>JAUYHA010000186.1 GCA_030690265.1 Dehalococcoidales bacterium | reverse complement strand
TGTAGTGTCTCACTAATAACTTAACAATGTCATTCCGTACTTGATACGGAATCCAGGTGGGGTGATGATGCTGGATTCCCGCTTTCGCGGGAATGACAATATGAAGTGTATTGTAAAGGTATCTCTGAGACACTACACTAGCAAGAAGACAGCGATTATTATTATCGCTATCTTAGTACAACCACTTTCCTTTCTTTATTAGCGACCTCAGGGTGTGATCCAGTTGTATTCGTACGTATAGATAATCAGACTGCCCAGACACTTAGCATTTATATAAGAGGGGTTTACCAAAATGATGTGTCATCGGGAGAGATAAGAAAGGTCGGCACTATGCAAATCTGGTACAAACCTTACCCTCCTTGGGGAACAGAAGACTATCAATATCTTATTGAAGGGAAAACAAAAGAAGCAGAAGTGGTTTATTCTGATAATTTCACTTGGCAGGAGATGAATGACATGGACTGGGCAATAGTGATACCGTCGCCTCGCAAAATACCTTGAAAGCTAGCAAGTTACGCCTGTTTCAAGCTAAAATGAAGCTAACCTGTTTTCTCTTTGCTTAGTTCCAGCCCGATGCTGTGGGATTTAGCCACCACTTCGCCAAGAGTCTGGTAGCGACGAGCTGGCGAGGTGACCCAGGCGAAAGGCTTAATTTTATCAACATCTGGTTTCCCGTCAGTGAGGCACTCTTCCGAGACATAGGTCTCCTCAATCCTGCCGATAACCAGGGCATGACTGCCCACATCAAGGATGTGCAGGACCTGGCATTCCAGGTTAACCGGACACTGCTCAATCAGAGGAGCCGTCTCCAGTTTCCCGTAAAACACCTTGAACTTGCAGACCTCAACTTTATCGGCTTTAGCACCGCTGACAATGCCGCAGTAATCCGTCTCTCTTACCTGGTCAACGGAGGGCACATTAACGGAGAATGTCATATTTTGCCGGACGCCCCTGAGAGTGTGGCGAATATGATTCAGGGCAACACTGACCACCGGCGGCGTGCTCCCGGCAATCCCGCCCCAGGCAACCGTCATAAAGTTTGGCTTGCCATCGACATTTGCCCCAATCAAGAAAGCGGGCATCGGATAGACCAGCCTTTTCTCCTGCACGGTAACCTTAGCCATACTGCCCTCCTATTTTCCAGGATTTAGCCCAAATTATAGCCCTTTGCCCGCTGAATGACAAATTAAGCGGCCAGAACACCCAATAAAAAAGAAGGGGCTGTTCGTTTCATCTCTGTCATTGCGAGGAGCGTTGTGAGCCAAAGCCCAGAGCGAAGCGAAGGGGACGAAGCAATCTATATGAATATTTCTATATAGATTGCGAGCCCCGATGAAATCGGGGCTCGCAATGACAGTATGGTTAGATAGATAAAAATCTACCTAACCTGCTAAAATACCAGGTAATGATAGTTCGAGGGAAGTTTTAAAGTGATTCCGGTCAGGTTAGCCCTGCGTAATTTTTTGCCTTACCGGGACAATGTGCCTCCGCTGGATTTCACCGGCATCCATACCGCCAGTATCTGGGGAGAAAATGGCAACGGCAAGTCATCCCTGATTGACGCCATAACCTGGGCACTCTGGGGGAAAAGCCGGGCTAAAAGCGACGACGACCTCATTCACCTGAGAGCAGATGAAACCGAGGTGGAGTTTGACTTTGCCGTAGGACAGCAGGCCTACCGTGTCATCCGCAAGCATGCCCGACCCAGACGGCGGCAGGCATCCGGGCAGAGCAGCCTGGACCTGCTCGTCGCCAGCAACGGCGGCTTCAAGGTAATCTCAGGCAACAGCATCCGGGAGACCGAGCAGAAGATTAGAGACACCCTGCACATGGATTACGCCACCTTTATTAACAGTGCTTACCTGCGCCAGGGACATGCCGATGAATTCACCCAGCAGCCTCCCCTGAAACGGAAGGAGGTACTGGCTAATATCCTGGGGCTTTCCAGCTATGATGAACTTGAGGAGCAAGCCAGGGAACTGGCCAGGCAAAAAGAAAACGAAAAAACCCTGGCGGAGAGAACCGTCCAGGATATCGGGAACGAACTAACCCAAAAGCCTGCCTATGAAGCCGAACTAAAACAAGCCCTGGCTGAACTCTCTCAAACAGAAAGAGTACTGGCTGAGCAGGAAACCAGGCTGAAACAGCTGCGGCAAAGCCGGGAACTGCTGGCAAGCAAGCAATGGCAGCTGAATCAGCTGGAGAAACATATGGCGGAGAGCCGGAAAACACTGGAGCTTCTCGACAGCCAGGTTAAACAGCACCATTCTCGAATTAAAGAATATGAAGAGCTAATCGCCCGGCGCTCTACCATTGAGGAAAGCTACAGTCGGTTTCTGGAAACTAAAAAATTATCGGAGAGGCTGGACCAGAAGCTCAGACTGACCACGGCTCTGAACGAGCGTAAACACCGCCTGGAGATGGCTATCCTCGAAGCCAGGCAGGTCCTGCTCCGGGAGCAGGCTCTGGCTGAGAGCAAAATCGGTGAACTGGAGGCAAATTACCAGAAACTGCCTCAACATAAAAGCGAACTGAAACAGGCTCAGGCTGAATTGAATGGGCTGGCCGGGGAGGAAGAAATGCTCAATCAAAAAAGGCAGGCTGTCCAGGAACTGAGGACTCATCTCCACAGCCAGCAGGCTGACGCCGTCAGACTGGAACAGGAGCTGGAGGAAATAAAGGAAAAACTGGAACTCCTCTCAGGTCAGACTGAAGCTAAATGCCCTTTGTGTGAAAGGGAGCTGGGTGAAGACCACCGCCGGCTTATCGAAGAGAAATACACCGCTGAGAAACACCATAAGACCGCCTCTTTAGAAACAATACGGGACGATTTAGCACAGCAGCGGATAAAACTGGATTCGGCAGAGAATGACATATCCCGGCTTGAAACGAGGTTAACCCAGGCTAAAAGTTCAGTCCAGAGTAAGACCAGTCTCCTCAACCGTGAGATTGAGCAAATTGAAAAGGCGGCTAGCCAATTGGATGCCCTTAGAGGCAAACTGAATGAAACTGAGGAACAACTGGTCAGGCAGGATTTTGCCCATAGCGAACATGAGGCTCTCCGCCAGCTTGAGGCTGAACTGGCGACACTGGACTATAATTCGCAGCAGCATGAAGAGACACGGCAGCGCTTAGCCGGTCTCGAGCAATACGAGGAACCTAAACGGAGACTGGATGAGGCGGACAGTCTTATCAAGCAGGAGAGAGATGATAATTCCAGAGCCGAGCAAACGGCACTGGAACTTCGCCAGAGCTTCGAAGTTGATAGACAAAAGGCAGAGGAACTGACCGGCGAACTCAGCGGACTTCCCCAGATGGCCGCCGACTTAACCCGGGCTGAAGCCGAATACCAGAAGTCGAGTACTCAGCAAAAACAAGACCAGGAAAGGGTGGGGAATATCAAAGGGAAGCTGCAGCACTTTTCGGAACTGGAGCTCAGGGCAAAAGAAAAAGAGGAGCTGCTCGGTCAGGTCTCAAAAGAAGAGGCAATTTACCGGGACCTGGCTCAGGCTTTCGGCAAGAAAGGAATACAGGCCTGGCTCATTGAGCTGGCACTTCCCGAAATTGAGCTTGAGGCTAACCGGTTATTGGGACGGATGACCGACAATAGAATGCACGTTAAAATTGAAACCCAGCGGGAAACAAAGAGGCGGGATAGCGTTGAAACCCTGGATATTAAAATCGCTGACGAACTGGGAACGCGAGATTACGAAATGTTCAGCGGTGGTGAGGCTTTCCGCATTAACTTTGCCATCCGCATTGCTCTCTCCAAGCTGCTTGCCAGACGGGCCGGGGCACCGCTGCCGACGCTAATCATCGATGAAGGCTTTGGCACTCAGGATAGCGTCGGCCTGGAGAAACTGAAAGAGGCGATATCTTCAATCCAGGACGACTTCGAAAAGATAATCGTCATTACCCATATCGAGGAATTCAGGGATGCCTTCCCCAACCGAATTGATGTTATCAAGACCGCCGAAGGCTCAACACTGGAAGTAAGCTAGCGTCGCGTCAGGTAAATAATTTGTCATTCCCGCGAAAGCGGGAATCCAACCGCACCACCCTACCTGGATTCCGGAACAAGTCCGGAATGACAATGGGAAAGGAGTCAATTGATTAGCCCGACAGGACACTAGCGTGGCGTAATAGGGCATTACTTCGAAAATAAACAGAGTGTCATTGCGAATCCTTCTCTGGAAGGGCTCCTCGCAATGACAATTCATTTTCATATTTCGGGGTGTCTAGTAAGATATGATTAGTCCAGAATGACAATGATAAGTCCAGAAGTCAATGTTGACTGGTCAGTCAACAACCTGCCAGAAGTATTTAATTTGAGAAAAATTTGCCAAAAAGCTCAGAAAGGGGCTTGACTTTTTACTCAACATAGTTTATACTTCGCACCAAACATAACTTTTCATGTTAGGGTTAAATGCCAGGTGGGTTTAGTTCTCAGGCTGAGAGGCGATAATGGAAACCAGGAATTTTGGTGAAAGACTAAAAGAGATAAGAAAACAGGCCGGCCTGAGCCAGAGAGTCCTTGCCGATAAAGTCGGGGTTAACTTTTCCTATCTCAGTAAGATTGAGAACGGGACACTGCCAGCGCCGAGTGATAAGGTAATATCAAGGCTGGCTGAAGTACTGGATACCGACAAAGACGAATTAATGCTCCTGGCAGGGAAGATACCTGCTGACATCGCCCAGATGCTGAGGGAGCGGGAGGCCTGGCAGTTACTCAGGTCGGCCAGCACTCAAGGAAAAAAGAGGCGAGCGATAGCGGAGAAAAAAGAGGGGGGCATTATGAGTCTATTTAGCTTTAAAAGTCTTGCCCGGGTGGCGATAGCAATTGTTCTGGTTACCGCGGCTGGCGCCTTATTCTGGTTTGCTTCACCAGTTGCGGATACAGCTGTTGCCGCCAATAGCCGGGGAATCTCCTATAATGACGGCGGAGAATACGAGAAAGCCCTGGTCGCTTTCAATAAAGCAATAGAGTTAGACCCTACATTTGCCCTTGCTTACAGCAATCGAGGCTGGGTCCATATAAAACTGGGCGAGTACGAGAAGGCTATTGTTGACTCCTCCAGAGCAATTGAGCTTAACCCGGAGCTTGCCATCGCCTATAACATCCGGGGTTGGGCGTATACCGAGTCAGGCAAATACGAAGAGGCTATTGCCGATTATAACAAAGCTTTAGAACTTGACCCAAATTTGGGAGGTAATGAGCAATGAAAAAGAAGAACTATTCCAGAATACTATCAATATTCTCTCTGATACTGGCAATTGCCACCTTCCTGTGGTTTATGCCACCGTCCACAATGTCCCTGGCTCAAGGTGGTTACGGCTACGGTGGTAGTACCGGTATGTTCTTCGGAGGAGTAAGTGTACCGTCGAATCCCGGATTTACCTCACTTAGCAGCAGGATTACCACCGCAGGGAAAATTACTTCCTCTGTTACTGCTAAATCAGCTGATAACCTCTGCAAGGTAACTTTGAGCCAGGGCTCAACAGCGTTAGACAAATCAGGCAACGCTTTAAGCGGGATAATCATAGTCGTTATTTCAGGCCCGCCAACACCGCCTGCTGCAGGTAATATTGTCAGTAAGACCTATAACCTTACTCCTGATGGTGCTACCTTCTCATCACCAACTCTTACCATCACTTATGACACGACAAAGATACCAGCCGGGGTCAGTGAGGAAGACCTGGTCATTGCTTACTACGATGAGGCTGGTGAAAGGTGGGTCAATCTGGCTTCTACGGTTAACGCAGCAGCTAACACCGTTTCTGCTGAGGTAAGCCACTTCACTGCCTTTACCGTTTTAGCTTACTCAAGCCCGGCTGCCTTCACTGTGGACAACCTGGAAATATCCAAAACCCAGTTGAACGCCGGAGAAAGTGTAATCATCAGTGTCGAGGTGACCAACACCGGTGACCTCAGAGGCAGCTATGAGGTAGCCCTCAAAATAAATAATGCCGTGGTGGAGGCTAAACAGGTAACCCTGGACAGCGGTGCCAGCCAGACCGTAAGCTTCGCCACCTCCAGAGATGCCGCCGGCACCTATAGCGTAAGCATTAACGGCCAATCGGGGAGCTTCACCGTTAAAGGGACATCCGGAGCGCCAACAGAGCCAACACCTTCAGCCCCGGCCGCTTTTACTACCAGTTCCCTGAGCATATCTCCAACCGCAGTTAATATTGGAGATATGGTAACCATTGCTGTTCAGGTAGCCAACACCGGCGACCTCAGCGGCAGCTATGAGGTAACCCTTAAAATAAACAATGAGATGGTAGAGACCAAGCAGGTAACCCTGGATGGCGGTAGAAGCCAGACGGTAAGCTTCGCCACTTCCAGAGATACCGCCGGCACCTATAGCGTAAACATTAACAGCCAATCGGGGAGTTTCACCGTTACAGCGGCGGAAGTTCCGTCCAAACCGCTAGCCTGGTGGGTGTGGGTAATCATCGGTGTTGTGGTGGTTATTGCCGGATCACTGGTTTACTTCCGGTGGCTGAAACCAGCTGATTAGACTGGTTATTGAAGAATTTTTGCCTCGAAATTAAAAATTGTGAAATACCTATTGACAAGAGTGTTTTTAATTGCTATTATGGAGGCTAATTGACAAGTGCTGAGTTTATGGTACCCCTTTTAGTATAGACAAAAGTTATAACAAGGTAATAAAATTCGGGGCAGAAAAATAACAATTTTGTAACAAAATTTCCTTACTTCTTAAAAAGGGGAGAAAAATGATAACAACTGTAACCACGGTGACAACAGTCACCACCGTAGCCGCTCTGGGAATTACGGCGGCAATAAGCATAGCTGCGGTAGCTGCTTTAATAGCTTTTCTGGCTACCCGGGAGCTGGCTAGCACCAGTAATTCCCCCTTTCCTCTCCGTTTAGCCAAGTTTGCCAGTGTCGGCATATTACCCCTGATTATAGCCTTTGCTGTTATCGTTGCGGTAAAAATTGCCGAGGTGCTTTAAAAAGTAAAGGCATTAGCAGAAACAAGACAGAATTAGTTAGTCTATAAAACAGGGTCACTTTCAGGAGTGACCCTGTTTTATTTACCACCCATCGACGAGAACTCAAGTTGACTTTGGTCAAGGAGAAGAGGTAAAATTAGTCGTAGCCAGAGTAATCCTGATTTGAGGTGGGAATTTGCTGGAAGAACTAGCGGAGGCTATCGCCCCGTACCGAGGGCAAAAGGGAGCATTAATCCCCATTCTACAGAAAGCTCAAGGGGAAATAGGTTATCTTCCTGAGGAAATAATCTCAGAGATAGCCAATTTTTTAGGACTAACCAAGAATGAGATCTATGGTGTTGCCAGTTTTTATGCCCAGTTCCGATTTGAACGGCAGGGGGAACACACGATAAAGTGTTGCCAGGGCACCGCCTGTTATGTGCAGGGCGGGAAGAGCATCCTGAAGACAGTAGAGGACAATCTCAATATTGAACCGGGTAAAACCATCACTGATGATTACAAATTTAGCCTTGAAAGAGTGGCTTGTTTTGGTTCGTGTGCTTTAGCTCCGGTCATAGTGGTGGATAAGACTGTCTATGGTAGAATGACCTCCGCCAAAGTAAGACAGTTATTAGCTCAGTATTAAAGGACATAGCTGTGTCATTTGATGAAATCCGAAACCAGGCCATCTCAGAATGGGAAGCTTTGCAACGGAGTGAAAAACCCCGTATTTTTGTGGGTGCTGCCACCTGCGGTCGAGCCGCCGGAGCTACGGCTGTTATGGAGGCCATTGATAGAGAATTATCCAGATTGGGTATTGAGGCAATAGTAATGCAGGTGGGCTGTATCGGGCTTTGTTATGCCGAACCTATAGTAGATATAATTAAGCCAAATCAGCCCCGTATTTGCTATGGCAATGTCACTCCCGAAATCGTCCCTCAGCTAATAGAAGATTATATTATCAATGATAACCCCCGTCCTGACCTGGCGCTGGGCTTTATAGGCGAAGGTAGTGTTGATGGCATCCCTAAACTTTTTGAATTACCCGTGCTCAAACCTCAGGTGCGTCTATCATTACGCAATTGCGGGCATATAGACCCGGCAGATATAAAGCAGTACATTGCCAATGGTGGTTATAGTGGTTTAGTCAAGGCACTAGATATGACTCCTGAAGAGGTTATCGAGGAGGTTAAAAAGTCTGGATTAAGAGGTAGAGGAGGGGCCGGCTTCCCCACAGGTCAGAAGTGGGAATTTTGCCGGCGCTCACCGGGCGATGAAAAATACATAATTTGTAATGCTGACGAAGGAGACCCGGGGGCTTTTATGGATAGGGCGCTACTGGAGGGTGACCCCCATGCCGTATTGGAAGGCATGCTTATCGGTGCCTACGCCATCGGAGCAAGCCACGGCTATATCTATTGCCGGGCGGAGTATCCCCTGGCAATAGAGCGCTTAAACATAGCCCTTGCCCAGATGAAAGAACTTGGCTTACTTGGAGATAACATACTTGGTTCCGGCTTTAGCCTTAACCTAACCATTAAAGAAGGTGCCGGCGCTTTTGTCTGCGGAGAGGAAACCGCCCTTATGGCGTCTATTGAAGGTAAGAGAGGCATGCCCAGGTCTCGTCCTCCTTTCCCGGCTCAAGCCGGCTTATGGGGCAAGCCCACCAATATCAATAATGTGGAGACCTGGGGAAACGTCTCAGCCATATTACAAAGGGGTGGTGAGTGGTACTCCAGTTACGGCACGGAGACAAGCAAAGGAACCAAGACCTTTGCTCTGGCTGGTAAAATAGTGCGGACCGGGTTAATTGAGGTACCAATGGGTATTCCCCTGGGAGACATTATCTATGAGATTGGCGGTGGAATAGTCGGTAACAAGCTCTATAAGGCAACGCTAACCGGAGGTCCCTCAGGCGGTTGTCTGCCTGCCAGCTTGTCAACCATCCCGGTAGATTATGAAAACTTAGCCCAGGCCGGTTCCATAGTGGGTTCAGGGGGAATGCTGGTTGTTGATGAAGATACCTGTATGGTTGATATGGCCAGGTTTTTTCTTTCTTTCTGTCAAAATGAATCCTGCGGTAAGTGTGTTCCCTGCCGTGTCGGCACCAGAAAGATGCTCGATATGCTGGAAAGTATCTGCCAGGGGGAGGGGCAGCCAGGAGATATTGAGCGCCTTGAGCAACTGGCCCGGCTCGTTAAATCTACCTCCCTATGTGGCCTGGGACAGACAGCACCTAACCCCGTGTTGACCACCCTTCGTTACTTCCGTGAGGAATACGAAGCTCATATAAATGAGAAGCGATGTCCAGCATTAGCCTGCAGCCAGCTAATTTCCTATTATATTCTCCCTGATAAATGTGAAGGGTGTCTCATCTGTTTGAGAAATTGCCCAGTCAATGCCATTGTTGGTGACAAGAGGATGGTGCATGTTATTGACCAGGACAAGTGTACCAAGTGTAACATTTGCCTGAGCGTTTGCCCTAAACGATTTGGCGCGGTAGTGAAAGTTTCTGGAGAGGCACCAGAGGTTCCTCGCCAACCAATCCCGGTAGCTGTATCCAAAGCGAAGGGAAACGCCGGGGACTCAGACAAACCCTAAAGATTATTTGATGAGGTTAGATGTGGCATGATTACTTTAACCATTGATGATAGGCAAGTTGAAGCCGAGGCAGGCATGACAGTATTGGAAGCAGCCCAGGCGGCTGATATTTACATCCCTGCTTTATGTTCTCATCCTGATTTACCCTCATCAAAAGAGGTTAAAACCAGTGAAATTATCTACCGGAATGCTGAGCCCTTTAAGAATGATAATTCAGGGAAAGAATATGAAGGCTGTCAACTGTGTGTCGTGGAAATTGAAGGTATGGAAGGTCTGCCTACTGCCTGCGATACTGAGGTCACCGCGGGTATGGTGGTTCATACCGGCACACCGCAAGTTGAAGAGAAACGGCGTGATAATCTAAAGCTTATTCTTTTTGAACATCCCAATGTATGTCTTACCTGTGACCGCTATGACCAGGCCGATAATCTTGATATCTGTAAACCCTTTAATGTATGTTTACGCAGTGTCCACATAACCGCACGTTGTGTGCTTTGCCCCAAGAATGACCACTGCGAACTACAGAAGGTAGCTGATTATATTGACATTGGAATAGAGGACAGGCCGCTACCCTATACCGCTAAAGAGCAGCCTGTTGACAACAAGACCCCTCTCTTTGACCGGGACTACAATCTGTGCATCAATTGCACCCGGTGTGTCCGGGTCTGCCGGGATATACGCGGGGCAGATGCTCTGGGCTATGTTTTTCAAGATGGTAAAGTAATAGTTGGAGCCAGGGGTCCTAGCCTTAAAGAGTCGGGATGTGTCTTCTGTGGAATGTGTGCTGAGGTCTGTCCTGTCGGCGCCATAACTGACAGGAACATTAAGCCCGCAGAGCGTGAAAAGAAGCTGGTTCCCTGCCGGGCTGCCTGTCCGGCCGGTGTGGATTGCCCGCGCTATATTCGTCTAATCAAAGAAGGGAAATACGCCGAAGCGGTAGCGGTGAATCGTGAGAAGATTCCCTTCCCGGCAGTTCTGGGCCGTGTTTGCCTTGCTTTTTGTCAGAAAGAGTGCCGGCATATACAGCTAAATGAAACTATAGGAATAAGGTTATTAAAGCGCTTTGCTGTCGAGCATGATGATGGGTCATGGAAACAGAGAGCCAGGTTTGCTCCTGCTACTGGTAAACGGATAGCCATAGTAGGCTCAGGCCCAGCCGGATTAACCGCAGCTTATTATTTAGCCAAGCTTGGCCACAGCGTAACCGTCTTTGAGTCTCTGCCTGTAGCCGGAGGGATGCTCCGGGTAGGTATTCCTGAATACCGCCTGCCTACGGAAGTAATTGAAGCTGAAATAGATGTAATAAGGAATGCCGGCGTTGAGATTAAATTAAACAGCAAAATTGAATCGCTTGATGCGCTCCTGGAGCAGGGATATAACGCTACTCTGCTGGCGGTGGGAGCTCACCAGGGGATAAAGCTACCTATCACCGGGAACGACCTTGAAGGGGTGCTGGTCAATACCACATTGTTAAGGGATGTGCGCCTGGGTAAAGAGGTTAAAATAGGGAAAAGGGTTGTGGTGCTGGGAGGGGGTAATGTCGCTTTTGATTGTGCCCGCACTGCCCTGAGGCTGGGCGCTGGCGAAGTTAATATCGCCTGTCTGGAGCCTGAGGATGCTATGCTGGCTTCCGAAAACGAGGTTGAAGAAGGCGCCGAAGAGGGCATCATCTATCACTGCTCACATACTTTTATCGGGATGGTTGATGATGGCAACGGGCATATTAGCGGAATTAAGTGCCATGATGTAAGCTCCTTTTATTTTGAAGCAGGCCGGCTTCGTGTTAACGTCGTTGCCGGTTCAGAGCATGTCATACCGGCGGATACGGTCATCTTCGCCGTTGGTCAGGTGCCTGAACTTGACCTGATTAAGAGTGTCAGTGATATTGGAACCATCAGAGGACGCACGGTGGCGGTCGATGCCAATTTAGCCACCGGTAAAGAAGGTGTTTTTGCCGCTGGCGACGCTGTAACCGGGACTACCTCGGTTATTGAAGCCATCGCCGCCGGCCGAAAATCCGCCAGCGCCATGGATAAATACCTGGGAGGTAACGGGGAAATAGAAGAAACGCTGGCTGACCCGGATGTCGGCAGCTTATACCTGGGACGGCGAGAAGGTTTTGGCGATAAACATCTTGTCGCAACATCTCTTGCCCCCGTAGCAGAGCGAAAAACTAACTTCAGCCTGGTAGAGTTCGGCTACACTGAAGCCGAAGCCCTCGAAGAGGCTGACCGATGTCTCCAGTGTCACCTCAGGTGTGAAATTTCGCCACCTCCCGCACCACCAGAGAAAAAGACAGAATCTAAAATGCAAAGACTAGCCCTGTCCTCCAGATGACCCATTTTAGGAGTATCTAGTGAATGATTAGCTTAACCATAGATAACCAGCAGGTTGAAGCCAAAGAGGGAATGACAGTATTAGAAGCAGCCAAAGAGGCTGGTATATATATACCCACATTATGTTATCATCCATTCTTATCTCCCTACGGAGGCTGCCGTTTATGCGTGGTGGAGATTGAGAAGATGCGAGGCTTTCCTACAGCCTGTACTACACCGGCTAGCGATGGTATGGCGGTGAGAACAAACACGTCACCACTTCAGGAGTTCCGACGAGGTATTATAGAGCTGCTTTTAACCGAGCACCCCCATGTATGTCTCATCTGCCCGGTCAACGGGCGATGTGAATTACAGGAGGTGGCTAGCCATATTGAGATGGATGAGATAACATTACCCAGTACTTACCAGAAACTACCGGTACACAAAGAAGACCCCTTCTTTGACCGGGATTATAACCTGTGTATTCTCTGCGGTCGTTGCGTTAGAGTCTGCCAGGAAGTGAGGGGGGCGGCGGCAATAGCTTTTACCCACCGGGGCAGTCAGACACTGGTGGGCACCGCTTTCGACCGACCACTAACAGAATCCGGCTGCCAGTTCTGCGGAGCCTGTGTTGATATTTGCCCGACAGGAGCGCTGACAGAGCGGAGTCGCAAGTGGCTGGGTCTGGCAGAGCGTGAGGTGCTTACCACCTGTCCTTATTGTGGAGTCGGCTGTCAGCTGAAACTACAGCTTAAAGGAGATAAGATAATCGAGGTCATCCCCGATGCGGAAAATGAGGCCAACAGGGGACAAGCTTGCGTCAAGGGTCGTTTTGGCATTCAGGAGTTTGTTCATCACCCCGAGCGCCTGACGGTGCCCCTGGTGAAGCGAAAGGGGAAATTTGAGGAGGCTACCTGGGATGAAGCTCTGGACCTGGTTGCCAGCAAGCTGGCAAGTTACAGGGCAGATAAATTAGCCCTAATTTCTTCAGCTAAAGGCACTAATGAGGATAATTATGTTGCCCAGAAGTTTGCCCGGGCGGTGCTGGGCACCAACCATATTGACCACTGTGCCCGCCTCTGTCATTCCCCCACCGTGGCTGGTCTGGCCGCCGCCTTCGGCAGCGGGGCGATGACCAATTCTATCCATGAGATTGGTGATGCCGCCTGTATTCTGGCTATTGGCACCAACACCTGCCAGGCTCACCCGGTAATCGCCCTGGAGCTGGTCAGAGCTACCCGTAATGGGGGAAAACTCATTGTCGCCAATCCCCGCGAGATTGGACTTGTCCGCTTTGCTGACCTGTGGCTGAGGCATAAACCGGGCACTGATGTCGCTCTACTAATGGGGATGATGAAGGTGATAGTGGATGAGAGACTGCTTGACATGGTTTTTATTGAGGAGCGCTGTGAGGAATTTACTGCTTTTCAGAGGTCGCTGCAAGACTTTGACCTTGATACGGTGGAGCGGATTACCGGCGTCCCCGGCGAAAAGATTGCTGAAGCTGCCCGCATCTACGCCACCAGCAAACCGGCGGCTATTCTCTTCGCTATGGGCATTACCCAGCACTCCCACGGCACCGATAATGTCCTGGCTACAGCTAACCTGGCAATGCTTACCGGCAATATCGGCAAGCCTTCAAGCGGGGTTAATCCCCTGCGGGGTCAGAATAATGTGCAGGGAGCCTGCGATATGGGGGCTCTGCCCAATGTCTATCCCGGTTACCAGGCGGTGCCTAACGAGGATATCAGGCAGAAATTTGAGACCGCCTGGGGAGCCAGTCTGAATCCATCTCCGGGATTGACCCTCACCGAGATATTTGACGCCGCTCACAAAAAACAAATAAAAGCAATTTATCTCATCGGGGAGAACCCCGTGCTCAGTGACCCTGACGCCAACCATGTCAGGGAAGCCATAAAGAGGCTGGACTTCTTTGTCGTTCAGGATATCTTTCTTACTGAAACAGCCGAGCTGGCTGATGTCGTTCTACCGGCAACAAGCTTTGCCGAGAAAGAGGGCACCTTTACCAATACCGAGCGGAGGATACAGCAGGTAAGGAAGGCGATTGAACCGCTGGGCAGTTCCAGACCTGACTGGGAAATTACCTGTTCAATTGCCCGGAAGATGGGAGCTAAGGGTTTTGACTTTAAGCACCCATCGCAAATTATGGATGAGATTGCCAGCCTCACCCCCAGCTACGGAGGTATTTCCTACACTCGTCTGGAGAGTGGCGGCTTGCAATGGCCCTGCCCAACTGCGGAGCACCCGGGTACTCCTATCCTTCACAACCAGATTTTTACCCGGGGCAAGGGGCGGTTTACGCCTCTGGAGTATAAACCACCTGTGGAACTACCCGACAGTAAGTATCCCCTGACTTTGACTACCGAGCGGAGTCTCTTCCAGTATCATACCGGCACCTTAAGCCGGAAGGTAAAGGGGCTAAATACGGTGCTCGGTGAAGAACTGGTAAATATAAATCCCGCTGATGCCTCATCCTTAGGCATCACTGATGGTGAAATGGTAAAGGTTACCTCCCGCCGGGGAGAGGTAGTAGCTAGAGCCAGACTGACCGGCGCTTCTCCGGTGGGGGTGGTTTCGATGGACTTTCACTTTGCCGAAAGCCCGACCAACGTGCTTACCAGTCCAGCTCTTGACCCGGCGTCTAAAATACCCGAGTTCAAGGTCTGCGCCGTCAGGATAGAGAAAAACGGGCAGAAATAACCCAACCAATTAAGATTATCCAGGCAGCTTTCAGGGAAGCAGGGAGGACGAAAGTGGACAGTGAGGTAATAAAGGCTCGGCAGAAAGTAACCCAGATAATTGATAATATTGAAAAGGTCATTATTGGTAAGCGGCAGGCGGTAGAGCTAACAGTAATAACCCTGGTTAGCCAGGGTCACCTGCTCATTGAGGACACACCCGGCGTTGGCAAAACCATGCTCGCCCGGAGCCTGGCAAAATCTATTGACTGCACCTTCAAACGAATCCAGTTTACCCCGGATATGCTGCCCGGAGATATTACCGGTGTTACCGTCTATAATCAGAAGAGCGGCGAGTTTGAGTTTCGCCCGGGGCCAATTATGGCTCAGGTGGTTCTGGCGGACGAAATCAACCGGGGAACACCCAAAGTTCAATCCGCCCTGTTACAGCCTATGGAAGAAAGACAGGTGACTGTGGATGGCAGCACTTACTCAATGCCCACCCCTTTCCACGTTGTAGCCACCCGCGACCCTTTTCAATACCAGGGCATTTTCCCATTGCCGGAAGCCCAGTTAGATAGATTCCTGTTACGTATAAGCCTGGGCTACCCCTCTGCTGCCGAAGAAAGCCTGATAATGGAAAGACAGCAGTTTACCCATCCCCTGGAACAACTTGCCCCTGTAGCTGATGCTTCTGATGTGGTCTGGCTTCAGGAAACGGTGAAGAGTATCTATATGGATGATTTGGTCAAGCAGTACATCGTGTCATTGGTTGGAGCTACCCGCCAGCATCCTTTAGTCGCCATCGGCTCCTCTCCTCGTGGTTCGCTGTCTCTTTTCCGGACCGCTCAGGCTCGTGCCGTGCTGCAGGAGCGTGACTTCGTCTTACCTGACGATGTTAAAGCTCTGGCTGAAGCTGTCTTAGCCCACAGGCTGATATTACCGCCGACGACTCAGCTGCCGGAAAAAGGCACCCAGGCTATTATCGCCGAGATACTGGAAACGGTGCCTGTACCCGGAGCACTACCCCGTCGATAGACTAAAACCGGGATTACTACTGGCTCTTATATTGAGAATTTATTCCCCCTGTTTAGTAGAAAATGAAGAATAGATTGGTTTTTATTATCGTTCCTCTTATCCTCCTGGCCCTGGCTTTAGTCAGCGGCTTTGTTTTGCTGTGGCGTCTCTTTTTCCTTTCCCTGCTGGTGATACTGCTGAGTTATCTCTGGGCACACCTGAGTATACGGGGTATCAGCGGAGAGAGCAGGAAATCATCGGAATACTGTCAGGTGGGCGAATATTTCTGTGAAGAGGTTACCGTCTTCAACAGGAGCAAGCTGCCCAAACTCCTGGTCAGTGTGCAGGAAAATACCACCCTGCCCGGCTACCGCAATGCGGCGGCTTTCAATCTGTCCCCGCAGGGTTCCTATCACTGGCAGAGCCAGGTCTACTGTCAGCGCCGGGGCCGGTATAGTATTGGCTCCTTTACGCTCACAGTCTCCGACCCTTTCGGCTTTTTCTCCCTGCGTCGTACCTTCGGCGTGGCACAGAACATCCTCATCTACCCGGCAACACTGGAGCTGCCTTTCTTTCAGCCTTTATCCAGTAACGAGCCCGGGGGTCTTCCTGACCGCTGGATAATGAGGGAGGAAGGACAAAATGCGGCACGGGTCCGAGAGTTTACCAGCGGCGATAGCCTGAGACATATCCACTGGCACAGCACGGCTCACTCCGGGAAGCTAATGGTTACGGAGTTTGATGCCGACCATGCTGATTACACTTCCCGGGACATCTGGATTATCCCGGACTTGCATCAAGCTCCTCAAATGGGGGATGGCGATGAGACCACGGAAGAATATAGCATCACCATCACTGCCTCACTGGTAAAAGAGTACGCTGAGAGCGGCCGGCGGGTAGGACTGATTGCCTCAGGCGACCGGCCTTACTTTTTTCAACCGGAGACAGGAGGACAGCACCTATGGCAAATACTGGATACCCTGGCTTTGATGAAGGCAACCGGTAATATGCCTGTTGACCAGTTAATTTCGGCGGAAAGAGAACGCTTTGGAACTGGTTCGGCTGTTATTATTATCACACCTTCAGTTAGTGAAGAAACTCTCGCCTCTTTTCATCGCTTGAAGCAGCGGGGAGCTAAGGTGGTCATTATCCTGCTTGACGGCATTAGCTTTGGGGGAACGGTCAGCGCGGCAAGAGCGGCCAGCAGTCTACTTTCAAGCGACCTCCAGGTTTATGTCGTCAGGCGGGGAGATGACCTGGCGAGAACCCTGGACAGCCGGACAATCATTCCCCAGTTGAGATATGGGTAGCCTAGTATGGTGTCTGATAAATAAGTTGAATAAGCCAAACAGTTTCCTTAACCGTCATTCCAGCCCCGTATCCCAGTACGGGGTAAACTCTGGCTGGAATCCAGAACAAAATGACGCCTGGATTCTGGCTCCCGTATCAAGTACGGGACAAGCTTCGCCAGAATGGCACAAGACTCAACAGGTGTTGTCAATTAGTCAACGTATTTCCGAGACAGGATACTAGTATGGAAGTCACTAAGGACAAGTCACTAGAAAAGTTAATGTTACAAGCTAGATTAAAGTCCTGGCTGGGCAGCTGGTCTGACTGGCTAAGCATTATTTGCCTTTTCCTGGTCCTTGAAATTGCGGTAAGGTCAATAGAGCAAGCCCGATGGATTACCCCCCAGCCATCACTGACCCTGGTCCTGCTGCTGGCAATTCTGGCTGGCTGGTTACAGACCAGGAGCCGGTTACCCGGGCAGATGCTGGTGCCTCTTGCCCTGGTTTCTGGCGTCCTGATAACGCTGTGGCAGGCAGCCAACCTCCTGCCTTCCCTGGAAACTTCATCCAGGCTCGGTCAGCTAATAGCCGCCTTACAATCCTGGTGGCAGGCGGTGAGTCTGGGGGAGCCGAGCGGGGGCACGGTACATTTCGCCGTATTTCTCATTTTTTCCACCTGGATGATGAGCTATCTGTCAACCTGGTTTCTATTGCGAAGACAGAACGCCTGGGTGGCAGTCTCTCTGAGTGCTGTCGCTATACTGGTAAATCTCAGCAACCTGCCCAGGGAGCACTTCACCTTTTTCTTCGTTTACCTTCTGGCAGTTATGCTTCTGCTCGGTCAGGTACACTTATCAAAATACAATTACTGGTTCAGAGAAAATGGCATTGATTATTCCAGGCGGGGAATAATATATTTCACATTTTCCCTGCTGACTCTTAGTGTGTTAGCCGTTTCTCTCACTTCACTCATTCCGGAAATTCGGGTTAACCGCCTGGAGACCCTCTTTTATACAAAAATGTATACAAAAATGCCGTGGCGAGGGAATATCGAGGAGTATGTTGTAAACACTCTAGCCAATATTCAGGCAAAGCAGCCTTTTCTAAGGAGCCGTCAGCAAAAGGAATTGTTTTTCGGCAATTTCGAGCAACCCGGTGATGAGATTCATTTCAAAGTTACTTCAGAACGCTCCTTTTACCTGCGTACGCGAATGTATGATGTCTACACTTCTCAGGGCTGGAAAAACAGCGACATCACGGAATACTTCGCCAGTGGCGAAACTGCCCGTGCCGCCACTGATGGATTCGCCGAGCGCCAGGAGACGAATTACACCGTGCTCACCCAGTTGCGGACCAATGTTCTACTGACTGCAGGAGAATTTATATCCTCGGATATCTGGGGGGTTACCCGTGTGCAGATAGGAGACGGCGATGCCGTTACCGCTGTGACTCCGAATCTGCTTAGACCGGGGCAGCAATACACAGTTACTGCCAGCATCAGCACAGCGACACCTGACGACTTATCCAAAGCTGGTGAAAATTACCCCGAATTAATTACTGATTATTATCTCCAGTTGCCCCCCGACCTCCCTGAGAGAGTAAGGCAATTGAGTCAGATGGTAACCGTAGGCGCAAAATCGCCTTACGACAAGGTCATTGCCATCAAGCGCTATCTGACTCTATGGGACTACATTCTAAAAGTTGAAGCCGCCCCTGAGGAGTTGGATGGCGTGGACTATTTTCTATTCAACCAGGAAGCAGGAAATTGTTTGAACTTTGCCTCGGCTATGGTAACACTGCTACGCGCTGACGGCGTGCCAGCAAGACTGCACATCGGCTATCGCCCCGGCGAATGGGATGAAGTCAGCCAAAGCTCTATTATTAGAGCCAGGAACTACCATTCCTGGCCGGCAGTCTATTTCCCCGGCTACGGCTGGATTGAATTCGAATCCGTCCCGGTGGGAGGCAGAGGAGAAGAGACTGACCCGGCTTCCGACGATTATCTCTTTGATGAGGAAGAGTGGGAACAGTGGCTGGGTACCGGAGGCACACTGACCGATGAGGAAGAGGAAGAGGACGACTTTATAGGTGGAGGATTACCAATTGCTGCCAGCAAAACAAGCCCGCTCAAACGTTTCTTCATATGGAGCCTGCCTTTGGTTGCTATCGGCTTTATGCTGTGGCTTTTTAACCGCTGGCTGACCCGCTTCAGCTTACCAAACTACGTATCAGGCATGTACGGGCGACTCTGCTTCCTTGCTTCGCTCATCAAATTACGTCCTGAGCCGGAGCAGACACCCCTGGAATATGGAGCCAAACTGGCTTCAGCTTTTCCGCAGCAGGCTGAAGCTCTTGATACCATCGTTCAAGCTTATGTTGAGAGCCGCTTCAGCCGAAGAAAGAAGCCGGGCATATACCAGAGGGTACAACTCCAGAAATCATGGCGCCGGCTATACCCCACGCTTCTCAAACGCCTGTTTTTCAGATAACACCTGGTTGCACCTTTCAAAGTGTCTCAGGCTAAGCTATAATGAGCAAGTCTATGAAAGCACCGGTCTGTAACCTGTAATAGAAACGAAACATTTGATGCCAGAGAAAACTACCAGACAGAAACTTCCGCAGATACCCTGGATAGGCAAAAGACTCTTTTACGGCTGGGTAATCGTTATCCTGAGCGCCGCCATCCAGTTCGCTCACGGCATATTCGGCCAGGGCTTTGGCACCTTTCTCCCTCTTCTCCAGAAAGAGTTCGGCTGGAGCCGGGCACTCCTGGCAAGCCCCCGCTCACTGATGCAAATGCAAAACTCACTGCTCGGTCCACTGGAAGGCTGGTTGATGGACAGGTTCGGACCCCGTATCATGGTCAGCCTGGGTGCTCTCTTCGTAGGTTTTGGTCTTATCCTTTTTAGTTTTACCAGCTCACTCTGGATGTACTTCCTGGCAAACATCATCATCGCCATCGGGTCTGGCTTACAGGGGCTGCTGGTTCTATCGGTAGCTGTCAACAACTGGTTCCGGCGCAAGCGCACTACCGCCCAATCTCTAATGCTTCTCGGCTTCCCTACGGCTGGTATAATAGGGGTTCCGGTACTGGTCCTGATGCAAAGCACCATGGGGTGGCAGACCTCGGCTCTCTGGCTCGGTTTCCTGATATGGATGGTCGGCCTGCCCAGCTTGATACTCCTTCGCAGCACCCCGGAAGCATTCGGCTTGCGGCAGGACGGTGATACCAGTGAAAATGACCCGTCCAGGGGAACTGAAGTCCGTCATCTCACCGAGGAATATGATTTCACCCTCCGCGAGGCACTGCGCACCCGCTCCTTCTGGTTCCTGTCCCTCGGCCGGGCTTTCAATATGGCGGGGATACAGGCAGTAATGACTCATATCTTCCTCCACCTGCAGGGTGTCGGGTTGTCACCAACGACTGCCGCTTTCATCTGGAGCATAGCCAGCATGGTGAATATACCCTCAAGACTTGCTGGCGGCTTCTTTGGCGACCGTTTCCCCAAGTATATTATCCTCGGGGCGGCTATTTTCATGATGGCGGCCTCCCAGTTTATCCTGAGCCTGGCAACTTCCTTTCAAATGGCAGTTGCCTTCGCCATAATCTACGGTATCGGCTGGGGAGCACGGACCCCGGTGGACAATGCTATACGGGGCGAGTATTTTGGGCGAAAGTCCCAGGGGGTAATCAGCGGCTGGTCGCAAACAATAAGCCTTCCCTTTTCGGTATCTGCTCCGATAATAGCCGGTTACATGGCGGATGTACAGGGGGATTACCGCATGGCATTTATACTCACCGCATTTGTCGGCCTGGCAGGAGCCATCCTCACCTTCATGGCAGTTCCCCCCAAATCCCCCATTCGAGCGGAGGGTTCTCCCGATATCGGGTAAGCCATATATACCCCCCGCTCTTTGGTATTGACATTCGTTGTGATAGGTGGCTATGATAAAAAATCCTTAATCAGTAATCAGTAAGGAGGTAAAGGCGCAGATGAACGAAAAACCTGAGCAGGAATCTGAAAAAACCAAAACAGATGAGACATGGATAGGGGGACGGTATGGCCAGGGAATACGGCGCCGGCCCCGTCCCTATGAAATTTTTATGGAAGAGGAAGGCATCCCGGTCTATCACGGCCTGGGTGTTTATGATTCAAGGCAACTGGCTATGGCTCCGTGGAAACGAATGGGTGGTCGAGGCAGCTTTATTGAACTTGATGGGCAAGCGGGTTACTTCGGGCTGTACGCCGTTGAGGTGCCCGCCAGGGGAGAGCTGAATGCAGAACGACACATGCACGAAGAAGTCTTTTACGTTGTCGAGGGATATGGCAGCACCGAGGTCTGGCGGGAAGGAAGCTCGAAAAAACTGACCTTCGAATGGCAGGGCGGCAGTATGTTTGCTATTCCACTTAATGTATGGCACCGCATGGTGAATGCCGGCTCCAGTCCGGCACTGATGGTAGCCAGCACAAGTGCCCCCAACGTGATGGATACCTTCCCGAGCCGGAACTACATCTTTGATAATAGCTATGAATTCTATGACCGCTACGATGAGAGTGAGGATTACTTCAAACCTCAAGAAACAGAGGGTGAAGGCAGGTTAGCCACTCTGCGCAGCAACCTGGTACCGGATGTCGCCACCGCTAAGGTGGCGCGGGTGAACATCCGCGCCCCGGGGGAAAGCCACCTGCGTCTGAACATGGCAGGCAATACCTTTCTTACCCATGGTATCTTCGAGTACCCCAGCGGACGCTATTCTACCTGTCATGCTCACCCGGCAGGACGAATTCTCTTTTGCCTCAGTGGCAAGGGCTACTCACTTAACTGGCTCTTAAAACTGGGTAAACGCCCCTGGGAAGCTGGCTACGGCCATCTGGTCAACCGCCAGGACTATATCCCGGGCGGTATGGTGACGGCGGCCGGAGGCACCGGGGAATGGTTTCACGGGCACTTTAGCGTATCCAAAGAACCTCTTCGGGTCATGAGGATAGGGACTATTCAAAACATAACTCCGGAAGAAGGTGAAGTGGTTAAGCTCCCAGATGGCAGGGAATTTCTATATTCCGGCTGGCACGAAGTCCGGTATCCTGAAGAAGACCCTCAGGTGCGGAAAGACTATGAGGAGTCCATTAAGAAAGAGGGTGCCGAGTTCACCATGCCTGAGTCAGTCTACCAGCAAAAACCTTAGGCTATCTGGCTGGGTATGGAAGGAAAACAATATGCCAGGCCTTTTCGATACAATCAATATAAAAGGGCTCGCTTTGAAAAACCGTATCGTAATGCCACCAATGGCAACCGGTATGGCTACCGAAGACGGAGAGATTACTGACCGGCATACTAAACACTATGTAACCCGGGCAGAGGGTGGTGTTGGACTAATAATCCTCGAACACAGCTATGTTTTAAAAGATGGCAAATTACGCAGAGCACAAACGGGGCTTTACAGCGATAAACTAATACCCGGCCTCAAACGTCTTGTAGAAGCCATACACTCTAAAGGGGCTAAGGTAATCATACAACTGAACCATAGCGGTGCCAAAGCTCCCCGCAGCCTTACCGGGAAGCAGCCCTCCGGTCCGTGGAACATCGCTCTTCCAAACGCCAGTGAGGTACCAAGGCCATTAACTATTTCAGAGCTCCAGACAATAGTCGCCGGGTTTGGAGATGCCGCCTATCGAGCAGCCGAAGCAGGCTTTGATTCGGTAGAGATACATGGTGCTCATGGCTTTCTTCTCTGTCAGTTTCTCTCGCCATATACCAACTGTCGTGATGATGAATACGGCGGCAGTCTTTTAAACCGGCTGCGGTTTCCCGTGCAAGTAATAAAGGAGGTCAAAACCAGAATAGGAGAGAACATGCCTCTTTTTTACCGTTTCGGCGCTGACGATATGATAGAGGGAGGATTAAGCGGCGATGAGGCAAAACTGGCGGCTAAACATCTGGAGCAAGCCGGCGTAGATGTTATAGATGTCTCCGGAGGCATCGGCGGCGACGGTCAAAAGATTACGGGGCAGGGGTATTTCGTTCCTCTGGCAAAAGGAATCAAGGAAGTAGTAAAGGTCCCGGTTATCGGGGTAGGAAACATTACCGAACCTGAATATGCCGATACGATAATTCGTGAAGGTAAGGTGGACCTGGTTGCCATTGGCCGCACCTTGCTTTCCAATCCCGATTTCCCCAAACAGGCGGCACAAAAGCTGGGAATAAAACTATAAGACAGACAGGAGATAGCCAATAATGCCCGAATATTGGTTTGACCACATTCACCTGAGGAGTGCGGAGCCGATAAAAACGGCTGAATTTTACGAGAGCACCTTTGGTGCCAGGAAAATCAGCGCCCGCAGCGAAGGTGACGGTAAGGATTCTGCCAAGTTGGACCTGAATGGCGTGACCATACTTATCAACCAGGCACGGGAAGGCGAACCAACCGGGCTGGTCCACTTCGGTATCAGGACCGACAGGCTGGAAGCAGCGGTAGCGGAAATGAAAGAGGCGGGAGTCAAATTCACCCGGGATATAAGACAAATCCGTCCGGATTTCAAGATATCTTTTCTTACCGGTCCGGAAGGTGAACCAATCGAACTACAGCAAGGACAATTTTAGGGCCAAGATTATGGTGCTTAAAGGCACTTTACCATTGGGCGGAGATAGGGATGTGATTATCAGTGTACTATGACCAAACCTCCGATAAAGAGCATTTAAGCATTCTACCCCTAACATCCTCTTGCTTATTTAGCAAATCATCCTAGAATTGATATTTCAACCTGCCTTCGTTATTATATTTAAGAATTGTTTGTTCTAACACGGCAGGTATTCACGTATTCGGAGGTGTTATATGGATACTACCGGGCCTTTTCTAAATGTTGCGGCTTTTTGCGAAAATGTAATAGAAGATAAATCAGGCGTCTTATCCCTGATCAGGCTAGTTGACCGGTTGACAGTAAGCTCACACGGACCTTCTGCACCGGAAGAGATGCCACCTACTCCTCTTAACTGGTTCTTAGTTCTTGCATTTAAATCTGGTTCAGCCAGGGGTAGCGTGCAAGTTACCATTCAACCGGAATTGCCATCAGGTATTAGATTAGAGCCAATTAAACTTACCCCCTATTTTGAAGGAGGAAATCGAGGTTGTAATATCGTTACCCGGATAAATATTATGCTTCGTGAATCCGGTCTTTATTGGTTCAGAATCTTAGTCGGTGATGCTCTGGCTACGCAGATACCACTTGAGGTGATATATTCCAGGATGGTGATTCCGGGTCCGCCATCGGCATGAAAAAGATATTTTCAATGTTCTCACTTGAAGAACTCGAGACCACTTCTGGCCGAGAAATCCAAAACCTTATACAAGACTCTTTTGATATTTTAGCAAGGACTTCTGACGCTACCTTTAAAAACTCCGCTTCCTGTCTTAGCCCTTCGGAGACTTCGGTGCATATAACTTGCAACTTTCCCAATTTTCGTGCTAGTTCGGATTCTACATCGATACTTCCCCAATCAATTGTAGAAAACCATTCCGCACACTCTAAAAGGCTTTTTTGCCCTAACAAATATGAGCTTAAGAGATTAGATAGGTTGTTTTCTAATGGAACAACTGCTGTTTTGTTCATTGTTAGTCCTCCTACTGGAGTCTAAGTTGCGCCATAAGTTGAGAGCAGAAGAAAAAAGCCATATTATTGAAAAATATTTCAATGACCTAGGCATATGGAACAAAATCAAAGATGGCACTCTCAAAACACATTACCTTGACGGTTCACCATCAAAGACCTACCTAGGTGGCACAAGTAGAATCTTACTACATTATGACGCAAATGGCAATCACTTGGCAACCACCCATCGTATAATCGATGAAAAGACTGGTCAGATTTTTCATTGGGATGCCAAAGGACTTCTTAAAGACGGCGTCTGGTTGTGGTGTCGTTAGCAAATTTCACCCCTTTTTATCCGCTCTTACATACCCAGCATCTTTTATATTTCTTACCATTCCCACAGGCAAGGGCTAATTCCGTCCCTATTCGCACAAAAAATTAGAGGGGAACATTTCTGTTCCCCTCTCTACTTTGACTTTAATTAACCCAGCTCCACTTCTGAAAAAGGAAGCTATTCTTTTTTCGCTGGCTTTCTTGCACTGCTTTTCTCGCCGCCTTTTTTCTCCTGACCGGGCATAGGTCTGTTGTAATGGTCCCCCCAGTATTCACTATCCTTGTCAACGTCAGAGGGTAACTCCAATCCTAAGTCGGGATACTTCTTGATGAGGCTGGCTAAGAAAGCAGGCGATGTCGTCCTTCTCGTCAACTGGTCCGCGTATAACTCCGGAGATTCCAGGGCGTCTCCGAATGGAACCAATCGGTTGACCTGGGCTACCCTGTTATTTATTTCAGCCATACTTAACTTCTGCTTCAAACCTTCCAGGCAAACTCGCTCCACGGCAAGAGCGTGAGCTTCGAGCCCCTGAAAGATATCCGGGGACATTACCCCGGGACGAGCAAAACGAATGACCATCGAGGGGTTAAGAGTCTGAACACGACGTATACTGTTAAGAAGCGGAGGTATACTTCCGGGCTGGCCCGGGTTAAAGACGATACCGCCGGCGGTGTCATAGTCACCAGGGAATATGGCCCTGGTGAGACGGTCAAAGATAGCCATACCGTGGGGAGCATGGCCCGGGAAGTAGACCATTTCCAATTCCCGCCCTCCCAGGTCCAAAAGCTGACCGTCTTCTGCAGCTATTATTCTGCCCTCGGGAATAGGTTTCATCAGTTCGCAACCCGTCGGGCCCTCTATCTCGATAGTGTTCTCATTAAGTCGTGTGGGGTCTATCAAGTGTGGGGCGCCTCTCGGGTGAACCACTACTTTGGCATTGGGTAGTTTATCTATCAACGTACTTGCCGCCTGACAATGAAAGAGATGGATATGAGTAAGACAGATATACTGGATGCTCTTGAAATCTATTCCCAGCTGTTCCATACCCAGTAGAAACGCCAGTGAATAGGAAGTCTCACCGGGGTCTACAATTGCCGTCCCCTTCTCACCAACCACGATGGAAGGGACACAGGGCCCGCTGGGGTCCCCCGCTCCATTCTTACGGGGCAGGCAGGGGCGTTCAAACGGACCAAACCTCCAAATACCCTTGGCAACTTCCTCTCTCAGAATAGTCATTTTTATTACCTCCTAACTCCTATATTTTTAAGAAGTTTCAGACAGATTACAGCTCGTTCTTTAGCCATCGGGGGTGTCCTTAATTTGCATCACATCCTTCTAAGTAAGGGAGGGTTTATTCTGTTGACGGGTATTGAAGTTTAATCCTATCCCAAAGGCTTGTCAACAACCCGTTGCAAAAGCCCTCATATCTACCTGTCCAGGGCTTAGAATCAGGCACTTCTTCCCAAACAGCAGTTGCTCTGAAAATGTCATTCCGGCCCCGTATCAGGTACGGGATAAACTCCAGCCGGAATCCAGCCAGCCCACCCCGCCTGGATTCCGTATCAAGTACGGAAAGACACGGTTATGAAATCATGTTTTCATGCTTCGTGGCGTCAACTGCAAATTGACATGAATTTGTTCGGAATGCTTCCAGATTGGCTGGGGACTCAGGAAGCATATCGAACTTTTTGCGTCCTGATTTAGTTCCTAGATTACGAGAGTTGCTCAAAAAGTCGTATGCTTAAAGTCCCAGCAGGTATAATACCATTGGATGTCCGGAGGGACAACACAGAGTTCGAATCCAATCCGCGAGCCCACATTGGAAGCATTCCGAACTTTTCTTCGAGAAGAAGGCGCTGATTCCGGCGCTGCAACAGCTCTTGGCTTTGCCTATATAACTATGAAATGCCGGTTCAGTTAAAATCTCTACGGGTGGCCCAAGTAGTTCAATATATAGAACCTTCCGAGCTGAATTTTCCTTTACCTGACGTCCTATTTTGATAAGCATCGAGATGCGGACCAGTGTGATTCAGTTCGAACTTCCCTCGCTTGGCCGAAAATATTTGCTTGCTAAATTGGCGCTTTCTTGATTTTCCTCGGTACGATGGGTATTATATATTCAAAATATGATAGTTAGTGATTGCATTTGCTGTCGCTCTTCGCCAGCATGGAGTTTACGGAAAGGAGGTATAATATGGCCGTTGACCTATCTAACGAACGGAAACTTAGTCGGCTACGTATCTGGAACATCGTTGTCGGGTTGATTCTCGCAGTGCAAGCGATCCTGATCGCTGTACTCACTAACAGCTTCTCTCTCCCAGTGACAGCCACGTTCATGAAAGGTCCACCCGGAACCACCCCCGAACTTCGCCACCTGTTTAATATCTCCACCGGCTGGGGCGTATTTGCGTTCCTCGCAATCTCGGCAATCGCATTGTTGATAATCGCATCGCCGCCCGTTTTCCCCTGGTACAAGCGTAATTTACTTCAGAACCGCAACTACGGGCGCTGGCTTGAGTACTTTTTTAGCTCTTCGATTATGATTGTATTAATCTCTCAGATTACCGGCATCAGCGACATTGCCGCCTTGCTGGCTATATTCGGTATCAATGCCTGCATGATATTGTTTGGGGCATTGCAAGAGAAGTATGAAAAACCGGGCAAACCGAGTTGGATTCCGTTCTGGTTTGGCAGCTTTGCGGGTATTATTCCATGGATAGCAATTGCGGTCTATACATGGGCTCCGGGGCTTGATGCATCTCCTCCCGGATTCGTCTATGGCATTATCATTTCGCTTTTCGTGTTCTTCAATTGCTTCGCGGTCAACATGGTATTACAGTACAAGAAGGTGGGTCCCTGGCGGGACTATCTATTTGGCGAAAAGGTATACATCATCCTCAGTCTCACGGCGAAGGCATTACTTGCATGGCAGGTGTTTTTCCCGGTGTTGCTCTCATCATAGAAGCACTTACACAAGGAGCCAGTTATGGGCTTGAATGATATCATCAAACTTGTTGTCAGTATCCTTGCCTGCTTTGCCGCCGCAGGGATCGGAAGCCTTTTCACTTTTAAAGCAATCCCAAGCTGGTACGCCGGACTGAAAAAACCACCCTACACCCCACCCAACTGGGCATTTGGGCCTGTCTGGACCACCCTATATATTCTGATGGGAATCTCCGTCTTTCTTGTCTGGCAAAACGGATTAGCCACTAATGGCGCATTGCTGGCTTTTACGCTATTCTGGATCCAGCTTGCGCTTAACGCTCTATGGTCAATTATCTTCTTCGGGATGAAGTCGAAGGGGGGAGGAGTCATAACAATTATTGCCCTGTGGCTCCTTATTCTGGCAACGATGATTGCGTCTTTCCGGGTTTCGGGGTGGGCAGGTGTACTCCTTATCCCTTACATCGTGTGGGTCAGCATCGCCTCATACCTGAACATCGGTGTCTGGCTGCTGAACAAGCCTGCCAAACAGGGTACAGCCGCTTAGCAGTGCTTCAAAATATGGCGCCTCAATCTTCTCTGGAACTTATCTGCAGGACCTAGATTCGCTGTAAGTTCGAATCCCCTCAGCTGGAGACAAAATCTCAGCACTTCAGTTTTATTCTGATGCCGTTCCTCTTTAGAATTAGCGGAGGAGAGTTCTCCGACAAGCCAGCACTAACTGCCCTCTCTATCGCCTCATTGAGCATCGAGTGAAGTCTCTGTCGTTGGCTGGTGTTATTGATGTCTACTCCGGTAAATACTACTTGGATATTCTCAACGTACAGTCTCGGTCTTTCTCCGCTTTCGGCCAAACGGCTTCTTTCAGCATCATTAAGATATGCTTGAACAATCATTCTTGCCAGTATCTTGAGAGCTTTCCGTCGCTGGCCCTTCTCTCCATACTTTGACCCGTCCGGTTCGAGGCTCCGCGGTCCTTCGGTAGAGTTCATCTTATAACTCCTTCAACAATTGTTGGCAGCCATCAACTGCCACTCACTGAATGTAACAAATGCTGAATCGTTAGGACAACGGCACTAGGTATAAGAGGGCGCGTTTTTCCCCCGCTTGTCTTTTCTCCACTTAAGGGGACGATACCTAGAACCCTCAGGAATTACAAAAAAAATTGGCCGGGTAAAGTTTTCTCGATAACCTTTCCATGGCCACATCAGACTTAGGAATGCCAGCTTACAGACAAAGCCAACAAGGTCGTGAAGAAGGGGGTAGCACCCAAAGCATAGACAAATGCCACAAGGTTTCGCAATAATTATTGGCTCAGGAATCCTCTTCGTGCTCACGGGACTGGCTTCTACCGCATCACTTCTTGATGCCGGTGACAATCGCATGGGTACCGTTAATCTTCCCGACAATAACACCCTTCGAATTCCTAAAGTACCTGCTTTCTAGTTCCTGTGTGCTGCTGTGGTCCTTCATTCGGAACCCATACTTGTGCTTTGTCTTAAAATTTTTCAATGCCCTAAAATTTGGACAATTTCCGCCAAAGTAACCTATTTATTGACTTACTGACATTTTAGTTTTATCATCGTGGCATGAGTGAATATAGTGAATCTGAGTTAGTTATTCCTGCCCTCAAATTCATGAAGGACGAAAAAGTTGGAGTTACTACCTCCAGCCTTATAGCCCATCTTATTGATGTGATGCAACCCTCCGGTCATGACATGAAGATACTTACCGGCAGGAGTGATACTTATTTCAGCCAAAAAGTCAGGAATTTGAAATCTCACGATACCATCACCAAGAAGAATCTCGCCAATTACAAGTCTATAGGAAAACAAGGACTATGGACTATCACGCAGCAAGGGTTAGATTATCTTAAAGGGATAGAGTTAATTGTTGATGATAGTCAACCAGAAGACATTGCAAAATCTTTAGAGAATCAGGGGTTTAGCCCAATAATACTTCAGAAAGAAGCAGAACAGGACTATAAGGGTTTGATTATCGAAGAAGGTTCTTTGGATAAGCGAACAACTACGCAGAGAAACAGGTCAAATAAACTGCGTAGCATAGCCTTAGAGGAATTTAAGAAACAGCATCAAGGTGAGCTTTACTGTGTTGCATGTGGATTTAACTTTTCTAAAGTATATGGGGAAGTTGGCAAGAATTTTATTGAGCTTCATCACTCAGAACCTGTTCATCTTATGGACATAGAGGGTGAGAAAATCACTATTGAGGAAGCTCTGAAAAAAGTATTTACAGTTTGCCCTAACTGCCATCGGATAATACACCGGGCTCAGCCAATGTTATCTATTGACGATGTGAAAAAACTTCTTCTAAAGAACAAGAAAAATTAAGTTCACGTCTTTATCAAAAAGTATCTACCTGCTCCGTCACTCTCAAACCACTTACCCCTATTCGAATATAAACGCCCTGCCATTGTAGCGGCTGGGCGTTTGCTATTACTGATTATTAATTTTCTTTTAAGGGCAATATCAACAACTTCCTTTGGCCCAAGAGGTTTTTTCTCAGTTTTTAATATCTCAATTGCAGCTTTAGTATAACTTGTCAATTCTCACAGTAAATGACCACTTTTAAGGCAAAATTCTCACGGTAATTTACCACCCTAATTCTCAAGATTATTTACCACCCCCAGGGTGCACCGGAACCGGTAAACATATCATCATAAGCTCAGCATTTGGAATAAGGAGGTTGAGCTTATGGCAAGAAGGAGGTTCACGGTGCGAGATATCGCTGAAATTCTGGAACACTGGCAAGCTGGCAGAAGCATTTGTGCTATTTCCCGGAGTCTGGGAGTATGCCGGGCTACCGTTCGCAAGTATGTTTACGCTGCCGAGGCCAGGGGATATCATCAGGGCGACCCGACGCCAGCCCAGGGCTGGAAGGCATTCCTGAGAGAGGTGATCCCTAAGCCACCTGACCCATCGACCCGGTCAGAGACATTTGCCCGGCTTCTTCCCTACCAGGACGAAATCAGGGAAGCCTTAGTCACAACTACCGCGGCGACGATATGGCAGAGGCTGCGCGATGACAAAAGGGTGATGGTATCCCAGCCCAGCTTCTACCGCTACCTGAGCTGTTTTCTCGCCGATGTGTGGAAGAAGCCTCGCATTACGGTGAGACGGAGCGACCCGCCACCGGGAGAGGAAGCTCAGATAGATTTTGGTTATCTCGGGATGTGGCAGGACCCTAAAAGCGGTAAAAAGTACCGGCTTTGGGCCTTTGCCCTGATACTGTCCTTTAGCCGGCACATGTTTGTCTGTGTCGTAACCAGGATGGACCAGCGGGACTGGCTCATGTGTCACACTTCAGCCTTCGAATTCTTCGGCGGGGCGCCAAAGAGGATAGTCCCGGATAATTTAAAGACCGGGATAATCAAGGCCGACCTTTATGACCCGAAGTTTAACCATGGCTATGAAGAATTAGCCCACCACTATGGCAGTATCATTGACCCGGCCAGGAGCGGCAAACCGAGGGACAAGGCGCGGGTGGAGAGAGTTATTCCCTATATCCGGGATAGCTTCTGGTCGGGAAGGGATTTCACCAGCCTGGAAGAGATAAATAAGCAAGCCATGGAGTGGTGTCTTAAAGTAGCCGGGGTAAGGCAGCACGGCACCACCCATCAGCAGCCGCTTACCCTGTTTCATCTTGCCGAAGAAAAGCAGCTTAACCCACTGCCGGCGGCGCCATTTGAGATAGTCACCTGGCATCAGGCCAAGGTCGCCCACGACTGCCACATCCAGGTGGGTGGCACGCTTTATTCCGTGCCTTACCGGTACTTGGGTAAGACCGTGGCTGTGAAGTTAGGGAGCAGAGTGGCTGAGGTCTACCTTGACTTTGAACTGATAAAGACTCACCTGAGAGGGGCCAAGGGACAGAGGGTCACTGACTGGAACGACTATCCACCGGAGAAGGCGGCCTTCTTCCAGCGCACACCTGACTGGTACCGCCAAAGAGCCAGCCTCATCGGCATCTCAACCAGAGAGACGGTACAGGCTTTGCTGGAGGAGCATGCCTTTCATCACCTGCGCCAGTGCCAGGGAATCTTAAGGCTGGTAGAGAAATACGGTGAGGCGAGGCTGGAGCAAGCCTGTGCCCGGGCCAATGCTTTCGGCGACCCCTGTTATCACACGGTGAAAACTATCCTGGAACGAGACCTGGACAGGGAACCGCTGTTACTTGAGCCGGTGAGGCTGGCCGGAGCATTTCTACATGGACCTGACCGGCTGTTTAACTCGATTAAAGGCTAAAGGAGGATACTAATGGCTGATATACATCAACTGGAGAACAAGATGAGGCAACTCAAACTTAACGGTATGCTCGATACCCTGGAATTAAGGCTCAGTCAGGCTCAGAAGGAGAGTCTCGGCTTTATCCAGTTCCTGGAGATTCTTCTTGAGGATGAAGTGCAGCGTCGGGCCAACAAAAGGCTGGCTAGACGGATTACCCAGGCCCACTTTGAAGAAGAGAAGAGCCTGGAAGGGTTTGATTTCAACTTCAATCCTAAGATACCCGCTCAGCACATTAATGACCTGGCTACCTGCCGGTTTATCGAGCGGAAAGAGTCGATAATCTTCTGTGGCCCCGTTGGGGTAGGTAAGACACATCTGTCCCAAGCTTTAGGTCATCAAGCCTGTCGTCAGGGTTACAGCGTCCTATTCACCAAGGCCGGTCGGCTCCTGTCTGACCTGGGTGGAGGCCGAGCTGATGATACCTGGGACAAGAGGCTGCACCGCTACCTGAAGCCTGATTTACTCATCCTTGACGATTTTGCTCTTAAGGAGTTTACCAAAACCCAGGCTGAGGACCTCTATGAGCTTATCGACCAGCGCTATCGCTCTAGCTCCATGATAGTTACGGCAAACCGGTCACCTAAGGACTGGTATCCCTTATTCCCCAACCCGGTAATAGCTGAGAGCGCTCTTGACCGCCTCATCAGCTGCGCACATGTAATTACTCTGACCGGGAAGAGCCACCGGATACTCCTTTCTCCCGACAAAGCCCTTGAAAAGGAGGTGGTAACTGTGTGATACTATCCTCAAAAGTGCACCCAGGGGTGGAACATTAACTTGAGAAACAGGGTGGAACATTAACTTGATAAAGGGTGGTAATTTAACCTGAGAAACGACAAACTTAACTTACCTTTTGGTCTTGCCATGATAACCCCCCTTTTATATTAATACTAGCTTGGCTTGAATGCTAGTCTCAATTCGGTTAACTGCTGCATCGTAATATTCTTTTTCTAATTCAAAACCGATGAATTTTCTCCCCAAATTAATCGCAGCCACGCCTGTTGAGCCGACTCCCATAAATGGGTCAAGGATAGTATCACCTTCATTAGTAGCCATCTTGATTATGCGTTCTAGCACCTTCACAGGCTTCTGAGTAGGATGACAAGGGTTCTTCAATCTTTCTTTGCCCATACATATCGGAGTTTCTATGAAATTGTGCATCTCTTTCTGGCTGGAGAAGTTCCAAATATGACCCTTGTCCCAGACACAGATTATTAGCTCACAGCTATTTAAGAAGCCTGCTCTCCGAATCTTAGGCACTGGATTGGTCTTATGCCACACCATGTATTGAAAGGTATCAAATTCAGGGTCAAAGACCTGATGCCATTTACCCATGAGGTTGTAGCTAGTGAAGGCAAAGATGTTACCTGTAGGCTTTAACACACGTTTGAACTCCGGTAGCCATTCAGCAGGCTCAAAGCTATTCATATCCCACTCAGCCAAATCATTATTGATTGTTTTGTGCCACGACAGTTCCATGTTCCCTGTAGAATAGCCACTGAGATTATATGGCGGGTCTGTCAGTATCAGGTCTATTGAGTGGTCTGGTATCTCTTTGATTAAACAACGGCTATCGCCTAATTTAAGAATAGGTTTCTCATTATCCATTATCTTCCCCCAAATACAGTATTCTGATTTCGTCAAGAGTTGTTCTACTTAGGATGCTTATTTTTACCCGAAGGTTTGGATGTATATTCATATCCTGTTATTTTTCTGACCGAAAAATTTAAGTCCTGTATCTGCTCTTTAGTCATCTTTTTTTCTTGGTCTATCAATGGTGGTAGTGCCATTTTGTCTACCAAGCTCCGATAACGTTCTTGAGCTAGCTTAAGGCTACGAAAAGACTCTATAACTTCGTCACCCTTAATTAAGTAGTATTTACCATCAGCAGGAACACGCTCAGTGAAACGTTCTATTGAGAGATTGGCTCGTGGGTGAACTTGCTTATATACCATTGTTTTCACGTAAATACAGGGTTCTTATTTCGTCTAGTGCTGATGTTATTAAATGTGCATTGTCTCTGTAAGCTGATAAGACAGTCTCGTAACCCTTCTCAGATTTGCAAACGAAGTTCCAGAAGTCCCGTCCTATAAGCAATTCATCATCCGAAAAGAATTGCCTAACACGCTCTTGACGCCAGGGCTTGTTTTCGCCGAAGCGGTTATATGCAGTAGCAAAGTGGATTGAAATATTAACGTTTTTGGGAAGCGTGTTGGAGAGGATGGCATATTGCTCTAATATTGCCTCTTTTTCAGAACGTGCCTTTTTGTTGTCTAAATCACCCCCAATTTTGAGTTCAATCAGGTAGTGATGGTTCGTTTCTTTATCAATCAAATAGTAATCACTATCGTGTCTGACAATGGTCGGCTTGTCGGGTGTGTTCATGTCTCTCAGGGTTTGGTAATCGGTAATGTGAGCCTTGCTCGTTCGCCTTTTGTATCCTTCTAGTATTTCTGCAATCCTACTTGTTTGTGCTGGAGTGAGCGGACCCTCAACATTATGCCTGACCTCATAAAACAAACCAGCTATATTGATTGCCATACCCTCAAGCATATTACCTAGTGAACTGTCGAGTGACCGAGCCAATGCAGAATAATACTGTATCTCTTTACCAAGTGCTTCAATAAACACGTTGTGGATTTTCATGTTTATCGTGCCTTCCGGGTCATCAACTTCACCCTCATGCCGTCCCTTGAACCCATTGGCGAAGGCTTGCACAGAGGATGCTACAATAACTTTGATTGCTTCTAATTTATCCAAGCACGCCTCCAAATATCTGGCTGTTCTTAGTTTGAGTCATCAGATATACCTCGGTCAAATAAGTTATCAAAACGCGGTCTTGGAGTTATCTTAAAAATTGTCCCCTCTATCATAAATTTTTATTTATCCACCTTGACCCGTGTTCTCGCTTCTTTCCAGTATGGGCTATGACACTTAGGGCACACCTTCGGCTCTTTTTCGGGATTATTAGGAATCCATTCATGCCTGCATCGGGAACAATGGAATATTGTGACCTCTTTCCTTTCTTTGTATGACATATTGCTAATATATCATCATTAATGTATGTTGTAAAGTATATTATAATAAATAATATATTTATAATAATAAATGCTAATACATAAACCTATTTTCCGACCCCCGTGGCGTCCATATAATTTGTATATCAGATGTTTTGCCAAAAATAGCTACACTATATTTAAGTCTGTATTTTGACCCCTCGGTTACCTTAAATCAGAAGTAGAATTTCGCCTATAGCTTATTTAGTTACCTACGAAGAAACTAAGGGGGGCTACAGGCTATATTGGAGTAGACTAGGCCTTACCGATTCTGAACATCTTGGTGCTACATACAGGACACGTACCTTGGGTTGCCGGCTTACCGTTCTTCATGGTGATACTCTTGGCCCCTTTAATCTCCCGCTTGGTTTTACACTTCACACAATAACCCTGCATGTTTTATCCTCCTTACTGTATTTGTATTGAGACTAATCTATTCTAGCCACGTGTGTCAATATGCGGTCGGTCTGGAGCCAATCAGGCTGGCTCAATATTGGACGGGAATGCCGAACGCCTTCTTTATGGCGACCTCTATCTCTGTTTGGAACTTATCAGGCGGGTTTCGCCAGCCGATGATTTCACCGGACAGGTCATCAATGGCAACCGCCACCCATATCTCGCAGGCATCATGGACCACAAACCAGCTTCCCGACGTGGCAGTAGGTATGCGGGTGATGATGAACTTGTTCCCGTTCACCTCAATGTCCTCTTGCTCGACAACAACATCTTTAGGCACAATTACACCTCCTTTCATGGCATGGTTAACTCTGTAAATTTGAGTGTTGGCCACTCATCTCTGGCACCTAACCATGCAGGCTAAGTGCCAGGATCAATGGCTAATACTCGTCGGGGAAGAGAATAGTGGTTGCGCTCCGGTCGGCCTCGGTGATTATCCAGATGGTCGCTACCCCGTTCTTGGGAAAGCGGTCATCGTTATAGGCCGATAGTAGTCGAGTACCCTGTTTGAGTGCTTGGTCGTTGGTCTGTTTATCCTCGTCGTCCACGTCTCCCCAGTCGCCCTTGACGTGGAGATTGAGGGATTTCTGGACAAACTTGGCAAAGTCTGCGTTCTGGTAGGCTAGGTCGTATACCCCTCTCGTGGCGACAATCTGCCCGGTGCTAAAAACAGCATTGATTACGAATAAGGTATCTATGAGTATCCCTCCTTTTTCTCCTAGAAGAACGATGGCTGGACCGGCCTGGTTTCCAACTCTCTTGTCTTAGCTTCTTCTTCGGTCTTACGGCGCTCTCCGTGTGCCTTTTCCTTGCGGTGCTTCACTCGCTGCCGATAAATCCAGTTCTTCAGCTCTTTTAAGTCACGCCACTGGCTCTCGGTTAAGGCCTCGACCTTTATATCTTCCGGTAGTTCGCTCTTCGCCTGGCTCTTCATTTCCCCGCCGGCAACGTACAGGTATACCTGGGTCCAGTCGCCTCCGATTGGTGCGGTTAGCGAGGCAGTAAAGAGGTAGCAGGCGGCTTCGGCATCAGTGGCCGTGATTTCTCTGTTTTCCCTGGTTGCTACTATGTTTTCAGCAAGGCGCTCAAGGGTGACTCTTGTTCTCAGCCACTCTGGCAGGTCATCTCCCCAACCACCGGGCATTACTATGATAGGGTCGAAGAGGGCGCCAACTATGTCATCTATCCA
>JAUYHA010000185.1 GCA_030690265.1 Dehalococcoidales bacterium | reverse complement strand
TGTAGTGTCTCACTAATAACTTAACAATGTCATTCCGTACTTGATACGGAATCCAGGTGGGGTGATGATGCTGGATTCCCGCTTTCGCGGGAATGACAATATGAAGTGTATTGTAAAGGTATCTCTGAGACACTACACTAGGCGGCCCATTTGGGAGTAATACGGGATTACACTTAATTTTCCCGATTATGTATCTCGGTCTGGGTATTAGTATTACATAGATTGCTCAGAGAATGTTATTACCCGTTCACCCTGCAGACCTGGTGGCAGCCATTCGTTGATTTCCACCAAAAGCTTCTTGTCATCCTCCAGGAGAATATACAAATGGTAAAAAAGCTTACCAATTTCTACCTCTATGTAGAATGCCCCGCTTTAAGAAACAGCACTAGGATGAAAACAAAGGTTAACAGTGGGGGTGATGGCAATGGCATTCAGTATTGTAAAGCGGCTCATAATTACTTTATTACTTGCGCTTACTCTGGTTGGGTCATACTCTGGCGACCTGGATAAAGTAAGTGCTGCTTCGTTTTCAGATTGGACACAAACGAGTTACAGCGACTTTTACGCGGGCGACGAAAACAATGTCATTGTGCGCGATATCGGTGGCGGCGATGGTGATGTAGAACTCGTGTATCAGTTTAATTTAAAAAATTGGCCTCTTAGTGACGAATACCCTTCACCTGGCGCTGATGCCTCTATCTGGGGCCATAAATGGGTGGCACAAACTTTCACAGCTACTGAAGATGCCTCCATAAGCGCTGTTTTTGTTTATCTGAAAAAGAATGGCATACCGGGTGACCTGGTAGTCGAGTTCAAGGATACTCTTGAAGGTTATCCCGGAGCAAATAATCTGACCCCCCCAAAGATTATCCCGAGTGAACTTGTTGTCCCTGAAGAAGGCGGAGGCGCTTACGAAATCTTCTTCGATGCTCCCGTTCCTGTAATACAGGATAATGCTTATGCTATTGTCATGCATCAATTGAACGAAGCTGGCAGCCCTGAAAACAGCTATGACATGTTTTATGACGATACTCCCGGCTACTCCGGCGGCAAAGCCTGGAAGTCAGAACAGGACGGTGGGATTCCCAACTGGACCCATTACGGCTCGCACGATTTCGCCTTTTTATTCGGAGCCAGCGACGAGCACTTTAACTCCGGCTATTTAGTATCGTCAACTTTTGACACAGGTTATGCTTCGGTATTCGGTTCCATCTCCTGGGACGGGACAGTCTGGCCTGATACCTCGATTAAATTTCAGATAGCTACCAATAAAGATAATACCACCTGGAATTTTGTAGGTCCTGACGGTCTCGGCACAACATATTACCAGAGCAGCGGGGATAGTATCTGGCCAGGCCACAATGGTGATAGATATATAAAGTATAAAGTTTATCTTAATACGGATAATATTCACGAAACTCCGGTCTTGCACGATGTGACAATAACCTATACTAAGGCCTCTATCGACATTGAAAAATCAACCAACGGTGAGGATGCTGACAGTGCTCCTGGCCCGACCATCACGGTCGGTGATAACATCACCTGGAGCTATACCGTCACCAATACCGGCGATGTGGAGCTAACGGGTATTTCCGTGGTTGATGATAAGCTGGGCACTATCTCAATGCCCGCTAGTTCTCTTGCCCCGGGGGAATCAGCGCCGGCTGCGGTGAACGGCGCGGCAACCGCCGGGCAGTATACTAACATTGCGACGGTGACCGCCGACCTTCCCGGAGGCCTGGAAACGGTCACCGATGTTGATTCAAGCAACTACTTTGGTTTTGCCCAGCAAGCCTCTATCGACATTGAAAAATCAACCAACGGTGAGGATGCTGACAGTGCTCCTGGCCCGACCATTACGGTCGGTGATAACATCACCTGGAGCTATACCGTCACCAATACCGGCGATGTGGAGCTAACGGGTATTTCGGTGGTTGATGATAAGCTGGGCACTATCTCAATGCCTGCTACCTCTCTTGCCCCGGGGGAATCAACGACGGCTGCGGTGAACGGCACGGCAACCGCCGGGCAGTATACTAACATTGCTACGGTAACCGCCGACCTTCCCGGAGGCCTGGAAACGGTTACCGATGTTGATTCAAGCAACTACTTTGGTTCTTCTGAAACGTCGGATGACGGGGGGAACGGTGACGGTGGCAGTGGGGGTGATAGTGGCAGTGGTGGTGGTAGCGGCAGTGGTGGTGGTAGCGGTGGTGGTGGTGGTAGCATTGGTGGCGGTGGTGGTGGAGCAATCCTAAGCCTAACGGCGACAGAAGAGGAATATTTAACTATCAATTTCCTGGGGGAGATTACCAAAGCCCCGCTTTCTGCCGATGGAAGGCTGTTAAATGACGTCGAAGCGCCAGACCCTGATGGCATACATCTACTGGCAATTGCTGCAGATACTAGAATAACGGACAGCGCCAACAACACCATCACTTTAATCGAGATAACAGATACGGTAATGCCGCCAACGCTTGAAGACACATTGGCATTGACCGGGTATAGATTCTCACCTACAAACATCACATTCGATAAGCCATTCACTTTGACATTAGGCTACGATGTTAACAAATTACCGGAAAATGTAGTTTCAATTTCCCTGGCTTATTACTCTGACGGTCAATGGTGGGTTGATATACCAGAACCGGAAGGTGATGCAGCTGAACCAGGCAAGCTCACCGGCTCTGCCAATCACTTTACCATATTCGCCGTCCTGGCTAAGATTTTCCAACCGGTTGCTGTCATACAACTGTCAGGAACTCCCTCGATACCGCCAGAAGAGTCTCCCACCCCGGCCTTCTTTAGATTCAGTAACTTAAATGTTACTTTATCTCGGGTTAAGGGATGGGGATGGCTGCCGATATATATCAGGTCCGGTGAAGACACCACTATCAGCGTTGACCTGGAAAACTCGGGAGGTCAGGCCGGCTCTCTATCCGTATCCCTCAAGGTTAATGGTAATTTAGAAGAAAGCCAGGAAGTTATTCTGGATGCCGGGCAGTCTCAACAAGTGATTTTTACCCTTACTGGCAACAAAGAAGGGAATTACGCTATTGAGATAGGCAATCTAGCAGGTGAATTTCAAAGCGGGTTCTGGATTAACTGGCTGTTAATAGCAGGCATCATAGCTGCTATTATCGCTATCTCAGTTCTGGCTTTTGTGGTTATCAGAAAAAGACTTGGTGGAAAATCCCTTGTAGCAGCAGGCATAGGAAGCTGAAATAGGTTTTGCGTATTAATGAATGCATTAGTATCGGTTCGAGGAGGTGATGTATTTATGTAGCAGATTTTTGATGACAGGATGTTCATATTTTGAGTGGTATTATAAGGAGGAAAATGATGAGAAAAATTCTACGTATGGTCATTGGGTCAGTCCTGGCAGTCGGCATTATAATGGTGATTGGTGTGGCTGCTCTTGCCTGGCCGTTGACCTACAGCCGCTGGACTGGAGGTGGCAGCTTCTTTACCGGTGAAGGAATGAGAGTTACGCACGGCTTCGAACTTTATAGCAGTGCCAGCGGGGGTAACCCCGGTCCACCGGTAGCCGAGCCCAACAATCTTGAAGTCAACTGGGAAGGAAACCGCTTCCACCTGACTAGCCTGGATGTGGTCTCTACTTATTACGATAGCGCATTGGATGGTCCAAAGCCTCCCAAAAGCTCTATTGACAATGTAATAATCGGTGAAGGCACCGGCCGGTACAATGGGGTCGACGGAGCTACAATTTCCTTTACCTTCACTGACCAGGGTGAGCCTGGCACTAAAGACTCAGTCTGCATGACAATTTGGGACGCTGACGGAAATGAAGTCCTGTTCGTTGAATTTTCCACGCTGATGTTCGGTAATCATCAGTCCCATCTTCTTACCGGCGGTAAAATACCTTAAACCTGAACCGGGAGGAGATATTTTTGAATCTGCTTCACATCTCCTCCCTTAGTTCTTCTCTACGAAATTTAGAATGTTATCATTCCTCTTCGCTCTGCAGCATGTCAATATCTTTAGAATGGTTCACGCCATCGATAGTAATCCAACCTTTTTGCAAAGCGAAGTACACCGCCTGGGTACGGGAATTAGATTCTGATTTCCTGAAGATGTTGACCATATGAGCCTGGATGGTACGCTGGCTAACATTAAGCTCCTGGGCTATTTCTTTATTGGTTAATCCCCGGGCAGTGAGGCGAAGAACCTCGAGTTCGCGAGGGGCAAAAAAGCCATGTTTCTCTTTAGGATGTACCGTTGCATCCCGGTCCATAAGATAAACCAGCTTATCCCTAACAGACGCATCAAGAACAATCTGCCCATCATTAACCAGGCGGACGGCTTTGATTAGCTTTTGCAAGCGTGTGGTTTTTAGAAGAAATCCGCGTGCCCCGGCTCTCAAAGAAGAAAATAAGTATGAGTCGTAATCGAAAGCACTGAGCATAATAATGGCTATATCAGGATTACTGGCTGAAATCTGTTCCGCAGCTTTATAACCGTTTAGAACCGGCATATCGACATCTATAAGCATAACATCAGGCTTAAGTTTTGCTGCGAGTTTCACTGCCTCCTTGCCATTGGATGCTTCACCAACACAATCGAATTCACTTGAGAGGAGCTTACACAAGCCTTCTCGAAAAGTAGGATGGTCATCAGCTACAACAAGCTTGATTTTGTTCAAAGCAAACTCGAATCAGGAAATACTTATCTGTATTATGTTACCCCAATGAAGAGTTGTCAATAAAAGCACCAATATCTCTAAATAATTATGCTTATTAACTAGTACTTTGGTCTTAGGTAAAAAGGCCATAAACTGTGAAGATTTTTTCCCATGTCGTTAATCACAAAGGCTGATTGTTGGTCGTCCTTTCTTATGGGATGATTAATTTATACGATTGATTCTGGCATCACCTATAAAATCCCGGGAATGGTTTATCAAGTACAGGAGGGATGGTAACGTGTTAAATATTTTACTTATTGGAAAGCAGCCTATATTCAGGCAGGGTTTGGTAACAGCATTAGAAAGCACCCCCGATTTGCGCGTTATTAAAGAAACAGACGACTCTAAAGAAGCTCTCTCGTCTGAAGGAATTGCTCCCGATATTATCCTCTTTGATATAGATGACAATGACGGCTCGGGACTCGAAGTTGAAATGGTGTCACAACTTCAAGATAAATACCCAGAAAGCAAAATAATCATACTCGCCAATTCTGCTCGTGAGGATATGTTTGTTAAAGCATTAAAAGCCGGCATCCAGGGTTATCTTCTGAAGACTTCAAGTGTTGAGAAGCTCGTTGACTCCACACGACTGGTGGCAAGTGGTGATACCGTTGTTTTCGCCGGGGAGGGGAATATGGCACTTTGCAGTTTGATGGGCCCGGCTCAACACAACGGCAGGAATGGAGCCAGCTTGCTTAGTCCCAGAGAACGAGAAATCTTGTGCCGCATTGCGAGGGGGGAAACAACAAAGGAAGTTGCCTTCGGCTGTTACATCAGTCCGACAACAGTTAAAGCTCATGTAGCGAAAATACTATACAAATTAAACGTTAAAAACAGGTCTGAGGCAGTAGCAATCGCAATCGAACAACGATTGCTGGAGCACCGCCCTTCAAACAGGAATTCGATGGTAGATGGCCTCGAGATTGTTGGCTCGAATAGTTAATCGAAGGGGAATTTGGGGATGCAAGAAGCAGAGGTTATAAAAATTTTCAATCTGAATACTCATACAATTCAACCGGAAGTACTGCAGCTTATTCCGGAATCTGCGGCAAGGAAGCACAATGTTATACCGCTTGCCATACTGGATAATAGTCTGCAAGTTGCTACGGCAGAGGCAGATAATGTCCCGGCACTGCAAGAACTGGCTGTGCTATCAAAAATGAGAATTAGCCCGGTTCCGGCCGATATCAAAGAGATACAAAACGCCATCGACCATAATTACAAATCATACCATGAAATTGAAAACCAGTTTGACATAATATCTTCTGTGGCTAAAACGGAAGATGGTATCAGTTTCGCAGACATAGCCAATGCTCCGGCAGTCCGCGCTCTGGACCTTATTATAAGTGAAGCCGTTAAGGTCCGGACTTCGGATATCCATATTGAGCCACAGGAGAAGAGATTAAGAGTACGTTTTCGCATCGATGGCGTACTTTCTGACATGATGTCGCTGCACTTAAGCGCTCACGCGCCGATTCTAAGCCGGCTAAAGATTATGGCAAAAATGAATATTGCCGACCGTTCACCTCAGGATGGACAATTTTCGATAAAAGTCAGAAGCCAGGAAATCGATGTTAGAGTAGCCACTGCGGATACGATATATGGTGAGATGGGTTCACTACGTCTCCTTTATAAGTCTTTCGCCGCACGGAGTCTCTCTCAACTGGGATTCCTGCCTGAAAATCTAAAACAGTATGAGAACATATTGAAGTCCCCTTACGGTATGCTGCTGGTTTGCGGCCCAACCGGTTCAGGAAAGACGACAACTCTTTACGCATCAATAAATTGCCTTGATTCTAAAAGCCGCAAGGTGATAACCATTGAAGACCCGGTTGAGTATCGCTTCAAAGATATTTGTCAGATGCAGGTTAATAAGAGGGCGGGGCTGACCTTTGCCAGCGGGCTTCGCTCGATAATGAGACACGACCCCAATGTCATCATGGTTGGTGAAATACGAGATGCCGAAACAGTCAGAATCGCTACCCAATCGGCTTTAACCGGCCAGCTGGTACTTTCATCAATTCACGCTAATGATACCATAGGCTGCCTCTTTCGCCTGCAAGACCTTGGTATTGGCCTGTTTCTTATCTCGGCGGTAGTTATCGGGATAGTGTCTCAGAGAATGGTACGCTGCGTGTGTCCTCATTGCAGTCATCTTGTTGAAGCGCCACTTGAAGCACAGATTGCTTACCGGCAGGAGACGGGGGAAGAAAGGACTCATTTTCTCTACGGAAAGGGCTGCAATGCCTGTGCCAACACCGGCTACCTGGGTAGGGTACCTATTATTGAGATATTAGTGATGAATAAAGAGATAAGGTCTACCCTGTTGTCCGGCGCTAACGCTGATGAGGTGCGCAGCACTGCCCGCAAGCTGGGTATGAAATCGATGTGGCATGACGGCATGCTCAAAGTCAAAGAAGGAATTACTACTCCGACCGAAGTATTATTTAACGTCTTGCACGAGTAACAGGAGAAAATGATGGCGGACTATCGTTACGTTGCTTACACAAAAGACCGGAAATTGGTACACGGCATACAGAGTGCGGCAAACCCTGATATTGCCTCCAATATTCTGACCAGCATGGACTATAAGGTGCTCAGTATTAAACCATTACCGGCCTTTTTACCAAGGTGGGAACCGATTTTGCTTAATTTAAAGAAGGTTTCACCGCGAGAGGTTATCATGTTCTCACGCCAGTGGGCTATTCTGATAGAATCTGGTACGGACATAGTCTCATCTTTAGACCTGCTGAGAACTCAGACAACCAGCCGATATTTCAAAGAGGTACTGACTCAAGTCAATTCAGATGTGCGCAAAGGCGAGCGCCTGTCGGTCGCTCTAAGCAAACACCCCAAAGTATTTTCCAGGATTTACGTTCAATTAATCGGTGTTGGAGAGCAGACAGGCGGTACTGAATCACTATTACGACAGATAGCAGATTATATGGAAAATGACCTTAAGACTGCAGAAAGCATAAAAGCCGCTCTGCGTTATCCTATCATTATTAGTGTAATGGGGTTCGTTGTTGTCGCATTGCTAACCTTCTATGTCTTTCCGGCTTTTGCCGGTCTCTACAATTCACTCAATTTGGAGTTACCTACTTTAACCCGAGTTACTCTCTCTACTATTAAATGGTTAGTAGACTATGGAATGTTTGCACTGGGTGCCGTGGCTCTTACAGGCGTTGCAATATTCTTATATAGCAATACTACAAAAGGGTCACAGCAGAAAGACGCGCTGTTTCTCCACCTTCCTCTTCTCGGACGTATTAACCGGTTAAACGAACTGGTTCGTTGTAGCCGTAACATCTCCATCTTGCAGAGAGCAAGCCTGCCTATGGCTGAAATCCTGAGCATAGCCACTGAAAGCAGCAACAACATAGTAATTAAACAATCACTGACTAATCTTCAAAAGGAAGTGCTTAAAGGTTCAAGCCTGTCTAAGCCTATGGCTGAGGACGATAATTTTTTGCCCCTGATGACCCAGATGGCTGGAGTTGGCGAGGCGACCGGCAAACTTGATGTTACCCTGTCAGCCGTTGCTGATAGCTTCGAAGCTGAAGCGAATGACAAAACGGATAAGCTTATCCAGCTTATCCAACCGGCAGTTATCGCCGTTCTTGGAACGGTAGTCGGCCTCATTGCTCTATCCCTGATTACCACAATGTATTCCATTTACGGTCAGATTTAATGACCCTGTATATATATTCCCCGGATAAACGGGAGAGGAAAATGAAATTAGGGGAACTCAAAGAAAATATCAACCAGAAACAGGCAGGTGCTTCATTAATCGAAACTTTGGTAGCTTTCGGCCTATTATCCATTATTGCAGTTGCTTTCCTTAGCGGTTTGGCTACATCACTGACAGGGACGCTTACAGCAAAAGAACAGGCGACAGCAGAAAGCCTGGCACGTGGTGAACTGGATTTCATCAAAAGCTCCAGTTATGGCAGCACTACTTCGACCCAGGCCAGGACAGCCACCGGTGCTTTCAGCGACATTATCAGTGGGCTGAGTTCCGATACTACCTATCACTACCGGGCGGTCGCTTCGGGAGATGGGACAGCCTATGGTGCTGACAGAACATTTACAACCCCTACCTCCCCCCCTCAATTGTCCTCGGGAGCTACCTTTGGTCTGGATGGAGGTGACTCGGTGGACCAAAGTGCCTGGTTCAATATGCAGCGATTTGAGAATACCGCAGGCACAGGAACCCTGAGTAAGTTAGAGGTCTTGATAAGTGATTCTGCCCCTTCGGGTAACATCAGGTTGGGGGTGTATGCTGATAACAACCGAGTTCCCGGCGGGCTTCTGCTGGATGCGGGCGAGGTAGCATTGAAAAATGGTTGGGTAGATATCAGCGGGCTCAGTTTACCGGTGACTGACGGGGAATATTACTGGCTGGCATATGTGCCCCGGAACAGAGTGGGCATTGTCTATCAGAGCACCGCAATGCCTGCGGACTCACATCTGGCTTACCAATATGCTTACGGGCCTTTACCGGGTACACCCGGTGCCGGCTCGGTTAATGATACAACGTTTGTCATGCGGGCGACTGTTTCCGCTACACCGCCATCCGTTGCTACAGGAGCTGCCGGTAGTATTACCACCAGTGGGGCTACTCTCAACGGTAGTCTTACCGACCTTGGTACGGCAAGCAGTGTTGGTGTGAAGTTTGAATACGGACTGACCAGTGGCTATGGCAGCACTACTTCGATCCAGGCCAGGACAGCCACCGGTGCTTTCAGCGACATTATCAGTGGGCTGAGTTCCAGTACTCCCTATCACTACCGGGCAGTTGCCGTGGGTGACGGGACTAGCTACGGGACAGACAGGACTTTCACCACCGCTGCTCCTGCTCCGCCTTCGGTGACGACGGAGGATACCTTTGGTCTGGATGGAGGTGACTCGGTGGACCAAAGTGCCTGGTTTAATATGCAGCGATTTGAGAATACCGCAGGCACAGGAACCCTGAATAAATTAGAGGTATTAATAAGTGATTCTGCTCCTTCGGGAAATATCAGACTGGGGGTGTATGCGGACAACAATGGCGTGCCGGGTGAG
>JAUYHA010000183.1 GCA_030690265.1 Dehalococcoidales bacterium | reverse complement strand
ATCCAGGGCCTGCTCGGCGACGATCTGTTTGAGACGCCGGTTTTCTTCTTCCAGGGCTTTCAGCCTCTTGAGCTCGCTCACGCTGAGTCCGGCGTATTTGGCCTTCCAGTTATAGTAGCTTCCATCACTCATGCCGTACTTCCGGCAGAGATCAGGGACTGAAGCTCCGGCATCTCCCTCTTTGAGTACCTGGATAATCTGCTCCTCTGTGTACTTCTTGCGTTTCATTTCGAGTCCTCCCTTTCGCTATATTCTAGCGGAGAACTCTAAGAGGCGCTGGCATTATTTACGGGGGTAAGGTCAATCACCCACCATTTGAAATCGATATCGGGGACTTTTTGTTTTGGCATATCTACCACCTACCTATCTTTATTTCTCTTTTCACTAATAATCTCGCAGTTTATGCCATTTTACTTCTTCCAAGAATAAATTGAAAGAAAGCCTGAAGGTTCTGTCTATTGTACAAGTTGCTCTGTCAGCAACCGCTGTAAGCTTGGTATCAGCCCCCTCTTCTCAAACAGCAGTTCGGAATGCTTCCAATGCGGGCTACCAAATTGGAAGGTAAAGGTGGGGCTTTTTCAGCGAAAGAGTTGAACTCATCTTGGCAAGATAATCGGAAAGACACCAAGATAGCCTGAAAAGGCTAAGTCAGTGATATTTAAGCGGACTCAAACCAGAAGCAATAACACCCCCGCACAAGGCTCTGACAGCTTGAACTGCCAGCCAATTTCACCCCCGCCAGCTTGATTTTTTGACCTGTTTATGCTAATATGGTGGGTGAATGAATGGGATTTGCGCCCATTTTTTTGTTAGTGCGAATGTTTTTGTGATTGAGGGTGTAACTCAAAATGAAGAGTGACTTTCTGCTCGCCATTACCCAGATGTCGGCAGAGAAAAATTTGCCGAGAGAAATAGTGCTGGCCGCGGTTGAGACAGCTCTAACCTCAGCTTATCGGAAGGCTAATGTTCCTCCCAAAGAAAATATCTCGGTCAAGATTAATCCTACCAGCGGTAAAGTCCAGGTCTGGTCTGAGAAGCTTGTGGTTGAACAGGTCTCGGATGATGACTATGAAACATCACTGGAGGAAGCACAGCGAATCAAGCCAGCGGCCCAGTTGGGTGAGACCGTCCTTATAGAGACTACACCCCGAACCGCCGGGCGTATTGCCGCCCAGACGGCAAAGCAGATTATTTTGCAGCGCCTCCGGGAGGCGGAGCATGATGCTATTTTTGAGGAATATACCGGTAGGGAAGGCGATATTGTAAACGGTGTGGTGCAGCGTTTTGAAGCGAGACAGATTCTTATTGACCTGGGCAGAACCGAGGCAATATTACCCGTAGCGGAACAGGTACCCGGGGAACGTTACAGGGTTGGTCAGAGACTCAAGGTCGCTATTGTGGAAATAGTTCGGACCAATAAGGGGCCGCGGGTAATAGTATCCCGTTCCCATCCGGATTTGCTTCGTCGGCTCTTTGAAATGGAAGTTCCCGAAATTTTCAGCGGCACGGTGGAGATAAAATCAGTTGCCCGCGAGGCTGGCGTTCGCAGCAAGGTAGCGGTTCACGCCCTCCAACAGGGTGTGGACGCGGTTGGCTGCTGCGTGGGACTGCGAGGTATCCGGATAGAAAACATTGCCAGAGAGTTGAACGGGGAAAAAATAGACGTAGTTGTCTGGCATCCAGATACGGCAAACTTTATTGCTAATGCGCTCAGCCCGGCTCAGATATCAAAGGTTGAACTCAAGGAGACGGAGAAAACAGCTACCGTGCTTGCCCCTGATAGACAGCTTTCATTAGCCATTGGTAGAGAGGGACAGAATGTTAGACTGGCAGCTAAACTTACCGGCTGGCGAATTGATGTTAAGAGCGCCTCAGCCGTAGAGGAAGAAAGAGCTGAGGCAGCAGCAGAAGCAGCAAAAACAGAAGTAGCTGAGGCTCCAGCCGGAGAAATTGAAGTTGGTGAGCAGGTTCCTGTTGAACCAACGGTTGAGCAGGAAGCAGCCTTAACCCCCGAAGAAACAGAAGAAGAGGCTCTGCCAGCGCTTGAAACCCCAATTGTTGCTCCGCCGGAGTCGCTTGAACCTGCAATAGTGGGGAAACCCCCTATTCGCTTTGCTGAGGATATTTTATCCCGGGCACCGGCTAAGCCTCAGAGTCAAACAAGAAAGAAGCAACAGAAAGGCTCAAGGAACAAAGAGACTGAGGAGGAGAAAACCAAAGGTGGCAAGAAAGGGCGCCGGGATCGGGAGATACTTATAGATGATGAGGAAGACTACTAGCCAGAACTCACTTAAGCATATACCCCAGCGGACTTGCCTGGCTTGCCGTGAAGTAAAGGACAAGTCACAGCTAGTCCGTCTGGTGCACCTTGCTGATGGGCAAACAGAAATTGATATTACGGGTAAGAAAAAGGGACGGGGCGCCTATCTCTGCCGGGTAAAGCCGTGCTGGGAGACCGGGCTTAAGAAGAAGACGCTACTGGAGCATAACTTGCGAACTGTCCTTACTCCGGATAATCTGGAACAGCTTATCAATGCCGGCAAAAAAATCTATTTGGAAGGAAGGGATGGGTGACAACAAGAAGTAAGACGGGCAATGTTGCCGGGTCTCGACTCAAAAAAACAACGGATAGCTCCTCAGCCGAGAAGGCGCCCGTAATTGAGATTTCGGCTGTCCTGAGTGTCAAAGAACTGGCTAGCCTCCTCGATATTAGCGACGTTGATGCCATCAAACGGCTAATGAAGATTGGCATTATGGCTAACATCAACCAGACCATTGATTTTGAAACGGCAGCCAGAGTAATAGCCGAGTTTGGTTACGAAGCCCGTCTTAGCTCTCGAGCGGCGCGGAAGTCATCAACCCTGCTCCGAGAAATTAAGGACCAGCAGCTCCAACAAGAATCCGGAGGTCTGAAACCACGGCCTCCGGTGATTACTGTTATGGGGCATGTGGACCACGGCAAGACCAGGTTACTTGATGCCATCAGGCAGACCAATGTGATGGATAGCGAAGCTGGAGGTATTACCCAGCGTATCGGTGCCTATCAAGTAGAAATTGATGGGCAAAGGATTACCTTCCTGGATACTCCGGGACACGAGGCATTTACGGCAATGCGGGCCCGGGGAGCTCAGGTAACCGATATCGCTATTCTGGTAGTCGCTGCTGATGATGGGGTTATGCCCCAGACTCTGGAGGCAATCGACCACGCACGGGCGGCGGGAGTGCCCATTGTGGTAGCTATCAATAAAATAGATAAGCCTGAAGCTAATCCGGACATGGTCAAAAAACAGCTGGCTGATGCCGGGTTATTAATTGAAGAGTGGGGAGGTGATACCATCTGTATCCAAATCTCAGCTAAGGAGAAGAAGGGCATCCGGGAATTGCTGGAGAACCTCCTGCTTGTGGCTGAGATGGAGGAACTCAAGGCAGACTTTACTCGCCCCGCCGTGGGCGTAGTCCTCGAATCCCAATTGGATAAGACCAAGGGAGTATTAACTACGGTGCTGGTTCATAACGGCACACTGAAGGTTGGTGATACTGTGATGGTCGGTACCACCTGGGGAAAAGTCAGGGCTATGTTTAATGAGGCCGGTAAACAGGTGCGACGAGCAAGCCCGGCAACCCCGGTGGAGATTCTTGGTCTGAACAGTCAATCACAGGCGGGAGATACCCTTAATGTTGTCCCCGGTGAACGCCAGGCAAAAGCTTTATCGGGAAAACGCGAACTGGAGCTGGAGAGAGAATCTTCAGCAAGACCAAAAGCGGTGACGCTGAGCAATCTCTTTGACCAGGTAAGCACTGGCGAAGTGAAAGAACTTGCCGTCATTCTCAAGACCGATGTCCAGGGTAGTATGGAACCGATAAGAACTTCTTTAGAACGGTTATCCACTGACAAAGTTAAAGTCAGAGTTATCCATAGCAGCAGCGGGAGTATTACCGAAAATGATGTTATGCTGGCTATCGCTTCTAAGGGGGTCGTTATAGGTTTCAATACCACTGCAGAAGCAGGAGCACAGCGGCTGGCTCAACTGGAGAATGTAAGCATACGGCATTACAATGTCATTTATAATCTGGTAGATGATGTGAGCAAAGCTCTCGAAGGTATGCTGGAGCCGGCTCAGGTCGAGGTTATTGATGGCCGTGCCGAGATACGGGCTATTTTCTCCAGAGGGAAGAAAGAAAAAATTGCCGGCGTCTATGTTACGGATGGGAAGGTAACCCGGAGTGCCTCGGTTAGAGTGCGGCGTCAGGATAAAGTAATCTCTGAATCTACTGTCAGCAGTTTACGACGCTTCAAAGACGATGTCAGAGAGGTAAGCAGTGGTTACGAATGCGGGGTGGGCATAAAAGATTTCAATGAATTCCAGGTCGGGGACGTTCTGGAGTTTTTCAGAACTGAAGAGGTAAGTTAAAGAGGAAGAGCGTGTCACATCGTATTGAACGGGTGAACAGCCTTATTCGCCAGACAATCAGCGAGATGCTCCAGTACCAGGTCAAAGACCCCCGCCTGAGCAACCTCATCACGGTAACCGAGGTCATCACTTCTTCCGACCTGAAGAACGCCAAGGTGTTCATAAGCCATATTGGTAATGAAGAAGAAAAAGAAGAACTGCTCAAGGGGCTAAGTTCGGCTGCCGGGTTTTTCCGCAGAGAGTTATCCAAACACCTCAGGTTACGGCATACTCCCGTTCTGAGCTTCCACTGGGACGATTCTATTAAGCGGGGGGAACATCTGCTGCAGTTAATTGAGGGCATTAGCCAGGGGGAAAATGACCCGGACTAGAGAAAATGGTATTTAGGAGTATAATAGACAATAAAAAGTTGATGATTCCGGCGAGAGCCGGAATCTCATAACCCCGTATCAAGTACGGGACAGGGTACGGAAGAACTGAAATAATTATGGATGGCATATTAAATATCGACAAGCCTGCCGGGCCTACCTCTTTCCGTATCGTCTCTCTGGTGAAGCGACTGAGTGGAGAGCGGCGTGTGGGGCATGCCGGCACTCTTGACCCGATGGCTACTGGTGTTTTACCGGTTTGTCTCGGTAAAGGGACCCGAATTATCAAATTCCTGATAGATAATCCTAAGACCTACCGGGCTGAGATTGAACTGGGTATATCAACTGACACCTATGATGCGGAGGGCAGAATTACCCGCCAGGATGACCCCTCCGGGATTAACCGGGACCAGCTGGAATCGGAGCTGAACTCTTTTCTAGGTTTGATATACCAGGTGCCTCCGATGTACAGTGCTTTGAAGTTTCAGGGCAAACCCCTTTATAAACTTGCCCGAGCCGGCATTACGGTTGAACGGAAAAGCCGGCCGGTTAAAATTCATCAAATTGAGCTTATAGACTGGCAGCCACCTATAGCCACTATTGAAGTAGTCTGCGGGAGAGGCACTTACATCCGTTCCCTGGCTCATGATTTGGGGCAGAACCTGGGCTGTGGTGCCTATTTGAAGAGCCTGGTTCGCTTGCGGTACGGGCTTTTTGATATACGAGAGGCTGTTTCATTCCTTCAGCTTGAAGACGCTTTCCGCTGCGGAGACTGGCAACGCTTTATCTATTCCGTAGATAGTGTTCTCCTCCACGAGGAAGCCAAAATACAGGTGGCGGATTTTAAGTAATTATTCAAAAGGAGGCAATTGAACTGTGGGTAATGCTATAAACGTAGCCATAATTGGAGTAGGTAACTGTGCTTCATCTCTGGTCCAGGGTGTCCATTACTACAAGGATGTGAAAGAAGACGAATTCGTCCCCGGGATTATGCATGCTAACCTGGGCGGCTATCACATCAGAGATGTCAACTTTGTGGCTGCTTTTGATGTCGATAAGAACAAAGTGGGCAAGGATTTAGCCGAGGCTATCTTTGTCAAACCCAATAATACCTTCAAATTCAGCGAGGTGCCAGCCACCGGAGTTACCGTCCAGCGGGGTATGACCCATGACGGTCTGGGCAAATATCTGTCTGAAATAATAGAAAAGGCGCCTGGGCCAACTGCCAATATAACCAAAATCCTCAGGGAAACAAAGACCGATGTGGTCATTAACTACCTGCCGGTGGGCAGCGAAGCCGCCACCAAATGGTATATTGAGCAGGTGCTGGATGCGGGCTGCGGCTTCGTAAACTGTATTCCCGTTTTTATCGCCCGAGAGAAATACTGGCAAAACCGCTTTATGGAAAGGGGGCTTCCCATAATTGGAGACGATATAAAGTCTCAGGTCGGAGCCACCATTACCCATCGGGTGCTTACCAGGCTGTTCAGGGACCGTGGTGTCAAGCTATTAAGAACCTATCAATTGAACTTTGGCGGCAACACTGACTTCCTTAATATGCTGGAGCGGGAACGGCTTGAGTCTAAAAAAATATCCAAAACTTCCGCGGTTACCTCTCAACTGGACTACACACTCGACAAAGACGATATTCATGTCGGTCCCAGTGACTATGTTCCCTGGCTGGAAGACCGCAAGTTTTGCCACATCCGGATGGAAGGACAGACTTTTGGTGATGTCCCCCTGAACCTGGAGATGAAACTCGAAGTTTGGGACAGCCCTAATTCAGCCGGGGTGGTTATTGATGCCATTAGATGCTGTAAGCTTGCCCTGGACCGGGGACTGATGGGAGCGCTAGTAGCTCCGTCAGCCTACTTTATGAAATCTCCACCTATTCAGTATACGGATGACGAAGCTCGCCGGATGCTGGAGGAGTTCATTAACGTCGACCAGAGTGAAAAGATAGCTCCTGCCCGAGAGAGAGTATCCGAATAAACTGGAAGACTCTGGAACCAGTCTTTAGTACAAAGTTAAGGCAGATATGAAGATAGCCCTGGTCTCACCTTATGACTTCGCCTACCCGGGTGGTGTTACCAATCATATCTCATCTTTAGCCCGTCAGCTTACCCTGATGGGGCATGAGATAAAAGTTTTTGCTCCTGCCTCTAAAGCAGTTGCCACTCTGGGCGATGAGTTTATACCAATGGGCAAGGCTCGTCCCGTCCCGGTTCGCGGTTCGGTAGTCCGTATTTCTTTATCTCTAAGACTGGCTTCAACAATAAAAGCCTCTCTGGAGAAAGAAAAGTTTGACATCATTCATCTTCATGAGCCTTTTGCGCCTATGCTGTGCAGCTCCATGCTTCGCTTTTCAAACACGGTAAACATAGGTACATTTCACGCTTGTGATGGTATGCCCGGTTATAATATTTATAAGTTTGGCAGGCCCATTAGCACCATAATGTTACGAAGGCGATTGCGAAAACTTAATGGTAAGATTGCTGTCTCTTTTGCTGCCAAGCAGTTTGCCAGTAAATATGTGTCCGGCGACTATCATATTATCCCCAATGGTGTTGACGCTGAGAACTTCTGTCCTGAGGCTGTTCCAATCGACAAATTCACGGATGAGAAACAGAACATTGTTTTCGTGGGGCGACTGGAACGCCGCAAAGGCTTGAGATACTTACTTAAAGCCTATCAAGAAGTTAAGCACGAGATTCCTGATTCTCGACTTATTGTAGTCGGCCCCGGTGATAGAGCCCGGAGAAAGTATGAGAAATGGACTAAGCGGCACGGTCTAGCTGATGTTGTCTTTGCCGGCTATGTTCCCTATACTGAGCTACCCTGTTATTATCAGACGGCTAAAGTTTTTTGCTCTCCAGCCATCGGCCGGGAAAGTTTCGGTATTGTTTTGCTGGAAGCGATGATTATGGGCAAACCGATTGTAGCCACCAACATAGAGGGTTATGCTGGTGTGGTGACTCACGGTAAAGAAGGACTGCTGGTACCGCCAAAGAACAGTGGGGCATTGGCCCAGGCTCTAATCTCCCTGCTAAAAGATGAAAAATTACAAGAAAAAATGGGCGCTGCAGGAAAAGTTACTGCCCAGGAATACAGATGGGAACAGGTGGCTCAAAAAGTATTTGACTACTATGTTAAGGTAATTAATGAAACTTCAGGAAGGAAGTAATGACCGGGCATAGCCCGGTCATTACTGCTGAAATAAAATGGCGGTGACAAAATCATCTCAGTTTCGTAAAACTGCTGAAGATTACCTCACCAGGTGGATAGTCCGGCTTCTGGCCAGGACACCGGTAGCCCCTGATATGATAACCTGGTTCGGCTTTTTTTTGTCCCTTGGTGCGGCAGCGCTTATTATTACGGAACATCTTTTTGCCGCTGGTTTTGTGGTATTATTGGCTGGATTCTTCGATATGCTGGATGGGGGGCTGGCTCGCAGCACCGACCGGGCCAGCCGTTTCGGCGCCGTACTCGATTCAACTCTTGACCGTCTGGCTGAAGCCACACTCTTATTGAGTATTATCGTTTTTTATGCCAGAGGCGGATTTATTATCGGAATCCTGCTGGCTGGTATTGCTTTACCGGGGTCTTTCTTGGTAAGCTATATCAGGGCCAGGGCGGAGGGAATGAGTCTGAAATGTGAAGTAGGATTATTCACCCGGGCGGAGAGGGTAATTGTACTGGCGCTGGGTCTTCTGCTCAGCCGGATTGATTACGGCTTTCTGGCTGCTGCCCTGGGTATTATTGTATTGTTCAGTTTTATCACTGCCAGCCAAAGATTACTTCATGTCTGGCAGGAGACTAGAAAAAACTGACTTTCGGGAGGGGGATAATGCCGGTTATTGCTATTATAGGTGCCCAATGGGGTGATGAAGGCAAGGGTAAAGTAATTGACCAGCTGGCTGAAAAGGCAAAGGTGGTGGTGCGGTTTTCCGGTGGTGATAATGCCGGCCATACCGTAATTAATCCTCAGGGTAAGTTCGCTCTGCATCTCATCCCCTCCGGTATCTTTTATCCGGAGACTACCTGTATTATCGGGAACGGGGTGGCAATCAATCCGGCGGCGCTGATTGACGAGATAGACCAGATTATCCGGCGCGGTGTAGATACTTCAAGACTGCTTATCAGTGACCGGGCTCACCTGATTATGCCCTATCATCTCCTTCTTGATGGTATGGAGGAGGAGGCGCGGGGTGGTCAGGCAATCGGAACAACCCGTAAGGGAATCGGGCCCGCTTTCGCCGATAAGGCAGCCAGGCTGGGCATTAGAGCCGGTGACCTTCTTGACAAAAAAGCCTTCCTGGACCGGCTTCGCTCCGTACTTGGCTATAAGAACGCCATTTTAACTAAACTCTACGGGGCAAGCCCCTTATCACTGGACGAAGTATACCATCAATACTGCCAGTATGGAGAGCGGCTGGCGCCCTACATTAAGGATACCACGCTGGTGGCAGAGGAAGCCCTGGCTAGAAAAGAGCTGGTGCTGCTGGAAGGAGCCCAGGGAAGTTTACTTGACCCTGACTTTGGCACTTACCCCTATGCCACCTCCTCTTCGCCCCTGGCCGGGGGAGCCTGTCTTGGCTCCGGGATAAGCCCGACTAAGATTAACGCCATTCTGGGTATTTTTAAGGCTTATTGCACCAGGGTCGGCGCTGGCCCGATGCCTACCGAACTGAAGGATAAGACCGGCGACCTAATCAGGGAACGGGCTGGAGAATACGGCACGACCACCGGCAGAGCCCGCCGCTGCGGCTGGTTTGATGCCGTGGCGGCTCGCTTCAGCACCCGTATTAACGGCTTCACCGGGATGGCAATCACCCGCCTGGATATCCTTGATAGCTTCCCGAGCTTAAAGATATGTACCGGCTACAAGCTGGATGGAGAGACCATCAACTATTTCCCCCAGAGCATTGCGGCACTGGACAGGTGCAAGCCTGTCTACGAGGAATTACCCGGCTGGCAGGTCTCTACTACCCACATCCGGAGATTTGAGGATTTGCCCCCGCAGGCTCGCCAGTATATCAGCCGACTGACGGAGCTTACCTCCTGCCCGGCTAAGCTAGTCTGCGTCGGCCCCGAACGGGAGCAGACTATCGAGGTAAGCCCAATCTTATAGATTGCCACATCCTTCAAGCCGAAGGACTCATCGCAATTTCAATAAATCTCATTAGGTAGTGGAAACCTGTTCCCCCACCTCATTATTAACAGTTAAATTGAGATACATCAAGATAAAGCTCGTTTTACAATACCCCCGGGGGAGGAGATGCGAAGTAATTTTTTAAACATTAAGATAGGGTTAGCAGGTTCCGGTAAGGTGAAGAAGAAAGTGGAGCCTTTGCCCGGCTCGGACTCCACACAGACGCGCCCGCCGTGAGCTTCAACCAGGCTTACTCATCTGCTAACTCTCTAAATTCCAATATTCCCGATCTATTTACCACATCAACCATGGCGTCCAGCAATAAGCATTCTTTGCACCCATCCCTGCTGGACGGGGCTTGACTCAACTCATAGATTTCTCTTGTTTTTGCCAGTAGGCCCGGGATTACGCTCGTATTGAGCTCTATCCTATGAATGTTCGCCGTGAATTCCATTGCAAACCCACCGTCCCGATAATTTGATACATCAATTGCGGCATCTCTATGAGTCACCGGCTCCATGTAGATTAGCGCCAGGTCCGATACCGGTTTCACAATACCACACATTTCTCCTATCATCGCATAGGCGTTGAGCTGAACCTGGTACATTGGCATGAGCTTATCCTGGGTACCGGTGTATTTGGCTGTTTTGTAGTCCACGATAACATATGAACCATCCGATTTCATAAAAACTCCGTCTGGAGTCCCCCACAAAGTCACGCCACTTGTCTCATCGACAATTTTAAATTTGGAATAATGTGGCGGTTCCCTATAGCCCGCAAGCTCGCCTAAACCATCCAGCCATTGTGGGAAGCAGCTATTGCAGTCAAAATGGCCGTGAACGATTTGCTTGGTGTAAGAGTCAATTGAACTGAATATGCCGGGAAATATCTGATATGGTAACTTGTTGTTAAGTTTGAGCTTGAGCCAAAAACACCTCGGGCAAAAGTTGGGCATTGCGAGCTCACCAAGGTTTTTGGCTGATATTCTAACCTGCGTATTCATTCGTTATCAGAAAATCTAAATCCCGGTCTGCGGCCGGTGAAACCTCAAGCCTAAACACGCTTTACCCCGGTAGCCCCTCACGTTGGCTAACCGATTCCTCAAGTTCTCGTTCAGCTTCAGACCAGGGACGGCCACCTTTTTCTTCCCATTCGGTCCTGGCAGCCTTAATCGCAGGCAATAGTTCAGCATCTTCACGACTTTCCAGCCATTCACGTACCGCGTCCGCTACTATATCACTCGCCGTTGTACGCCTTTTGACCGCCTCTATCTTTAGTTGGGTATAGAGGTCTTCATCGTGAAACACCACTGTCATTTTGCGTTTCATACAATAGCCTCCTTCCAGACGTTCATACCTCCGTACGTATTTATTTTAGATTGATACCTATGGGAATGTCAAGCTCTAGTGTAGTGTCTTCAAAATAACGTTAGCTACAGCCCCCCAATTCCGGCCCCGTATCAGGTACGGGATAAACTCCAGCCGGAATCCAGGCGATACCGGATGAGCCTACACGTCTGGATACCGACTTTCGTCGGTATGGTT
>JAUYHA010000182.1 GCA_030690265.1 Dehalococcoidales bacterium | reverse complement strand
AACCATACCGACGAAAGTCGGTATCCAGACGTGTAGGCTCATCCGGTATCGCCTGGATTCCGGCTGGAGTTTATCCCGTACCTGATACGGGGCCGGAATTGGGGGGCTGTAGCTAACGTTATTTTGAAGACACTACACTAGTCTTGATTAAGCAGGTCAGGTTACTCAGAGCAAAAGGGGGAGAAAAATTATGTTTAAACGTATTCTGGTTCCACTCGACGGTTCCCGTTTTAGTTCGAGTGCCCTTCGATATGCTTCCGAGATTGCTCAACGTTTTGAAGCCGAGGTCATCCTGATACAGATAGTAAAACCGGCCACACCGGTGTCTGTTGTACCTTCCATGGTATCAGGTATGGAGAGTCCGGCTACAGCTGAGATTACTGCACAAGCCGCTCTTGCGGAAGATAAAAGGAACGTCGCTCGGGCTAAGCGGTATCTCAATGGGAAAGTTCGGGGCATAAAGTCTCAGGGTATTAAAGTTTCTTACCGAACGGAAGTCGGTGAACCCGCCCTATCAATTATTAGATTTGCCCAGAAGGGCCATATAGACCTGGTGGTTATGACTACCCGTGGCAAGGGAGGACTGAGGAGAGCGGTCCTGGGGAGCATAGCTGATGAAGTGGTGCGTAAGTCAGGAAAACCTGTGCTGGTAATACGTTCGCAAGTACGTAACAAAAAATAGAGTAAATCAACAAGACCGTTCGCCCCCGTATCAAGTACGGGGCAGGCCCTGAGCCTGTCGAAGGTCACCCTGAACCCTGGCCTGTTGCCAGGACAGGCTTGTTTCCTGCCCCTCCACCCAGATTGCCACGTCATCCTTCCAAAGAAGGACTCCTCGCAATGACATATTATTGCCGATTATTGCTAAGCGGCCTCATTACCCGGCAGGTTTTCTTACTAACCCATCCCCTTCAGGGTGAACCCCTGACCCCCGTTCGGCTGAGCTCAGTTCTGGCGACAGTTCTGGTGACAGTTCTGGTGACATCACTGGAACCATCACTGGAACCACGACGAAGCCTTCCCTCAAAAGGGAAGGGGGGAATAAAAGAGTGGGGTTCAAAATCCCCCTTAGTCCCCCTTTTTCAAAGGGGGAGACGCACTAAGATGAGAGAACTTCTCCCTTTCTTAAAGAGCTTGCCCTGAGCTTGCCGAAGGGGAGAGTGAGAGGGATTTAGACAGGGGAATCTAAGAGGGGTTCCACCCCTCTTAGAAAAAATTCCCCCTCTCCTCGAAAGGAGAGGGGGATAAAGGGGGTGAGGTTAAGAATATACCCCTATCTAACGAATAGCGAGCACGTTCTCCCATGAATGTTCAATTCTTTTATTTTGACCTTACCCCCGTAAATAATGCCAACGCCTCTTGGAGTTCTCCGCTAGAATATAGTGAGAGGGAGGACTCGACATGCAGCGTAAGAAGTACACGGAAGAGCAGATTATCCAGGTTCTCAAGGAAGGAGAGGCCGGGGC
>JAUYHA010000177.1 GCA_030690265.1 Dehalococcoidales bacterium | reverse complement strand
CCCCAATTCCGGCCCCGTATCAGGTACGGGATAAACTCCAGCCGGAATCCAGGCGATACCGGATGAGCCTACACGTCTGGATACCGACTTTCGTCGGTATGGTTAACCGAAAATAACGAAGCGTAAGATGCACTACACTAGTATTCCGGATTAACCACAAAGTCCTTGTATTTCTTGATGTAAGGGATGAGTCCCCCTTCATTCAGAATACGGAGCATTATTTCAGGGATGGGGCTGAAGCTGAGCTCGGTGCCGTTTCTCAGGTTTTTAATCTTACCCGAACCCAGGTCAACCTCAAGCTCGTCACCGTCGTTGATGCTTTCGGTATTACAGATAAGCACCGGCAGGCCGACATTAATGGCGTTGCGGAAGAAGATACGAGCCACCGAGCGGGCTATAATGGCACTTACCCCCGCCATCTTGATAACCAGTGGAGCGTGTTCCCGGCTGGAACCAAGCCCGAAGTTCTTGCCGCTAACCACAAAATCCCCCTTTTTCACCCTCTGGGCAAAGGTAGGGTCAGCATCCTCAAGGACATGCTTGGCAAGCTCCGGCAGGTTGCTGCGCAGGTGGAGCAGCCTCCCCGGCACAATATGGTCAGTGGAGATATTATCGCCGAACTTAAAGGCTTTGCCTTTTAACACCTACAAGACCTCCCTCGGGTCGGTTATTTCACCCTTCAGGGCACTGGCGGCGGCGGTTGCCGGGCTTGCCAGGTAGACGAAAGCCTCCGGATTTCCCATGCGGCCCTTGAAATTGCGGTTGGCGGTGGAGAGGCATACCTCCCCATCCCCCAGCACGCCCTGGTGAACGCCCAGACAGGCGGCACAGCCGGGCGGGACGATGGTCGCCCCGGCTTCAACCAGGGTGGTGATATACCCTTCAGCCAGAGCCGCCAGCAGGACTTTCTGAGAGGCGGGGGCAACGATGAGCCGGGTAGCCGGGTGACGTTTTTTGCCTTTTAGAATACCGGCGGCGACATCCAGGTCTTCCAGTCTGCCATTGGTGCAGGTGCCGATGAAAACCTGGTCAAGGTGAGTCCCTTTCAGCTCCCTGGCAAGGGCAGTATTATCAACGGTATGGGGCTTAGCCAGGGTCGGCTCAAGCCGGGCGGCATCTATCTCAATGGTGCTCTCATAGTTTGCGTCGGGGTCGGGACTAAGAGGAAGATAGTCCTCTCCCCTCCCCTGGCTTCGTAAATAATCTTCTGTGACAGCATCCGAGGGGAAGAGACCCACCTTAGCCCCGGCCTCGACAGCCATATTGGCAATGGTCAGGCGTCCCGACATCGCCATATTAGTTATAGTGTCACCACCGAACTCCAGTGCCTGGTAGGTAGCCCCGTCAGCCCCGATTTGCCCGATAAGATGAAGAATGAGGTCCTTAGCGTAGACGCCTTGAGGCAGGCGGCCATTGACCGCCACCTGCACTGTCTCCGGAACGCGAAACCAGGTCTTGCCCAGAGCCATAGCCACGGCTATATCCGTGGAACCCATACCGGTGGCAAAGGCACCCAAAGCTCCGGCGGTAACAGTGTGGGAGTCGGAGCCGACAATAATATCCCCGGGCCTGGCATAGGATTCGGCGACAAGCTGGTGGCAAACACCCTGGTTAATGTCACTTAAAATGGCACCTTTTTCCCGGGCAAAATTCCTGAGAAAAATATGGTCGTTAGAAAGCTCCTTGGCCGGGCTGGGGGCGGAGTGGTCGATGAAGAGGACAGTCCTTTCCTGGTGGTAAACGGTATTCAGTCCCGTTTCATTAAACTGCCTCACCGCCAGGGGACCGGTGCTGTCCTGGAGGAAGACCAGGTCCAGCCGGGCAACAACGATACTGCCGGTACGAGCCTCGGCATCAGCCTTGGCACCAAGGATTTTCTCAGCCAGGGTCTTTCCCATTTCGCCAATACTATAGCAGATTTAAACAAACGCTGTCACCTGAATTGTTTAAATAATTTCTTTGTCATTGCGAGACAGTTCCGCCGAAGGCGGAAGGCTTCAGCCTTCAGGCCGAGCCTTCAGTCCGAGGCCCGAGTTCAGCCCGAGGGCTTCAGCCTTCAGGCCGAGCCTTCAGTCCGAGACCCGAGCTCAGCGTTCGACTGAGCTCACTCGTTCCGATATGTCAGAGTGAACTCGTTCCGATATGTCAGAGTGAACGCCGAAGTCCCGAGGGCGAAGCAATCCGGGGGGGCAAAACTCCTCCACTCAGATTGTCACGTCGTCCTCCCAAGGAAGGACTCCTCGCAATGACACATTATTGCTAAGTGACCTCATTACCTGGAAGGTTTTATTACCCCCATATATAATTATCTATTCCCGCCCGCCTGCTTGCGCTAAGCTTCAGCGAAGGCAAACCGCCCTTAAGGAAACTTAAGAGGGGACTTCGCCCCCTCTTAAAAACTCCCCCAAATAACATCCCTCTCCCGTCATCCTTTGATAAAGGGAGACGGTAACTTTCTCCTTTAGAACTATCGTTTTCCAGCCGTACGTTTGTCCCTCTTTCGTAAAGATGGATTAAGGGGGATTTCAAATTTCCTTTAGAAAACCTGTCCCTTGTGTCCCTTCCTTTAAAAAGGGAGGGGGTAAAGACATTTGATACGAGATTGCTCTTTGCTGCTTATTTAATCCATTGGTCAATCTCGGACTGGTGTTCATTAATCCACTCTTGAACGACAACGTCTATCTCTTCTTCGCCGACATCCACCCGGTAGGTCAGGTCATTGATTTCTTCCTCGGTGAGAGTCAAATTGTGTACCAGGCGGTAGACATCGGGAGCCTTCTCGGCGAGTCCGGGCCGGACTACCTTGTAGACTGTGTATTCTGCTGTCCCCGTCTTGAGCGGATAGGGGTCTTTATCCAAATCGATTTCGCCCGTCCGGTCAGGGTCAACACTCTGCAGTTTTATCAGGTCCACCTGGCTGAAGATAATATGGGGCGACCACCAGGTCACCAGGATAGGCTTCCCTCTCTTGTCAGCAGCTATCGTCCGGGCCATCATCACCGCCTCGCTCTGGTTGCTCAAGTAGAAGGGCAGGTCATAGCCCAGAATCATCCATGGGGCTTCGTTTGCCCAGCCGACTTCACCGCCAACGATTTCACCCTTGCCGGGGTTCTCGGGGTTTTCAAAAAGCTCCCAGTATTTTGCCACGTCAGTAACGGTCTTCAGGTCGGGAGCCATCGGCTCGATACCTCTCTCGGGGTCACCTTCAACAACATACCTCGGCACCACCCACCAGTTGCCGGCGCCGCCAAAGATTTCTCCCGCCAGCTCGGCTGTCCCCTTGTCCAGGAAGGGTTGGATTTCCCCCCGCCGTGCCGGGTACCAGATTTCCGGGGCAAGGTCAAATTCTCCTCTGTCCATCCCCGCCCAGGCGATAGGCCCGTAGGCATAGGTCCGCGTCGTCCGGTAGCCGAGCTGGTTGCCGATAATCAGGTCAAAGATTCGGGCTACAACCAGGCTCGATGTCCAGTTACCCTCGGCTATGTTGATGGTGGGCTTCTCCTCAGCCCCAGGTCCGGCGCAGGCGCCAATGGTCAAGGTAAAGAGAAGGCTGAGACCGACCAGTAGCATTACACCAATCTTCAGATATGAAAAACGCATTCTTTTTTCTCCTTCAACAGTTTAGTTTATCTGTGATTGCCTCGTCACTTCGTGCCTGGCAATCACGCTGAGCCTACATCCTACTCACCCCCTTCCTGTGCAGAGAATATTTAATAACTACCTTGTCATTGTGAGGAATGACACGAGAGGGACAGAGGGTAGGGGTTCAGGAAAATCTCGTCTCCGCTCTCTATTACTTATCTAAGCCACTGGTCAATACGGGATTGGTTTTTACTAATCCAGTCCTGAACGACAACGTCCATCTCTTCTTTGCCGACATCCACCCGGTAGGTCAAATCGTTAATTTCCTCCTCGGTGAGGGACAAATTTTGCACCAGGCGGTAGACATCGGGCGCCTTCTCGGCGAGTCCGGGCCGGACTACCTTGTAGACTGTGTATTCTGCTGTCCCCGTCTTGAGCGGATAGGGGTCTTTATCCCAATCGATTTCTCCCGTCCGGTCAGGGTCAACACTCTCCAGTTTTATCAGGTCCACCTGGCTCCAAATAATATGGGGGGACCACCACGCCACCAGGATAGGCTCCCCTCTCTTGGCGGCAGCTATAGTCCGGGCCATCATAATCGCCTCGCTCTGGTTGCTCATATAGAAGGGCAGGTCATAGCCCAGTATTATCCACGAGGATGCATTAACCCAGCCCACTTCACCACCTACTATCTCGCCCTTGCCGGGGTTCTCCGGGTTCTCAAAGAGCTGCCAGTATTTCTTCAAGTCAGGAATGGTCTTCAGGTCGGGAGCCATCGGCTCAATACCCCGCTCGGGGTCACCCTCAATGACATATTTGGGCACGACCAAGAAGCTGCCGGCGCCGCCGAAGATTTCTCCCGCCAGCTCGGCTGTCCCCTTGTCCAGGAAGGGTTGGATTTCCCCCCGCCGTGCCGGGTACCAGATTTCCGGGGCAAGGTCAAATTCTCCTTTGTCCATCCCCGCCCAGGCGATAGGCCCGTAGGCATAGGTTCGTGTCGTCCGGTAGCCGAGTTGCTCGCTGATAATCAGGTCAAAGATTCGGGCTACAATCAGGCTCGATGTCCAGTTACCCTCGGCTATGTTGATGGTGGGCTTTTCCTCCACTGCCGGTCCGGCGCAGGCGCCAATGGTCAAGGTAAAGAGAAGGCTGAGACCGACCAGTAGCATTATACCCGTCTTTAGATATGAGAAAGGCACTCTTTTTTCTCCTTCAATAATTTAATTTATCGGTCACTACAAAGCAATCATTCTGATAGCTATATCATAGTTATATTACCCGCCTCTAGAGAGATTGGTCCTTGTCATTGTGAGGAATGACATTTTAAATTGTTGAACGGTCAAGCATAAAATAAACGGCTTCATTCAGCCTCGCTGGAAGGCCGCACCCTGCCGGTCTCCTTCGGCTTAGCCAGGGACTGGGTAAGGCGGTCAAGGACGATGGCGATGGCCAGTATTGCCAGTGCCGCCTCAAAACCGGGGCCTATCTGAATTCGGTTCAGAGCGAAGAGCACGCTGTAGCCCAGGCCACCGGCGCCGATGAAGGCGGCGATGATTACCATAGAGACTGCCATCATTGTTGACTGGTTAATTCCGGCCATAATAGTGCGCAGTGCCAGGGGTATTTCCACTTTCATCAGCAGCTGCCACCCGGAAGCACCGAAGGCGATAGCCGCCTCTTTGACCGTTGCCGACACCTGGCGTAAGCCCAGATTGGTCAGGCGAATGGCTGGCGGTATGGCAAAAACCATGGTTGCTATTACCGCCGGCACCTTGCCCACTCCCAGCAGCATCACCACCGGGATAAGGTAAGTCAGCGAAGGAATAGTCTGCATAGCATCCAGAAGCGGCCGGACAATTTTCTCAACCAGGTCATTGCGAGCCGCAACGATGCCAATCGGAATGGCAACAAGTACCGTCAGGATTAAAGCGGTGGTTACCAGCGCCACGGTGCTCATCGCCTCATCCCATAAGCCTACTGCCTGGATAGTTAATAAAGCACCCATTAGCGCCAGGGCGGTCCCCCGGGAAGCCGACCTCCACCCCGCTAAGCCGACCAGCACAATCCATACCGGCCAGGGGAGCCACAAGAAAGCGGTCTCTATCACCTTGAACACCTGGCTTACGCTTAGCTTCATCGTTTCCAGGATTGGCGAGAGGTAGATAATGCTCCAATCAAGAGCTACTTCAATACCAAGGCCGATGGGGAGCTTGGGAGTATTTAACTCAAACTGCCTGAGCACTAGTGCGGCTGCCACCAGGACAGTGAGGATGGAGAAGAAAACAAGATACCTCTTACGTTTGCCCTGTTGAGTTATTTGCATATCTTTGTCTCCACCCGATTCGAGATTTCTCTTTGCCTTAAAGTTCTTGTCTTAGCTCTAGCTGGATGTTTCACTTTCTGCCTGCACTGCCTCCATTGCCCGGAGTAGTGTCCGTCTGGTAATTACCCCCAGCAAGTAATCATTTTCATCTATTACCGCTACCGGGACGTCACTGTTTGCCACCAGCTGTGTAATTCCCTCTAACGAACTGTCCGGAGAAGTTGTTGGGATTTTTTGTCGGATAATATCCCCTAACCTGGCCGGCCCCCTTTTGGCGGCATCAATAGCCTCTTTCAGGGTTATGACTCCGGTGAGCTGGCCACGGCTATTCGTGGTAAAAGAAACCGTAACCTGATTTACTGACATCTCCTTAATAGCTGTCTCAACATCAAAGTTATCCCAGAGTACTACCGCCGGCTTCTCCATAATCGCTCCTGCTGAGAATACCTTGAGCCGGGGGACATCTTTAACGAATTCACTCACATAGTCATCAGCCGGCTCGGCAACCACTTCCTCAGGGGCGCCAATCTGCACTATTTCGCCGTCTTTCATAATGGCAATGCGGTCACCCAGCTTCAGTGCTTCGGGAAGGTCGTGAGTTACAAAAACCACCGTCTTTTTCACCGTATCGCGCAGCTTCAGGAACTCATCCTGCATCTGCCGGCGGATAAGTGGGTCCAGGGCACTGAAAGGCTCGTCCATAAGGAGGATGTCAGTATCTGCAGCCAGAGCTCGTGCCAATCCTACCCGTTGCTGCATACCCCCGCTCAATTCGTGGGGGCGGCTCTTTTCCCAGCCCTTCAGCCCTACCATCTCTATAGCCAGCATTACCTTTTCATCCCTTTGCTTACCCTTTTCTCCACGCACCGCCAGGCCGAAGGCAACATTATCCTCCACCGAACGGTGGGGCAGCAAGCCGAAGTTTTGGAAGACCATGCTTATCTTGTGACGACGAAACTCCCTGAGTTGATGTGTTTTCATCTTGACGATATCCACACCGTCAATTGTTACCCTGCCCCGGGTCGGGTCAATAAGCCGGTTAAGGCAACGGATGAGAGTGGATTTGCCGCTCCCCGATAACCCCATAACAACAAAAATCTCATTTTCCCGAACTTCAAGAGAGACATTTTTCATTGCCAGGACATATCCGGTTTGTTCCAGGACTTCCTGTTTGCTTAGTCCGCTACTGGCCATGTCCAGTACGCTTTTCGGGTTGCGGCCATAAATCTTCCACAAATCCTGACAGACAATTTTGCTACTTGCTTCAGACACTTTACCTCCCGGGTAATATCGGTGGACTACAGTAGGAAAGAGTAAATAGCGGTAATAAGGGATGGTTTCTGGTTAATGAAATAAAGGAAGGGAAAAGAGGGATTAAGACAGGTGATAAGAACTATTCAGGTGGAGCCCACCCAACCGTCTGGATAGGGAAAGAAAACCAGTCATTTTTGGGTTCCTCCTTAAAGCTAAAATATTTAAAAAAGCAAATATGTAAACAGTAAATTCCTCCTTAAAAACAAACCTATCTTACTCAAAAACATCTTATGCTATCAAAAAAGAGGCAATCTGTCAAGCCGACTTCATCTGTCATTGCGAGGGGGCGTAAGCCACAGCGGCAATCTCTATAGATTAATTCATAACTAAGACAATAACCACAAATGCGAAGTTGGTGCGGCTTAAAGTTTCCACCCGATGGGAAAGCCGCTGCAATTGCTGCCCTTCCTCAGGAGTGGGTGGACGCCCTGAATGCTGCGCCCCAATTTGTCCATACGGATACCGGTAGGCGTTAGCATACCGAAACCAACAATAGCAACCGCTATTGTGGCCAGCGTCCCCAGAGAACCCGGGTTCAGCATAAGCGCCATTGCGATACCTGTACCCGCCAGGATGATAAGGCTGGCCGCCATAACCGGGGTCATTATCGGCATCAGCGCCTGCATTACCGGTCCCTGTATGGTGGGACCCAGACGCCTCAGCCGGGGCCCAAGGATGGGAACCAGGAAAAGATAGGTGCCCCCAAAGAATATGCCGAAGATAATGTGGAACAGACGAAGGATATCAAATATTTGTTACCTCCACTCATAAAAAATTGCTTAATAGTATGATAAAAAACTATTTCTTTTGTTAATAAAAATTAGCTTGACAAGTATTAAATAGAGTGGTAGAATGTATTTTTGTAGTTATGCCACTTCAATTTTCCATCTGTATTTTGTTTCTCGTATTATATTCCCTCTTTTATGTCCTCAATGTAGCCGTGGCTTCGGCGGATGTTTATTACCGGGTGTAAGCTAGAAATTCTTTAAGATTCTTTTGTTAGAGGAGTGGAGCTAGAGATGGTTTTTGTATTACCACCAGAGACTAAAAAGACAACCTCTTTAATTTCTCGCAAATCTTATGCTAAGTTGCCCCAGGTACTGGAAGTCCCTAACCTGATTCAGGTTCAGTTGGATTCGTACCGCTGGTTTCAAGAAGAGGGGTTAAGGCAATTGCTGGAAGAGATATCCCCAATCAATGATTTTACCGGCAATAGACAGGAACTTAGTTTTACAAGCTATGAGTTCCGTGAGCCCCGCCACTCTGAACAGGAGTGCTATCAGCGAGACCTGACCTATTCAGCTCCTCTCTATATTAAGGCAAGATTACTGATTAAAGGCACCGGGGAAGTCAAAGAACAGGGCCTATTTCTGGGGGATATCCCCTTGATGACAACCAAAGGCACCTTTATTATCAGCGGAGCTGAACGAGTGGTGGTAAGCCAGTTGCTCCGTTCCCCCGGCGTTTACTTCCTTGTTGATGATGAGATGGCTGGCAATAAATTGTGTCAGGCTAAACTGGTTCCTGACCACGGAGCCTGGCTGGAGTTCGAGACCAGCACGCAGAATGTAATCGCTGTCAAGATAAACAGTAAACGGAGAATTCCAGTGACCACGCTGCTGCGGGCTCTTGGCTACAGCAGCGATGAAGAGCTATTTAACCTTTTCTCTAACGAAGATACTTCTCCAGAGCGCCAGTTTATTAAATCGACTATCGAGAATGACCCTCAGGTCAGAGATGAGTCTGAGGCTCTGGTTAGTCTCTATAAAAAATTACGTTCCGAGGAACACTCAACTGTTGAAAATCCCAGAAAACTGATAAATAACATATTCTTTAATTCCCAGTATTATGATTTAGGCTATGTGGGCCGTTACAAACTTAATAAACGGTTAGGGCTTAATGTTCCGGAGAATCAACGGGTGCTAACCAATGAAGATATTGTCGAGATAGTCAGGCATGTCATTATGGTTAATAATGGTAATGATACCCCTGACGACATTGACCATCTGGGCAATCGGCGAGTGCGCACCGTTGGCGAGCTGATGCAAAGCCAGTTTCGCATCGGTTTGAGGCGTTTGAAGCGAGAAACTAACGAGCGTATGAGCATCCTTTCCTCGGAATCATCTACTCCCAGCGCCCTGGTCAATATCCGTCCTATAGTCTCGGCTATCAGGGAGTTTTTCGGTAGTTCCCAGTTGTCACAGTTCCTGGACCAGACCAATCCCCTGGCTGAGCTAACTCATAAGCGCCGCCTGTCAGCAATGGGGCCGCGGGGATTATCCCGCGAGCACGCCGGCATTAAGGTTCGGGATGTCCACTTTTCCCATTATAGTAGAATCTGTCCTATTGAGACTCCGGAAGGACCTAATATTGGTCTCATCGGCTCTCTCGCCAGCTACAGCCGGATTAACCGGTATGGTTTTATTGAGACACCGTATCGCCGGGTCATCTCTGAGATGAGTAGTGATGATGAGAGTCTGCCGGGCAAAATAGCCCGGGAAGCAGTGCTGGATGAGGCAGGGAAGACAATAGTGAAAGCCGGAGGAGCCATTACTGCCAGGCATGTCACTAAACTAGCTGAGTTGCCTTCGAGACAGGTAAAGGTAACGCCTTTCGTCTCTGAGGAGGTAGTTTATCTGTCTGCTGACGAAGAAGATAAATGCACTATTGCCCAGGCTAATGCTCGGCTGGATGAGAAAAACCAGTTTGTAGATGAAAGGGTTGAGGCCAGACTGGGTGAAGACTATTTACGGGAGGTACCCGAAAGAATTGACTTTATGGATGTATCACCCCGTCAGATATTCAGTGTTACTACTTCATTAATACCTTTTCTTGAGCATGACGATGCTAATCGAGCCCTGATGGGCTCGAATATGCAGCGGCAAGCTGTGCCCCTGGTTTCTCCGGAGGCACCCTTGGTAGCTACTGGTATGGAGGCGGAGGCGGCTAGATACAGCCGGCAGATTTTGATGGCTCGAAATAAAGGAGTGGTGAGCTCGGTTACCAGCTCACAGATTGAAATTACCACGGATAACGGTGAGAAAGATATCTACCCGTTAATGAAGTTTGGCCGCACCAATCAGGGCACCTGTATAAACCAGCGCCCGATAGTGAATAATGGTGACCGGATAGAGGTGGAGCAGGTTCTGGTTGATAGCTCGTCTACGGAGCAGGGAGAGCTGGCTCTGGGGCAGAATGTACTCTGCGCCTTTATGAGCTGGGAGGGCTATAACTATGAGGATGCCGTCATCATCAGTAGTCGCCTGCTTGAGAGAGATACCTTTACTTCAATGCACATTGAGAAACACGAGATTGGCTCCTGGGATACTATGTTAGGCCCCGAAGAAATCACCGCAGATGTGCCGAATGTGGGTGAGGAAAGTCTGCGTGAGCTGGATGAAAACGGCATTATTCGCATTGGTGCTAGTGTTACTTCGGATGATATCCTGGTGGGTAAAATTACCCCCAAAGGGGAGACAGAACCATCAGCGGAGGAGAAACTCCTGCGGGCTATTTTTGGCGAAAAAGCCCGGGAGGTTAAGGATACCTCCATGCGAGTCCCTCATGGTGAGTGGGGCAAGGTAATTAATGTAAAGGTCCTGTCTGGTAATGAGCTACCTGCCGGGGTTAATCAGATGGTGCAGGTCTGGATTGCTCAGAGACGGAGAACCGCCGTAGGTGATAAGCTTGCCGGGCGGCACGGTAATAAAGGGGTTATCGCTCTTATTGCCCCGGTTGAAGAAATGCCCTTTCTTCCTGATGGTACTCCGGTAGACATGATACTTAACCCCGTAGGTGTCCCGTCACGGATGAATATTGGCCAGGTCCTGGAAACTCATCTCGGCTGGGCGGCAAAGTCTTTAGGCTTCAAAGCCCTTACTCCTGTCTTTGATAGTGCTACTGATATGGCTATTGAGGATGCCTTGTCCAGAGCCTGGTTAGTTCAAAAAATGGGCTCGGTTAACCCTGATGCCGAAAATAATAACAACTCCCGGCAGGTGGAAGAAACTAAAGCGTGGCTGGAAAGCCGTGGCTATGATGCGGAGAAGGTATTCAGTGATAACCAACCCGGAGAGGCAAAGGAAGTTTGCCTGCGACTATGGCTGGAAGGCCTGGGTATAGCCAGTCAGGACATTAGCCGGGAGGAGCTGGAACAGGTCACCGCCACGGTCAGTACCGAAAGAAATCTTCCTCCCCCCAATATTGGTAAACTTATACTCCGTGATGGCAAGACCGGTGAGGCATTTGACCAGCCGGTATCAATAGGTTACATCTATATGATGAAACTGAACCATCTGGTTGAAGATAAAGTTCATGCCCGCTCCAGCGGACCTTACTCACTGATTAGCCAGCAGCCCCTGGGTGGCAAGGCCCAATTTGGAGGTCAGCGCTTCGGTGAAATGGAGGTGTGGGCTCTGGAAGGCTACGGAGCTGCTCACAACCTTCGGGAAATGCTGACTATCAAATCGGATGACATCGCCGGGCGAGCCAAAGCCTATGAGGCTATAGTCAAGAACCAGGATATTCTCCAACCCAGCGTTCCGGAATCGTTTAAGGCTCTGGTCAAGGAACTGCAAAGCCTGGGGCTGGCTATTGAGGTAATCACTGAGAAAGAAAAGGCGCCCTTTACCGGAGAAAGCGGCAAGATACCCAAGCTTGAAGCAGGACCTGAAGAGTAACTGAAGCACGGGTAGAAGGACTGAAAAAGACTGTAGAAGAAGCCAGCCTCATTGGCTTCAAAGGGGTAGAAAAGAAGATGCTTGAAGTTAATGATTTTGATGCCATTCGTATCTCTCTAGCTTCACCGGAACAGATAAGGAGCTGGTCTTACGGTGAGGTGACAAAAGCGGAAACAATCAATTACCGGACTTTGAAACCGCAGCGGGATGGGCTTTTTTGTGAGAAAATCTTTGGGCCGACTAAAGACTACGAATGTTTTTGTGGTAAGTACAAGAGGATACGCTATAAAGGAGTTAAGTGTGACAAATGCGGTGTTGAGGTAACCCAGTCCAAGGTGCGGCGGGAGCGGATGGGGCATATTGAACTGACCTCTCCCGTGAGTCACATCTGGTTTGCAAAAGGAATCCCCAGTCGCTTGGGACTACTCCTTGACCTGCTGCCACGAAATCTGGAGCGCGTTCTCTACTTTTCCCATTACATCATCACCTCCATAAATGAGAAAGAGCGGGAGCTGACCATTGAGCAACTCAAGGAAAAATATGAGCAGGAAATAGCTGAGCGCCAGGAGGCTCTGGAGGCGAAAATCACCGAGATGGGCGAAGCTACGGTAGAAGAAGTAAACCAGCTTCGGCGAAACTGGGAGGAAGAGAAAGCTCAGCTCAAAGAACAGCTTGCCCTTGGGGTGAAAGAGCTGGAATCCATCCGCGCAAAAGACCTCCTTACCGAAAGCCAGTATCAGGAGTTGAAGGTAAAATACGGCCAGGTCTTTGAGGCTGGAATGGGGGCTGAAGCCATCCTCCAGCTAATCCAGCAGATTAATCTTAACGAACAAGCTAATGAGCTATTCCAGGAAACCCTCTCTAACTCAAGTCAACGCCGCAGAAAGGCAAGCAAACGGCTGCAACTGGTTAAGGCTTTTCAGCGCAGTGGCAACAAACCAGAGTGGATGATTTTGACCGTCTTGCCCGTGTTACCCCCCCAGCTTCGCCCCATGGTTCAGCTGGATGGGGGTAAATTTGCCGTTAGCGGTATTAACGACCTCTACCGGCGGGTCATCAACCGCAACAACCGCCTGCGGTACTTGATGGAAAAAGGAGCCCCTGAAATTATCATCCGCAACGAGAAACGGATGCTTCAGAAAGCTGTTGATGCTCTTATTGATAATGACAAAGAAAGTCAGGCCTACTCGGCGGCGGGCAGTCACAAACTAAAATCGCTTTCCGGCCTGCTGCGGGGTAAGCAGGGCCGCTTCCGCCAGAATTTACTGGGTAAGCGGGTTGATTATAGCGGGCGTTCGGTCATCGTGGTTGGCCCTGAACTCAAACTTCACCAGTGCGGGCTGCCCAGGCGCATGGCTCTGGAGCTATTTAAGCCCTTTATTATGAGTAAATTACTGGAACAGGGTCTTACCCATAACATTAAGAGCGCCCGGCGCATGGCGGAAAGAGCCAAGCCGGAGATATATGAGATACTTGAGGAAGTGGTCAAGGAACGGCCGGTACTGCTTAACCGGGCTCCCACTCTGCACCGGCTCAGCATTCAGGCGTTCGAACCGGTGCTCATCGATGGCAGTGCCATCCAGCTTCACCCTATGGTATGTACCGCTTTCAATGCTGATTTTGATGGTGACCAGATGGCGGTTCATATTCCTCTCTCTAAAGCGGCAATCAAAGAAGCCAGAGAGACGATGATGAGCACCCAGAATATGCTGTTGCCAAGTTCTGGTGAGCCGATAGTAGCTCCTAACCAGGATATAGTTCTCGGTTGTTATTACCTGACTTTGATTAGACCTAAAGCAAGGGGTGAGGGGGCAATCTTAGGTAGTTTTGAAGAAGCAAAGCTTGCTTATGAACTCGGTGCTGTGGACTTCAACGCTGAAATTGAAGTCAGAGTCCAGGAAAACGGAGGGGGCAGGATTAAGACCAGTGTTGGCCGGATTCTCTTTAACGATGTCTTACCTTCCGGACTCAGCTTTTACAATATGATTGTTGACAGAGGCAGCTTAAGAGGGATAACGACCGAGTGTTCCAAGCTGCTGAGTGATAAAGAGATGGCGGTAGTTCTGGATAATTTAAAAGAACTCGGTTTTCGCTATGCTACCAAATCAGGGACGACCATTGCTATAAGTGATATTCAGGTTCCTCAGAGTAAACCTGAGCTTCTGCAAGAGGCGGAAGAGAAGGTGGCTCTTATTGAGAATCAGTATCATGGTGGCTTAATCACTGCGGACGAAAAGTATAAAGGTGTCATTGATATATGGACGGAAACTACGGCTAAGATTACTGATGCCGTCTCCGGCAGTCTTGACCGCTATGGCAGTATCTACATGATGGCAACATCCGGAGCCAAGGGGAATATTTCCCAGATTACCCAGATGGCGGGCATTCGGGGTCTGATGATTAATCCGTCGGGCAGGATAATCGACTTTCCTATCAAAGCCAGCTTCCGGGAAGGGCTCAGCGCATTGGAATACTTTATCTCTACTCACGGGGCTCGTAAAGGATTGGCTGATACCGCTTTAAGGACATCAGAAAGCGGCTATCTCACCAGGCGCCTCATTGATGTGGCTCATGATGTCATTGTCCTTGAAGAGGACTGTGGCACCACCGAGGGAATATGGATGGATACCTCACAAGCGGGGGAGCTACTGCCCTCGTTTGCGGAACGAATTATCGGTCGCTTAGCTGCCGCCACCATAGCTAACCCTCAGACCGGAGAGATAATCGTTGAACGTAATAAGGAAATTGATGAGCAGAAGGCAGATGAAATCATTGCTGCCGGGATAACCAGGGTTCAGGTCAGGTCTCCGCTTAGCTGTCAGTCCCGGCGGGGTATTTGCCAGCGGTGTTATGGCCGGGACCTGGGCTATAGACGGCCGGTCGCTCTTAACACGGCAGTGGGCATAATAGCTGCCCAGAGTATCGGTGAGCCCGGTACCCAGCTAACTCTGCGTACCTTTCACACCGGTGGTGTAGCTGGTCTGGATATCACCAGTGGTCTCCCCAGGGTGGGAGAACTCTTTGAGGCAAGAACACCCAGAGTTCCAGCCATTATTTCAGATATAAATGGTGTGGCTGAAATAACCGATAGCCCGGAAGGGGAAAGAATCAGGGTGGCTAGTTCCGAGGTATTCACTGATGAGTATTTGGTGCCTACCGGCTGGCAGGTTATGGTAAATGACGGACAATGGGTAGACATAGGCGCTGTCCTAGCCTGCCCCGTCTCGAGGAGTGAAGACCAGGCTGGCTCGGATGAAGCAACGAAAGATACTGCTCTGACTGAGGAAAACCAGGCAATTCTGGCGGCTGTTGCCGGCCAGGTAAGCATTAAAGATGGACGTTTTTCTATCCTCTATGAGGAGAAAGAGGAGCGGGAATATCCTGTTCCGGCGGGGGCTACCATCCGTGTTAAAACCGGTGACCTGGTAGCGGCCGGGCAGCAGCTTACTGACGGTTCCATTGACCCCAGCGAATTGCTTCATAAATTGGGCCGGGAAGCGGTGCAGCGATACCTGGTAGATGAGGTGCAAAGGATTTACCGCTCCCAGGGAGTAAACATAAATGATAAGCACATTGAAATTATTGTCCACAAAATGCTAGGTATGGTGTCCGTTGATTCCGCAGGTGATACCAAACTATTACCCGGAGAGCTGGTAAACCGGTTCCAGTATGAAGAAATTAATGCTGAGGTGCTGGCTGAAGGGGGTGACCCGGCTACTGCCCACTCTGTATTACTGGGTGTAACCAGAGCTTCACTGAGCAGTGATAGCTGGCTGGCAACCGCTTCCTTCCAGGAGACCACCCGGATGCTCAGTGATGCTGCCGTCAGGGGGGCGGTGGACAGGCTGGTCGGGCTCAAAGAAAATGTGATTATTGCCAGACTGATTCCGACTCGTTCCTTGCTTTCTGATGAAGTGGCAGCATTAGAGGCTGGCAAAAAGCTGGAAAACGAGGCTGGTGAAGAGTTGGTAGAAGAACTGGCAGAAAAGCTGGAAAACGAGGTTGGTGAAGAAGTGGCGGGAGAGCTGGCAGAAAAGCTGGTAGACGAGGCTGGTGAAGAAGTGGCGGGAGAACTGGAAGGTGAGAGCGACCAGGAATCAGGTACGATAGCCGTGATAGCAGATAGAGAAGAAAGCGAAGAAGAGGTATAAGAAAGCAGCCAGCTATAGGCTGTCCTTAGGGGCAGAGGCACAAAGAAGCCAGGGGAGTTTATAAAATTAACCGCATAATTTCGGCAAAGCCCGGTGCTGAGGATGTTTCGCTGGATACCAGCTTGCGGCCACGGCGTCTTGATGATTTTGTCGGGCAGACTAAACTCAAAGAAAATTTAAACATCGGTATGACTGCGGCTAAGAGCCGGAGTGAAGCGCTTGACCATGTGCTGCTATACGGCCCGCCCGGTCTGGGCAAGACTACCCTCGCTTATATCATTGCTGCCGAGATGGGAGTTAATCTGAGGGTGACTTCCGGTCCGGCCATAGAGCGCCCCGGAGACCTGGCGGCTATCCTGACCAATCTTCGTAGCCAGGATATCCTCTTCATTGATGAAGTCCACCGCCTGAACCGCACTGTCGAGGAGATACTTTATCCCGCTATGGAAGACTTTGCTCTGGACATCATCATCGGTAAGGGGCCGGGCGCCAGGAGTTTGCGGCTAACCCTGCCTGATTTCACCCTGATTGGTGCCACCACCCGCTTTGCCCTGCTGAGTCCGCCTTTGCGAAACCGCTTCGGTGCCGTCTACCGTCTTGATTTTTACGACCAGGCGTCGATAGAAACAATCCTCAGCCGCTCCGCCAGCATTCTTAAGGTAAAAGCTAAAGCGGAAGGGCTGAAGGAAATAGCCTGCCGGGCTAGAGGAACGCCCCGTATTGCTAACCGCCTGCTTAAGAGGGTCAGGGATTATGCCCAGGTGCTTGCCGAAGGCAGTATCACCCAGTCGGTATCCGTAGAGGCACTGAACAAACTTGAGGTTGACCCGGTAGGTCTGGATGAGATAGACCGTAAAGTGCTGGAAACGGTTATCCTGAAGTTCAACGGTGGGCCGGTGGGGCTGGAGACAATTGCCGCCTCTATCAGTGAGGAGCCGGATACGATTATGGATATCTACGAGCCTTATCTCTTGCAGCTGGGCTTTCTGGAGCGGACTCCCCGTGGTCGGCTGGCTACCGAACTGGCTTATCAGCACCTCGGCCTACCCTACAATAAAGAAAAACCTCCCCAGTCAACTCTCTGGTAGTGGTGACTATGTTCTACCTCAGACGGGTTAATTACTCACTTAATCGAGCCTCATCGCTGCCACTTTGACAAATTGCTGTTCTCCTGTATACTGAGAGGGAGGCTGTTAAATGGCAAAATGTCCTAATTGTGGTCGGGAGACAGCAAGAACTGAAGACTGGGGCTGCCAGTGGTGTGGCTACCCTCTGCTCTCCGGGTCTTATAAAAAGTTAGACAAGACTTTTAGAGAGCTGAGAGAAGAGAGACTACCCCGGTCGGTGGTGGAAGAAACTACATCTGAACCTGAACCTGCGGAGGAAGCCGAGCCTGAGCTACTGGTGGAAGAAGCTAAGCCTGAGCCAGAACCGGAACCACCATCAGCCCTGGAGGCCGAACCAGAAGCGGAACCACCAGCCCCCGAAGCTGTACCAGTCTCTGAAGCCATAGCCACCCCCGAACCAGTTTCAGAACCTGAACCGGAGGTAAAACCTGAGCCGGTAACGGTCGCGGCAGAAATGACTGTTGAAGAGTTGCTTTCCGCCTACCTGAGGGACGAAGCAGGCGCCAATGCGAAATTGGGCAACCAGGTGCTCAGAGTGAAGGGACTGGTGGACAGAATAGAAGTCAAGGAAGCTCTGGATATTTACTACATTACTCTGAATAGCGCTGAGAAAAATGTGTTGTTACAGGGCATCCGCTGCATCTTTGACCAGAGCCATAAAGATGAACTGGCCCGGTTAACGGCGGGACAGGCGGTAACGGTGCAGGGTAAATGCGGGGGTTCGATAATAGACCTCCGCCTCAGAGACTGTGTTTTAGTCTGAAGTTTCCCATTGGTAAACAAAAAGTCGCCACCAATCAGGTGGCGACTTTTCAAATTCTAGGAATGCTTTGCTATCTTATGTCATATACTGCCTGGATGCTGACATTTATCTCCAATTCGCCAGGACTGATTGGTGTTTCAGCTTGTGCCGCTTCGGGTATTGCATAGACACCGCGTGACACTATCGGCGGGGCATATGAACTTTCCGAAATATAGGTTACCTTACCCAGGGTAACCCCGGCCAGGTCAGCCAGCTGCTTTGCTTTTGCTCCGGCATCAGCCATCGCTTCTTCCCTGGCTTGCTCATAGTAGTCTGCCGGGTCTTCTACCGAAAAGTTGATGCTGTCTATCCGGGTCAGGTCTCCCCCGGCCTGAGCTACGGCATCGATGATGGAGCCGGCATCGTCTATTTTTCTTATCTTGGCACTTACTATGTTGGTTACCCGGTAGCCGGTCACCACCTCTTCCTGCTTCTGATTGTCCCATCTGGTCACCCGCTGAATGCTGAAATGCTGTGTCTGGATATCTTTTTCAGCAATTCCATTTCCAGCCAGAGCGGCCATCACCTCATCCATAGCTTCGTTTGCCTGAGCCTGAGCCTCGGCAACCGTCGCTGCCTGAGCTTCAACACCTAAGCTCAGACTGACAATATCAGGTACAGCACTCACCTCTCCCTGTCCACCAACCCAGATTCCCTGCTGCTGACTGCTTAAATTGAGTTCCGCTATTCCTTCAGAAACAGGACTAGCCTCGCAGCTGGTCAGTCCAACCATTGCCACTACCAGAAGAACCAGACCTGCCAGCAATAACCACTTCCTTTTCATTACTAACCTCCTTAATATTTTGCTTTATATATTAATTATAACGAAAGAGTAGCCGCTAACTAAGGGGTTACTCGTATTATTCAGACCTGAGCGCCTCAATAGGGTTCAGGCGAGAGGCATTCCAGGCAGGATAGAAGCCGAAGAACAGGCCTATGCCAACGGATACCGAGACGGCAAGGATAACAATATCAGCAGTTACCACGGTTGTCATCACGCCTGAAGCAGTAACAATATATGAGACCACCCAGCCGGCGATGACTCCAATGATACCCCCGGTAAAGGTGAGCAGAGCCGCTTCAATCAGGAACTGAATCCAGATATCGCGCTCCCTGGCTCCCAGAGCCTTGCGGATGCCTATCTCTCTGGTCCGCTCCAGCACCGAGACAAGCATGATGTTCATCACACCGATACCCCCCACCAGCAAGGAAATAGCGGCGATAGCCCCCAAAAGAAGGGTCATCGTGCCGGTTGCTGCGGTCACGGTTTCAGCTATCTCCTGCATGGACATAATCTGGAAGTCATCGTCTACGCCGGTACCGAGCCGGTGGCGGGTGCGGAGAAGGCTGGTTATGCCCTCGATGACCTGTTCTGTCTGTTTTTCATCGCTTACTGTCAACGCTATAGATGACACCACGCGCTCTCCCTGGGCAGTCCGTTGCTGGGCGACCATCTGCTGCATGGCAGTCAGCGGGACCAGAATAGAGTCATCCGGTGAATTAAACCCGCCGCCCTTACTCGCCAGGACACCAATGACGCGGGCAATATTACTGCCCATGCGAACCTGCTGCCCTATCGGGTCACTATCCCCGAAGAGGGTCTCTTTTACCTCGGAACCGAGTACGACCACCCTGGCACCGCGCTGGTACTCGTAGTTAGTGAAGAAAGCGCCGTAGGCAATCTCCAGGTTCTGTATCCCCTGATATTCCGGAGGTACGCCGGTGACCCGGGAATTCATGTTTTCACCTCCGACAACAATCTGGAGATTGCTTGAGTACAAGGGAGCCACCAGGTCTACATAAGGAACCTGTTCCGATATCGCCCCGGCATCTTCTTGAGTCAGGGTACGCACACTGCCGGCAGCGCTCCTGACTCCCCCGAAGCTGGATGAGCCGGGGCTGATAGTAACCAGGTTTGAGCCGAGACTCCCGATACGGGCCAGGATATCCGCCTGGGCGCCTCTACCGATGGACATCAGGCTAATCACGGAGGCGACTCCGATAATGATTCCGAGCATAGTCAAAAAGCTCCGCAACTTGTGAGTAGCCAGTCCAACCCAGATACTGGCTAGAAGGTCAAGCCACTTTTTCACACCACTTCCTCCGAAACTATCTGCCCATCTATAATGTTGATGATGCGTTGGCAGTAGTGGGCGATATTAGTATCATGGGTTACCATGAGCACGGTAATGCCCTGCTCGGAATTTAAAGAGGTAAGGATGGACATTATCTCAGCACCCGAGCGGCTGTCCAGCTGGCCGGTAGGCTCATCCGCCAGAAACAGGGAAGGGTTTTTCACCAGTGCCCGGGCGATGGCTACCCTCTGTTGTTCTCCCCCAGAAAGCTCAACCGGGCGGTGGTTAACACGTTCAGCCAGTCCCACTTTAGCCAGTGCCTCTATAGCTCGCTTGCGGTCAACGCCGCCGGCGTATGTCATACCAAGCTCGACATTAGCCAGAGCCGTGAGCCGGGACAGCAGATTAAAAGTCTGGAAGATAAAGCCGATTTTCTGGCCTCTAATCCGGGCAAGGTCACCGCTTCTAAGACGGCTGACCTCTCTATCCTCCAGGTAGTAAGAACCTGATGTCGGCGCATCCAGGCAGCCGATAAGATTGAGCAGTGTAGTTTTCCCTGAGCCGGAGGCACCCATAATCGCCACCAGCTCACCCTTTTCAATATCCAGGCTTATCCCTCTAAGCGCATTTAGCTCCCTCTTGCCCATAGGATAGACCTTGCTTATATCCCTTAGCTGTATCATCTCACTCTCCCCATCCCAGGGATAAACATGCCGCCCTGCCTTTGCTGCTGTGTTGTGGTAGTGGTAGCAGTACCCTGCGGGACAACTACCTGCTCTCCTTCACTGAGCCCATCAGTCACCTCGGTAGACTGGTAATCAGTGATGCCCGTCTGTATCGTGCGTTGTTCAACTGTGCCGTCCGCATCGAGCACCCTGACAAAAGTCTGTCTGCCCTGGGTGCCAATCGCCGTGTTAGGTACCAGCAGCACGCCGGTCTTATTGTCAATAATAATACTCACGGTAACGGTAAGGCCCTCCCTAAGCTGAAAATCTGCCGGAAACATCATTGGCATCCGTTCTTGCCTCTGTCTCATCATTTCCTCAGACTGTTCCTGCATAGCCTGCTGCCGCTCCTGCACTACGGCATCCAGCGACTCCAGTTCAACCTTCACCTTGTAGTTCACCACACCTGATTGAATGGTGGCAGTTGGTGAAATGTGAGTAACTGTAGCCGGAAGTCTCAGCCCCTGCATAGCATCTACCGTCACCCAGGCTGTCCCTCCTATCCTTACCTGAAGGATATCCAGCTCGCTGACCATGATGTCTGCTTCGAATTTCTCAGGGTCGGCAAGCTGTACCGCCACCGTGCCCGTCATGACATCATCGCCACCCTCAACATTTATTTTGGTAATGAAGCCAGCAAATGGCGCCGTGATAACAGGGCTTTTAGCCTTTGCCTCGGCAAGAGCTTCCCGGGCATCCGCTAATGATTTTTCTGCGTCGGTTATCGCCATCCTGGCATCCTCCAGCTTACCCTCAGCCAGCTCAACCTGAAGTCGCTTTATCTCCACATCATCGGTGCCAAAGCCTGATATCATATCATCCAGCTTATCTTTAGCCGTGTCGAGCCTTGACTGGGCCTGGCGTACAACCGCCGCGTAGGAGTAATAGCCCGGTGTCCCCTCACCATATTTACTCCAAATTAAAAGTGTATCTTCCAGGTTCTCTTCAGCGTCCCTCACATCAGCCTGGGCCACCTTATAATCTACCAAATCGTAGGTAGTATTTGTTTTTTCTAAACTGGTTCTGGCGTTCCTCAGATTTATGTCCGCCTGAATAAGGTCACGCTGCTTTGCTGCCAGCTGGCGCTCGGCTGTTGTTACATCGTCCTCCAAGGTGCTTAGTTCATCCGCCCACTCAGATATATCCAGTCTAGCCAGCACCTGTCCCTTTTCAACAGTATCACCCTCTTCCACCAGCACTTCTGCTACCGTCCCTTCCTGATAGAATAAATCAAAAGCCAGGTTTTCGGTGCGGGATAAAGCCAGATTTCCAACAGCGGTAACATCTACCGTCAGGTCACCCCGCTGGACGGTTATAGTCTGGTTTTGTAGCTCCTCGCCCTCGGCTGAGTTAGAGGCACAACTTGATAGGGCTACCACCAGCCCACCAAGAAGAAATCCGGTTAGTATTAGCTTGGCAATTCTCTTCATCTTCCCTGCCTCCCTTTCTTCAATTGTTGGTTAATTAAAAAGAGATTGTTTAGTAACGTAACTACCCTGTCATTGCGAGCCGAAGGCGTGGCAATCTCAAGAATCTCAGAGATTGCTTCGTCGCTAACGCTCCTCGCAATGACACAGAAGCCACCTTTTTCTGTTATTAAAATGCTCTCGTTAAATAAAATGAATTCTATGCTTTATTAAAAAGGGCAAATCACTCCGCTAGAGGCAGGGTAAAGGTAAAGTTGCTGCCTTTGCCCGGTTCACTCCGAGCTTCAATCCTGCCGCCATGAGCCTCCACCAGACGTCTGGCTATAGTAAGTCCAAGCCCGCTGCCGCCGGTGGCTCTGGTACGTGACTTATCTACCCGGTAGAAACGCTCAAAGATATTGGGCAGGTCTTCAGCCGGGATGCCTTCACCGCTATCGGCAACCCCTACCTCTACAAAGCCATCCCGCTGTCTGCCGGATACAGTTATACTGCCTCCCTGGCTGGTGTAAGCTATGGCGTTCTTCAGAAGGTTGCGCAATACCTGACCAATTCGGTGGGAATCAATATTTACCTCCGGGAGCTGAGCAGGCAGGGCAACGGCTACCGAGACTCCTTTCACCGCGGCCTGGACACTGGCTCCGGCCACCGCCTGGTGAATTAATCCGGAGATATCCGCAGGCTGAGGAAACATCTTCAGTTCTCCTGCCTCCGCCAGAGCCAAATCCTGAAGGTCATCAACCAGCCGTGAAAGCAGGGTGACCTCTTCATAGAGAGAGTGAATGGTGGCGCTATCCGGCTCTATTACCCCATCGCCAATTGCTTCCAGGTAACCCTGGATGTTGGAAAGGGGGGTTCTCAGTTCATGGGCGGTATCTGCTACCATCTTTCGCCGCAGCTCTTCCGCCTGCTCAAGGTCATCAGCCATTGAGTTAAAGGTTTGAGCCAGTTCCCCCAGTTCACCTTTACTGTTAAACTTAACCCTCTGGGAAAAATCACCCTGCCCCAGGCGCTTGGCACTCAGAGTCAGGGCTTGAATAGGAGCTGAAATGTAGCGCGATAGAGCAAAGGTTATTACCAGAGCAATAGCCACGGCGAGCAAGCCTCCCCAGAGGAGAAAGCGGTTTATTGACTGGAAGAGGCTCTGGGGCGATGTTGAGGCTGTTTCCCCTGATGGTTCGGGACTGGTATAAAGTGTTCCCACGCTCTGGGGTGAAGTTGACTCCGTTTCTTCCTGAGGGCCCGGGGCTTGTATGGTTGATTCCATTTTTTCCGAGGATTCAGGACTGGAATAGGGTGTTTCAAGGCTTCCCTTGCCCCGCCCTGACCGTAGGTCCCGGCCCGATGAGTTGGGATGGTATTGTTTTCCCAGCAGCTCCTTTTTCGAGTCAGCGATTACCACACCGCTGGTGTCAGTGAGCACAACCCGCTGCCCGAAGAGAGTGCCCATCTGCTCAACATAGGGTTGAATATCCTGCCAGTCTCCCCACCGGGAATAATGAAGGAAGAGCGAGCGTTCTATCCGGGCAAGGCGTATTTCCTCTCCCTGTTCTTCGTACTGCTGGATTTCGCCGCCGGTACTCTGGCGGACGAATAAATATATGGTACCAATGGTCACCACGATAACCAGCAGGAAAGCCGCCATGAGACGAAACTTGAAACTATGTATCATCTGCCGTCTCCAGGAATTTATAACCGGCGCCGTAGACTGTCTTTATGTACCCGGGGTGAGCCGGGTCATTCTCCAGCTTTCGGCGCAGGTTAAGGATATGAACATCAATAGTCCGGTCAAAGCCCTCAAAATCGTAGCCGAGAGCCTTTTCGATAAGCTGCCCCCGGCTGAAAACCCTGCCCGGTTCCTTCACCATAACCCCCAGCAGCTTGAATTCAACCGGCGTGAGATTCAGGGGCTGGCCGTTAAGAGAGGCTTCATATTTAACGAAGTTCAGGGTAAGGGCACCGTGTTTAATCTCTGCCGGGCCGCGCCTCAGCGTGTCCTCAGGAAGACGCCTGAGGACTGCCCGTACTCTGGCTGCCAATTCTCTGGGGCTGAAGGGCTTGGTCACATAGTCATCGGCACCCAGGTCAAGTCCGGTTAGCCTGTCCTGCTCAGTAGTCCGGGCAGTAAGCATAATTATCGGCACTTCAGATTCAGCCCTGAGGGTACGGCAGACCTTTAAGCCGTCAATGCCAGGCAGCATCAGGTCAAGAACAATAAGGTCAGGCTGGCTCTCCCGAGCCAGGCGTAATGCTTCAACACCATCGTAAGCAGTGAGAACTTTGTAGCCGTCCCGGTTCAGGTAGAGCTTGACCAGTTCCACCGTTTTTACATCATCATCAACTACCAGAACTTTTTTGCCCGCCATCCTCAAACCTCATTCGGCCTACTCTATTAAGGTTATAGCATAAATGTTAAGAAATTGTTAAGGGGGACAGCTACCCCAAGACCCTTGGCGAAGTTTACACTGAACTCGTTCCGATTATCGTCAGAGTGAACTCGTTCCGACTTGCCTCGACACGCTCGGAGCAGGTTATCGTCTTCAGACCGAGTTCAGACCGAGTTCAGACTTCAGGCCGAGCCTTCAGTCCGAGGACCGAGGTCAGAGTGAACTCGTTCCGATTATTTATAGTGAGCGAAGCTGAACTATCGTCAGAGTGAACGGAGTGAACGTGCTCAGGGTGACCGGGAAGAATTCGCTTAAAGGCTCCAAAAGAGGAGAGGGGAAAATTCCCCTCTCCCTTTAATCCGACCTGCCCTGTTACAGAGCGGGAGGTTACCAGCTCTGGGAGAAACCCTGTCCATCTCCCGTCATATTCCTCAGCATACCTCTACCTCTCATCATACCACCGCGGATACCATGCTCTCCGGAGCGCCCGAAACCTCCCGGGAAGGGCAGGTCAGGTCTCGCCTCGTGCCATTCCTTAAACTCATCGGGCTGGCTTGGCCTGGCTTGCTGCCACTCTCTCATTTGCTGACGGAACGGCTCTATATCCGGTCTTGACTGCCACCATGCCTTATACTGGTCGGCCTGCTCCTGGGTAATTTTGCCCTCGTTTACCAGTTTCTGAAGATAATTGTCCAGAGCTTCATCCCGCATTTCGCTGCGGGCCCGGGCAAAAGCATCCTCCAGTTTTTGCTGCTCAATACCCAGTATGGTGGCGACCCTGCCCAACAGGCTCTTGCCTGAAGTCGTGTTGTCCGTGCTTCCCGTCTGGGCAAGGGCTGCTCCGCCTATGCTCCCGACTAACAGCACGCCAGCCAGCAGTCCGGTAATGATAAGCTTCTTTCTTCCTCCCATTTCCGTTTACCCTCCTTTCTTTTGGATTCCTGCTTAAAATCTTAGCGGCTAAATATTAAAATCCAGTTAAGATTGAGGGCATTGGAGAAGAGAAGTAAGAATGAAGAATAATGCAGCAGAAGAGAAGTCAGGAAAACGTGGAAGGGTTACTAATCTGAATTAGCTCGAATCAGACACTCTTTTTATTCTGAAGTTTAAGAAATCCAGTCCGTATTTCTGAATTAGTCCTTCATCAGCAAAGCTAAAGTACCTGTTGCTGCCTATGACAATGTGGTCTAAGACCTTAATTTGAATAATCTCGCCGATAAAGACCAGGTCTCTGGTGAACTGTTTGTCACTCCGACTGGGAGAAGGGTCTCCTGAAGGATGGTTATGGACAAAGATTAGGGCAACAGCCCCGTGAGCAATGGCACCTTCTACAATCCTGCGCGGACGGATGGGAATCCTTTCCGGGGCGCCTTCAAAGAGGTCGACCGTGTCAATAATCTGGTTACGGCTATTCAGGTAGATGACCTTCAATACCTCTTTCTTGAGGTCACGCATTGAGTAATAGAGGTAATCAAAAACTTCTTTAGAGGATTTATAAAAAGGCTGTTCAAAAATCCTTCTTCTGAGAATTTCGGCGGGCAATTCACGGAGAAGTTTAATGCAAACCATAGAAGAGCGAGTAACTCCGATTCGCTCCAGTTCCGGAGGAGAAGCGGCAAGAAATCCGCTGAGGTCTTTGAATTCTGCAAGGCATTCTTTTGACAGCTTCAGGGACTTCCGGGAGGACAGAACTAAGCTCAACAGTAATTGAATGATTTGCTGGTCGCTAAAGCCTTCAAAGCCTGACCTGACAAATCTTTCCTCTAGGTATCTTAAAGGTTCCTTTCTTACTGACGAAGCTAAAGCCATTCCAGAATTTCTTTAATACCTGCAATGTACTATAGAGGTGCTAAGTGTCCATATTCTGGTAGCGCCTGACCTCAAACTTATCTCAAAGTATCCTACTATCGTATGCTTAGTGACATTTGGCTCAAATATAATGCCGATTAGGTATGAAAGTCAACGGTTTTATGATACTTTGGTATAAACCTTTATGATACTTTTGTGTCAAAGGATAAATTAGGTTTGGTTTTGGTTATTGCTCCAGGGAATTTGGGGCGTGGATAAGTCAGCCCGGTATATTCTTCGCCTTGCCTCGGAGACCCCTCTCATTTTCAGGTTCAGAAAGTCCAGCTCGTATTCTTCAATCAGCCCCTGGCTGGCAAAGCTGAAGTACCGGTCGTTGCCGATGATAATGTGGTCTAATACTTTCAGCCTCATAATACTGCCGGCATAAACCAGGTCTTTAGTCAGCTCTCTGTCATTCTTGCTGGGCTCGGGGTTGCCGGAGGGGTGGTTATGGACAAAAATTAGCGAAACGGCATTATGCTTAAGGGCTCTCTCTATCACCTCGCGGGGGGAGATAGAGCTGCTGTTTACCGTGCCCTCAAAGAGGTCCTCGCTTTCAATAATCTGGTTCTGGCTATTGAGGTAAAGGACTTTGAAGACCTCTTTCTTGAGGTCTCGCATCGAGTGGTAAAGATAGTCAAAAATCTCCTGAGCCGATTTATAGATGGGCTTATCAATAATTTTCTCTTTCAGGAACTCTCTGGCGACCTCCTGCACCAGCTTGATGCCGAAGGCACTGTAAGCGCCGATGCCATCTATCTGCTGCAGCTCTTCAGGGGGAGCTTCCAGGACTCCTCTCAGGGTCTTGAACCTCTTGATTGCCTCTTTTGCCTGCGGTTTACAGTCTTTGCGGGGTGTGCCCAGGCTCAAGAGTAATTCTATAATTTCATAATCATGGAAGCCCTTAAGCCCTGACTTAACAAACTTTCCCCGCAGCCTTTTGCGGTGTCCGGCTGATTCGTTACTGGAAGACAATTTTTTAGTTTCCCTCGTTAGATATTCCGAGGATATTCTAACACCAAAGGAACACATCTTGCTACAAAAGTTTTGAGCCGCCTCACCACCCTGAAGAAACACCAAACACCAAATCCCAAATGCCAAACAATATCAAAATTTCAAAATCCCCCTTAGTCCCCCTTTACAAAAGGGGGACAAGACGCGTCTCCCTTTATTAAAGAGCTTGCCCTGAGCTTGCCGAAGGGGAGACTGAGAGGGATTTCTAAGAGGGGGAAGCCCCTCTTGGGCGCCCCTCTCTGACTTGGACTTTCTATTTGCTGGAATGGTTACAGGGTTAGGCAATATAGGCAACTCGTTATCAACTATCATAGTACTCACAGCTGCCTGAATGTTGACTAGTTAGGTGTTTCTGCCACCCCTGTTTCATCTTGGGTCGTTACCGGAACTGGTGCTGGCTAATAGGATTTGGTATAGATGTCAACATCCATAGTAGCACGAGTTTCGATTTTACCATCAACCTCAACCTCGCTAATAGATACTTTCTTCAATACCATATTTTCTAGCGTGGCACCAGAATCAAGATTGGAGATGAAAGCCATAACTTTGTTATAGTCACCCTGCACATGGATATTCCTGAAGGAAATAAGCTGAAAGGTACCTCCACCCACTTTTGCCTGGCTGAATGAGGCTGAAGGAACCTTGAGCTTACCACTTTCCACACTAACATCAATTCCGCTCTCCCCGGCTATATCGACGAGCATGGCAATGGCGGCGCTGGCGGTCATTGGGGCAAGAGCTAGGTTGTTATAGTATATTCCTGATATATCCTTCTGAAATTTGGTTTCCAGCTTAATAATGCCGCCCTTGATATAAGGGTAGCCCTCCGGGGGAGGAATAGGAGGAGTGAAGCGACCGCTCTCCCCCAGAGCGGTCAGGTAGTCTCTAAAGCTTGTGTAGCTATCCGCCTGGCAGGTAACGGTTACTGTGCTGTCCCCGTGGGTAATTGACTGTATCTTAATACCGAGCCTATCAGCCTGGCTGTTGATAACATTCAGGTCTTCGGTAAAGGAACCACCCATATCCTCCGATTTCTGCTGAATAACATTAGGGGTTGTGTTTGGAGCCGAAGCTGGTTCAGATGTTGGATCTGGAATAGGTGCCTGCGTCGAATTTGAGGTGTCCGCATCGACGGAGGCACAACCCACTGCGAAGATTAGACCAATGGCTATACAGATAACTAGAATTACTGGCAAGGCAATTTTCTTATTCATTTTCTGCCCCTTTTCGGCTTATTCACATGCAGGAACTAAACTTTAACGCTTCTGCAATTCTTTGTCAAACTTGAGCAAAGGAAGCGGGCTGGGGGTTGGCGGGGGGGTTGCATTTCGGGCTTTTTTGTGGTAATATTTTTATTAACTTAATAGATAAACCGCTAGGGGTGCTTGAAAGGCTGAGAAGCGTTTTGGCGCTAACCCTTGGAACCTGAACTCGGTAATGCGAGCGTAGGGAAGCAGAAGTAACTTGTCCCAAGGGTTTAGTAGCGGTACCCGAAGCCCTTGGGTTTTCTTTTGTGAGGCTAGTATGACTCAACTGGAACTGGCGAAAGCGGGGGTCATTTCACCACAGATGGAGGTGGTGGCGAAGGCTGAGGGAATTGAAGCTGAGACCGTGCGGTGGGGGGTGGCTGAGGGGGCGATAGTCATCCCGGCAAATCTAAGGCACTCAAGTCTTGTCCCCTGCGGTATCGGCCGGGGATTGCATACCAAGGTCAACGCCAATATCGGCACCTCTTCAGACTACGGTGATATTGATACCGAATTAGCCAAGCTGCGGGCGGCGGTGGAAAGCGGCGCTGATACGGTGATGGATTTGAGCACCGGCGGCGATATGCCGGCTGTCAGGCGAGCCATTATTGAAGCCAGTTCGGTACCGGTGGGCACGGTGCCAATCTATCAAGCCGGGATTCAGGCGGTGGAGAGACACGGTGCCATCGTTAAAATGACTGCTGATGACCTGTTCGCCACCATTGAAGAGCATGCCAGGGACGGCGTTGATTTTATCACGGTGCACTGCGGGGTAACCCGCTCAGCAATTGCCCGGCTCAAAGAGCAGGGCAGAGTGACCGATGTGGTCTCCCGGGGAGGGGCTTTCCTCATCGGCTGGATGCTCCAGAACGAACGGGAAAACCCCCTTTATGAATATTTTGACCGCCTTTTAGAACTGGTTAAAGAGTATGATGTTACCCTGAGTTTGGGCGACGGCATGCGCCCGGGCAGTCTGGCTGATGCTACCGACCGTGCTCAGCTGGATGAGCTGCTCACCCTGGGAGAGCTGGTGGGTCGTGCCCGGCAGGCGGGAGTTCAGGCAATGGTTGAGGGGCCGGGGCACCTGCCTATCAACCAGGTTGAGACTAATGTCCGCCTGGAGAAAGCAATCTGTAAAGGAGCCCCCTTCTATGTGTTGGGGCCCTTGGTTACAGATGTTGCCGCCGGCTATGACCATATTACCGGGGCGATAGGCGGGGCGGTGGCGGCTGCCGCTGGAGCCGATTTCCTCTGCTATGTTACGCCGGCAGAGCACCTTTCGCTGCCTGATGTCGAAGATGTCCGCCAGGGGGTAATAGCTTCCCGTATTGCCGCTCATGCCGGTGATATTGCCAAAGGGGTGAAGGGTGCCGAAGAGTGGGACAGAAGGATGTCTCAGGCACGCAAGAAGCTTGACTGGGAAGAGCAAGCCCGGCTGTCATTAGACCCAGAGCGTTCCCGTCAGGTTCATCGGAAGTATGTTCCGGCCGGGTCTGCCTGCAGTATGTGTGGCGAGTTCTGTGCTATGGACCTGGTGGAAAGGTATCTGGGCATCTTTGCCACAAGGTGCTAAACTTTGGGCAAAACATTTAAGTTAGGTAAGCTATTCGGCATCCAGTTCGGGCTACATTTTAGCTGGTTCATCATCTTTATTTTGATAACTGCCAGTCTGGTTCATCCCGATTATTCTGACTGGTTTTCTTGGTTTACCGCTATAAGCACCAGCCTTTTGCTTTTCGCTTCGGTGGTCGCTCATGAGTTGGCTCACAGCCTGGTAGGGAGAGCCAATGGAATTCCCGTAAAAAGCATCACTCTCTTCATCTTTGGTGGAGTTGCCCAGATGACCAGGGAGGCAGCACGGCCCGGTGCCGAGTTAAAAATGGCTGTTGCCGGTCCTGCCTCCAGCCTGATAATTGGGGCTTTCTTCTCTCTGCTCTGGTTACTTTTGTCTGATATTATGCCCGGGCCTATCGCTGTAATGCTTTTGGGGCTGGCGGTCATCAATATCGGACTGGCCCTCTTTAACCTGGTGCCTGGCTTTCCCCTGGATGGGGGGCGGGTTTTCCGGTCAATTCTCTGGTATACTACCGGCAACTATATCCGCTCCAGTCGAATTGCTATACGGCTGGGGCAGGGTATCGGTTATCTGCTTATGCTGGGTGGTATCGCAATAATCTTCCTGCGTCCCTTTGGCTTTACCTGGTTTGACGGCATTTGGATAGCCTTTATTGGCTGGTTTTTAGCCAGTATTGCTTCAATCAGCTATCGACAGATTAACCGGCAAGAGGAGCTTCACAGCTTTACTACTCCAGAAGCAGAGGCTCCGCACTCCTCCGGGTCACTTCCTTCAGGTAATGATATAAATCAACTTAATTAACAAGCTGGTAGTCTTATTAAAGATGATAGAAGCCTTTGTTTATGTGGTGCTAATTACTCTGGCCGAGGTAATAACCGTCAATGTTAATCTGGTATGGGGGATACTAAGCCATATCGTACTTCTGGTGGCGGTCATACTACACTCGGCACTGGTCAGTAAGCAGACCCGTCAAAATTTACTCCTGTCACTGGCACTCGTTCCCCTGATAAGGATAATCAGTCTGTCAATGCCTCTGGCTGGAATCCCGCAAATCTGGTGGTATCCTATTATTTACATTCCTCTTTTGGTTGCTGCCTGGCAGGTAATTCGCCTTCAGGGTTACAGTTGGGAGCAGATAGGTCTCAATTTCAATCGGATTCCAATCCAGCTGGGTATCACCATGGCAGGCTTTGTCTTCGGGGTGTTAGAGTATCTCATCCTGATGGAAGAGGCTAAGGAGATTAGTCTTGTATTGCAGGAGACGCGGCTGCTGGCCGCTTTTTTGCTTCTCTCTACTACCGGCTTTGTTGAAGAACTGACATTTCGTGGCGTGCTTCAGCGTAATGCCGTGGAAGCATTAGGCCGCTGGTGGGGGATAGTTTATGTCAGCTTAACTTTTGCCATCGTCCACCTGATACACCAGTCACTGCTGGATGTCGGTTTCGTCTTTATCATTGCTCTCATCTTTGGTTGGGTGGTTAATAAAACGGGGTCACTTTCGGGAGTAATTCTGTCTCACGGCATAACCAATATCGTCCTGTTCCTAGTGGCGCCCTCGTTTTTTTAGAGCACCTGATGAGATTGGTTAGTAACATCACTTCTATGCCGACGAAAGTCGGTATCCAGAATGGTAGGTGCCACTTTTGGACAGGGTTTTCTGGATTCCGTGTCAAGCCTGTCCTGGCGACAGGCCAGGGCACGGAATGGTAATTATGTTTTTAACAACCTCACCCGAGGCTATTTGACAATCAGCTTGTTTCCGTGCTAGATTTAGAGTCACATGTCCAGTCTACAGTTGCCATTACAGCCTGCCAGAGCCTCGGGCGCAGCTATCCATTACCATAGATATAAGCTACAACACTGAGAGAAGAAACGATGTTAAGTCAGCTGGAGGCAGCACTAATGATGGAAGTGCAGGGGCTGTTTCTTGACTATGACGGAACCATCAGCCCGATTAATGCTCCCCGGGAAGAAGCCAGAGTTTCCGAGGAAATGCAGGCAATCTTATCTCAAATCAAGCAATTGATTCCGGTGGGCATCATAACGACCAAGGGTATGGGCTTTATCGTGCCCAGGACCCCTTTTGCCAGTGCCTGGTGTGCCATCGCCGGGCTGGAGATGAAAATCGGGGAGAGGCTGATTATAGACCCCCGTATTCAGGAGGCGATGCCCCGGGTAGAGCTGGCTCTGGAATATGCCATAGAGTCTAGCGACAATCTCCTGTTTGTTGAGGAAAAGAAGGTCTCCACCGGGCAAAGCGTTGCTTTTTGCCTGGACTGGAGGCACTCCCGGGATTTGAAAGAGGCTGAAGCCAGAGCCGTTAAAGTCCTGGATTACTGCCAGAACCTGCTTTTGGAGGTGGTCACTTATGAAGGACAGCCCTTTTTTGATGTCTATCCCTGCCCCGTTGACAAAGGTAAAGCTCTGGCAGAGTTAAAGCGAAATTTTAATCTGGAAAGTGGCGTGATGTATCTAGGTGACTCAAAGGTGGATAACCCGGCATTTAAGACGGCTGACATCAGTATTGGCGTCCGGCACGAGGAGTCAGCTGGAGACCTTGACTGCGACTATTATGTGCAGTTTGGAGAAGTAGTCGGTCTTTTGCGAGGCATAATGGGAAATAACCTGGTCTTTGACAGGCGTTCCCCTGAAATTACTGTCAGGAGGCGAGCCTGATGATACTTAAACGCCTTGGTATCATTATGTATCAGACAAGCACCAGCAAGGGGCAGGAGCTGGTGGCTCAGCGGATGACCCGCGAGTTCAACAAGCTGGGGCAAAACGCCTATCTCATCACCAGCCTCTATCATGATGACAAGTCAGCAGTCCCGCCCGAAAGTTTGAGAAGTAGTCCGGGCTATCTTTATACCGAGGATAGTGTCTTAAAGATACCGGTGATACGGGTTGATAGCTATACTGCCAAATGGCCGCCGCGCCGCATCATCTTCCGTGATTTTGTCCATACTCTGGAAAGCATTGTTGACAAATTTGAGCTAAACGTGTTGATAACTCACAGCACCCTCTGGAACGGACCTGAGGAGACGGCAAAACTGGTCGTCTGGCGGCGGGATATGAGGAACCTGGGAGGTTACCAGGACCCTATCGTCTTCTGTCACATGTCACACCTCCAGGAGGCTTCACCCGTGAGATACTCGCTCCCGGAGCTGACCTTCCGTACTGCCTGGAATAAGTTCTCTCTATCTAAAATTATGGAAACAGCCAATCTTATCCTGGTGGTAACACCTCTGGAGAAGGAGTCCACAGTTAAGATGGGCGGTAAGCCGGGTAAATGCTTCCTTTTCCCCGGGGGTGTCGATGATGAAGTTTTCCTTCATTTTGCTGGTGAGGATAGTGTTGACTTCCGGAAACGCCATAATATCAGTCCTGACACCCGGCTTGTCTCCTACCTGGGGACTATTGAAGAGAGGAAAAATCCAATGGCAGTGCTCAAGGTGGCTGAGAAGCTCAGGGAAAAGCCGAACCTCCATTTCATTCTCGCCGGTCGGGGTGACTCAAGCTACGCCGAAGGGGTGAAAGAAAAGGCTCTCGCTCTACCTAACGTAACCTATCTCGGAGAAATAGACGAGAAGGAAAAGATTCAGTTGATTAAAACTTCCTACCTGAATATCCTGATGAGCCGTCTGGAAGCTCTGGGGATATCTCAGCTTGAGTTTATGTACTCGGGTGTCCCGGTAATTACCTCGGCAACCGGCGGGCAATCCTGGGTAGTTCAGGATGGCAGCGAAGGTTGGCACGTAAAAGGGCCTGATGATATTGATGGTGCCAGCAACGCTATAGTCCAGCTGCTGGAAAATGATGGCAAATATAGCCAGATGTCGGCTAATGCCCAGAAGAAGGCGGCAAACTTAACTATGACCGGGCTTACCAAAGAACTGGATAGTGCCATTGAGACGGAAATGATGAAGGAAAGCGGTCTGGCCGGGATTCCGGAGGAGGTGCAAGCCACTCTGGTCAGGCCGGAATATGCCCTGAAGACCTGGACGTTCGGCACCAGGGGGATAGTGGCAACCAACCGGCGGGTCTTCATCAGGCAGGGTGTTCTCTCCAGGAAGGTTACCGAGCTACGCTACGCTGATATCAAGTCCATTGAGCATGCCAGGAGGTACCCGTGGCGCACCCTGCTCTTGGGCGCCGTGATTTCCGCCTTTCTCCTTGTTGCTCCTTCTCTGAGGCCTCTCTTATCCAGCGCCTTCGTTACCCAGATAGAGAGCTGGTGGCAAAGCATTTCGCCATTAATGCCACTATTAATGCAGTTTCTCTTGCCTTTGCTGCCCCTTCTCGTGGCAACTTTCTTCTTCTTTTTCAGGGCAAGGTTCGGCTTCAGGCTGCACGGTATCGGGATAAAACCGCTCTATCTACCCGGGCGGTTCAAAGAAGCCATAGGATTTATCAGGGAGAAAATAGACAGCTCTATATCCTGAGCAAGAGAAGTGTCTATTGCTCTGATTCAGCCGCAAGAGCAATCGCCCCCAGGACGCCTGCCCGTCTGCCCAAGCCGGGAGGAACGATATAGCTATCAATATCTGTTACAATCTCCGGTGCTGGCAGATATTCGTTGAGTATTTGCTGCACCATTTTACGCACCATCGGGAATAGCTGGGACTGCTGCATCACTCCACCGCCCAATATAATTCTCTGGGGCGAAAGGGTGCAGATAAGGTTGTTCAGTCCCAGAGCCAGATAATGTGCCTCCAGTTGCCAGGCTTGATGGTCTGCCGGTAATGTCTCCGGGGGTTGTCCCCAGCGCTGAGCCAGGGCCGGGGCTGCGGCCAGTCCTTCAAGACAGTCTTCGTGAAAAGGGCAGCATCCGGTGAAGGGGTCGCGGTTCCAGTCATGGGGCACCCGGATGTGTCCCATTTCGGGATGAATCAGCCCCCCCATCAGTTGTCCGTTTACTATGCCCCCGCCCCCGATGCCGGTACCAACAGTGAGGTAGATGAAGGTATCAAGTCCCTGTGCCGCTCCCCAGCGGTACTCGGCTAAGGCGGCCACATTAACATCGGTATTAAGAAAAACAGGGACTTTAAGGGCTTTCCGGACCATACCGGCAAAATCGGTGTTTCCCCAGCCTGGTTTTGGTGAAATTATGATGTGTCCGTGTTTAGGCGATGCCGGATTAATATCGACCGGGCCGAAAGAACCGATGCCGATAGCGGTTAGTGCTTCACTCCTGGCTTGTTTCTGAAAGAAGTTGATTGCTTTTTTAATAGTTGCTAGCGGTGTGGTAGTGCGAAAGCGGGTCTCTGCCGATAAATTGTCCGGGTCTGTGCCCACAGCGCAGACAAACCAGGTTCCACCGGCTTCAATCCCTCCGTATAGTTTGTCCACGGTAGCCCTCCTATTTCAATATTTGTTCCCTTGTGCCGGTAAGGCTGGGTTGAGGATGAAAAACTCTTCTATCCAGTTGGCCGGTTGTATGCCAGGGGAATATGCCCTCGGTCACTGCTTTGTAGGCGATAATGTAGCCGGCGGCGTTCCAGGTTTGCAGAGGTTCTCCCATCGGCGTGCCTTTCTTGCCATGAAGCCACTCGTTAAATTCCCATTCGCCCTCGGCGCCTGCCCGGTTAGCTTCAGCCAGCCGCTCCAGTTCTTTTTCTGCCCAGGACTGTTGGCCGGCTTTAACTAAAGCGGCAATATACAATCCACCTACCCAGGGCCAGATTCCACCGTTGTGATACCAATAGGGTAAGCTTCGCCCGAATGTGGGGCGATAGAGGTCAATTTTAGGGTTCCAGCCGGGGCTGGCTTGAAAAAACGGTGGGCTCAGCACCTGTATCGGAAAGGGCTCAGAGAGCCGTCTTTCGTAGAAATAATTCAGAATCTTGTTTCGTCTCTCCTGGTTGGCAATATCCCAGGTGATGGCGAGGCAGTTAGCAAGCACATCACAGTGGGTGTCATAGCTTTCAAAGGAAAGATAGTTCAGGTAATGTTCCCTGTTCGGGTCTATGGCTTCTTCATAGAACTGAGAACCCCAACCTGAGACCCAATCCTGCACCATCTCTGTCGGCCAGAAGAGCAGATTAATCCAGGTCTTTATTTTGTCCGCTATAACCGGTTTTCCCCAGTAGATGTCGCCTACTACTTCGTTGGCGCTGAGGATTGCCTTGTAATAGAGCACATTGTTATAGAACACCTTGCTCCACCTTTGCACGGACGAGTCCATCCAGTCTGCGGCGGGTGGAGAGATTATCAAATCTGACTGGTCTATTGTCTGGTATTGAAGCCAGACGATTGCCTTTTCTACTGCCGGTCGGAAGGCGTTGAAAAACTCAGTATCTCCGGTCATATGCCAGAGGCTTTCAACAGCGATAATCCACCAGGCAGTGGCATCAACGGCATAATAGTTGACCCTGGTTGTGTCCAGGTAAACGACATTAGGCAGCTGCCCCAGGGGAGTCTGGCGTTCCTTAAGGGTAATCAGCGACCGTTTGGCGGTATCAAGTAATTCATCATCACCGGTAAGCATGACGCCGAGGCAAATCATACTATCATCTCGACACCAGATATCGTTGTTTCTGCCCCTGGAGGCAAGAAAGCCAGATTCGGTGGAGTTGATCTTCATAATCTCAATAGCCTTCTGATAGCAATCATCAATAAGACTCATAAACCTACCACCTGTTTATTAACATAAGTTAGCCTGCCGCTTTCTCTAATCTTGTGATTATTTGGGGCATGTGTTGCTCTTTGTTAAGTGGGCCATTCTGGATTCGAACCAGAGACCCCAGTCTTATCAGGACTGTGCTCTAACCAACTGAGCTAATGGCCCCCAGCAGCCTTTAATTTTAGATTAAAAAGGGTGAAGAAAGCAAGGATTACGGATTTGACTACATTAAGCAACTAATCGCGGTGTCTTAGTGTCGCCACCAGCATCAGCAGGGTCACCAGTAGAATCACTATCACCAGGAGCAGAGCTCCCCCCAGATACAGTGCCCAGTCAGGAAAGACTGTCTGAGCCGGGGTTGGTGAGGATGGAGGAGAAGGTGGAGGTGGTGATTGGGGAAGTGAGGGTGGAGTTGTAAGAGGTTCCTGTAGTGAAGGCTGTTTAACTGCTGGCAGCTCGGTGGTGAAGATGCCAACGGCACTCCAGGCACTGGAGCTACTCGGGCTGATGGCTCTCACCTTCCAGTAGTAGGTGGTATTGTAGTCCAGGTTTATGTTGCTTTGCCAGGCAGTGGCCGGTAAGGCATAATCATCGATTTTCAGGATGGTGGGATTGGAGAAAGAGGGGTAAATAGAAACCATCAACTCGTAGCTATCCGCTCCAGTCAGAGCACTCCACTGAAAGAGTGGTTTAACTGATACCTCACTGGCACCGGCTTCGGGATAATAAAGTTCGGGGGCGATGACCCTGGTGCCAAGAGTGCCAAGAGTGGTGGTAAACGACTGTTTAGCTGACCACCGGCTTAACACCGGCTCGGTAGCCCTTACCCGCCAGTAGTAGGTGCTGCCCATTTCGAGTTCCGGTAGACGAGCTGAACTTGCTTTTGTCTCTGCCTCAAAATCCGCAGGTACGGCGGAGAAGTCAGTATCATAGTCCAGTTGCCACTTATACTCGGTAGCTCCCGGTAATGTCTCCCAATTAAGGATAACATTCTCGGTATCTATACCGGGGGCTTTATCGGTTGGTGAAGTGAGGGTAATCGGCTGAGCCAGGCTATCGGCATAGGTCACCAGGCGGGTGTTCTGGGTATCAATTGACCATAATTGATTGTCCCGGAGCCACAGTCCGCTTAGAGCTGCCCCGTCATCCAGCCCGCGGGTTACTGTCTCGAAGGTTGGGCCTAAAGAGTATGTCGGATTAAGCGAACGCTCCATGCCACCCTCCCCATTGGTGGTATCTACCGACTGGGTGCTGGTGGCATATAAGGTGCCATCGCCTGAAACCGCTAGCTGGCTGAGTGTGCCACCAGCGGGCAGGGTACTGTCTATTCTTTCCCATTCGGTACTCCTGTTGATGATAAAGCGGTAGACACCTTTATCTGCCGAACTGCTGACAGCATAAACAGTCTTGTTGCTGGCGAACTCAGAGTCGAAGGCAACGCTTATTTCACCGGTTAGGGGTGGTGAAGCAGCGTCCGGCGGCAGCGGCTCGAATGAGGTAGCATTATTACTGGAATAGTAGACCCAGCCACTGCTGTTACCTATCAGTATTGCCCCGTCCTGCTCATAGTCTGGAGAGAGGGAGATAGACTCCAGCGGCAGGCTGCCGACCTGTACTCCGGTGGAATAGGAAAAGCCGCCATCATCTGTGCGGTAGACTAATGAGCCGCTGCCATTGTAACTGCCTAAAAAGAGGCTATTATCATTAATCAGTGTCCATACATCAACGGAGGCAGGGGCGCTGCGGTAAGAGAAAGTCAGCCCATTATCGGTTGATTTCCATATTGCCGGATTGCCAGAACCGGTCCCGGCCAGGAATACCACCTGATTATCATTCCCGTAGCCGGGAGGAAGCTCGGCCAGGTTAATACTGTCCACACTACTTGGAGTGCTGGTAAACGTCCTTTGCCATTTTGTCTTTCCTTCCAGGCTCCGCCATAGGCTGTACTCCAGGTTTGTTCCGTCAAAGGTAAGCAGGAAGAGAGTATCATCACTCTGATAATCGGGCGGTATTGCCAGGCCAACGATACTGCTAATCCGGGTGTCAATTAAGCCGGTCTGGTGCCAGGTAACCCCGCCGTCATCGGTGAAGGAAAAGCCGCTCTCCGTGCCGCTGGTAGCGGCGTAGGCCCTCCGGTCGTTGGTGAAATCGGGGCTGGTGATAACTATCGTCACTGACTCTCCCATCGGCTCCTTGCGGCTTCTTTGCCAGCTCTTGCCGCTATCGCTGCTGATATAGACCCGGCTGCTATCTGCCGCTCCGGCAAGCAAAATGGCTGTCCCGGTCGGCCCGCTGATTGCCAGCCCGCTGATGTCAATGCTAATCAGGTTATAATCATCACCGATATCCAGGTCAGTAACCGAGGAAGGGTCAGGGTTCCGTCCCGGATTAACTCGATACACATCCCCCTGGTCAACTCCGCTGTCAATACCGATAAAGAAAGCGGTAGTTTCACTGGCGCCATCGTAATCATCAGGGAAAGCGATAACCGCTCCAGTGGCTGCCATTTCAATGGTAGCGCTGGCGATAACGCTGCCCCAGTTACCATCACCAATACGGCTGATAACCAGGGTGTCACTTTCATCGGTTACCACGGCAATGAGCTGGTGGTCAGAGGCAAAGTTCGGGGAGAAGGCGAGAGATAGGACATCGTAATTGCCGATGTTGCTGTCCTGCCAGCCGGGCAGTAGCCCGCTTTCTTCCAGGGTATAGACGCCGCCGTATTGGGAACTATCGCTATCTTTGGTGCCGACGGCGACCAGGTAATGGCTCTCCTGCCTGGTAACGGTTAGAGAGGTAATGGTGATATTGGTGCTGCCTGCCCCGCCTATTTCCCGTCCCCATAATTCAAAACTGGCACCGGCATCAGTCGATTTGTAGACATTGGCTCCGGTGGCGTAGTAAACAATACCGGCATTGTCAGGAGCGGTGGTTAGAGCCGCTATTTCATTCTTGACCTGGCCGCTGGCTGACCAGCTATAGCCTGCATCGGTGGACTTGAACAGGGTTGTAGCCTGTTCCCGATGGATTGGCGTGGCGTAAAGAGTGCCATCTTTAGCCATGGCCAGGTGCTTGATGTCCGAGCCGGAAGCCAGTGCCCAGTTGCCACCTTCGCCTTCATCAGGAATATTAACTCTGGACCACTTGACTTCCTCTGGACTGGCTGCTGCCGGGTGAGATGAGAAGATTGAGCCGGGCAGGCCCGTCTGCCAGGGTTTGACGGGCAGGGCAAAGAGCAGAATCAGGGTTAGAGTGGCAACAATTGCTCTCGCCACAGGATTAAATTTGCTTCTCGCCATATGGCGAATTTTAGTCTGACTTTAAGCTAGAAGTCAATCCTTAATGGCTGTAAGCAAAGGGAAATTGTTTGTGTTATAATCCGTTTATGGAAAGAGACCTGATACAGCAACTACGGTGGGAACGAGTTAAAATACTGCGGTGAATCTGAGGTGAGGAATTCGGGTATATGGATAGATGACCTATGTTATTACCTTCATACTGGCGTATTGCAGCATTGTCTATGAACTGGTAATGGCCCAGTCCCTGTCAGCTTTTCTGGGCGATACTGTGCTGAGATACAGTACCACGGTCGGCTTGTATCTCGCTTCCATGGGGGTGGGTGCTTTCTTATGCCGGGGTAGAATACTCAGAGATTCGGTTAACTCGCTTGTCAAGATAGAAATTCTGCTGAGTATCATTGGGGGTTTCTCCGTAGTTTATCTTCACCTGTTTGATATGCTAAGTCCTTTTGCCAGCCTCTTTTTCATTTTGAGTCATTCGTTAATTATAGCCATTGGTATTCTGACCGGCTTTGAGATTCCGCTGCTCATTGAAATCAGGGGTCAGGAAAAGGAAAGAACCACGAATTTAGTCCTGGGAGTAAACTATATCGGGGCTCTGTCAGGAACGGTGATTTTCCCCATTTTGTTATTACCCAAAATAGGCGTGCTAACAATTGCTTTTCTGACCGGCTCTTTGAATGCTGTCGGGGGATCGCTTTTGCTTTTCAAAGGAGTCGCCGAAATGAGAAAAGGTTTCCCCTTTTTGCTGCTGGCTAACTTTGCTTTAGGGCTTGTTTTGCTGGTTGGTGTCCTATTTTCACATCCGATAGGGGCCTTTTTTATAGAAAAGTATCTATCGGGGTAAGGAGGTGTTATGAGTATGAAGGAAATAAATCCGGCTGAATCTATTACCCGCATAGAGAGTAATTCTGACTTGACCAGGGAATTTGGCAGCCATTTCCTGGTCGAGTTAATCAATTGCCCGCCGGATAAATTAAGGAAAGTTAAAGATGTGAAGCAAATTATGGATGAGGTTATTAGAAAATCGAAGACCAGTCTGGTAGATGTTGCCTTTCATCAGTTTGAACCGGAGGGTGTCAGCGGGGTATTTTTAATAAAAGAGTCGCATGTTGCCATACATACCTGGCCGGAGGAAAGCTATGCCGCCGCAGACATTTTTACCTGCGGCCAGGAGATGGATGCCTACATAGCTATAGAGGTTATGAAGGAAAAGTTTGAGGCTGAGCAAGTCAGATACCGCATAATACCAAGAGGTTTCTAGTGTCGCGTCAGGTAAATAATGTGTCATTCCCGCGAAAGCGGGAATCCAGCCGTGCCACCCTACCTGGATTCCGGAACAAATCCGGAATGAACAATGGGAAAAGAGTCAATTGCTTAGCCTGACAGTCTCTTAGTAAAAGAGGATTTCGCCTGATGATGAAGAGAATAAGCATTATTTATCTTATCACCTTTATTGTCGCCTTCTGTAGCATCGTCTATGAGCTTTTAATGGCTCAGGCATTGACTTTAATGACCGGCAACAGTGTGGTGAGGTATAGCACCACCATCGGCTTATACCTGGCTTCTCTGGGGCTGGGGGCTTTCCTCTGTGGGGACAGAAGATTGGCCCGGGCTATGGGGACTCTCTGGAAGGTGGAAATTCTGTTAAGTGTGGTGGGAGGTGCGGCGGTCGCCTTCTTATACTTCTCCCATATGCTCTATGCTTACTTGATGATGAATATGTATAAAACTATAGGGCTAATCCTGTTCTTTACCTTTAGCTATGGGGTTATAGCCGTCATCGGTCTTCTCAGCGGTTTTGAGCTGCCCCTCCTGATTCATATTAGAGAAGAGGAGAAAGAAAAGACGGCTAACTCTGTCCTCGGAGTTGATTACTTCGGCTCATTAGCCGGCGGGATAACCTTTGCCCTGGTTTTGCTGCCTTACCTGGGGGTTTTGCGGACTGGCTTTGCCACGGCTATATTAAATGTTTCAGCCGCCCTTGTTTTACTCACTTATATGAGGGGAATGCCTAGAAAATTATTTGCCATTTTCTCACTGGGTAATGTGAGCATATTACTGGCTCTTGTTCTCTCATTATCCCTTTCCTCAGGTATCGACCAGTACTTTCTAAAGAAATTTTACTACGCAAGGAAGTCGAGCGAGAACCTGATAACAGCCTTTTCACAAGCGGAGAAATGGCCAGATGTGGAGCGTTACCGTTCCCGGTATCAGAACATTGATATTGTAAGCTATCCTGCCGATGCTGACGCCCAGCTTGTCTATGCCAGCTACAGCAAGAAATTCGAAACAGACCCGGGTTATCCCAATGGTTATCTCCTGTTTTTAAATGGAGACTGGCAGTTTTATTCTTCTTACGAAGAGATTTATCACGAGTACTTTGCTCATGTGCCGATAATAGCCAATAAGGTGCCTGAGAAGGTCCTGGTGCTGGGGGGAGGTGACGGGCTGCTTAACAGGGAGCTTTTAAAATATGCGGAGATAAAGAGTATTACCCAGGTAGATATAGACTCTGAAATGATTAAAGTGGCTTCCACTCACCCGCTAATCAGGCGGATGAACAGGGGTTCTATCAGCGACCCCAGGGTAACTGTGAAGGTGACGGATGCTTTTTATTTCATAAGGACAACCGAGGAGAAGTATGATGCCATATTCATGGATTTTCCCACCCCTAATGATTACAATCTTTCCAAGTTATACAGCACGGAATTCTATTCATTCGTGAGAAAACGCTTGAAAAAGGACGGCTTCGCCGTTCTAGATGCCCCCGGCGGCAGGATAGGAGGCTCTAGAAGCGACTGGCTAATTTACAGTAATACCATTAAGGCGGCAGGCTTCAAGACAATTGTCCCTTACCTATCACGGCTGGAGCAGGATAATCCCAGGTTCTATAAGAAACTCGGGGTTACTGAAGAGACAGGAGAGAAAAAGCGAATGGCAGATAGACTATCCTGGCATATGCTGCGGGAGTGGACCCGTATGCCGTTTATTATGATGAAAAGCGAGGCTAGTGCCATTAATATGGAGTACCGGGATTACGGCATTGAGATGTATGTTTTGAACGAGGCAAGGTACAGGTCAGCCTTTGATGTCTTATATTATCTGCCAGAAATAGTAGACACCAGCAAAATTACTCTGGTGCCAGAAGAAGTGGATTGGAGCAAAGTCAACTCAATTATGCGCCCTACTTTACCGAGTCAATCTCTGTTTATGGTTAAGGTGCCCTAGACATTCCCCCTGTCACTCAGGTATCTACCTGGATATTACCCTGGTTTGCTGGAAAATCGGTGAAATCAGGATATCAGTCGGGGCACGGTCGTCGGTGAGCAGAATGGGGTCTCTTGCGGTTAGCCACTTCTCCAGGTCCGTTTCATTTAAGGGATAGCCAGCCGATACCTTCTGTCCTCCTTCGGTGACGAACTCTTTATAGTCAGCAAGGTCAATGGAGCGGTCAGTGGCAACGATGACACGGTCATAGCCGGTTATAAGTAGGGTATTATCCTTTCTCTGTGCCCAACCCTCGCCTACACTAAAAAGATAGACATATTCGAAGGCATGCTTGAGCGTGTAGATGAAAGATGGAGTATACCGGCTATTCGGGTAATCGTTAAGAAGAATAAGATAAATACCATCCTTCTCTAAATTGGCTTTTACCAGCCGGTTAAATTCCAGCGTGGTCAGGTGATAGGGAGTTGCGAAGTCGTTAAAAACATCCCCGATGATAATATCATATTTATCTCCTGTCTTTCGCTGAATCAGGAAAAGGCGGGCGTCCTGATTATAGGTCTTGATGCTTGTCTCCAGCGGCAATCCCAGTTCCTCATGAGCCACCTGCGTTACTGCCGGGTCAATTTCCACCACTTCGTTGCTACTGCCGGGATAGATAGCCTCCATATAGCGGGGGAATGCATACCCACCACCACCCAGGTGGAGGGTTCTGGGCGCTGGCTTTCCCATAGTAATGTATCTTACTATCTCCTCAAAGACTCTGGAATATTCGTATACCAGAGTGGTCGGTTCTTCCGGGATGAGATAACTGTGGTCCAGGTTATCAAGCCAGAGTACTTTGACATTTCCCGGCTGGTTCACTACCTGAATAGTGAAGTAGTTAGATTCCCTGGTATAGTTTCCCTGCCAGGCTTCTCTGGACTGGTAGAGAAAAATGTAGCTTACTGTTATTACCGCAATCAGTGTCCATAGTATGAGATTCTTCAAAGAAAGGTGCCATCTGTCCGGAATTCGCCAGGAGAACCAGGCGATTATTCCCATGATGAGCAAAACGGCTGCCACCAGCCAGACAATCATCCTGGTGCCGAACCATAAGATGAAGTAGAAGCCGGTCATGAAAGTGCCGAGGATGGCACCGGCGGTGGAGAAGGCGTATATGGTGCCGACAATACCCCCGGTTTTGTCCAGGTCAGCCAAAGTCAGCTTGATGACCATGGGCGAAACCATGCTGAGGACAATAGCCGGCAGGAAGAAGATAAAGGAGGTTTTCAGGGTGAAGTTCAGCATTACCGGCAGGTTGCCGAACCAGCCGGCAGAGGCAAACTGCCTGGTAGCGGGCAGGATGGCGATGGTCATCAGGCTGCCGGCAAGGAATATGGCTGCCAGCACCAGTGGTGATGGGTATCTGTCCGCCACTTTACCGCCGAGGTAGTTGCCCAGGGCGATGCCGGCAAGAATAACCCCGATAATGCTTGTCCAGGTATATAGTGAGACGCCGATGTAGGGAGCCAGTATCCGTGAAGCAATAAGCTCAATCACCATAACGCAAAAGCTGCTGATAAAGGCGATGGCATTGGCTCTCCACAGGGTAGAAATCTGTCGCATAGTCAACCTCCAGTGATAGCTGACCATATCTTAATATTAAAGAGGGCTAAAGGCAATCCTTGCCGGTGTCATTGCGAGGGCGAAGCCCGTGGCAATCTGGGTGGAGGGGTTTCGCTCTGCCCAGATTGCTTCGCCTTCCGACTTCATCGGAATGGTCTCGCAATGACAGGATAGTTGTGGAATAACCTCTGGATTGCCACGCCTTTGGTTCACCTCTCCTTCGTTTGGTGTCATTGCGAGGGCGAAGCCCGTGGCAATCCGGGTGGATGGGTTTTGCCCCGCCCAGATTGCTTTGTCGTCCTTCAGCCGAAGGACGACAAAGCAATGACAGTTACATAATAAGGAAGGGAGGTCGCTTGTAAGCGACCTCCCTTTTTGCCGAGTATTATCTGTCAAGTCAGAACCGGGTAGGTTCACCCTGAAGGGTTTAGGCAACTCTCCGGGTTCTAACGATGAGGACAATCAAGGCAATTACCAGCACCGCACCAATGGCAATCACTGCCCAGAGCAGTCCTGAAGGTATTGGTGATGGTTGCGGCACCGGTACTTGTACGATCTGAGCAGGTGGTGTCACACCTGGCTGAACAATTACTGTTGGCTCTTCCACCACTGGTTCCGCCATGGTGGTGAAGATACCGATTTCCCAGGGACCAGCCGGAACGACAAGTACCTTATTGACTATTGCTTCCGGTCCAGTCACGCCTCTCACCCTCCAGTAGTAGGTGGTGTTGTATTTCAGCTCATCTGTAGCTGGTACCTTGAAGAAGGTGTTATCGGCAGTGTAGCTGAAGTCAAGGATACTGAAGGTTGGGTCCTCAGCCAGAGCTACCTCATAATGAATGGCTCCCTCATAAGGTGTCCAGGTCAGGGTCGGCTGAATGGGTACATCATTAGCACCCGAGGCTGGAGTGACAATGCTGAAGGGGGCAGCAGCCAGGTCCTCGACGGTGAAGCTCCCCACCTTAGACCAGGGGCTGTTCCAGTGCCACTCGTCCGCGTCCTGTGTTGTCGGTTGAGCGGCGCTGTGCCTTACCCTCCAGTAATAGGTCTGGCCCGGGTTGAAGGAAGCCTCCTCGTCAGCAGTGGGGCCGACTACCAGGGATACATTATCCCTATCAAGGTCGGTAACGGTGGTATCAACGATAAGAGCGGTAAAGTCCTTGTCACTGGAAATCTCGAGGTCCATGTTGAGGACCTTGCTATACGAGTAGCGCTTCCAGGAAAAGGTAATGTTGTAAGCGCCACCGCTTGCCGTGTTCACCTGGACGACGCTTCCGTCCTCAGGTGATGATACAGTCGGACCTGCCAGGGCTAGCGGGTCGGCCACGCTGGAAAGCTGGTCTTCGGGGTCAGCCGCGGCGTCAATTGCCCAGAACTTGGGTCCTTTGCTGTTGGCGAAGGATGCTTTCAACCCCTGAGGCTTCTGGGCACCATTGAGGTCCACATCCTCTTCCAGGGTGCGGCTCCACAGAGCCAGTGTCTCGGTGTCGGGGTCATACGGGTTCAGTGAGCGCCAGAGTTTGCTGTCGCTGTCCGATGTGTTGTCGGTCAGCACCCAGAGAACGCCCTTGTAGAAGGCGATACCGCTAACAGTGCCATTCAGGGCATCAGGTTCGAAGCTGCTCCAGCTCTCGTTCTTGTCGGCTTCGCCTATCTCAACCTCGTCACCGGCCGCGATGAAGAGGATATTGCTTTCGGCGTACTTCTCATCGGCAACCACATAGACATTGGCATTGTCTGTCCGGTCGGTGATTTTGGTAAAGCTCAAGCCGCCGTCCTTGGAGAAGGCAACATAGCCGTCACTGCCACCCACCAGCACATCACCGTTCGGTGCCAGGGTAACCATGAAACCGCTTACACCGTCAAGGCCAATTTTGGTTTCCCAGCCGGCTCCGCCGGTGGTTGACTTAGAAGCACCGACGGTATCTATGGCGTAGATGACATCGGCACTCTCAACGACGAAGTCCTGGATGGTAGTGAGCTCGTCAACCGTTAATGCCCGCCACCGGGTCATACCCGAGTCGGTGCTCTTCCACATATCCTGACTATCCTCGGCAGCCACAAAGACTACCGCGTCATCCTCAGGAGCCAGGCGCACCATAAAGGCGGCTTCGTCATTATCCGACCGGTTTACCATGCTCAAGACCCTCGTCCAGCTACCGTCATTCAGCCAGACGCTGGTGTCATAGGTACCTGTACCATCGGAAGTGTCGTGTGAGGTCAGGTAATACTTTTTGGCGTCAGCCGTAGCGGCGACATCATCCAGAACACTCAGTACGGTATCAATCATGCTGATGTCGTTCCAGGCATAGCCGTCATCCGTGGATACGGAGAAGGCGCTCTCGTCACCTGAGGTGGTGGCTACGGCAGTATCACCGCTCCAGGCAACCAGGGTCCTGTTTGCCCCGCCGGGGCCCTTCAGGCTGTTGGTCCGCTCCGCCTCGGGGGTACCGGTGAATTTACTGAAGGCGTAGACCACATTGTCGTTGTATTCACCGGCGATTGTCTTGCCGTCCGGGTGAATGGCAACGCTGCCGATTCCTACGGCAAGGTCATTGCCTGCCCAGTCCTCCCACTGGTTCTGGATGGTGTCGGTAAAGCCGTTGAGGCCTCCGCCCGAGGTAGCTCCGGCAACCGCCACCACGATGAGACGTTCAAAGACCTCGGTAGCCAGGAAAGTATCGGGCAGGGCAATATCTGCCTTCCCCATACCCCCGCTGATGCTGGTCTCGGTGTCTATCGCCAGACCGTCTGCCCAGTCATCCATTTCATCATAGGCAGTAGCTTCCGAGTTCCAGCGGCCCAGGTCGTCTTCCTTCCAGCGGAAAAGATGCAGGTAAGGGTCGGCAGTGCTGCTGTTATCACCGCTGACAGCGACGATAGCCTTGTCCGTCTGGAAGTTGGGTGAGAACTTGACGGCATAGACCTCATCTGTGCTGGTGACATTACCGCTGCCGGCGCTGGTGCCGTCATCGGATTCGGCTTCCCAGATTTCCGCCATCGCCAGCTTCAGCGTCCACATCTCGGCACCGCTTGAGGTGCTGCCGCCAACGGCGACATAGTAGGTTGACCCTGGCGATATGTCAATGTCGTTAATGGTTGCAACGGCAAAAGAACCGCTGGATGTGATGTTCAGGTCGTCCCAGTCGGAGCCGCCGTCGTCGGAAAGCCAGACCTCCGGCTCATCGGTGACGATGGCGACCACATCGGGGTTATCCGGGGCTACTGCTACCAGCACGGGAGCACCTGAACTGCCGCCGGGGTAGTCGGTGCTGGAAACAAGGCTGGTCCAGGTGGCACCGCCATTGGTTGACTTGAAAGTGGCATTATCCGTGGTGTTGGTAACCGCGTAGATAACATCACCGTTGACTGCCATGTCAACGATGTCCACGTCGGCTGGACCCAGGACATAGTCTATAGTGTCAATCAGGTCCTCAACATCGCCCTCGCCGCTCCAGGAAAGGGTACCGGCTGATGCCGGTATTGTGGGCATCAGGAAGCTGAGCAGCATCGCCAGGCTCAAGCCAACCCCTAGTATTTTAGAAATTTTATTCTTCATCGACCTTTCTTAATCTCCTTTTTTGGAACATCCCTTCAAATGAATTCAGGATATTCCTAATTTATTTGTATCTTGGTGTCCCCATAAACAAAAATACAAGCAGGAAACTTTCCTCCTTATTTTGAAATATGGAGACAGGTTAAACTTTCAAACTATTGTTGAGTTTAAAAACTCTTCCCCTTGCGGGCTCGCCCTGAAGGTTTTATCCAGAAGGCTTGCCCTGAAGGGCTTCTACCATAACATCACCTCCTTATTTATATACTTAAGTTCACTCTAAAGCATTTAACAGAATGTAACAATAAAATGTTAAAATCCTGTTAAACTGGTTATCATTCGTGCTAAAAGACATAATAAACATAAAATATTTATTTGTCAAGTCCTGTAGCTTAAAGTTAGTTTAGGAGGTGTCCGAGTAATGTCATTCTGAAGGAGGAAGCGAAGCCGACGACTGAATGAATCCGTTCTTTTAGGCGTGGGGAACGGATTCTTCGCGGAGTTTACACTGAACTCGTTCCGATTATTTATACTGAGCGTAGCCGAAGTATCGTCAGAGTGAACGAAGTGAACGTGCTCAGAATGACAATTTGAGTACCTTTTAGCCTTTTTCGGACAGCCTCCTAGTAACTATCCTTACTTATTAACCATCCTGTCCTGGTACTATTCTGTCCCGGCAATTATTCTAGTGTGGTGTCTCAGAGATTACTTTACAATCTTCGCGACCATATTGTCATTCAAGCGAAAGCGGGAATCCAGTATCTCCGCCCCGCCTGGATTCCGTATCAAGTACGGAATGACAGATATTGTCAAGGTGTTACTGGGACACTACACTAGCATTATCCTGCCTTAATAACTATTCTGTCCCGGCAATTATTCTAGCATTATCCTGCCTTAGTAACTATTCTGTCATTGCGAGGGGGCGTAAGCCCCCGTGGCAATCTCTATGGATTAATTCATATAGATTGCTTCGCCTTCTACGAATGGCTCGCAATCTATCATGCCCATTTACAAGGGCACCACAAAGTATGAAAATACGAGTGCCCCGCTTCAAAGTCCCTGTCATTCCGTGCTTGACACGGAATCCAGGAGGGGTAGGGATAGTTACGCTTTCTGGATTCCGGCTGGAGTTTATCCCGTATCTGATACGGGGCCGGAATGACAAACTAGTCTATTTTCATAACAATGACAGGTGGAGAGGGATTGCTTCGTGGTTTCCTTCGGAAGGCAATGATACAAAAGTTCATTTTTTTCGTTGCCAAACGCTCTCTTTGGCTTGACTTTTTGGTGATTGGCTTTTACAATACTTGAGCGGGTCTTCAGACCGAGGTCCTTCCGGGGAAGGATTGCAGGTGGGTGTGAGTTGCTATTAAGAAGCTATCTAAGGATTTTTCGCAGTGAAAGAGGTATAAAGGTGCCCGAGTGGCGCAATGGTAGCGCAACCGACTTGTAATCGGTAGGTTAGAGGGTTCGAATCCCCTCTCGGGCTTGGCTAATCGGGGAGGGGTGCCGGAGTGGTTAATCGGAGCAGTCTGTAAAATTGCCGCCTTGACGGGCTTCGCAGGTTCGAATCCTGCCCCCTCCACCAGCACAAGTAAGAACCTTAAGTTGCTTTCCAATCAATCTGTATTGTATAATTCTGTGTTTTATACTATTGTATAATTAGGATTAATTGCCCACATAGCTCAGCAGGTAGAGCACATTCTTGGTAAGAATGGGGTCACCAGTTCGAGTCTGGTTGTGGGCTCAGAATATAGGGAGGATAAAATGGCTAAACAGAAATTTACCCGGACCAAACCGCACTGCAATGTGGGCACCATCGGGCATGTTGACCACGGGAAAACCACTTTGACTGCGGCAATAACAATGGTGCTGTCCAAGTCAACCAATACCCAGTACCGCGGCTTTGACACTATTGATAATGCCCCTGAGGAGAAAGCCCGGGGACTGACCATAGCAATTTCCCATGTGGAATACGAGACGGAAAAACGCCACTACGCCCACATTGATTGTCCGGGACACGCTGATTACATCAAGAATATGATAACCGGCGCCGCCCAGATGGATGGGGCGATACTGGTGGTGAGCGCTCCCGATGGGCCGATGCCCCAGACCAGAGAACATGTTCTGCTCGCCCGGCAGGTGGAAGTCCCGGCCATTGTAGTTGCCATGAATAAGATAGACGCTCTGGAGGATACGGAGCTTCAGGAGCTGGTGGAAATTGAAGTAAGGGAACTGTTAAGTAACTATCAATTCCCCGGTGACGAGATACCGGTGGTCAAGGTTAGCGCCACCAAGGCTCTTGAATGCGGCTGCGGTAAGAGAGAGTGTGAGTGGTGTGGTAAAATCTGGAATTTGATTGACGCTGTAGATAGCTATATTCCCACCCCGGAGCGGGCTAAAGACCAGCCGTTCTTGATGCCGGTGGAGGATGTTTTCAGCATCAAGGGCAGGGGCACGGTGCCCACCGGAAGGGTGGAGAGGGGTGTTATTAAACCAGGGGAAGAGGTTGAGCTTGTCGGTTTAAGTCACGAGCCTCGCCGGACGGTAGCTACCAGTCTTGAGATGTTTCACAAGACACTGGATTATGCCGAGCCTGGAGACGCGGTGGGTATTTTACTGAGAGGGGTAGAGCGGGAAGAGATAGAGCGGGGGCAGGTATTAGCCGCTCCCGGTTCCATTAAGCCGCATACCTATGCTGAAGCCCAGGTATACATTTTGAAGAAAGAAGAAGGGGGAAGACATACTCCTTTCTTTAACGGATATAAACCCCAGTTTTATATCAGGACTACCGATGTTACGGGAAATATTGAGCTCCCGAGCGGTATGGAGATGGCTATGCCCGGTGATAATCTAACCATGAAGATAAAACTGATTTATCCCGTGGCTCTGGAGAAAGGATTGCGCTTTGCTATCCGTGAGGGTGGTAGAACGGTAGGGGCTGGCAGTATCAGTAACATTATTGAATAGAGATGGCTAAAAAAACAGAGGCAAGGGCTGTCATCCGTTTTGCCTGTAGTGTTTGTCAGGAAAGGACCTACACCACTACTAAGAATAAAAGGAATGACCCGCAGCGCTTAGAACTAAGCAAGTATTGCCCCCGTTGTCACACTCACCAGCTTCACCGGGAGGTAAGATAAAAGAAGGGGGCAAAATAGCTGCGTTCAGCAGGTCCGGGCTGTAATGAGTAAGTTGTGCTGGCTAAGAACCCCGGAGGTCCTGTTGGTAGTGGTTATCTGAACAGCTGAGATAGGCGGATGGTTATGAAACAGCGTAGGGCTACAGCCAAAGCGAAGGGCTTTAGATTTAAATTCATTGGTGAAACTATCGCCGAGTTAAAAAAAGTAGTCTGGCTTAGCCGGCAAGAGGTAGCTTATCTGACAGTTCTGGTGATAGTTATTGCGGTTATGGTGGGTCTGGTGTTGGGTATTATTGATTATGGTTTTACCAGACTGGTTAATGATGTTTTTCTGGGCAGTTGAAAAATTGCTTAGTACTATCTGAGTGAGGCATCTGTGGACGAGAACGAGAGCCAGTGGTTCGTAATTCATACTTACTCCGGGCGTGAAGAACAGGTTAAAAAGAATCTGGAGCAGCGTGTCAAGCTCATAGATTCAGAAGGTGAGATTTCCCAGGTAGTTGTTCCTACCGAGGAGGAGGTCCAGGTTAAAAGCGGGCAAAAACGCACGGTAACCAAAATGATTTTGCCCGGTTACATTCTTGTTCAGATGAAAATAAGTGGGCAAAGTTTGAATATCGTACTCAATACTCCCGGTGTTACCGGTTTTGTCAGCAGCGGAGGTAAGCCTATTCCATTAGGGGAGGAGGAAGTCGGCCGTATCCGGAAACAGATGGAGGCTGAAACCCCAACGATCAAGGTTGGCTTTAAGCCAGGACAGAGTGTGCGGGTGGTTGATGGCCCCTTTATTGATTTTGTTGGCACAGTGGATGAAATCGGCGCTGACAAAGGTAAAGTTAAGGTGCTGCTTTCCCTTTTCGGGCGTGAAACACCGGTAGAGCTTGAGTTATTACAGGTGGAGAAACTTTAAGTCTATTAGCTTTGGGTAAGGAGAAAAGTGGCTAAAAAAGTTAAAACAATAATCAAGCTGCAGCTTCCTGCCGGGAAGGCGACTCCGGCACCGCCGGTAGGTTCGGCTCTGGGCCAGCACGGAGTTAACATTATGGCTTTCTGTAAGGAGTATAATGAACGCACCGCTGCTCAGGCTGATTCGATTATTCCTGCCGAAATAACTGTCTATGAGGACAGGTCATTCACTTTCGTTACCAAGATGCCGCCGGCATCAGTTCTGCTGAAGCAGGCATTAAATGTGGGGAAAGGAGCCGCTACTGCCGGACGGGGGAAAATAGGCACCCTCTCCCGGGATAAGCTTCGTGAAATCGCCCGGATTAAAGCTAGCGACCTGAGTGCCATCAGTCCGGAGGGAGCGGAACGAATCATTGAGGGCACTGCTAAGAGTATGGGGATTGAAGTGGAGTAAGAGAAATGGCGAGACAACACGGTAAGAAATATCAGGAAGCCGCTAAATTGCTGGACAGGTCAAAAGCCTATCCTCCCGAGGAGGCTATTGACCTGATAAAAAAGATGGCTTACGCGCGATTTGACGAGACTGTTGAGCTGCATCTCAGGATGGGCCTCGACCCGCGGAATGCTACCCAGCAGGTGCGTGGTGTTACTCTGCTGCCTCACGGGTTGGGTAAGAAACAGAGGCTTCTGGTCTTTGCTCAAGGAGAAGGGGCCAAAATTGCCGAAGACGCTGGAGCTGATTTTGTTGGTGGTGATGAGCTGGTTGCGAAAATTGAGGGGGGCTGGCTGGATTTTGAGATGGCTATGGCTACTCCGGATATGATGGGTAAAGTTGGTAAGCTGGGAAAAATCCTGGGCAGGAAAGGCTTGATGCCCAACCCTAAATCAGGAACGGTAGTCACTGCCGATAACTTATCCAGGGTGATAGAGGAGGCTCGCAAAGGCCGGCTGGAATTTAAGCTGGATAAAACGGCTATCATTCATTTACCTCTGGGTAAAACCAGTTTTGAGAATGATAAGCTGATGGATAACCTGACGGCGGTGGTGGCGGCGGTGGTGAAGGCTAAACCCAGCGGGGCTAAGGGGCAGTATGTCAGAAGTGCCTCACTGGCTACTACTTTTGGACCCGGTATCGGGCTTGACCTTAAACCGACCCTCGCTTTGACTTCGGGGTAATACCCGTAACTGAAGTAATAAAGAGCTGAAAATAGACATTATGCCTAAGTACTGGGAAGATTACCAGGTAGGGGAAAAGTTTGTAACGCCGGCCAGGACTGTCAGTGAGGGGATGATAGATGTGGTGACCGGGCTTGGTGGTTTGACCGCTCCCCTGTTCTGGGATGAAGAGAAAGCCAAAAAAGGTGTTTTTAAGACCCGGATTGCCCCGGCGGTAGTAACTCTCCTGGTAATGTCAGGGCTTAACGAGCAGTCTGACTTTTTGGACCCGGAAACTTTGATTGCTCTCATCGGGATGAATAACGTGAAAATAATTACTCCCGTAAAAGCCGGAGATACTTTGAGAGTTGAAGGGGAGTTGATTGAAAAGAAAGAGACCAAAAACCCGGAAAGAGGGATTCTTGTCGAGCGCCACGTATGTAAGAACCAAAGAGGGGAAGTAGTTATCGAAACAGATAAGATACGCTTGATAAAAAGAAAGTAGAATAAAAGATTTATTGGATGAAGGGAACCGGGGCTAGCCGGCTGAGAATGATGACAGATTGCTTCCGGTCGGACCTGGAGAAAGGAGATGCTTAATGGAAGATGTTGCCATTATCGGGGTAGGACAGACTAACTTCTCTCGTTCCTGCGGGGTATCTATCCGGGAGCTGTGTTTTGATGCCTACAAGGAAGCGATGGAAGGTCTGGATATAACTAACCAGGATATTGATGCCTCTATCACCTGTTCGGCACCGGAATACGATAAACAGCGCACCCCTTCAGGTTTAATATCCGAGTATCTGGAGTTAACCCCGAAACCGGCTTTCTATGTTGAAACTGTCTGTTCATCAAGCACTACCGGACTGAGGATAGCCTGGTCGCTGATAAAGTCCGGCTTGCATAAAGTGGTAGCCGTTATTGGTTTCCAGAAGATGTCCGAGCTAACCTCCCGTGAAGCAGCGGAGAGAATGGGCAGGGGAGCTGATATAATCTGGGAAGCGCCCTTCGGTATCACCATGCCTGCCGGCTACGCTCTATATGCCCAGGCACACATGACTAAATATGGAACTACCGAGGAGCAGCTGGCTAAAATTCGAGTTAAAAATGCCAGCTACGGAGCCAAAAATGCTAAGGCTACTTACCGCAAAGAGTTGAGTCTGAACGATGTTTTAACCTCAGATATAGTGTCTAACCCTTTGAAGCGGTTTGACTGCTGTGCCAATGCCGATGGTGCTTCCTGTATCATCGTAGCCAGCGAGGATGTAGCCAGAAAAGTAACCAAGATTCCAATCTGGATTATCGGTCTTGGTGCCGCCACGGCTACAATGACCATGTCAGGAAGGAAGTTACTCACCGGTTTGACCTGTTCCCAGGAGGCGGCTAAACAGGCTTACCAGATGGCTGGTGTCGGGCCGGAAGATATTGATGTCGCCGAGGTCCATGATTGTTTCACCATAGCTGAGCTTTTAGCCTATGAGGACCTGGGCTTTGCTAAGCCCGGCGAGGGAGTCCGGCTGATTGAGGAAAAAGAGACCTACCATGACGGCAAGATACCGGTGAATGTTGATGGTGGTCTGCTGTCTAAGGGGCACCCTATCGGTGCCACTGGTGGCTCGCAGGTTAGAACAGTAGTCCGCCAGCTCAGGGGGGAGGCTACTGAAGCTCAAGTGAAAGATGCCGAAGTAGGCCTGGTGCATAATATCGGGGGAGTCGGCCAATACGGTAATGTAGTTATTCTCAGGAGATAGCGAAATGGGTTTTGAGCATTTTGGTAGAGTCAGCTTCACCACTGAAGCGAAAACGGTCGATTTTATAAAATATCTGGAGCAGGGTAAGGTGATGACCACCAGGTGTAAGAAGTGTGGCACCAGCTACTTCCCTCCGAAGCTGGACTGTCCAAGTTGCCTGAATAGTGAAGTGGAATGGTTTGAAATAGAAGGTAAAGGCAAACTGGTCACTTATTCCGTAGTCCAGTACGGTCCTTCCGGCTTTGAGGATGATGCTCCTTATACTCTGGGGATAGCTGACTTTGGGGACGAAATGAGAATTTTTGGCCGTCTCAGTAAAGGTATTAAGGCGGATGATATTAAGCCCGGAATGGAGTTGAAGATAGTCTCAACGAAATCGGCCGATGGTAGAATTGGTTATGAGTTTCAGAAAGCCTGACCGGGCTGATAAGATATATCCTAGTATTATTCGGGAGGTAAGAAAAGATGTCCAGTAAAAATAGAGAAAAGAAGGCGGCAATTATTGACCAGATGGAGGAGCGCTTTTCCCGGTCAACTGTAGGCATTTTCACTGACTACCGGGGGTTGACAACTTCAGAGATAACAAGTTTGCGGCGCAGCTTACAAGCAGCAAGTAATGAGTATACGGTAGTCAAAAATACGCTGGCTGGTTTCGCCGCTGAGAGAGCCGGTAAGGATACTTTGCTTACCGCTCTTGAAGGCCCGATAGCAATTGCCTTCGGCTATGACGATATCACCTCCCCAGCCAAAGTCCTGTCAAACTTTATCCGTGACACAAAGCTGGAGATTGGCATTAAAGGCGGCTTTATAGGTGATAGGCTGCTCACTGCTGAGGAAGTAATGACCCTTGCTACGCTGCCGCCAAGAGAGATATTGCTCGCCAGAGTTCTGGGTCAGATGAAAAGCCCCGTTTCAAATTTAGTTAGTTGTTTAGCCAGCCCGATAAGAGGAATTATCGGCGTGCTACAAGCTAGAATTCGGCAATTGGAAGGAGAAGGAAATGGTTGAAGATATTGAAACTACAATCCAGGAGGAAAACCAGGAAGCTACCCAAGTAAAACCGGCAGCCAGGAAAACCAGGACGGCTACCGCCAGCAAATCAGAAACGGCTGAGACGAAAAAAGCGACGGCCATTGATGATATGATGACGTCTATTAAAAATATGACGGTGCTGGAGCTCTCGGAGCTAGTCAAGGCATTAGAGACTGAGTTTGGAGTTACTGCGGCGGCTCCGGTAGTAGCCGCCGCGCTGAGCGCTGCAGCCGCTCCAGTTGAAGAGAAAGAGGAGCAGACAGCCTTCAATGTAATCCTTAAGGAAGTCGGGGCTAATAAGATAAACGTCATTAAAGCGGTGCGAGAGCTCACTTCCCTGGGGTTGAAGGAGTCGAAAGACCTGGTGGAAAGCGCTCCCAAGCCAGTTAAAGAAGGGGTAAGTCAGGAGGAGGCGGGAGAAGCCAGGAAGAAGCTGGAAGACGCGGGAGCTACGGTTGAAATTGCCTGACCCTGAAAACAAGCCTGTCCTGGCGACAGGCCAGGGCTCAGGGGGTAGTGCTGAACGGGCGTATCATCATGATGAGTAATCTCTAGTCTTTGGAGGTGCATCATGCCCCAGCGTGACCGATTGTTACTTATCACTATGGGGGGCGTGTTTATTCTGCTCGGTCTGGGCATCATCATCTGGGACAAGAAGGAGGAGAAAAACTATTACGATTCTCTTTCTGTCTCTACCCGTTCTGATGTCAGAGAATTTCTGGAGCACTGGCCACCGCGCCCTCAATTTGGAGCCCTCAGAATAGGCGGCTGGATAGCAATCGCTATCGGTCTGGTTATGATAGTTGTGGGTGGCATCTTCTGGCTGCTGGGTTAAGATTTTAAAGGAGGTTCACCACCATGGCTCTTGGCTACGAGAAGGAAGGGAGAATCGCTGTCTTCACCATTAATCGTCCGGAGGCAGCCAATGCAATAGATGTCCATACAATGCAGGAACTACACGAGGCAATGGTAGCCTTCAGAGATGATACGGAACTCTGGGTCGGCATCATTACCGGTGCCGGAGAGAAAGCCTTCTCTGCCGGGGCGGATATCAAGGATATGCTGCCTTTTATAAAGGAGACCGGGGACAAACCCTGGGCATTTCCCGCTAACCCGATGCGGGGACTGGAATTATATAAACCTCTCATTGCGGCTATCAATGGCCTTGCTGTGGGTGGTGGCCTGGAAATAGCCCTGGCTTGTGACATCAGACTGGCTTCTGAGAACGCCCGTCTGGGTACACCTGAGGTGAACCTGGGGCTGATGCCTGGCTGGGGGGGCACTCAAAGACTGCCCCGCCTTATCCCCTGGGCAAAGGCGGCGGAGATAGTCTTGATGGGCAAGCCTATTGATGCCCAGGAGGCATACCGCATTGGCCTGGTGAACAAGGTCGTCCCTCAAAGTGAGCTTATATCTACGGCTAAAGCCTGGGCTGAAGTTATCTGCCAGGTTGGTCCTTTAGGGGTCAGAGCCGCCAAAGAAGCCATGCTCAGGGGTTATAGCCTCTCTCTTGAGGAAGGTTTGAAGCTGGAAAGCTCTTTCTTTGACTACCTGCTGACTACTGAAGACTACCTGGAAGGTACCGCTGCCTTTGCCGAGAAGAGGAAACCGGATTTTAAGGCGAAGTAAATTATACCGCAATAGATAAAGGAGATGACTATGCCGAGCAAGAAAGTTGGCGTGGTTGGTTGTGGCACCATGGGTGCCGGTATCGTTCAGGTCTGTGCCCAGTCGGGCTACCCGGTGGTGGTCTCGGAAATTAACCAGGAGCTATTGAATAAAGGCTTGGCGTCAATTAGTACTGCTCTGAGCAGAGGCGTGGAAAGAGGCCGGTTATCTCAGGAGGATAAGGATGCTGCCCTCGGCCGGATTAAAGGCACAACCAGTATCAAAGACTTTGCTGACTGCGACCTGGTGATAGAAGTAGCTATTGAGAACATGGAGATAAAGAAAAAAGTATTTGCTGAGCTGGATGCTACCTGCCCTGAGAATGCCATTTTAGCCAGCAATACTTCGGTTCTCTCAGTAACCGAAATGGCAATGGCAACCCGCCGGCTTGACAGGGTGGTGGGCTTGCATTTCTTTAATCCACCGCCGGTAATGCAGCTGGTGGAGATTGTCCGGACTATCCTGGTCAGCGAGGAAACTCTCGAATTCAGCCGGGAATTTGCCAAATCTCTGGGCAAGACTCCGGTCGTTGTTCCGGATACGCCTGGTTTTATAGTTAACCGCCTGTTACTCTCCTTTATTCTTAACGCAATCCGTATGCTGGAGAGCGGGGTTGCCTCTAAAGAGGATATTGATACTGCCATTACCCTGGGTTTGAATCACCCTATTGGGCCTCTTGCCCTGGCTGACCTGGTTGGTAATGATATTATTCTCTTTATGGCTGAGGGCGTCTACCAGAACCTGTCTGACCATCAATTTATTGCTCCAACCTTATTAAGAAGGATGGTCAGTGCCGGCCAGCTGGGGCGCAAGACAGGAAAAGGGTTTTACGATTATAAGAAGTAACCGACCGCGAACAAGGAGTGAAATATTATGACCGATGTTGTTATTGTCAGTGGTGTTAGAACGGCAATAAGTAATTACGGGGGCTCGCTACAGGATGTGCCGGCTGCCAGGTTGGGCAGCATTGTCATTAAAGAGGCGCTTAAAAAGGCAGGCTTGAAACCCAAGAGAGACCCTGAATTATTAAACTATGCCCCATCGGCACTTAAGCAAGAAGGCATTATTGAGCTGGAGAAAAAATACTCTGATTGGGCTGATTCTCTGAATGAAATCTCCGTTGATGAAGTTATCATGGGTAATGTAATTCAGGGTGGGCAGGGGCAAAATCCGGCTCGTCAGGCGTCAATCTATGCCGGTATGCCCAAAGAGGTCAATGCCTTTACCGTGAACAAGGTCTGTGGCTCAGGAATGAAAGCAGTAGCTCTGGCAGCCCAGGCAATAAAAGCCGGGGATGCTGAGGTTATCGTTGCCGGCGGTATGGAGAATATGAGCTCAGTCCCTTACTACTTTCCAAAAGCTCGCTGGGGGGTCAGGATGTTCAATTGTGAGCTGGTTGACGGCATGGTTTATGATGGACTCTGGGAGATATTCTATAACTACCACATGGCTTTAACCGCTGAAAATCTGGCTGAGAAATACGCTATCACCAGAGAAGAGCAGGACAGCTTTGCCCTGGAGAGCAACAACAAGGCTGTGGCGGCAACAAAAGACGGCACCTTCAAAGAGGAGATAGTCCCCGTTGAAATCCAGATAAGGAGGGAGACCAGGGGTTTCGATACCGATGAGCACCCCAGGGAGACTTCAATGGAGCTTCTGGGCAGGCTGCCGGCCGTCTTCAAAGCAGATGGCTCCGTAACGGCGGGTAACGCCTCGGCAATAACCGATGCCGCCGCCGCTCTACTGGTAATGTCAGCGGAAAAGGCGGAGGAACTCGGCCTTAAGCCACTGGCGGTTATCCGCTCTTATGCCAGTGGCGGTGTTGACCCGGCATATATGGGTCTGGGGGTTGTTCCCTCGGTCAAAAAAGCCCTCAAGCTCGCCGGACTCAGTCTGGGAAACATCGACTGTATTGAATTGAACGAAGCTTTTGCTGCTCAGGTTCTCGCCGTAACTAGAGAGCTTGATATTGACCTGGCTAAAACAAACCTTCACGGCGGCGGTATTTCCCTGGGTCACCCTATAGGATGCAGCGGAGCCAGGATTCTGGTTACCCTCATTCATGAAATGGCCCGCCGTGACTTCCAGTTTGGCCTGGCGACTCTGTGTATCGGCGGCGGGCAGGGAATGGCACTCGTTTTAGAGAGAAAGTAGTTTTAAGAAATCCTATCCCCTGTGTCCCCTTCCCTTTACCAAAGGGAAGGGGAATTAGTTTTTAAGAAAGGCATAGCCTCTCTTAACCCTTCTTTATGTTATGATATACTTTGTTTCGCAGTATGAATATAAAACTGGTGTCCATCATCCTCCAAATTCTTGGATTCGCAATATTGGCAGGAGCGGTTTCAATACTCACTTTCGTGGCTCCGGGAGCCTTTCGTGGTTTTGAAGGCTGGATAAATAACCTTTTACGGTATGTAGGATTGAGTGGTTATGTCGGCACCAAGAGACGGCAGAAACTCATATATTGGTTGATAGGATTGGCAGTATTGTTCGGCTGTGGCGGTTTGGTTTTGGAACTCTTCGTAGAATGACCATAGCCGCGGAGAGGATATTTTAGAGAGGGGGTGCTGCCTCCTCTCTTTCTCTTTACCCCCTTCCCTTTTTAAGGGAAGGGGGTCAGGGGGATAGGTTACTAAACAGGCTTCCAATCTGCTATAATTATTATTAGCAAGACCGTTTTATCTCTAGTTTTCCAGCAAGGAGAATATGCCTGTGGCAGACATTGACGCTATCGGACAGGAATTAGCTAATTCCCTTTCAAAATATGAGGCTGATTATTTAGAGGCCCACCTTGAGGAGAGCCGTAATAATCAGATTACCTACCGGGGGAAAAAGCTGGAATCGGTAGATAAAAGCACCGCTATCGGTGGCAATGTCAGGGCACTGGTTAAAGGGGGGTGGGGTTTTGTCTGTTTTAACAGCCTGGATGAGCTGCCTGAAAGGTTAGCAAGGGCGGTAGAGCAAGCCCGTTTCGTCGGTGGTGAAAAAAGCAATCTGGCTGAAGTAGAGCCGGTGGTTGAGAAGGTACCTGCTGAGGATGGTAAAAACCCGCTGACCATACCCCTGGTTGAGAAAAAGCAATTACTGGATGAATATAATGATATTATCTGGAGCACACCCGGGATACAGACTTCGGTTATCAGCTACGGCGACGGGGCTAGAAAGACCATCTTCTTAAATTCACGGGGCAGCTATATTGAGCAGGAGAGAAGGGATGTCACCCTGCGTTTGACCGCTGTTGCTGCCCGGGATGGTGAAGTGCAACAGGCAGGTTTAAGCCTGGGCAGCCGGGGTGATTTTAGTGCCATTCAGCACCTGAATAGCAAAGTGGAAGAAATGGCACAACGGGCGGTAGATTTGCTCTCTGCTCCCCAGTTAAAAGGGGGAGAATATACCGTGGTCCTGGACCCGGTTCTGGCTGGAGTCTTCGTCCATGAAGCCTTCGGTCACCTGTCAGAAGCCGACTTTGTTTATGAAAATGACCGCATGCGCCAGATTATGGTCCTGGGTAAAGAGTTTGGCAGCGGTGAGTTGGATATCGTTGATTCGGCGATGGTGCCCGGACTGCGAGGTAGCTATAAATATGATGATGAAGGGGTGCCGTCTACTAAAACCTACCTTATCAGGGAAGGCAAGCTGGTCGGCCGGCTTCATTCCCGGGAAACTGCCGCTAAAATGAATGAAGCTCCCACGGGTAACGCCCGAGCCATTAGCTATCGCCACCCGCCCATTGTGCGTATGACCAACACCTTCATTGAGCCAAAAACCGCCTCTTTTGAGGATATAATCGCCGATGTTAAAGAGGGGGTGTATGTCAAAAACTGGTACGGCGGTACGACCAGTATGGAGATGTTCACCTTCTCGGGTGGCGAAGCCTATATGATTCGCAATGGTAAGATTGCTGAAACATTACGGCCGGTAGTGCTTACCGGTAATGTCTTTGCTACTCTTAAGAATATAGATGCCATCGGTAATGACCTGGACATGAACCAGGGCGGCGGCTGTGGCAAGGCGGGGCAGATGCCGCTGCCTGTTTCCAATGGCAGCCCGCATATCAGGATTCAGCATTGCTTGATTGGAGGCAAATAAGTGGAAGACATCCTTGAAAAGGCAAAGAAGGTGGCTGAAGAAGCTGAGGTCTTTGCCGTTACCTCGGAGAGCACTCCTGTCCACTTCGAAGCCAACCGTTTAAAGCATGTCCAGAGTACCCAGAGCACTAGTGTTGCCCTGCGTATTATCAGAGAAGGCAGGATTGGCTACGCTACGGCTACGGAGCTGGAAAACAGCCAGGAACTGGTCGATATGGCGGTGGAAACAGCCCGGTTCGGTTCAAAGGCTGAGTTTGAGTTTCCTTCCCTGTCTTCCTATCCCGAGGTTGAAATCTTCGACTCCGGGGTAGAGAAAATATCTACCGGAGCGATGACCAAACTCGGTGAGGAAATGATAACCGCCCTCATAAGTAATACTCCGGAGCTTCTTTGTGAGGCGGCGGTGAGCAAGGGAGTGGTATCGGTCCGCCTGATAAATTCCCGCGGTGGACAGACAAGCTACCGGCAGAGTTTTTTCAGCCTGGGTATAGAGGGAACCCTGATTCAGGATACCGATATGCTCTTCGTCGGGGATAGTCAGAGTTCCTGCCGCCCGATAGTGGAGACGGGCGGCATAACTCAAGTGGTGCTCAGACAGCTTGAGTTAGCCAGAAACCAGGCTTCAGCACCAACCCGGTTAATGCCGGTTGTTTTTACATCCCTGGGAGTTGCCAGTGCTCTGGTTAGACCCTTGATGGCGGCTTTCAATGGTAAGATGGTCCTGGAGGGGGCTTCACCGATAGGTGATAAGCTGGGACAGCGGGTCTTTGATGAAAAACTGGAGCTTTGGGATGATTCGACTCTAGCCTACCGTCCGTCAAGCTCTCCCTTTGATGATGAAGGTGTGCCCGCACAGCGTACCTCTCTCATTGAAAAGGGAGTGGTGCGTAATTTTCTCTATGACCTGCAGACCGCCGCCCTGGCTAATACCAGGAGTACCGGTAACGGGCAGAGAAGCCGGGGTGGACTGCCCACCCCATCGCCCAGTGCCTTTATCATTGCCCCGGGCAAAACCGGCTTTGACGAGATGGTGAGTGATATAAAGGAAGGCTTGGTTGTTGAAGAGCTTATGGGAGCAACCCAGGGCAATATCCTGGGCGGTGATTTCAGTGGCAATGTTCTTTTAGGTTTTAAGATAGAAAATGGTAAAATAGTAGGCAGGGTGAAAGATACTATGGTCTCCGGGAATATTTACCAGCTTCTCAAAGAGATTACCGCCATCGGCAGCGATGCCAGGTGGGTAGGCAGCTCCCTCAACACCCCACCCCTCTACCTCTCCAGTGTCTCGGTAGCGAGTAAGTGAGGATATGAAGGTGTGACTAAAGGCAAAATAGATAAAAAAAATTTTGGACAACGACTCGTGCCTGTTGAGACCTGTTTAGCTTTGAGTTGTTTTTGATGTTATGTCAACAGAAATAGACAGCAGTCAAAAAAAGAGGACAAGAGGTATGAAGAGAGAAGGGGTTATTTACTGCGGGGATACGAAATGGGTAGGCGGCTTTCTTAATACCCCACCCCTCTACCTCTCCAGTGTCTCGGTGGCGAGTAAGTGATAGCACCTTAATTGAGGCGAAGAGGTTGGAATGAAACGTTTCCTCAACATATATACTGTAATCGCTATTGTTGGTATAGCAGCGATTGGTTTTTTAGCTTTCGGCTTTAGCTTACTTTTGAGTGATAAAGTCCCGGATAAAGCCATTGTCACAAGGGTTATAGATGGTGACACTATTGAGATTGAGGGCGGTTATCGTGTGCGATACATTGGTATAGATGCTCCAGAAGAAGATGAGTATTATTTTAAAGAAGCTTTAGCAAAGAATGCGGAGTTAGTACTAGGTAAAAAGGTAAGACTGAAGCGAGATGTTTCAGAAACAGATAAATATGGGCGATTGTTATGTTATGTCTATGTTGGGGATTTATTTGTCAATGCTGAACTTGTGCGAATGGGTTACGCTAATGCAGTCAAGTATGACCCTGACGTCAAATACAGCAATTATTTCACAGGATTAGAACAATACGCAGTGTCATCAAAGTTGGGAATACATGCCTCATCTGAATTAAAAGCAAAATCTAAATCATCTTGGTTAGACGAATTCATGGAAGACTACAGGAAAGAATTCAGGGAAAAATTCGGAATTGAGCTACCCCCGGCGCCACCGTCTCTTTTTCCAGTGAGATAAGGAATTGAAGGACTTGTTCTGTTCACTCTGACGAGGCTCGGAACGAGAACGGAGTTGAGGGACTTGACAAATAATGAGAGAAATCTTAAGTGTAAAGGATGCGGCAAGGTGCTGGGAAAAAACTTGATTAGATGAACTTGACAAAGGACCGAAATGTTTGAAATAGAATGCCTCGCATGTGACCAAACTCTTGAACTTCCAAAATACATTAATATGGACAATTATGATGGGCAGCTAGTCTGTTCAAAATGTAAAGCTCTCTTACACCTGAAGTTTGTAAAAGATGAGCTACGGAAGTACAAGCTCATAGAGAGAACTAGACCAGGAACACCCGCAAAATTTAATATAGGGTGGGTTGAAAGACCCATAATGGAGTAATAAAGGGGAGTCCAAGAGGGGCTTCGCCCCTCTTCATAAAATCTTCCCTTTCCCCTTGATAAGGGGAAAGGTTCACCCTGAAGGGTTCTCCCTGAAGGGGACAAAGGGGATGGGGTTACAAATAAATAGAGATTGCCACAGGCTTCGCCCTCGCAATGACATAGGAAATAACCTGATAAGAGGTATCTTTAATGAGTGATTTAGTCAAGATTTACGCCCGGCCGAAGCTTAAATCTCCTGTTTTGATAGCTGCCTGGCCCGGCATTGCCAATGTCTCGATGCTGGTAGCTACCTACCTGGAACGGAAGCTGAATTTCAAGAGGCTGGCGGAGATTAAAGCGGTTCACTTCTTTGACCCCATCGGGGTAGTAGTTATAGACAATCTGGTTGAGGCTCCCCAGTTCCCCCAGAGCCGGTTTTACTACTGGAAAAACGAGGCCGGGAAAAGCGATATAATCCTGTTCATCGGTGATGACCAGCCAGCTGCCAGGGGATACGAGCTGGCTAACTGTGTCCTTGATGTAGCGCTGAAGTTTCAGGCAAAAAGAATCTATACCTGTGCCGCCGCTATTACCCGTATTCATCATTCCGAGCAGCCCAAGGTCTGGGGAGTAGCCACCGCCCCTCACCTGATGGCAGAGCTGAAAGAGTATGACCTGGTGCAAAGGGGTAACCTCCATATCTCGGGATTGAACGGGTTGCTGCTGGGGGTAGCCAAAGAGAGAGGGGTGGGGGGTATCTGCTTGCTGGGCGAAGTGCCCGCTTATGCTACCCGGATACAGAACCCCATGGCTGCTTTAGCTATACTGGAAGTTCTTGCTAGAATGGTGGACATTAAAATTGATATCTCTGAGCTGGCCCAGCTAGCCAGTGAGACGAAAGAGAAAATGAAGGAGCTGGCTGCCGAAGCTATGGGAGAGTATATAGACCTCTTTACCGAGCCAATCTGGGAGCAAGGAGAAGAGGAGGATGAGGAGGAGGAGGATGATTAGACTGTGGATGCCACCGTGATTACCGGCAGCAAAGTTATTCTCCGCGAAAAAAGCCCCAGTGATGCCTGGGATGACTATGCCTGGGAAACGGACCCGGAGCTTGCCCATCTTGATGCTGCCCCGCTCTTGACCGCCCCGTATTCCCAGTATTTAGAAGACTATACCAGGGAATTGAGCTATTACTCCGTAATCAGTTACCAGTTCGCTGTGGATACCCTGGACGGGAAGCATATCGGCAACTGTTCTTATTATCACATCAACGAGAATAAGGGGGAAGCCGAGCTGGGTATTATGATTGGCAACCGGGACTACTGGAGTAAAGGTTATGGTGCCGATGTGGTCACCACCCTGCTCGATTATATTTTTCGGGAAACGAAGCTCAACCGCATCTACTTGAAGACCCTGGAATCAAACACCAGGGCACAGCAGTGTTTCCGGAAGTGTGGTTTTACCCCTTACGGGGAACTTGCCAGGGACGGCTATAACTTCCTGCTAATGGAAAAATACCGCCCAGAAACCGAAGGCTGACAATAAGGTCTCAACTAGTGTAGTGTTTCTAACGCTTCGTTAGTATGCCCGATAACCATACCGACGAAAGTCGGTATCCAGTTGGGGCAGGGACAGCTGGATTCCGGCTGGAGTTTATCCCGTACCTGATACGGGGCCGGAATGGAATGAATCGGTATACTAACGCTATTTACAATACACCACACTAGCGCTGTCTGAAAAATGTCATTCCGTGCTTGACACGGAATCCAAGTGGGGTGGTTCGGATTCCCGCTCCCGTATCAAGTACGGGACAAGCTTCGCGGGAATGACAAAATGGCTTTGGGATAGCATTCTCAGACCACCTCTCTAAATAATAAGGTTTTAACCTAACGCTGTCTTATATCGAGAGGTGATTGCTCTGCGGCGGCTACAGATTCCAGTGCCAGCTTATCCATTTCAATCTGGACCGGTATCGGGTAGTCCCCGGTAAAGCAAGCCAGACAGAAAATATCCTTGGGTAAGCCTACCGCTTTTATCAGTCCGTCAATGCTGAGATAGCCCAGTGAATCGGCGCCGATAAAATCTCTAATCTCGGGAATTGTTTTCTGAGCGGCAATTAGCTCCCAGCGGGTAGCCATATCAACGCCAAGGAAACAGGGATAGCAGATGGGCGGAGCACAGATACGGATGTGGACTTCTTTAGTCCCCGCCTTCCTTAATAGCTTTATCACCTGGGGAGTGGTGGTGCCACGCACAATACTATCATCAACCAGGACTACCCGCTTATCTTTCAATACCTGGGATAAAGGATTAAACTTTAGCTTTACGCCAAGGTCTCTGATTCGCTGGTCAGGCTCGATAAAGGTGCGCCCTACATAGCGGTTCTTAATCAGCCCCTCAGCCAGAGGTATGCCTGACCTGAGAGCGTAACCGCCTCCGGCGGCTGTTGCTGAATCAGGCACCCCCATAACTAAATCAGCCTCCACAGGATGCTCTTCGGCCAGCCTTGCCCCCATAGCCTGCCGGGCCGAATAAAGCAACTGCCCATTAATGGTGCTGTCCGGCCGGGAAAAATAGATAAACTCAAAGATACACGAAGCTTTTCTTTTTGATTCCTCGCGGTAACTTTGAACGCCATTGGAGCTGATGGCAACTATCTCCCCCGGTTCAATCTCACGAATAAAATCGGCACCGATGTGGTCCAGTGCACAGCTTTCCGAAGCCAGGACAAAGCCGCCATTGATGGTTCCTAGGCAGAGTGGACGAACACCAAAGGGGTCACGAACTCCGAAGACGGTATCCATGGTCAGAAGGGTCAGGGAATAGGCACCCTGGAGCCGGCGCATGGCATATCTTATCTTGCCTACCCAATCTTTCTCCGGGGAAGAGGCAATAAGGTTGGCAATAACCTCGGTATCCGTAGAGGTATGAAAGGTATAGCCGTGTGCCGATAAACCCCGATACAGGTTTTCAGCGTTGACGATGTTCCCGTTATGAGCTACAGCCAGAGTATTCGAATCCTCACCCACCACGATAGGCTGAGCATTGATTATTTTACTGGAACCCCTGGTTGAATAACGGGTGTGACCGATAGCAATATGCCCGGTGAGCTGACCCAGTGACTCCTCATCAAATACCTGGGATACCAGCCCCATCTCCGCATAAATCCGGAGCTTTTTGCCATCAGCGGTGGCAATACCGGCGCTCTCCTGGCCTCGATGCTGGAGAGCGAATAAAGCAAAAAAGGTAAGCCGGGCTACATCTTCATCAGGAGCATAAATACCGACAACTCCGCAGGACTCGTGCAAGCTTGCTTACCTCTCTTTACTCCGGAAGTCGTTTAGCAATGTCATTGCGAGGAGCACATTCGCTTCGCTCAGTGTAAACTCCGCGACGAAGCAATCTCTAAAAGTTTTGAGATTGCCACGCCTTCAGGCTGCTCGTTCCGATTCGTCAGAGTGAAAACCTTCTGGCTGAAGCCTTCGGCTTGCAATGACAAGATAGTTATTAAACAACCTCCTCCGTGATTAACTCTAGCATTTAATTTTAACCCATCAGCAGCTGACCGTCAACTGTTGTTCAAGGAGAGGATGTTTAACAACGTCATTCTGAGGAGTGAACTCGTTCCGATAAGTCAGAGTGAACCGAAGGTGAACGACGAAGAATCCGTAGTCGGGGAACGGATTCTTCGCTTCGCTCAGAATGACACTAAGGCGTTGCTAAACGACCTCGTTCAAGGGGCATTTTCAGGTTCTTGTGCAAATAAAGCCCGCTGAGGCTTGACAAAATCACTAATAATAAGGTAGTTTTTACAAGGTTTCGGGATTACAAAAATCGATACGACCTGTTTCAAAGACGGTCAAAACTCCCAGCAAATAAAAGTTTGTTGCCTTGCCTTGATGAGGTGATGGATAGATACGGGATAACTAAAGGGGAAGGGAGGACAAAAGTCAGCCTTTCGGTAACTTATATGGGTAGTGTGCCGGTAGTGTCTATTTATAATGAGAACCCTCATCTTGGTGCGGTGGCTGTGGGCGAATATGATGACAAATCAGGTAGAACTTCTGTGTCAGTGCTGACCAGGCTGGGGCATAAAGATGATGCTATAGCCCAGAAATCAGCTTACTTGATTAGCAAGTCCATAAAGGGGCCAAGCTGTGTCATTGCCGGTATTCATCTGGACGATATTACAGAGGAAGAAATCGGAAAGTTTATGGACAATGCTGATTTGCTGGTAAATGATTTTCTGAATAAGAAGTAAAGCCGGGGGCAAAAACTAAAAATAGAGCAGGTCGATAAAATTTGTCCCGGTCTTTCGTTAAAATAGAGAAAGGAGGAGGGAAAGGTATTAGTGAGACGGAAACCGAAGCGCCGCATCTCAGTTGGAACTATCATCGGTATCCTGTTAATGGCATTTGTGGTTATATTTCTGATTGGTCTCTTCGTTTTACTGCCTATGTCCATCAGGTGAGAGGGTTCACCTTACGAGTATGAGTGGTATCTAAATTGTTTATGGAGGCATGATGATACCGCAGGCGGCAGCTATAGATAAATGGCTTTTCACTTGGCAGGTGTCTACCGAGAGGTAGTAAAAAACAAAAAAATTTTCTATTTAGTATGGAGGTAATATGGCATATACAGATAATCGTAAGTTTATTGAAGCCCTGGATAAAACAGGGGATATAGTCCATATCAAACAGGAAGTGGATTGGGACCTGGAGGTAGGCGCTATTGGGCGGCTGGCTTACCAGAGAGAGGGTCCAGCAATTGTATTTGAAAACATCAAAGATTATCCCGGGCATCGTATCTTTAGCGGAATGCTGGGAACATTTCGCCGGGTAGCTATTGCCCTGGATATGCCGCCTGAGACGCCTATTCGAGACATTTATGCCGAGTATGCCAAAAGAATCGAAAAGACAGTTAAGCCAGTAGTTGTAGATAGTGCCCCCTGTCAGGAGAATGTTATCCTGGGAGATGATGTTGACCTTAACAAGCTGCCAACCCCTTATTTGCACGATGGTGACGGCGGGCGATATATAGCCACCTGGGCTTTTGAGGTAACCAAGGACCCGGACACCGGGTTACAGAACTGGGGCATGTACCGCTTCATGATACACAATAAACATTATATTACCGGCTGGCCCAGGGTTACCAGCCATCTCGGTATGGTATTACATGGGAAATATGTGCCGGCCAACAAGCCTATGCCAATGGCGGTCGTCATTGGTGGTGACCCGGCCAGTAATGCGGTATCTACCGTTTCCTACGGGGTTGAAGTGGATGAAGCTGACTATGCCGGGGCTTGGAACCAGAAGCCAATAGAGATGGTGAAATGTAAAACCATAGACCTGATGGTACCGGCTAACGCCGAGATTATTCTTGAGGGTGAGCTTCAGCCTGATAGGGTGACTTCAGAGGGACCTTTCGGAGAATACCCCGGATTTAGAACCGAAGGGATGAGGAGCGGCACCTTATGTAAGATAAAGGCAATTACCCACCGCAACTCACCCATATTTACCACTATTCAGCTGGGTGTTCCGCCTGATGACAGTTCCGTGCTGGCTTCAATGACCGCAGCCGTGGCTATGAAGCGCGGTCTTCTCCGCCACAATGTACCGGTTACCGATGTCTATGCTCCACCCCACGGAGTTACCCATCTTATCATCGTTGGTGTCAATCCGGGCGGTAAGAAGGTTGTCGACCAGGTGAGAGACTATTTCATGACCCGGCGCCGGGTAGACCCCAACAAGATAATGGTAGTTGATGAGGCAGACCCGTTTAACTGGGGTGAGGTCATGCACGACTTTTCCACCAAGTGCCACCCGCTGCGGGGAGTGGAGATTAATAAGGTTGAATACGGAGCAAACCCTCTTACCCCCTGTTATTCAGCTGAAGAAAGAAGGCACTACACTGGCGGCCTGGATGTTTTTGATTGCACCTGGCCGGCTGAAGCTGACCGGTTTAACGAGATACCGGTTAGAAACTCCTTTAAGGTAATGTACCCTGAGGAAGTGAAGAACAAGGTACTAAAGAACTGGAAAAATTACGGCTTCAAAGATTAAATACTAGGAGAAAAAATTAATGAAGAAAGAGTTTATGACCTTTACCAGAGCCCTCTCTGACTTGAAGGAGAATCAAGAGACCAACCTGACCATCAGGGAACTGACCCCCGAGGACCGTAAAAATAAATATAACGGCAAAATTGTGAAAGCTATCCTTGCCAGCGCTCCGGATAAATTACCGGATGGCGATACTCTGTGGGTCAGGTCGTGGACGGGGGTACTTCACCCCAAGCCGTGGGTAATCAAGGTTCTGGCTGACCTTGGTGAAACTCAGCCCGGGCACCCGGCTGCTGAGACTACAGAGCACCAAGAGCTAGAATAAGAAGAGGAGATTGTTTATTAACTCGTTCGAGCCGTGCGTGGTGAGCCCTTCGGCCTCGGCCTGAAGGCTTCGCTCACTTCGTGGTGGTTCCAGTGATGTCACCAGAACTGACTCAGTGGAACCAGGACAGGACTTCGAACCATAACGGCGTCCTTCGACAGGCTCAGCGCCTGCCCCGTACTTGATACGGGGGCGAACGGTTTATAAACGACCTCGAAGAGAGATAACAAGGTCAGCGCCAAAACCTTGGCGCTGACCTTGGCTGAGTCTTGGTTTCTTTTCCGCTTCGTCCGGACTTACTTGTTTTACTTAATCCGGGGAGCTTCTTTACCGGGTATCCCTGACCACTGTGAAACGAGACTATGCTCAAGACCGAGAAGGTCCAGGATTCTGCCTACCGTATGGTCAATGAGTTCCTGAATTGTCTGGGGTCTATTGTAGAAAGCAGTGACTAAAGGGAAAACAATCGCCCCTGTCTCGGTTACTCTGGTCATATTTCTGAGGTGACCCAGATGAAGGGGCGTTTCCCTTACTGCCAGCACCAGCCTCCTTCTTTCTTTGAGGGTAACATCGGCAGCCCGGCTTAGCAGATTATCGGAGTAAGAATTAGCTACGGCGGAAAGGGTTTTTATGCTGCAGGGGATAATGACCATACCGTCACTTTTGAAGGAGCCACTGGCTAACGAAGCACCAATATCGTCAATATCATAGCAGAAATTAGCCAGGGCTTTTACCTGGCTAACTTTCCAGCTGGTTTCGTGCTTGATATTTATCTCCGCCGCTTTTGAGATAACCAGGTGTGTCTCAACATCCTGCCTGGCGGCCAGCATTTCCAGCAGCCTTATACCGTGAATGGCTCCTGAAGCTCCGGACATACCAACAATCAGCACTCTGGGTGATTTTTTCGCCATTTATTTCCCCTCCATCATCTCCAGAAACCGGTTAAAGAGGTAGGTGTTGTCCAGAGGGCCGGGAGAGGCTTCAGAGTGGTACTGGATGGCAAAGACAGGCAGCTCCTTGTGCCGCAAGCCCTCTACTGTACCGTCGTTCAGATTGATGTGGCTCACCTCAAGCCCTCCTTTGAGAGTATCCGCAGCCACGGCATAGCCGTGGTTCTGAGCCGTAATATGAACTCGCCCATCGCTCAGGTCTTTAACCGGGTGGTTACCGCCCCGGTGTCCGAATTTTAGCTTGAAGGTCTTTGCCCCGAAAGCTTGGGCGATGAGCTGGTTGCCCAGGCAGATGCCCATAATCGGCTTCTTACCGATAAGTTCTTTTACGGTAGCTACAATATAGTCCAGAAGCTCGGGGTTACCCGGACCGGGAGAGAGCAAAATACCGTCAGGTTCCAGAGCCAGGATTTCTCTTGCTGACATAGTGCAGGGGACAACGGTTACCGCACAGTTCATCTTAGTCAGAATACGGAGGATATTATACTTTAAGCCGCAGTCAAGGGCAACTATATTGAAGGAAGGGTTTGAACCGGCTGAATCTGGTTGCCAGCGGTAAGAGGCTCCGGTAGTTATTTGCTTCACAAAATCAATCTCCCCGTAGCGGGGAAGGTGTTTTAATTCTTCCAGAGCTTCCTCAACAGTTTTATCAGAGGTAATTATTCCCATCATCACTCCGGCGGAACGGAGCTTTCTAGTGATAGCCCTGGTATCCACCCCGTAGATTCCGGGGATGTTATTTTCAGCTAAGTATGTATGGATGGTCTTACTCTTCAGGTAGTGGTTAGGCTCAAGGCATTCTTCCCTGACGACAAGGCCCCTGACCTGAATTTTCCCTGATTCAAAATCCTGCTCATTTGTCCCGTAATTACCGATGAGGGGATATGTAAGGAGCACAATCTGTCCGGCATAAGAAGGGTCGGTCAGTATTTCCTGATAGCCTGTCATGCTGGTGTTGAAGACCACCTCACCAGAGCCACTGGCTTCATCACCAAAGGAATTGCCATGATACACTGAGCCATCTTCCAGGACCAGGATTGTTTTTTTAGACATTTATTTTTTGCTTCGTCTCAATTTTAATTGAATCGTCCTTATAGACTGGCTTTCCCCGGGATATGGTTGCCATTACCCTGCCTTTGAGAGTAGAGCCGGCTAGAGGAGTATTTTTACCTTTGGAGAGAAAAGTAGCCGTATCAACCAGCCAGTCTTTATCGGGGTCGAAGATGGTAACATCAGCCGGGGCGCCAACAGCCAGGGTGCCGAGTCTACCGTATTTATCACCGATAATTCCGGCTGGCTGGCAGGTCAGTTTGGAAATGAGGGTAATCAGGGTCAGCTCTCCATTATGCACCAGCGCCATCAGGCTGCCCAGGGCAGTTTCAAAGCCGCTGATGCCGAAAGGAGCCAGGGCAAACTCAGTCTGCTTCTCAGCTTCCGTGTGGGGTGCATGGTCGGTAGCGATAACATCAATGACATTGTCTTTAAGCCCCTTAATCAGGGAGCGGATGTCCTTTTCGGTTCTCAAGGGGGGATTTACCTTGGCACTGGTGCCGCACTGAGCTACTTTTTCTTCGGTCAGGGTGAGGTGGTGAGGGGTAACCTCGGCAGTGACCCGGATGCCTTCTGCCTTAGCCTGGCGGATAAGGTTAACCGAGCCTTCGGTGCTGACATGTGCAATGTGAAGTCTGCCTCCGGTGGAGCGGGCTAAGGCGAGGTGGCGGGCCACCATATTTTCCTCGGCGGCAGCCGGGATGCCCCGGAGTCCGAGCTGGGCTGATACTCTGCCTTCATTCATTAGTCCGCCATCGGCAAGGGTGGTATCTTCACAGTGGTCAATAACCGGTAAGCCCGAGCTCCGGCTGTACTCCAGCGCCCGGCGCACAAGCTCCGAATCCATTACCGGGTCCCCGTCATCACTGAAGCCGACTGCTCCTGCCAGAGCCAGCTCTGATAAGGGGGCTAGTTCCTGTCCTTTTCTGCCTTTTGAGATACAGCCTACCGGCAGCACACGGATAACAGCATCTTTAGCCGCTTCTCTTTTCACATACTCTATCGTGTCTCCAGTATCCAGAGGGGGATTGGTATTTGGCATGCAGCAGATAGTGGTAAAGCCTCCCTTAGCGGCAGCCCGGCTCCCGGTGGCAATTGTTTCTTTCCCCTCAAAGCCGGGTTGTCTCAAGTGGCAGTGCAGGTCAATAAATCCGGGGGAGACAACCAGTCCTTCAGCATTGAGAATATCATAGTCGATGGAGGGTGCTTCTTTTCCTTTGCCCAGCCAGGCGATTTTCCCCTCAGTGATTAGCAGACTGCCTACCTCGTCTATCTTCTGGCCGGGGTCAATGATATGACCACTCCGAATAAGTAAAGGCTTCATTGTTCTTCGAGGTCGTTTAGCAACGCCTTAGTGTCATTCTGAGCGAAGCGAAGAATCCGTTCCCTGACTACGGATTCTTCGTCGTTCACCTTCGGTTCACTCTGACTTATCGGAACGAGTTCACTCCTCAGAATGACATTGTTAAACACCCTCTTCTCCTCCGCGTTCCTCGACTGTTTTTCTGGCAGGTGATGTGGCGTACTGGCTGGGTTTGAAACCGCTATCCTCGGCTTTGCTTGCCGAAGGGAAAACAATCAGGTTTTCTGGCTTGATTGTTCGTGCCCAGTGGCTGTCGGCACTGTGGTATTTCCGGTTCTCCAGCATTCCCTGGTGCCATTGTGAACTGGCGATATAAGGTGGCTGAACTTCGTGTTCACAATAGACACACCTCAGTGTTAAAGGCTTACGGTCGATGATTTTGAATTCCGGCTTGAGGTATTTTATTTCCGTTTCCTGAATTGATACGCATGCTGAATTGGAGCAGGCTAGGGTAAGATTATGAGTGTAAGGGGGATAGTCTGGTTTCGCTTTCGGGGAACCATTATCCTTCGTGTCAGTCTTTTTGGCTCCGAGCAGGAGAGCGATAAGTGCCATCCTGACCGGAACTCCCCAAGCCGCCTGCTTGAAGTACATACTTCTCGGGTCAGCATCTACCTCGTAAGCCAGTTCATCAACCCGGGGCAGCGGATGCATGACCAGGGTCCGCTTAAATGCCTTTCCTTCCAGCAGTTTCTTATCCACTACCGGGAACTTCTTCTCCATTGCCCGGTCTTCCCCGGGGGCAAATCTTTCCTTCTGGGGGCGGGTAACATAGAGGGCATCAACTTCCTTCTCCAGCTCTACCTCAAGGCTGATATCCGGCATCATGGCCAGCTGGTGAGGGCGGCTTGGCGTCATGTATATGGCATCCAGCGGTAAGGGGCTGCCTTTTCCTTTATCCTCTATCGCCTTGCCGCTTTCTATCTCGCCCCCGTATTCCGCAGTTAATTTTTTGAGTACATATTCCGGTACCTGTAAACCAGGGCTGGGACAGAGAAGGATATTGGCGCCGAATTTTGCCAGGGCGAAAATGAGGGAATGAACGGTCCGCCCGTATTTTAAATCGCCCCATAAGGCTATCCGCTGTCCCCGGATTGACCCCTTTGCCTCATAAATGGTGTAAAGGTCTAAAAGGGTCTGCGTCGGGTGCTGATGACCTCCGTCCCCGGCATTTATTACCGGCACCCCGGCGTAGTCGGCAACTACCTTGGCGGCTCCTTCCCAGGGGTGGCGGATGACGATAATATCGGCGTAGCTCCCCACCACCTTTGCCATATCTGCCAGGCTTTCGCCTTTAGCCAGGGAAGTGGCGCCAATGTTAATGGCGCTGATGACATTTCCCCCCAGGCGGTGCATTGCCGCCTCAAAGGAGAGGCGTGTCCTGGTGCTGGGCTCAAAGAACAAACTTGCCATGATTTTGTTCTGGCATACTCCGGCCTGTTTCTCCCTGGACTCTGCCATCTCATCAGTCAGGGAAAAGAGAGCTTCAATTTCTCCGTTAGACAGGTCTTCAATAGTTACCAAACTTCTACCGGCCAGGCTCATGGTAGTTCCTTTCTTCAACGGGTCTGTCCCCGGCTTCTACCGGAGAAAGTTCAGGCCGGTTATTCTTGAGGATAACTATCTCATCCACACCATCGGTCTCTACCAGCCGGACCTGTATCTTTTCATCCCGGGAGCTTGGTATGTTCTTGCCAATGTAGTCAGCCCGGATAGGCAGCTCCCGGTGGCCGCGGTCGACCAGCACCGCCAGCTGAATCAGGTGAGGGCGCCCCAGGTCAGTAAGGGCATCCATAGCGGCGCGGATACTTCGCCCGGTATAGAGAACATCGTCCACCAAGACTACGGACTTACCATTGATATTGACCGGGATGTCAGTTCGCTGGGGGGTGGGAGTTTTTCCTGAAGGCAGGTCGTCCCGATAGAGGCTGATATCTAAAGCGCCGACCGGAATTTTCGAACCTTCGCGGGCTTCTATGGCAGTTGCCAGCCGCTGAGCCAGGGGTACACCGCGGGTGCACATACCAACCAGTATTAATTGTTCGGTAGTTTTGTGCCGCTCGATGATTTCATGGGCAATGCGGGTCAGACTCCGTCTGATATCTTCGGCAGTGCTGATGAGCTTTTTTGCCATAAAAAAACCTCTCGCTGGCTAGCAAGAGGTTTTTAACGATTTCTCTCTTGAGATATTTCCCTTGCTAGCCTCTCCGGGCTAACTTAAAGGTTATTATAAGCTTTTGTTGGTAATAATTTATTATACCACCTTAACTAAACTATGGCAACATTTGGACAGGGTTCCAGTAAGTTGCCAAAAGATTCTCTAAAGGCTATAATCAGAGAATGAAGGTAAAAAGCTGGCACAGCTGGCGGCTTACTCCCTCTCAGGCTGTAGAGATACAACGACAGTTAGCCCCCCGGGCCTCCAGAAATAACGAAGTTATTGCTCCCCGCTTCATAGCCGGCGTTGATATGTCAGTGTGGCGAGCAAGAGAGATGGCTAGAGGGGCAGTGGTTGTACTGAGCTATCCCGAACTTGAGTTGGTGGAGACGCAGGTAGTCGAGGGCGGGCTTGATTTTCCTTATATTCCCGGTCTTCTCTCCTTCCGTGAAGCACCGCTTATCCTGGTTGCCTGTGAGAGGCTGGTCATTACTCCTGACCTGTTCCTGGTCGATGGTCAGGGGCTTGCCCACCCCCGGCGGTTTGGTCTTGCCTGCCATCTGGGGCTTTTCCTGGATACGCCGACAATCGGCTGTGCTAAATCCCTGCTCTGCGGCAGTTATGAAGAACCCGGAGTAGAGGCAGGCAGCTATGCCGAGCTAACGGATGGTGGTGAGGTTATAGGGGCGGCACTTCGCACGAGACCCGGAGTAAAACCGGTTTATGTTTCTCCAGGTCATAAAATTAGCCTGCAAAGCGCTGTTCACTGGGTTATGGAGTGCTCACGCGGTTACCGTTTACCGGAGCCCACCCGTCTGGCTCACCTTGCCTCTACCGGAAACCTGGAACATCGGAAAGGTGTTATGGTATAAGGTCAGGCTGTTTTGAGAAACTATTATAGAATGAAAGAAAATTTATGGAGGGGGAAGGACAGGTGGAGGAAATAAGAGAAAAACTAGAGGACTTGCGGGCTAGAATTTCTATGGCGCTGGTGCACCTTTGATATCGCTGGCAAGGGAAAGGAAATAGACAGCCTGGAGAAGCAGACATCCCAGCCGGATTTCTGGTCGGATCCGGCTGAAGCTCAGGGTGTGATGCGCCGTTTAGCCGGGTATAAAAAGGTGGTTGAGAGGTGGCGGGGTCTGGAGAAAGAGGTGGCTGATATTACCGAGCTAATTTCTCTAGCCGAGGAGGATGCCTCAATCCGGCAGGAGATTGAGGGTGAAGTAGATGATATGGTTTCCCGTCTTGACGGGCTGGAGTTGGAGCTGGCTTTTGGCAGCGAGTATGATGCCAAAAATGCTATTCTGGCTATTCATGCCGGTGCCGGAGGCACCGAATCCCAGGATTGGGCTGAGATGCTGCTGAGGATGTACCTTCGCTGGGCTGAGCGCCGCGGCTATCAGGCAGAGATACTGGATACCTCCCCGGGTGATGCGGTGGGGATGAAGAGCGCTACCATCAGGATTGATGGCGATTATGCCTTCGGCTATTTGAAATCGGAGCACGGCGTCCACCGGCTGGTTCGTCTTTCTCCCTTTGATGCTGACCATGCCAGGCATACCTCTTTTGTTCTGGTAGAAGTTCTGCCTGAAGCTGAAGGTGAGGTTGATGTCAGGATAGAGCCGGAAGACCTTAAAATAGAGACATTCAAGTCGAGCGGACCGGGCGGACAGCATATGCAGAAGACAAGCAGTGCCGTCCGGATAACCCATCTGCCCACAAAAATAGCGGTTACCTGTCAGAGCGAGCGTTCCCAGCACCAGAACAAGGATATTGCCTTCAGGATTCTTCAGTCCCGCCTGCTGAAGTTAGAGCTGGCTAAGAGAACCGAAGAGAGAGCCAGGCTTAAGGGAGAGCGTATCTCCGCCGGCTGGGGTAACCAGATAAGAAGTTATGTCCTCCATCCCTATAAAATGGTCAAAGACCACAGGACTGATTACGAGACGAGCAATACTGAGGCGGTGCTGGATGGAGAGCTGGACGGTTTCATAACGGCTTATCTCAGGTCAATAGTTGGTAAAGAAGAGTGATTAAAAAGGCCGCTTTATTAGCTCTTGTTATAATTCTGATTATGGCCCTTTTCCTGGTATTTGGCCCGGGCCGGGTACAGGGGCAGGGTGACTTGGCAATACTGGATAGCTCGGTTGAGGCGGAGTTCCCTTTCAAGCTTAACTTCCGTTTGTCGGCCCGGAGCGATGCTCCTATTACTGACATCCGCCTGCACTACACTGTTGACCGGGAAAGCTATGCTCAGGTGACCAGCGAGGCATCTATTGAATTTATGCCCGATACTACTCTTGATGTTCAGTGGGACTGGGATATGAGGAGAACAGGCGGAATTCCCCCGGGAACCGGCCTGGAATACTGGTGGACGGTGCAAGATGCCGGTGGTGCTAAAGTGGAGTCCGCTCCAACCAGAGTCTACTTTGATGATAATCGCTATTCCTGGAACAGCCTGACCAGGGACAAAGTAACCATATACTGGTATGAAGGCAATCAAGCCTTTGCCGAGGAGCTAATGTCTGCTGCCGAGCAAGCCCTGGAGCATCTGTCTGAGGCTACCGGTGCCTATCCGCTGGAGCCGGTCAGACTGTATATCTATAAAAGCAGCCAGGATTTACAGGGTGCTATGATTTTTCCGCAGGAGTGGACGGGTGGGGTAACCTTTACCCGATACGGTATTATAGCTATTGGCATAGCCCCGAATGAACTCTCCTGGGGTAGGAGGACAATCAGCCATGAGCTAACTCACCTGGTTGTTCACCAGATGACCGCTAGTCCCTACGGCGATTTGCCAGTGTGGCTTACTGAAGGTTTAGCTATGTATAACGAGGGAATTCTGGAAGCCGGCTATGTCAATCTTCTCAAGGGGGCGATAAATAGAGATAGCCTTTTGTCGGTGCGCAGCCTGTCCAGCCCCTTTTCGGCTAATCCTGAGGAATCTTACCTCGCTTACGCTCAGAGCTACAGTCTGGTGGAGTTTCTCGCCACTACTTACGGGCAGGGTAAGATGCTTGAGCTGTTGACTACCTTCAGCCAGGGTAATAGCTATGATGCCGCCCTGGGAAAAGTTTATGGCTTCAATATGGATGGTTTGAATAGCTTATGGCGGGAGTATGCCGCCAAACGCTTTGGGGAAACCAGGCAAACAACGGCGATGCCACCTTCTCCGGTTGAGGTGTTAAGGCTGGTTAGCCGGCTTCTTTTAGATTCAGAACTGACGGCTCAAAGGGTGGGGATATAGCTTGTGAAGAGGTCATTTACCATCCACGATTTGCCTGTTTCCGAAAGACCCAGGGAGAGGCTTCAGAAATTCGGGGTGGAAGCCTTATCCGGGCCGGAAGTTTTAGCTTTAATTCTGGGCCGCGGGATTGCCGGCGAGTCAGTGATGGTGACGGCACAGAGGCTGCTTAGCCAGTTTGGCAGTCTTAAGGGGATAGCCGGCGCTTCGCTGGAGGAACTCTCCCTGGTGAAAGGGATTGGGCCTGCCAAGGCATCTCAGATTAAGGCGGCTTTTGAGCTGGCGAACCGGGTGGAGGGCTATCAGGAACTTGATAAAAAGCCGTTCCTGGTTAAGACCCCTGACCAGGTGATGAGCCTGGTTGGGAAAAGGTTGGAAGGTAAAAAGAAGGAGTATTTCCTGGTGATTTTACTGGATACCCGGGGGCAGCTGATAAAAACAGCTGAAGTTTCCATGGGCAGTCTGGACAGCAGTATCGTTCATCCCAGAGAGGTGTTCAAAGAGGCGATATCAGCCAGCGCCGCCTCGGTTATTTTTGTGCATAACCACCCGTCGGGTGACCCGAAGCCTTCAGAAGATGATATCGGTCTGACCGGAAGGTTAGCCCGGGCGGGGGAGATTATAGGTATAGATGTTCTGGACCATATCATTATCGGCAACAAAAAATTCCTGAGCCTGAAAAGGGAAGGCTTGTTTAAAGACAGCGGAGAGTTTCAGTAATGGCAGAAAGCAAGCGAACGAGGCGGCGGTTATTACATACCTCTGATTTGCATCTGGTATCAATTGATGACGGGGACTGTTCCAACCTGGAGGCTACGGTCAATCTGGCTATCAGGCTTGATGTGGACCTGGTCATTATTGCCGGAGACCTCTTTGACCGTAGCCGGGTTGATGACAGCCTGGTCGTCTTTGTGGTGGAGCAGCTGCGGCGCTTATCAGCGCCTGTGCTTATCCTGCCCGGGAACCATGATTGCCTGACCCCGAACTCCGTTTATGAGAGGGACGAGCTCTGGGCAAACTGCTCAAATACTCGAATTTTCAGGTCACCGCTCGGTGAGGTGATAGATTTGCCGGGCCTGGGGGTATCGGTGTGGGGGAAATCTATTGACGGTGAAAGCGAAGTTTTTCCTCTGGCTGGCATACCGCAGCCTGAAAGGAATGGGCTGTGGCATATTGCCGTGGCCCACGGTTACTATGTCGGTGGGGGTTATCCCTTTTCTCCCAGTTACCACATCACCCGGGAGGAAATCGCTACCCCGGGTTGGGACTATATCGCCCTGGGGCACTTACCCACTTTTCACTCTGTCAGCGTTGAGCCGGTGAAGGCTTATTACAGTGGCTCGCCCATCCAGTATGGCACGGTGGCTATTGTTGAGCTTGATGACGAGGCCGGGGTGCAGGTTACTCCCTATTCTATATGAAATAACCAAGCTGGTTTAGCAATGAAAATCGGTATATACTTTACAGGTGCTCCTTTGGAGACCTGTTGAGAAATAGCGGGGAGCTTTGGTAATGGTAAATAACAGTCGAACGAGGCGGCGATTATTGCACACCTCTGATTTACATCTGGAATCAATTAATGACCGGGACTGTCCCAACCTGGAGTCTACGGTTGATGTGGCTATCAAGCTTGGCGTGGACCTGGTCATCATTGCCGGAGACTTTTTTGACCATAACTGGGTTGATGATAGTCTGGTCAGTTTTGTGGTGGAGCAGCTGCAGCGCTTATCAGTGCCTGTGCTTATTCTGCCCGGGAACCATGATTGCCTGACCCCGGATTCCGTTTATGAGAGGGATGAGTTCTGGTCCAGGTGTACCAATGCTACCATCTTCAGGTCGCCGGGAGGCGAGGTAATAAACTTGCCCGGCCCTGGGATGTCGGTGTGGGGTAAATCCATCGATTCCTATATTCACGATGTTTCCCCGATGGCCGGCATACCGCAGCCTCAGAGAAAAGGGCTATGGCATATTGCCGTGGCTCACGGTTACTATGTCGGTGATAGTTATCCTCTCTTCCCGAGCTACCACATTACTCAGCAAGAGATTGCCACCTCTTCAAGCTGGGACTATATTGCCCTGGGGCACTTACCCACTTTTCGCTGTGTCGGTAATGGTCCGGTGATAGCCTGCTATTCCGGCTCGCCGCTTATGTCCAGGGCGGTGGCTATTGTTGACCTTGACGACGAGACAGGGGTGCAGGTTAATCCTTATTCCCTGTGAAGTTTTCCTTTTTGTCAAGCCCGAGGTTAACCACCATAGGGGTGTTTGTTGCCACCAGGTATCGGGCATACTGGTCAGGACTGGTATTGAAATACTGGTGCCACGCCCAGCGTGGAATGTACATAACATCGCCCTCTTGCCACTCAAATTTCTCGCCGTCTATAAGACTGTAACCACTGCCTTTCAATATATACATGATGTGCTCCTTGGTCTCCCGGTGGCTCTGGCTGTGACTTCCGGGAGGCAGTTCGTTAACTCTCATGTCTATTGATTTGTTGTCGAAGCCGGCTTCAGGGTCAATCAACTTTACCGCCCGCCTGATGCCTTGCTCCCGGTTCTTGAAGAGAAGAGCCTCAGTGTCTTCTCCTCTGGTCATTATCCTTGATTTTGTTTCTGCCATTCGGCACCTCCCTTTCGGTGTAGAATCAGGACAATTTCAGTTGCCAGCAATGAGTAGCTTATATTATACTTCATTAGTGATGAAAAAATCAGTATCCAGCCTTTTTTCAGCCGTACTGGTAAGCGGACTACTACTGTTAAGTCTGTCAGGTGCTTGCCAGCTAATAAGAAAATCACCGTTTACTCCCACTGAAGTGGATACCCCTGTTGAAGGGGAAGTCCTTAATCTTTATGGTATTGACCCGCATACTCTTGACCCGGCTATCTCCGGTGATGCCACCTCCCACCAGTACATCGTGCAGCTATTCAGCGGTCTGGTGCGGCTTGATGCTCATCTGGAGCCGGCCCCGGATATAGCCGAGCGGTGGGATATCAGTAATGGCGGCAGAACCTATACCTTCTATTTACGCAAGGATGTCAAATTCCATGATGGACGGGGAGTTACGGCTCGGGACTTTGAATATTCCTGGGGCCGGGCGGCCGACCCGGCTACCGGCTCATCGACTGCCCCCACCTATCTGAGTGATATTGTCGGGGTAGATAAAGTATTAAGCGGTAAAAGCAAGCAGATTAGCGGCATCAGGGTTGTTGATGATTATACCCTTGAGGTGACTATAGATGCCCCCAAATCTTACTTCTTGTCCAAGCTGACCTATTCCACCGCCTTTGTGGTAGACAGTAATAATGTGAAATCAGGAAGGGAGTGGTGGCATAATCCCAATGGCACCGGTCCCTTCAGGCTGAAGGAATGGGATGAAAATAACCGGCTGGTTCTGGAGAGGAACGAGCTTTACTATGGCAAAGTGGCGGAGCTTGCTTCTGTCGTCTTTCAGCTGTGGGGTGGAGTGCCGATGAATATGTATGAAACGGGTCAAATCGATGCCGCTTCTGTTTCGGTTGCCTATATTGATAAGGTCACCGATAGAGCCGGTCCCTTTTACGATGAGCTGGTCACGACGCCGGAGTTAAGCTTTTACTATATCGGTTTTAATGCTTCAAAGCCTCCCTTCGATGATGTTAACATCCGCCGTGCCTTCTCCCGGGCGGTAGATAAAGATAAAGTAGTCTCCCTGCTCTTCAGGGATATGGTTGAACGGGCGGATGGCATCCTGCCGCCGGGAATACCCGGTTTCAACGAGAATCTGGCGGGGCTGGACTATGATGTTAATAAAGCAAAGCAGTTAATCAGAGAGTCGAAGTATGGTGATGTATCTAAACTGCCGCCCATCACCATTACCACCTACGGCTGGGGCGGACAGATTTCGCAGGAGCTGGAAGCCATTGTTTACCAGTGGCGTCAGGACCTGGGAGTAGAGGTAAAGGTGAGGCAGATGGAGCCGCAGAGATTCTTTTATTACCTTAAAGAGGAAAAGGACGAGATGTTCGACATCGGCTGGGTGGCTGACTATCCCCACCCCCAGGACTTCCTGGATATTCTCTTTCACAGCGGAACGGAAAACAACTACGGCGAGTATAGAAACCCCGAGGTAGATTCCCTGCTGGAGAGAGCCGGTAAGGAGCTGGATGAAGAGCTGAGCTTTGCCTTATACCGGGAGGCCGAGCAAAAGCTGGTTGATGATGCCGCCACTGTGCCCTTATGGTTCGGGCAAAATTACACCCTGGTCAAGCCCTATGTTAAGGGATACAACCTGAATCCGATGGGACTCGTTATGCTGAATGAGGTCTCTGTCCAAAAATAGTTCAGGGAAGGCTAGGTCATTGTAATATAGCTATCGCCTTGCATACTTACATCTATGTTACCCCGGGTCTCTTAGTAAGCAGCAGCTCTAAGATTTGATGAAGTGTTGGCAATCCGAAAACAGGAGAATGAAAACAGTGAAAATCAGAAGCGCCCCCAATTTCTCAAAATTGAAGAAGCATTTAACAGGTCTGGCCGCTGTTGATTTAATGCGTTTGTCTCCCGAATATGTTTACGAGTTTATTGAGGCTGGTTCAAGAGGTGAACTACCTTCTGTTCTTTTGCCCACAGTTGTTAGTATGAACCCACAATTTCAAAAGTGGCGCTCTATCTGTACCGATTTGATGGATGTTGAATATCATAAACATCGACTAACGGTTTGCTTAAGTTTGATGAACTTAAAGAATCCATCCTCAGTCAGCGAAGGTGAGTGGCTAGACTATCAATTCAGTTATTGGGCTGTACTGACCCAAGGATTAATTTCTAAATTTGAAAAACTCTCTAAAAGCATATATCGTAAGTTTCCTACTCCCGATTCTTCTGAGACTTCTCTGAAGGGAACCCTACAAAACCTACACGAATACCATACTCGCTTAAAGAAAGTAAGAGACCCCGTAGCCCACCCAGGTGGGCCTGTTCGTATAGTTGGTCAAGACGAGCATTTGGGGCCATACATAGTCTTTCGTGGAGAGTTCCAGATGAGTACCTTGATGGATAGCTTGACAGGATTCTATTCTAGTTGGACTACTCGAGCTTTCCGCTTTTCAAATATGGTTCTAGAGGAAATAGACCATATTAGCAAGTCTCTCGTTGTACGACTGCCAAAAATAATTGGTTAGCAATCCGTTAGCATAAAATAAAAAGCCTTCGTTTTCAAGAGGCTTAAAGATTCGTTCTTGGTGCTGATTTAGTTAAATCTGGCGGAGGGGGTGGGATTCGAACCCACGGTTGCTTGCGCAACAACGGTTTTCAAGACCGTCTCTTTAGACCACTCAGACACCCCTCCCGAAGCTACAAGGTGGTTAGTAAAGCGGTCAATATCTTAAAAAGCTAACGAATAGCTAACCACCTTTTCTAACAAGCTCACTTTCAACAGATTTATTATAACTGGTGAGGAATGACTCGTCAAAGCGTTTGGCCGCTGCTTCCTGGAGACCTGGAGATACGTGAAAGTAGGTATCTAAGGTTACGGCGATAGTGGAATGGCCGAGGCGTTCTTGGACAATCTTAGGGTGTATACCTTGCTTCAGCATAAGTGAAGCGTGAGTATGTCGCGCATCGTGGAGGCGTATGACATTCAATCCGCAGCGTTTTGATAGGTCTGACCATGCCCGGGTGACTGTGTTGGGACGGATTGGTGAGCCGTCCCTTCTGCTAAAAACAAGCTCGTTATCCTTTAGCAGACTACCGTCCAGGAGCCTCTCGGTTGCCGTTTTCTCCCGATGTTCTCGCTACCTGTGTTGCAGATGGTGACAATGCCACCGTACGCCGACCCTTGGCACTTTTGGGCTGACGGAAGATGTAAGACCCATCATGCAACTGGTGTATCGAGCGTGATACGGATATCTGGCATAGTAACAAGTCCACATCTGACCATCGGAGTGCCAGCACTTCCGAGCGCCGCAGACCTGTAAACAATATTGTGTGATATAAGTGAAAGTAAGGCGTCTCCTTGGCGGTTTCAAGGAACGTCTGTATTTCGCCTTCACTCATTATGTTGATTTCAGCCGGCTGGGGGTGCGGTGGGTGTGCAGTATCAGCGGGATTGCGCATAATTAGTCCCCATTCTACAGCATTCTTCAATGCCCGGTGCAGCAGGGCATGATAGTGTCGCACCGTGAGGGGATTTAGACCTCCTCGTTTATTAAGCCGACCATTAGCCAAAGAATCGGAGTAGTATTTCTGAAGAGCATCGGGCTTCAATTGAGTGATTGGTACTGCTCCGAGAGCAGGTATTATCCTGTTGATAATGGTAACGTAGCCTTCAACGGTACGTGGTGATAGGTTGCCTCTAACGCTATCAATCCATTCATTAAGGTACTTGGCCAGGGTCTTTTTATTGGGCTTCGTAAACGTACCATTATCAAGCTCGTTGATATGCTTGGCCATCTGCTTTTCGGCTTCACGTTTTGAAGGTCCGCGGTTATCCATTGCTGTTTACGCTTGCCGGTGGAAGGATCTAGAGCAAGCTGGAGAACGATTGTATAATTATTACTACCCTTTCGCTTGATAATTCTGCCTCTCATTTTATTCCTCCTGATCTTGCTGTTTCATAAAGAACGGCAGCCATCAGATGCATCGTTCCATTTTCTTGAGCTAATGGAGACTGGTTAATGAATTCACGAAGCGCAACAAGCCCGCCTTTTTCAATGCTGTCGAAGCAATCATCTATCATTTTTGTTTCTTCGGGAGAGAGGGGGCATTTTTTATGCCGCTCGATATCTTTATGAGTTACCGCTCGTTCCTCTTCCAGTGCATCGATAATGGCTTGTCTATGATCGGGAAGTAGCGCATCCCATCAGGATATTAAAACATCATCATTTAAAAAATCTTCAGAGTGGAAATAGAGCCTGTCAAGATCAGTTGTGTCCGGATATTGCTCATTCATTTGTTCGCTTACGCGCTCTCTTTGTACATAGCTACTGGCGATAAAGTCCAGCCATAAAAGTGCGCTTTCTGAAGTGTCAGGCAATTCCCTGACCAGTGGTTCGGCCACATGGTATAACCTGGCTATCCATTGAGCTTCTCTGACGGTTAGTACTGTAGATACATTTTCATTGTCGCCATATTCCGCTTTCAATTTTTGTATCTTAATAAGCAAGGGAATCATGTCATGGGGAATATTGTAGTAAGAACAGGCTCCAATACACCATGGTTTTTCGAGCTCACGCGGCTGTTTGTTGCGGGCTTCGGATATCATCTTAACCAGAGTCTCTTCGCTTGGGGATCGGTACCCCATCTTCTCTATCAGGTCTTTAAGCCGGGCTGCCAATATCCGGATGATACCTGTCCTCAAATAGTTGCCGGGCAAATGAAAAATCGACCACCTGGTTGATATTGCGGAGCAGGTGGTCGATGGGGACGACGCGGTCATACAGATAACTGCCAAAGACCTGTCCTGAGCCTGTCGAAGGAACGATTCTTGAGGCGATTTCGGTGGGACTTTTCCGGCAGTCTCTTCTTGTAAAATGTAGTCTTATACTCCCAGCGTTACTTGACAAGGATAAAGATGTATTTCATACTATGGTATGAACGTAGTATGAAGAGGTGTCTGCTATGCCTAAAACACGCAAGATTGCGATTAGTCTTCCTGAGGAAGTACTTACCGCTGTAGAAAGAGAAAGAGAAGAAAGCGGCGAAAGTCGCAGCCAAATATTCCGCCGTGCTTTTGAACTGTTGCTGCGACAGCGAAAAGAAAGGGAAATGAGCGAGCAGTACATACAAGCTTATCAACGGATACCCGAGACTGAGGAAGAAGTGACTGCCGCCCGTCGTGCAGCCAGCGCTATCCTGGCTGGGGAGCCCTGGTAGTGAGAAGAGGGGAGATATGGTGGGCAGAACTGGAGCAGCCGGCAGGGAGGCGCCCGGTGGTGCTTCTCTCCCGTGATGAGGCATACAGCGTTCGCTCACTGATTATTGTAGCACCAGTTACTACCCGTGTTCGCCGCATACATTCAGAAGTGCCTTTAGGAATTGATGACGGGATGCCGCAGGATTGTGTCGCCAATCTGGATACCGTCACCACGATTCCAAAGGATTGCCTCCAAAGCCGAATAGCTACACTCAGTGATAAGAAGTTGAGAGAAGTTGAAGCAGCGATTCGTTTTGCCCTGGGTATGGGGTAAGCAAAGCTTCTCCCAGGCTAAACTTGCGGCAAGAAATGGCACAAATTTGGCACAAATGGTTTCCAAACTAGTTGAAAAAATCGGGTTTTTGAAGCTAAACTAGGAGCAGGCACAAAACAGTAAATTAGCCTCAAAATAAGCAAAAATAAGCCTCCTCGCACAATTTACACGCAGGGGGTCAGAGGTTCAAGTCCTCTACCGCCCACTTTGTGCTACCTTTGCTCTACAAATGTGCTACTTTTGTTTACACTAAATGAACACTGCTGTACCTCAACCATAGGGTCAGAGTCCAATTATCTTTGGATAGTTTGAAGTTTTATAAGCTCTGTTATTGTAGAAGGTTTACTGGGGGCTACCTGTGGGGGACTTATACCGTCAAGGCGCTGGAGTAGACTTACTTGATCACCAGTTGCAGATAGGTTTCATCGTCATATTTCAGATACGCAAACATCAGCAGGTCATTAGGGTCTAACGTATTGATTGACAAATATTTATTCGTCGACAAATAGCCCCAAAAGGTGTCGCTAACATATATTTTGGGCGGGGTTGAAGTATACCGATTAAAAGGACTGTAACTAGAATATTTCCCGCCGTAATTGCCATACTTGTTCCAGATGGAATCAGAAGAGTATTTTGAACCATAATTTCCGTACCTGTTCAGGATGCTGTCTGTATCATACTTGTTGTTAATCCTGCCTAAGAAAACAGGCTGCCTCTCTGAAGACATAATTTTAACACCATTATCAAAAAGATATTTAGCAGTTGTAAACCCCTTCGGTGTCTCCGAAGTAGGTAACGGGGCCTCAGTGATAGGTTGCGCTGTTGGTGCGCTGGGCACGATTGGCGCAGCTATTGTAGGCTCGGAGGATTGTGTGGATTGAGACGATTTTGGGTTGTAAACTGGAGGAGGATTGGTTAGTTTCCCAGCGGCATCATCAATGATGTAGACAGCGCCTGCGTATTCCTTGCTGGCATTCTCCGATGACCAGACTTCTACTGTCCACTGTCGACTTGAGTAATTAAACTTCGCTTCGAACCAACCCGACGAAGCTCGAACAGCAGGTGTAGATGCTTGTATCGCAGCTACGACAACACCTATTGCTTGTTGAGCTGTGAGATTAGGAGGAGTGGGTGGAGTGTAAGTCTTAGGTGGTGGCGTCTGTGTTTGTGAGCAACCTATGATACCCAAAGCTAGAACTAGGACTGCCGTAACAACTAGTGGTAGTCTTTTCATTTGACTCTCCCACCATAACCATTGATATCCTTCTTATACTCTTTACTTACGCCTTTGTCAAAGAGTCTATAGGTGTGGAAGTAGGCTGGGCACACCGTTTCGTTGAGAAGTTCGGTTATGCTATCATAATGACTAATCGCTGCCTTGTGGCGGGATTCGCTGACCGTAGTGAAGTTTACATGCAAAAGCGTAAAACAATCGTATATCTTGACCAGAATTTTGCCAGCAATTTGGCAAAGTCACTATATCTTGATGACTGGAAAGACCCGCTCGCTAGCTTCTATCGGGAGCTGTATGAACTCTTGTCCGACCTTACTGACCGTGACCTTATAATCTGTCCTACCTCACATTTCCACTCCGAAGAAACCGAACTAGGCAACCGCGTAAAAGAGTTCTTGTGGCATTTCGTGAAACAACTGGGGTATGGCCTATCTTTTAAGTCCTACCCTGAAATTATGGAGCAACAGGTTGTTACTGCAGCACGGGCTTACTGTAATTTACCGGACATACAATGTCCGGAGTGGGAAATTGCCTTTAATCGTGACCCTCATGTACCCATCAGACGGATTCCAAGACCAGACCTGCTGGTCAGCTTCCCAAATTCGCAGGAGTTCAATGAGTATGTACGGCTATCTAGAACTTCTTTGGCAGATGAATACTGGACCTACAAGGTTCATTGCAGGGGAAAGAGACAAACATATAATAAGGAACTGGAAGTCCAAAAGAATCAATACATTCTGGAGATATTTAAGCCACGCCCCTCACTCAATATAAAGTCATCAAATTTAGAACAAGTTCTCAATTTATTGGGACTAGCAGGTGTAATCCAGTTTCACCGCTCTGTGGACGAGGTACTTCAGCATTGTGCCGACCCCGAAAGATTCTTCGTTTCAACTCAACTGTTAGACTGCCCGTATATCCATGTATGGGCTTCCCTAGTAGCAGCGGACATATTCTTCCACCCAGAGAAGAAGCCCCCAGCGAGCCTGTTTACAGACTTTGAGATTGTTGCTTCAGTATTACCTTACGTAGATATCCTTGCCACTGATAGCTACATCTGTGAACTTGTGCGTAGAGCTAAACTCTCAGACCGATTCGGTACTAAAATCTTTACCTTTAGACAAAGGGAGGCATTACTGGCAGAGCTTCAGCGACTATAATCGGGATCTCCATAAATATGTTAGTGCCGGTGACCTATAAACGGAAAACTAACTCAAACGTCCTAGTTCTGCGTATTGGGCAGTACCGCCCACCATTAATGACAGATTCCGAACTCTTAGCCCTCGAGGCAATCAGGGCAAAGGGTGAGTTTAGTTCTACTTGTTTATTACTTTCGTAGAATTAAATATGTTCCGCCAAAACTTGACATATCTATCTGTTATTTCAGGTCTGATTTTGTCGTTCTCTCAATCTCAGCAAAGAGTCTGATGACTCTCTCATTCTGTGCCTGCTGCAGGTGCATTTCTGCCATGCGGAATAAGATGCTGTCTTCCTTGAAGATATGGTTCCGCAGAAACTCGATGAAGTGCGTCCCATTTTGCCTGATTACCTGAATGACTGCGGCACTATCGTCATCATCGAGGTATCTGGTCACCGCTTCATGCACTACTACGTTTGTTTCTCTCAGGACTTCGTGCTCGTCCATCATTACTGCCAGGGGACCGGCGCCACGAGGCATAAAGTTATCAAATTCAGGAAAGAGTGCCTTTCCCTCCTTGTCAAAGTGGACCCAGAAATCAGTGTCGAAGAAGGAAGTTAGCTCCTTTAGCCTTGCCGAGGCCTTCTCTTTGTGTTCCAGATTGTTGATAACATCTTCTAATGCGTCCAGCTTCTGTAGTACTCCCTGGTGTTCTTCTTTCAAGAGTTCGGTTGGCTTTTTCATACTTATTATTTTTGTTTTCTCCTCAGAGAATATTCTATTCAAATTCTAGTAGCCATCTTGTCCGGTAACTTTTCGCGGGAGTTCTCGGTCAGAGCCTGTCCGAGTCTTCAAACAACCGCAGCCAGCCACTACATAGCCTGTAGTTAGTCTCCCCTGGTTTCATGCCCGATTAGTTCGAGTAGAGACTCCGGCTTGAGGACAATAATACGACGTTTCTCTATCTTAATAATGCCTTTTTTAATTAACTCCTGGAGATAGGCGTTCAGCACCTGTCTGGAACAACCCACGATACAGGCAAGGTGGTGCTGGGTTAGAGGCACAGAAAGAGAGATATGCCGGTCTTCGTCCTGCCGCTCGCCCAATTGAAGCATGAGCTTGGCAATTCGCCTTGATACTGTATTAAAGGAAAAATCTTCAATAGTGTTGAGGAAGTCGCGGAGTCTCATCGCCAGAATCGGGACGAACTGCAGAGCCACTTCTGGATAATTACTGATTAACAAATTAAAGCTGGCGGCCGGTATGAAGACAGCCTTACAGCTCTCCAGTGCCTGGGCGCTGACCGGATTGGGGCCCTTGTCAAAAAGGGGGGCACACTCAAAGCATCCTCCCGGGCGGATAACTCGCATTATCTGTTCTTCCCCCGTTAATGACGCCCGGTATAACTTTACCGAGCCTGACTGGAGCACAAACAAACCGGGGCACGGGTCGCCCTCCTGAAGCAAAAGCTCACCTTTTGAAAAGTAGCGTTCTCTTGCTGAGCCCAGCAACATATCCAGAACATCAGCATTAAGACCGGCAAAACAGGGTATGGATTTCAGAAGGTTGACAGGGGCAATAAGTGTCATTTATCATCCTTTTTATTACGGAAGAATTCTGCTATAAGAATTATATCATTGCCTTTACTCTATTGTCATATTTCTGACAGACAGAGACTCAGTTTTGATTTATCCTATATAGTAATGTAGTTGTTTTTCGGGGAAAATACGGGAGAGTTAGAAAGACCAGTATCAATGAGGGTAAGGGTTGCCGCTTATTCACTTTCGATTTTGTTAGGCGCGGTTATGGTAACTGCGCTTATTTTCATGGTTACTGACGGTGCTACCCGTGCTGCTGAAGCGGACGGGCAGGGACAGCTTATCTTTGAGCAGAAGTGTCAGGGATGTCACAGTATCGGCGGAGGCAGGATGGTGGGCCCCGACCTGAAGGATGTCTCCAGCCGCCGTGATAGAGACTGGCTAATCAGCTTTATCACTTCTCCAGATACGCTGATTGCTCAGGGAGATGAAATAGCCAGCCAGCTCGTCCAGGAATACGGGATGGAGATGCCCAATATGGGACTTAGCAAAGAAGAAGCCACTGCAGTCCTGGCATATATCGAAACCCAGTCAGCCGCCGGTCCAGCTCAAAAATCTGAAGAAGAAACTGCACTAACCCCAGTCCTTATTAGTGCCGATACCGGAATGGGTCGCGATATCTTCACCGGGAATATCGCTTTGCGGAATGGAGGAGCAGCCTGCATCAGCTGTCATAATGTTAACGGGATTGCCGCCCTGGGCGGTGGCAGCATGGGCAAAGACCTTACCGCAGCTTACTCGACTTTCGGTGAAGCGGGGCTCACTTCCGTGTTAAAACCGGTGCCCTTCCCGATAATGAAGGAAGCCTACTCCGGGAAGCCCCTGACCGATGACGAGATTGCTCACCTGGTTGCCTTTTTAAGGGAAATCAGCGATGCCCGACAGGAGCCGTCAACTTCATCTCCTGTGGGTTTCATCGTGATTGGAATTGCCGGCTTTCTGGTTATCGCGGGAATATTGCAACTTATCTGGAGAGGGCGGCTTTCCGGAGTCCGCCAGCTCCTGGTTAAAGGAGGCTCGAGATGAGCTGGATTCAGGATATTGTCAGCCCTCAGCGGCGCCAGTGGGAAGATTTTTACCGTAACCGCTGGGAGTATGATAAGGTCATCCGCAGCACCCACGGCGTCAACTGCACCGGGGGCTGCTCCTGGCAGGTTTATGTCAAGAACGGTATTATCACCTGGGAAACGCAGGCGGTGGACTACCCGGACTTCGACTGCAACCTGCCCCCCTACGAGCCGCGGGGCTGCCAGAGGGGCATATCATTCTCCTGGTATATCTACAGCCCCCTCAGAGTAAAATACCCCTATATCAGAGGAGCGCTGGCAGATGCCTGGAAAGAGGCTAAACAACAGCACAGCGACCCCGTTGAAGCCTGGGCATCGGTGGTCGAAAACGAAGCGGTACGCTCCAGCTACCAGAAAGCCCGCGGCAAGGGCGGTTTCCGTCGTTGTTCCTGGGATGACGCCCGGGAAATCGTAGCCGCATCAATGCTCTACACGGCAAAAAAGTACGGCTCTGACCGTATTGCCGGCTTCTCCCCTATTCCAGCAATGTCGTACCTGAGCTACGGCGGAGGTTCCCGCCTCCTCCAGCTTTTCGGAGGTGTTAACCTTAGCTTTTACGACTGGTACTGCGATTTGCCGCCAGCCTCTCCGGAAATATGGGGGGAGCAGACCGATGTTCAGGAAAGTATCGACTGGTACAATGCCAAATATGTTGTCGCTATGGGGTCGAATCTGAATATGACCCGGACCCCGGATGTCCATTTTATCTCGGAAGGCAGGTATGACGGAGCCAAATTCACCGTTCTCTCTCCGGATTTCAGCCAGGTAGCCAAATACGCCGACTGGTGGGTACCGGTAAATGCCGGGCAGGACGGCGCCTTCTGGATGGCGGTGAACCATGTTATTTTGAAAGAGTTTTATGTGGACCGGCAGGTGCCCTACTTTACTGATTACCTCAAGCGATACACCGATAACCCTTTCCTGGTAGTCCTGGAAAAAAACGGGGAAAGTTATAAGGCTGGCAGGTTCCTGCGGGCTAATTCACTTTCCCGCTACAGCAGTGTTGAAAACGGCGACTGGAAATTCCTGGTCTATGACAGCAAATCCAGAGAGCCGCGAATGCCCCGGGGGTCTATCGGCGACCGCTGGGCAAAAGAGGATGTGGGTAAATGGAACCTGGAAATGAAAGAGGGACTGGACAATACCGAGCTTGACCCGGTCCTTTCTTTTGTTGGCGATAATGATGAAATAGCCCGGGTTGAGTTTACTGACTTTAACGAAGGGACAGTCCCACTGCGGGGTGTCCCCATCAAATACATAGAGACGGCAAGAGGTAAAGTCCCGGTGGCCACTGTATTCGACCTGATAATGGCACGGTTCGGCGTTGGGCGCGGGTTAGAAGGCGATTACCCCGAAAACTATGACGATGAAAAGGCTTACTCACCGGCCTGGCAGGAAAAATATACCGGCATCGACCGCAATACGGTGGTGAAGTTTGCCCGGGAGTTCGCCGGCACGGCGGAAAAGACAGAAGGCAAATGTACCGTAATTATCGGTGCCGGCATCAACCACTGGTACCATAACAATTTGATTTACCGCGCCGCCATTACCGGCTTAATGCTAACCGGCTGTATTGGCCGCAACGGCGGCGGGCTGGCTCACTATGTTGGACAGGAGAAGCTGGCGGCAGTCGCCCCCTGGTCTTCGATTGCTTTCGCTACCGACTGGCAGGCTCCACCGCGACTCCAGAACGCTCCGTCTTACTATTACACGCACACTGACCAGTGGCGTTACGAAGGCAGCTTTACCCGCTACCAGCCTCCCCCGGGTGACAGCTCTTTAACCAGCGGGCATACTATGGATATGCAGGTTAAAGCCGTCCGTATGGGCTGGCTGCCCTTTTATCCTCAGTTCAATCGTAACCCGTTCACTCTCGTGGAGGACGCCAGGAAAGACGGCGCTGAGAGTGATGAAGATATTATCAAATGGGTTGTAGGGCAGATTAAAGATAAGAAACTGCGTTTCGCCGTGGAAGACCCCGATGCTCCGGAAAACTGGCCTCGCCTGTGGCTCATCTGGAGGGGCAACGCTATACTGTCGAGCGCTAAAGGACATGAGTACTTTCTGCGTCATTTCCTCGGTGCAGATTCCAATGTTAATGCCGATGAGCTTGCCAGAGGCGAGGTAACCGAGGTTGAATGGCGGGACAATGCCCCGACAGGAAAGATGGACCTGGTGGTGGACATCAACTTCCGCATGGACACCTCTGCCCTTTATTCCGATATTGTCTTACCCACCGCCACCTGGTATGAAAAAGACGACCTCAACTCCACCGACCTGCATACCTATATGCACCCCCTCTCGGCGGCAGTGCCGCCCTGCTGGGAATCAAAGAGTGACTGGGACATCTTCAAGTCCATCGCTGAAAAGGTAAGTGAACTGGCTCCAGCCCACTTCCCCGAACCCGTTAAAGAGGTCGTCTGTTCTCCTCTGGCTCATGACAGCGCCGACGAGATTGCCCAGCCGGAGATTAAGGACTGGGCTAAAGGCGAATGCGAACCCGTTCCCGGCAAGACTATGCCCCACCTGAGAATCGTAACCAGGGACTACGCTAATCTTTATAATCGCTTTATTTCCTTCGGCCCTCTGGCACGGCAGAACGGCATCGGTGCCCACGGAGTGCGCTGGGGCATTGAAGATTTCTACGACCGGTTGCTTCAGGAACAAAAAACCGAACAATGGGACGGCAAAGAATATCCTTCGCTGGCTGAAGTAAAGGATGCCGCTAACATCATTCTCAAACTTGCTCCGGAAACCAACGGCGAAGCCGCCTACAGAGCTTTTCAGGAAGAGGAGAAGAAAGTAGGTCTGCCTCTGGCAGACCTGGCAGAGAAGACTCGTGGCGTCCAGACTAACTTTATGAATATTCAGCAGCAGCCTGTCCGGCTGCTCACCAGCCCGTGCTGGTCAGGCATTATCAATGATGGCCGCACTTATTCACCATTTTGCATCAATACCGAACGTCTGGTGCCCTGGCGGACACTGACCGGCCGTCAGCAGTTCTACCACGACCATGAGCTTTATCTTGCCTTCGGTGAAAACTTGCCTGCTTATAAACTTAATCCTGACCCCAGGGTGTACGGTGATTTCAGCCGCACCCAGCCTGAGGCTAAAAGTATCATGCTGAACTATCTCACTCCACACGGTAAGTGGCATATTCACTCCACCTACTTTGATAATGAACTGATGCTGACTTTATCTCGCGGCATCGAACCTTTCTGGATTAACGAGGAGGACGCCGCCGAGATTGGGGTAAAAGATAACGACTGGGTAGAGGTCTATAACGACCACGGGGTGGTGGTCACCAGGGCGGTAATCAGCGCCCGGATACCCCGGGGTACCTGCCTGCTCTACCATTCCCCGGAGCGGACAATTTCCGTCCCCAAATCTCCTTTGAGAGGTAACCAGCGGGCTGGAGGCCATAACAGTCTCACCAGGGTGCGTCTGAAACCGGTTTTAATGGCTGGCGGCTATGCCCAGTTCACCTATGCTTTTAACTACTGGGGGCCAACCGGAGTAAACCGCGATACCTATATACTGGTAAGGAAACTGGAAGGGAAACCGGCCTGGTAGAAGGAGAGTAACGATATGGATGTCCGCGCTCAAGTATCCTCAGTGTTTCATCTGGATAAGTGTATCGGCTGTCACACCTGCAGCCTGGCCTGTAATAACCTGTGGACTTCCCGTGAAGGCACGGAATATATGTGGTGGAATAATGTCGAGACCAAGCCGGGGACCGGCTATCCCACCCTCTGGGAAGACCAGGAGAAATACCGGGGCGGCTGGGAACTAAAAGGCAATTCCTTAAAACCAAGACTGGGCAGACGTCTGGGAATACTGACCAACCTCTTCTACAACCCTTACCTGCCCATAATGGATGATTACTACGAACCCTGGACTTACCAGTATGAACATCTCTTTAACGCTCCTCCGGGAGAGGCGCCACCCACAGCCAGAGCCATCTCCAAAGTCACTGGCAGGCACGTTGAAATCGAGGCTGGCCCCAACTGGGACGATGACCTTAGCGGTTCATCAATTTATGCCCGGAATGATATTAACCTTAATGAACTAACTGAAGAGGAAAGAACCGCCCTCTTCCGCATCGAGCAGATGGTCTTTTTCTATATACCCCGCATCTGCAACCACTGCCTTAATCCGGGGTGTTTAGCTGTCTGTCCCAGCGGCGCTATCTACAAACGCGGCGAAGACGGCGTTGTCCTGGTAAGCCAGGAGAAATGCCGGGGCTGGCGCTTTTGCGTCAGCGGCTGCCCTTACAAGAAGACTTATTATAACTGGGCAACCGGCAAAGCCGAGAAATGCATTCTCTGCTACCCCCGTATCGAGACCGGGCAGGCACCGGCCTGTTTCCATAGCTGTGTTGGCAGGATACGATACATAGGAGTCCTTCTCTATGACGCTGACCGAATCGAGGAGATTGCCAGTTCTTCTCCCGAGTCCGAACTTGTTGCCGCTCAGCGCCGTATTATCCTCGACCCCAATGACCCCGCAGTAGTCTCAGACGCCAGGAAGAGCGGTATCGGTGACGACTGGATTAAAGCGGCGCAGAAATCCCCAATCTACAAGTTCGTTAAAGAGTGGGAGCTGGCTCTGCCCTTGCATGCCGAGTTCCGCACCCTGCCGATGCTCTTCTATGTACCGCCACTACTACCCGTTATAGCCTCAAATAGAGAAGGTAATTACGACCTGGCTAGCGGTGATTTCTTCGCTAACATTGGGAACAGCCGGGTGCCGATTAAGTATATGGCTCGGCTTTTCTCAGCCGGCAACGAGGAAATCATCAAATCTGCCTTACGAAAGCTATGGGCAGTGAGAAACTACCAGCAGGCAAAATCAGTAGGAAATATTGACCTGAAACAGGCAGAGGCGCTTATGAGTGAAGCAGGTTGTTCTGCTGAAACTGCCGAACAAATTGCCCGCTTGACGGCTCTACCCCGGTTCAGTGACCGATTTGTGCTTCCACCCTACCACCGTGAAGAGTCAATCGAGCAGTTTATGCAGGACCCGCTTGCTCACAGGAACCAGGTTGGCTTTGGGTTGAACATACCACCGAGGAGAGGACCCTGATGTTTGCTGAAGACACCAGACAACTGTGCCGGCTCTTTGCTGATGTCCTGGAATACCCTGACGGTTCGACTCTGGAAGCACTTACCCGGTGTATCAGCGAGCTGAATGGTGTTTGTCCTGAAAGCGCCAGGCCGATGCAATCGTTCCTGAAGTTTGCTCAAGCTCAGGATACCGGCAGGCTTGAAGAGCTTTATACCCGGACATTTGACATTGTCCCGGCGCAGACACTCTATGTCGGATATCACATTTTTGGTGAAACCCCCAAGCGGAGCACTTTTCTGGTGAGACTGCAGGAGGCTTATCAGTCTCACCAGTTTTCCAGTGATGGCGAGCTACCTGACCATCTCTGCATCCTGCTGAGGTTTTTAAGCATCGCCAGCGAGCCGGAGTTCGTCAGTCCGCTTATCCAGGAGGCACTCCTGCCTGCCCTGGAGAAGCTGGAAGAAGCCTTCAAAAAAGATAGAGAAGGTTATGGAACAATTATTAGTTCATTAAAGCTGTTTCTCAAGCGGATGGGCCGGAGCCTGGATAAAACGGGAGGAGTTGCCTCATGATTGATACCTTCTTTTTTGCCATTTTCCCCTATATGGCGCTGGTGGCAGCGGTGACAGGTTTGATATGGCGGTACACCACCAACCAGTTCAGCTACTCCAGCGTTTCATCGCAGTTTCTGGAAAACCGCCGCCTGTTCTGGGGTTCGGTGCCCTGGCACTACGGGATAATTATTATTTTGCTCGGTCACCTGGTAGGAGTACTGTTCCCCGAACGGATTAGAGTTTTTAACAGCGTCCCTCTCAGACTCTACATTCTGGAAGGGACCGCCCTGGCTCTTGGATTGCTGGTACTGACCGGACTCATCTTCCTCCTGGTACGCAGGGGCGCAGACCCACGTATCCGGGCAGTGACTTCCCGTATGGATTTAGTGCTGCTCCTGCTGCTGCTTCTATCCGTGCTTACCGGTATTGGTACCGCCATATTTTACCGCTGGGGTTCCGGCTGGTATGTTCAGTCTGCCACACCCTATTTCTGGTCGCTGGTAAGACTCAGTCCGATGGTAGACTACATGACTTCGATGCCGCTGCTGGTTAAGATTCACGCCATCAACGCCTTCGTTATTCTGGCTGTTTTCCCTTTTACCAGGCTGGTGCATATGCTCTCCGTACCGCTGGCTTACCTCTGGCGGCCGTATCAACTGGTAATGTGGCAACGCCGTAAAGCCCGGCAGCAGTAAGACCTGTCCTTGCTCATCTGATATTTGGCAAGGGGCAAAACACATTCCAAGGTAAGTGTGTTAGCTAAGATACCACCGAACAAATCTGGCAATTTGTCAGGACAAATATGGCAAGAGAGAAACTGGGCAATATTCTAGGAGCGGGAGTCCGTGACCTGAATCCGGCTTATTTTGCCCTGGTGATGGCAACCGGTATCGTCTCGATTGCCTCCCATTTACTGGGAATGGAACCCGTTGCCTGGTCTCTTTTTTGGCTAAATATATTTGCTTACCTGGTACTCTGGATTCTGACTATTTTCCGTTTGGCTCGTTATTTCCCCCAATTGAAGTCAGACCTTACCAGTCATGTACGTGGCCCCGGCTTCTTCACCATAATTGCCGGCACCTGTGTACTGGGTAGCCAGTTCATTATCCTGGGAGTCAGTAATACCCTGGCCATGGTTCTCTGGATTGTCGGGCTCATTCTCTGGCCAGTGATAATGTATTCCTTTTTCGGAGCGGTTATGCTGCGTGAGGAAAAACCTCCACTGGAAAACGGAATCAACGGCGCCTGGCTGATTGCCATTGTTGCCACCCAGTCCATATCCATCCTGGGCACACTACTCAACGGGATGTTTGCCAACGGAAGCCAGGCCTTACTCTTCTTTACTCTGACAATGTACCTGCTGGGCGGGATGCTCTACATTCTAGTAATCTCGTTGATTTTTTATCGCTTCACTTTTTTCAGAGTGGCTCCGGAAGCAATAACTCCACCATACTGGATTAATATGGGAGCGGTAGCTATTACCACCCTGGCAGGAGCCACGCTGATGCTTAACGCGCAGCAATGGACTTTGCTGAATAGCCTGCTCCCGTTTCTACAGGGATTTACCCTCTTCTTCTGGGCAATCGGGACATGGTGGATTCCGCTACTTTTTATCTTTGGCTACTGGCTCCATATCTATAAACGCTTTCCCATCAAATACAATCCCCAGTACTGGGGGATGGTCTTCCCACTGGGTATGTATACAGCTTGTACTTTTCAACTGGCGAAAGCTCTGGAACTAGACTTCCTCTTTTCAATACCAAACTACTTTATCTACATAGCGTTAGTTGCCTGGTTAGCTACTTTCTTGGGGTTAACTCGCCGTTTGGTAACCACCCTGAGCCCTGCCTTTTTATCGGGAACAAAATGATGTATCAAGAAACAATTGATAATTTCGCTCAAACGGCAAATACCAGAATAAGACTTGCTACCTTCAGATTTAATATCCAGGAGTTCGGCGGGGCGCTGGCTGACCTGGGCACGCTGCTGCCGCTGATGGTGGCTCTTATTCTGGTTAACGGGCTGAACCCGACCTCCGTCCTGATGGTAACTGGATTATTCTACATTACTTCGGGACTTTATTACCGGCTTCCTATGCCGGTACAGCCGCTGAAAGCAGTATCCGCCATAGCTATCTCAATGGGACTGTCAGCCACCGTCATCGGGGCGGCGGGACTGATAATGGGCCTTATTCTGGCATTCTTCTCCATGACCAATCTGATAAGCCGCATCGTCAAATTTTTCCCCAGGACAGTTGTCCGAGGGATTCAACTGAGTATAGGTTTGATGCTTTTCCGGAAAGGGTTGGAATTTGTTTTTGGCGGGCAGACATTTATTTCAAGCGCTACTCCGTCTGTCGATATCGCATCAACGGGAACCGGGATATTGCTTGCTCTGTTATCACTGGCGGTCTTTCTATTTTCTAAAATCATTCTTTTCAAGAAAAACCAGCGTTTTTCGCCTCCTCTGGCTTTGCTAGCCTTTGGAGTGGTTTCAGGGGTGGTCCTGTATCCGACATCCGGGCTGTTGCAGCTCAATCCCGTCCCGCCATCACTATCCTTGCCCAATGCCACAGATTTATGGGTAGCTTTAACCGTCCTGGTGCTACCTCAACTACCACTTACACTTGGTAATGCCGTGGTTGGCACGCAGGACACCGCCCAGGTCTATTTCGGAGAAAAGGCGGCAAAAGCCACCCCCAGAGCGCTGACCGCTTCAATGGGCATTGCCAATATCATAGCCGGGCTTCTTTCTGCTATGCCGATGTGCCACGGTTCCGGGGGACTTACCGCACACTACAGATTGGGAGCCAGGACCGGGGGTGCCGCGATAATGATGGGTACCATCCTGCTCATAGTCGGGCTTTTTTTCGGCCAGGGCGCGGCTAGCGTCTTCTCACTGATACCGCTCTCGGTGCTGGGAGTCCTATTATTCATAGTCGGAGTCTACCATGCTGCCCTGGTGCGTGATGTCAGGACCAGCAGCGGCGTAGCGGTAATAGCTACCGTGTCTATTATCAGCTTGACCACGGGTAATCTGGCCTACGGTTTCGGAGCTGGCATTATCATTAATCACATCATAAATTCAAGCAAGTCGAGGATAAAGGGAAGGTCTCCAGAGGTAAAAATCACCGCATAGATAAGACGGGACAATGAACAAAATGATTTCTGTATCAGAGAAAACAACAGCGGTACAGGAGAAAGCGGCTCAATCCATTAGTGATAACGCGATAGTTACGCCTATCGTATCGTTTATTGGCAACTCTAATTCCGGTAAAACGACACTCCTGGAAAAAGTAGTGGCAGAGCTAAAAATTTTGGGCTATCGGGTAGCTACGGTTAAGCATACTCCTCACGGCTGCGATATCGACCACCCAGGCAAGGACACCTGGCGCTTAGCCCGGGCCGGGAGTGACATAGTTGTTCTGTCCTCCTCTGACCGCTTTGCCTTTATTGAGCGCCTGGATGATGAACTCTCTCTTGACCAGATAAGGGAAACGATTGGGGGGAAGGTCGATGTCATACTGGCAGAGGGTTACAAGTCTAGTGAAATCCCCAAGGTAGTAGTTCGTAACACCGGGCAAAGAGCAGCGTCACTCAAGAATGGTGGGGAGGTACTGGTTACGATATCGGCTCAATTATCTGATACAGGAGCACCGCAGTTTGACCCGAGAGATGTAGCCGACATTGTGAGCTTGCTAGTCGAACTTATTGGACAGAGAGCCGATTAACCATCCACTGCTGGAGAGTTCTTCGATATAACGAAACGTCAGATTATTACTTTACTTGAAGGGGCGACCGTCAGCCGGTCAACCGTATATCGGGCAGGGATAGAGCTTTTTCATAATCGCTCCTATCATTCAGGTCGATAAGCACAATTGGGGAGGGCACGGGCAGCTCGGCCACCTTTTTTTGGTGGCGGCGCACAACCTGGAGCAGGCCGGCCGTCTCCTCCGAGATTTCAAGCAGCTCCGCAAAAAGCGAGCGAGCAAAGAGAGTGGGATGGCCGCGTCTACCCTGGTAGACAGGCATGGTAATCAAGTGACGCCGTTTCTGGTGATATTTTATCAGTGCCTCTAACAGATAATACGGCCGGGGCTGGTCAATGGCCAGTATTAGCACCGAGTCACTCTGAGGAGGGAGTACTCTTATTCCAGCCTTAATTGAACTGCATCTACCTGAGAGGTAATCAGCGTTGATTATCACTGAGGCTTTCGCTGTTTCTGCCACTAGCGGCTGCAGTCTCTCCGCTTCAAAACCGAGCACGACAACCGTCTTTTCGATGCTGGTTTGCCTCAATTGGTCGAGGTGATATTCCAGCATGGTTTGCCCTTTCCAGGCCAGAAGGGCTTTGTTTTGACCCATGCGGGTAGACTGGCCGGCGGCGAGCAGGACAGCCGAGACGCTCATTTCTCACTCTGGAGCAAGGTATTGGGGGTAAATTTGAGGGGCTGGCCGTCACCGCCCAGTTTTTCCATGGTGATTTCTGCCATGATGCTGAAAGCGATTTCTTCGGGCGTAATGGCACCCAGATTGAGTCCTGCAGGGGCATGAATTCGGCGAACCTTCTCCGGCGATAACCCTGCGGCGACCAGTTGTTGATAGAACAAAACCACCTTTCGCCGGCTGCTGACCATGCCCACATAGGCCGCCGGAGATTCCACTACCTGCCGCAAGACTTCGTAATCCAACTGGTGACCGCGTGTGGCGACGACGACAAAGGTGCCATCGGAGATGGGGAATTCTCTGACTGCTGGCACAATCGGGGCGGCGATGACCTCATCGGCCTCGGGGAAGCGCTGGCGGTTGGCGAATTCTTCCCGGTCATCGACGACCACCACTCTAAAGCCGAGCAATTTAGCTATGGAGCCGAGGGCTTTGGCAATATGCCCGGCTCCAACGATGAGAATGGTGTCCAGGGATTGAAATACCTCGACAAACAGTTCAGTACCGCCGACGGATACCAGCCCGGTTTCACGAATTAAGGGAGTATGTAAGGCTACCTCCCTGACCAGGTCATCCCGAGATTCGACGCCGGCCCGATTCAGCACGGCATTGCCGTTGGCTTCGTACAGAATTTTGTCGCCTATCAGTATTGAGCTTTCCGATGTCTGAATGACAGTAGCCAGGGCTACTTTGCCACCCCCATCCAGGGCACTGAGCACCTTCTGAATTACAGGGAGCAGACTTTCCTTGCCCGTAACCGCATCGATGAGTATTTCCATGGTGCCCCCGCAAACCAGACCCGACTCAGCCGCCAGGTCATCGCTGAGCTGGAATTCTCGAACTGTCGACTTTCCTGTGCCCATGGCGAGCATTGCCTCCTGCCAGACCTCAGCCTCGACACAACCTCCACCCAGGGTATCCTGGGTAGTACCGTCCGAGCGTATTAGCAGCTTGGCTCCTGGTTTCCGGGGGGTAGAGCCGATTGTCTTCACCACCGTGGCTAAGACAAAGGCCCGGCCCTCCTGACAGAGCCGGAGCATCTCTAAGAAGGTCTCTTTATGGCTGGTCATTCCCCCTCTACTTTTCTTGAGCTTGCAGCGCCCTCAAGATTGCTTCCGGAGTCATTGGCAGCTCCTTCAGTCTCACCCCGGCGGCGCTGTGAATGGCATTGGCGACAGCCGCCAGGGAAGGAACGATGGGAGGCTCTCCCACCGGGCGCAGACCATAGGGTCCGGTGTCAGAAGTCACCTCCACCAGCACTGTCTCGATTGAAGGCAGGTCAGCCGCAGTGGGTAGGCGATAGTCTAGCAGGTTGGCGTTCTGCATCGTCCCATCACGGAAAATGTAGTCCTCAGTCAAAGCCCAGCCAATACCTTGAGCGACAGCGCCCTGTATTTGACCTTCCACCAGAGTCGGGTTAATGGCTAAACCAACATCTTGAGCTGCCACGTAGGAGATTACTTTAACCTTCCCCGTCTCTTTGTCTACCTCCACTTCCGCTGCCTGTACCGCGAAGGCATTCCCCGGTCGGGTTCGTGTCACTGCACCCCGGCCCGTTATCGGTCCATCCCCGGCGGAACTCAGGCTCTGCCGGGCTAAGTCGTCCAAAGAGACAAACTTCTCCGGCATATTTTTTATCCGGATGCCGCCGCCAGCGAACTCCAAATCAGGCGGCTCGGCGCCCAGTTGAGCAGCTGCCTGTCGCATTAGCTGTTCTTTGGCATCGGCACAGGCACGGGAGACGGCGGTCCCCATTTGACGGGTTTGCCGGCTCCCCGTTGAGTTGTCGGCAAAGGGAACGGTATCGGTATCCCCAGCCACCACGATTACCTTTTCAAACGGGATGCCAAATTCCTCGGCAACCATCTGGGCGAAGCTGGTGCGGCATCCGGTAAGGTCAGTGTTACCGACGACCAGAACTACCGACCCGTCGGCATTCAGGTTGACATTGGCGACAAAAGTACCTCCACCCCCACCCCAGTAACCACAGGCGACACCTCTCCCCTGATTCTCCCCCTTCAAGCTACCCCGCAGCGCCAGATATTGCCTCATTTTCTCCAGCGTTTCCCTGAAACCAATCTTGGCAAAAGGAGCTCCGTGAGGCATAGGGTCGCCCTCCACAGCGACATTCCTCAACCGGAGCTCTAAAGGGTCCATCCCTAGAGCTCGCGCCAGCAAATCCATTTGGGATTCCATCGCGAATGCCGCCTGGGGGGCTGACGGAGCCCGGTAGGACCCGGAGGGTGCCTTATTGGTAACCACATCATAGCCCTCGACTTTCAGATGAGGGATACGGTAAGGATTAAACGCCGTCCCACCCATGAAAGGCTTCGGCTGTTCTGAGGGAAAGGCGCCATTGTCATAGACCAGGGTAGCCGACACCGCCGTAAGGCGCCCCTCTCTGGTCACCCCTGCCTTAATGGTAATCGACGTTGCCGGTGCCGGGACGGTAGCGGTAAACACATCCTTCCTGGGCATCACCATCTTCACCGGGCGGCCGGTTTTCAAGGCGAGCAGAGCACAAATAGGAGACAGCTGTTGACCTGACTTGCCACCAAACGCTCCACCGACCTCCACGGGCATCACCTTTACCCGGGTTAGGGGAAGGTCAAGGAAGCGGGCACACAGTTCCCTGGCGCTGAAGATTCCCTGATTGTCAGTCCATATGGTTACTTTGCCTTTAAGGTCGACACTAGCCACCGCCGCCCGGGGTTCGAGATAGCCCTGATGGACCGTTTGGGTGCGGAAGGTATTCTCCAGGACAATATCCGCTTCTTTAAAACCGGCGGCGACATCGCCGCGCCCCCAGGTCAAATGCCAGGCGATGTTGCTCGGCGACATCACCTGGTCCTTTCTGCTGGTGTCGGTAACATTCGTATAAAGACCGGGGTGAATTGGCGTAGCGTCCGTTTTCATCGCCTCTAAAGCATCTAAAAGCGGCGGCAACTCTTCGTAATCAACTTCAATCAGCCCCAGGGCTTCTTCAGCGATATGGGGATTTATCGCGGCTACCGCGGCCACCGGCTGCCCGGCGAAAAATGCCCTGTCCCTTACCAGGTTGGGGGTTGACGGAGAATACTGCCTTTTTTCATTCTTCTGTCCGGGCACGTCAGCCGCTGTGATAACGGCTATCACCCCTTCCAATGCTTTCGCCCTGGATACATCCAGGCGATGAACCCGGGCGTGGGCGTAGGGGCTGCGCAGCACCGCACCGTGGAGCATGCCGGGAAGGGTAACATCAGCGCTGAAAACAGCCCTCCCCGTCACCTTGTCCAGGGCATCTGGTCGAGGCAGACGCTTGCCTAAAACAGCATATTCAGACATAAATGCCTCCCTTTCAAGCGGCGGCCGCTCTCAAAACAGCCCGCACGATTTTGTCATAACCAGTGCAGCGGCACAGGTTACCGGCAATCGCCTGCCTCACCTGAGCTTCGGTGGGTTTGGGATTGGAATCCAGGAAAGCCTTAGCCGCAAGGATAACTCCGGGAGTACAGAAGCCGCACTGCGCCGCGCCTTCGGCCAGGAAAGCCTGCTGAAGAGGATGAAGCTCCTCTCCCTGACGTAATCCCTCTATGGTCGTAATGTCTCGTCCGTCGGCTTCGACGGCGAAGACCAGGCAGGAGTTAACCGCTCTCCCATCAAGCAAAACGGTGCAGCTTCCGCAGTTGCCATTGCCACACCCCTCTTTAGCCCCGGTTAAGCCAAAGCCGTCACGGATGGTCTCAAGAAGGGTCTGTCGCGGTTCCACCGTAATTTCCTGTTCTTGCCCGTTTATCGTGAGTCTTATAACTTTTCCCATTGCATTTACTTCCTATAATTAAACTCTTAATTAAACTTTAGAGCCTAGAGCCTCCCGGGCTTTCTGGATAGTCCTTCGGGTTAGAACTTTCACCAGCTCTCGGCGATATTCAGCTGAAGCTCGCAAGTCAGAGATAGGGCTAGCCGCCGCCGCCGCTTGTTCGGCTGCTTCGGCAATTATGCCCTCGCTCAGGGTTTTGCCGACCAGGAAAGCCTCGACCTGGGGTACCCTTATCGGCGTTGGAGCCACCGCGCCCAGGGCAATTCTTGCCCCCTGGCACCAGTCCCCTTCGGGAGTTAAAACTAAAAAAGAAGCCACGCCGGCCACGGCGATATCCATCTCTTCTCTGGGGGTGTGCCGGAGATAGCATCCTGCCGAAAGAGCCGGCGGCAGAGAAACCTCAATTTCTACCAGAAGCTCGTTACTGGCAAGAGCAGTTTGGCCTGGCCCTTGAAAAAAGCTTTCCAGCGGTACGATACGGGTCCCGCCAGAGTGAGCCACAACCGCCTGGGCTTCCAGGCAGAGAAGGGGAGGTGCCGCATCGGCGGATGGGGCGGCATTACAGATGTTGCCGCCTACCGTCCCCCGGTTTCTTATCTGTATTGAGCCGATGAGCGAACAAGCCTGGTGCAGGATACCGAATCTTTCCACAACCGGAGGGAAGTCAACTACCTTGCTAAGGGGTACGGCAGCTCCGATATGAAGAACCCGGCTATCGCTCCATTCCAGACGGTTTAGCTCGGGAACATTCTTGGCATCGATGAGTACATTGGGATGGATACGCCCGTCTTTCATTTGTACTGTCAGGTCCGTTCCTCCTGCCAGTACCTTCGCTTCCCCTCTCCATCTGTCAAGCAAGGAAAGAGCTTCCTCTAATGAACGGGGTGCATAATACTCAAAACTTATCATGTCTATTCCTTTTTTGGGGGGTAGAGAAAGCTTCAATCAGCAATGAGGTATCCTGCCCGCCTACTTTTGTCATAAATAATACGATGACGGTAACTGGCTGTCAACCTGCGTCTCGGAGCCCGGTGTGGCGTGTATCAACTAGAAACCCCACCCAATCCTGATGAAAAGGACAACGCACCCAGGGCTGCGGGAAAGCCTTTTCCGGGCCCTGAGCCGGATAGAGAGAGCAAACCTATTTCTCATTTAAGCGGATTTATGTAATAATTGTTTTCAGTCAAGTTACCTCATTGAATCACGGATAAAAAATGATTGAGATATTGCAGAGCAAAAGTTCTGCCAGCCGTTTCCAGATACTGGTGGAGGTTGCCGCTTCCGGGCCCAACGTGCTCCAGAGGAGCATTGCCCGAAAGCTGGGAATCACGCCTCAAGCGGTATCCGAATATTTCCGGCAGCTGCAGGAAGACGGGATGCTGATTGTTACCGACCGTTCCGGTTATCGGGTCAGCGCCGGAGGGGTCAACTGGGTTTTGAAGCAACTCAGAGAGCTGAACGAGTACATTTCTATTGCCGCCAGGGCAGTAACCAACATCACCGTTTGTGCGGCAGTAGCCGAATCTGACCTGTCCGAGGGTCAGACGGTTGGATTGAGAATGAAAGATGGCTTGCTATTCGCCACTCCCAATACAGAAACTGGCGCCAGGGGCATTGCAGTATCCGCGGCAAAACAGGGCGATGATGTTGATATTACCAATATCGAAGGACTGATAGACAATCCCAGAGGAAGTGTCACTATCTTGCAGGTTCCCGGTATTGATAAGGGCGGCTCGAAACAGGCCGATTTAAAGGAATTGCAATTTTATGTGGAGCAATTCAACCGCGCCCAGATTGGCGCCATAGGTATTGAAGCCCTTATTGCTTTGCGGCGCCTGGGTATCGACCCGCAATATTTTTATGGCGTAGCAGAAGCTGCCATCGAAGCATCCCATTGTGGTCTGCCTTTCCTGATTGTCTGTTCGGCTGATGCCATGCCCGGTTTGAGTAAGAGGATGCAGGACGAAAGCGTGGCATATCAAGTTATAGATATATCCCTGTCCCGCTGATTTTCTTGTTTCATTTGAGAGCGTTACCAATGTCATTGCGAGGGACACAGTCCCTAAGCAATATATAAGATTTTTTGAGCAATTATTAAGCAACCCTTTCACACTTAGCTATTGACACCTGTGTTTTTACCACCTATAATATCAACTATATTTGTTTTTTCTCAAGTATATTTGATATGGAACGAAATGGGGTTATTGTCTTAGCTCACGGGAGCCGCGGTGAGCTCGGCGCTCAGGCAGTGAATGATGCTCTGGAAAGAATCTCCAGAGGATTAAAGGTTCTGCTATCGCCAGATGTGGAGATTGTCGGTGGGGCAATGCAGTTTAACCATCCCGACCTTGAAGAGGCCGCCGAATCTTTAATAGAGAAAGGGGTAAATAATATTACCATCGCCCCGTATTTTCTTTTTCCTGGCAGGCATGTTATGGAAGGTATTCCGGAGATTATCACCAGACTCAATGCTATTCATCCGGAGGTGAGCTTTGCTCTGGCTGATAACCTCGGGCTGGATGAATCTTTTGTCGAACTGATGGCCAGGCGCATTACCCGGATTTGCCCCGATATTGCTCTGAAGTCACGGCCATCCCTGCGGCCCGAAGAAATCGAACCGCTGAGTATGGAGATTATCAGGCAAATTTTGCCTCCTTTACCGGCACTGTCACCGGAAGAATTGACTGTTGTAAAGCGCATTGTGCATACCTGTGGAGATGTCCAGATAGCCCGCCTGGTTAAATTCAGCCCGTCGGCAATATCAAGCGCTGTGGCAGCTATTGACCGGGGCAGTCCCATTTTTACCGATGTCAGGATGGTGGCGAGCGGTATCAGCCGCAGATTTCTTGACACCTGTGGTTGCCCGGTTATTTGCTCGCTTGACGTGGCGAGCTCTAAAAGAGAAGGGAAAGTCACGCGGACGGCTCAGGCGATTTACGACCTGGGAACAAAGCTGAACGGTGCCATTATTGCTATCGGGAATGCACCTACCGCCCTGTTTGCCCTGCTGGATATGGTAGATAACGGGGGCATTGAGCCTGCACTGGTAATCGGAATGCCGGTCGGCTTCGTTCGGGCAGCTGAATCGAAAGCTGAACTTGTCTCACGCTCAGTCCCTTATATCACAATCGAAGGAACACGCGGCGGCAGCGCTCTGGCAGCCACAACGGTTAACGCTCTTATCGGTATTTACGACAAACAGAGAAAATCAGCGAGTCAGGTAGTCATTAACCAAAATCAATAAGGAGGAAAGCAATGAATTCGATAGCAATAGCAAAAGATACTCTTGTTCTCATCCCCCTGAAATACTGGGCTATTCTGCTGGTGGCCTTCGCCGGACTGTTTCTGATCGGGCTGGACCAGGGTCAAACTCTTAGCCTTTTCACGGGACAAGCCGCTTACCAGATGAACTATCTTCACGAACTGTTCCACGATGTGCGCCATGCCGCCGGCTTTGCCTGCCACTAGATAAATAATTATCTGCAAAGAATATTGCAACCAATTTCTCGGGAGGCGCAATATGAGTTCAGCACTAAAGGCGGCTCTTGTCGCCGGACTGGTGGCTGGTCTGGCAATGGGGCTGTTTCATTTCTTTTTTACCGAACCGATTATAGACCAGGCGATAGCCCTGGAGACGGAAGAGGGTAGCGAGGTTGTATCCCGTGCCGCCCAAAGAGGTATGCTAATTATAGGCAGCGGTCTTTACGGTCTGGCAATAGGTGCCGTCTTTGCACTGGTTTTATTCGCTCTAAACCGCCGTTTGCCCGGCCGCGGGCTTAATACCAGGGCGGTCATTCTTGCCGGAATATTATTCTGGGCGGTCGCTCTTCTGCCCTTTTTGAAATATCCGGCTAATCCTCCCGGTGTGGGAAACCCTGATACCATGTATTTCCGGCAAATGGCACAGATTAGTTTTATCGCTTTTTCAGCTCTGGCGGTGTTGACGGCTGGAATCACTCACTGGCTGATAGGACGCCGCTGGGGAGATATACTATCCGCTCAATGGCGTCTGGGAATAACGGCCGGGCTATACGGAGTTCTGGTTATCCTGCTCTTTATCCTGATGCCGGATACCTCTGAAGCCAGTTCCGTTCCGTCTGACCTTATCCGGAACTTCCGCATTCTTTCTCTCTCCGGGCATGCACTCTTCTGGCTGGTTCTGGGCGGGGTTTCGGCTATTTTATTGAAGAGAATTGCTCCGCAGGAAATGCTGAGAAAAGCAGTTTAACCCATTTTATAAGACTTTGGTAATCGATGGACGGCGTGGATTTGATAAGGGTATGCCGTCTCTGATGAGCTGTTGTACGATGCCTGGAAAGCAGAAAAATCAATCTTTAAGATACGGGTACACTACCGGTGCCTGTGCTGCGGCAGCGGCAAAGGCTGCCACCATTTCTTTGCTGGAACAGTGCAGAGTTGAGCAGGTTAGAATCGAACTGCCCGGGGGAAAGCAGGCGGATTTTCAGATAAAGGACTGCTCTTTTGACCCGGAGCGGGCAACCTGCTCGGTAATCAAGGATGCAGGGGATGACCCGGACATAACCGACGGCGCTGAAATATTTGCCACGGTGCGTTTGAAGGAGGCATCCGGACTGGAAATCTGCGGAGGAGAGGGAGTGGGTACGGTTACCAAGCCGGGGCTGGAAGTGCCTGTCGGTTCTCCGGCAATAAATCCGATGCCAAAGCGGATGATTGCCAGCGCTGTTATCAGCTCCGCCGAAGGTAGAATGAACGGCCGGGGATTACAGGTGGTAATCTCGGTGCCCGAAGGTAAAAAACTGGCCAGAAGAACGTTAAACTCCCGCCTGGGCATCATCGGCGGCATTTCAATCCTGGGCACCAGCGGCATCGTTATTCCTTACTCCATCAGCGCTTACACTGCCTGCATTTCTCAAGGGTTAAAAGTTGCGGCAGCCTGCGGTCTGAATACTGCCGTGCTTACCACGGGAAGACGAAGCGAGAAATTTGCTCAGGCAGAGTTGAAACTGCCGGAAGAGAGCTATATTCAAGCGGGTGATTTTATCGGCTTTTCCCTTAAAGAATGTGCCAGGCTGGGACTGACAGACGTGATTGTCTGGGGAATGATAGGAAAAATAAGCAAGCTGGCTAACGGGCATATGTACACCAATGTTAGCGATTCCCTGGTAGACATCGGGTCTATGGTCAAAGTGGCAGAGGAGTGTGAAACACCGCAGGAAACGATGAAAGTCCTGGAGAAAGCGATTACCGCCAACCACTTTCGTAAAATGATGCCGCCTGAATATATGGAAAGATTTTGTGACGAGCTTTGCCGCCTGGCGAGTGTGAAATGCCGGGAGCACGTTGCCGGCAAGCTGAATACGGAGTGCATTATGACAGACCCCAACGGTACAATACTGGGGAGGGCTAAAATTGCAGGATAAAGTGCTGGTTGCCGGAATATCGCCTGAAGGCGTCTCCAGCCTTTCTCCGTCTATCTGTCAGAGGATAATGGAGGCGGAAATTCTGTTTGGGGGGAGGCGTTTGCTGGCTATGTTCCCTTCATCCGCCGCTGAAAAGGTGCAAATCGGAAATAACCTGGCTGAAATAGTCAGTCTGATAAGAACGAACCTGGGGGAGAGAAAGATGGTTGTTCTGGCATCAGGCGACCCCGGTTTTTATGGAATCGCCGGATACCTGACCGGAAAGCTGGGCAAAGACAGTTTTGAGATTGTGCCGAATGTAAGCTCGATGCAGCTGGCTTTTGCCCGCATCGGGGAAAGCTGGGACGATGCCGCTCTGGTCAGCGTCCACTCACGCCCGATTGAAGATATAGTTAGCCTGGTGCGTTCCAGCCGTAAGATTGGCATTTTTACCGATGATAAAAATACCCCGGCGCAGATTGCCCAACTCCTTCTGCGGCACAATATCGAGAACTGCCGGGCCTATGTTTGTGAGGACATCGGTACCACTAAAGAGAGAATCATTGAGACCAGTCTGGAGGGTCTCAATGAAGCCGGGTTTTCTCCGCTGAATGTCGTCATCCTGATGAGGGAGGCAAAGAACACTGCCCCACATCCGGTGATGGGTATTGCTGATGACGAATTCAAACAGCCGACTGATGGACACCTGATTACCAAGCTGGAGGTGCGGGCGGTAAGTCTGGCAAAGCTGGCGCTTAAGGAAGAAAGCATCGTCTGGGATATCGGCGCCGGCTCAGGGGCAGTTGCCATCGAAGCTTCCCTCCTTGCCGGAAAGGGCAGCGTTTTTGCCATCGAGAAGAGTGCCGGCTTCGCTGCTGTAATTGAGGAAAATATTCAGCATTTCGGATGTGATAATGTCAGCGTGATTCAGGCTGCGGCTCCGGACAGGCTCGAGGAACTACCCGCCCCGGACGCCGTCTTCATCGGCGGCAGCGGCGGGAAGATTGATGAAATTCTGCGGATTTGTTGCCAGCGCCTGAAACCAGGCGGCCGTATCGTGGTTAACGCGGCGACTTTCGAGACGCTGCAAAGGGCGATCGATAACCTGAAGAAGAACGAGTTTAATTTTGAGGTGACGCTGGTCAATGCAGCTCGCAGTAAGGGTATACTTGACCTGACGCGTCTTGAAGCGCTCAACCCGGTATTTATTATTACCGGCAGGCGGGAGATGGAGGGATAATGTCTGAAAAAATCAAAGAGAAAACAGCGGATAGACTGTACATCGTGGGTGTCGGACCTGGTGACCCGGAGCTGATAACGCTGAAGGCTTGCAAGATTTTGAGCCGGGTGCCGGTTATTTTTGTCCCCCAGAGAGATGAATCTACGCCGAGCTATGCCCGCAGTATCATTGACGGACTCTGCAAGGGGTCTGAGCAGAAGATAATCAGTTTGATTTTCCCGATGGTGAGGGATAAAGCAAAATTAGTTGAGCATTGGGAGAAGGCAGCGGAAACCATCCGGGAGAGTTTGAGCCAGGGACAGGACTGCGCCTTCGTAAATGAAGGCGACCCGTACCTGTTCGGGACAGCGATTCATGTTCTGGAGACATTACGGGAAACACATCCCGAGATAGAGATTACCGTTGTTCCCGGAGTCTCATCAATCAACGCTTCAGCGGCTCAAGCCGGCTTTCCCCTGGCTGTAAACGAGGAAAAAATCGCCATTCTATCGGGGCATTGTGAAGATAGAGTTATTCGCCAGACGCTGGAAAACTTTGACACGGTGGTCTTTTTGAAAGTGAATTCCGTATTCGGACATCTCCTTGATATTCTGGAAGAGGCAGGGCTGGCGGAAAAGTGCATCTATATCAGCAGATGCACCACCGAAGAGGAAAGGATTGTCCGCAATATCAGGGAGTTGAAAGGGGAAAAGCTGGACTACCTTTCTTTACTGATTATGAAGAAGCAGAATGGCGGCTAAGGTCTATTTTATCGGCGCCGGGCCGGGGGCACCCGACCTGATTACCCTCCGTGCGAAGAAAATAATCGAGGGAGCGGATGTCATCATCTACGCCGATTCGCTCATAAGCCCCGAACTGTGCCGGTATGCCCGGGAGGGAGCCGAGATTCACCGCTCCTCCCCACTATCGCTGGAGGAGATTACTGACATTATTCTCAGTGCCGTCAGGGAGAATAAGAAAGTAGCCAGGCTGCACAGCGGCGACCCAAGTATTTTCGGAGCCACTCAGGAGCAGATGGCGCTTCTGGATGAACAGAGCATCGAATATGAGATTGTGCCCGGCGTCAGCTCCCTCTTTGCCGCGGCGGCGGCACTGAAGACCGGGCTTACCATTCCGGAGCTTACTCAGACGGTCATTATTACCCGGATGGAAGGGATAACTCCCGTCCCGGAGGGTGAGGCTTTAAGCAAGCTGGCAGTCCACCGGTCAACGCTGGCGATTTTCCTGAGCGCTTCTATGATAGATAAGGTAGTTGCCGAGCTTCTGGCCGGCGGTTATCCGCCTGACACCCCGGCGGCCGTGGTCTGCCGGGCAAGCTGGGAGGATGAAACAATACTTGTGGCTAATCTGGATAGTCTGGCAGAGCAGGTCAGAGCGGCTGGAATTACCCGGCAGGCTATCATATTAGTGGGCGAGTTTTTGAATTCAAGGGCAGAAAACCGGCGTTCAAAACTCTACGACAAAAGTTTCAAACATGGATACAGAAAATAATCGAGAACAGACAGCTATAATAGCCATCAGCAGGCGGGGAGCGGAAGTGGGACGCCGCCTTAAACTGCTGCTTCCCGACAGCCAGCTTTATCTGCCGGAGAAATGGTCAAACATTGCAACCGCCAACGAATTTCCTTACTCCTCACCGGTGAAAGAAGTAATTAAAGATACCTTCCATCGATACCGCCAGCTGGTGCTTATTATGGCGGCGGGTATTGCCGTCCGCTCTCTGGCTGACGAATTGAAAGATAAGCGCCAGGACCCGGCGGTGGTGGCCGTTGATGATTCAGGCACCTTTGCGGTGAGCCTGCTCTCCGGACATCAGGGAGGCGCCAACAGGCTGGCCGAGAAGGTAGCCGTCTCCATCGGCGCCCGGCCGGTCATTACTACAGCTTCCGATGCCGCCGGGACGATGGCGGTTGACCTGCTTGGCAATGAGTTCGGCTGGGAAATCGAAGATAGCTCTAATGTTACCGCGGTCAGCGCCGCAGTGGTCAACGGAGAGCCAGTCGGCGTTTACCAGGATGCCGGAGAAAAAAACTGGTGGCCGGAAGGGAAACCCTTGCCCGATAATGTCTCCGTTTTCGGCAGCATCGAGGCTTTGAACGAATCCAGTCCACAGGCAGCCTTGATAATTACGAATCAAGTTCTAACTGAAAGGGGCTTCTCTCTTTTGCCCCGCAACACCGTTGTCTATCGGCCGAAAAATCTGGTGGTTGGAATAGGCTGCAACCGGGGCACCAATGCTTCGTTGATAGAGGGAGCGGTCAAAAGCGTTTTTGATGAGCATAAAATTGCTCTCAAAAGCATCAGAAATATAGCTACTATCGACCTCAAGAAAGACGAGAAAGGACTGCTTGAGTTCACCCGGAAATTCCGCCTGCCGCTAGAATATTTTGATAAAGAAGCTCTGAACCGGACCGAATTTCCTTCACCTCCTTCCGAGATAGTGGAGAAATATGTGGGAACGCCGGCAGTATGTGAATCAGCGGCGATACTCAGCAGCGGGAATACTTTACTCATTGCTCCCAAGCGGAGCTTCGGAGGCGCGGTAACCGTGGCAGTGGCATCCGTGCCTGACAAACAGGAAAAGAAGAGGGGTAAGCTGTTCCTGGTCGGTCTCGGTCCTGGTTCTCCCGAGCAAATGACCTTTAGAGCCAGGGAAGTCATCGAGCAGAGCGAAGTTGTAGTGGGTTATACCACTTATATCAAGCTGCTCGAGCCATTTCTGCGTAACAAAGAGGTCATCTCCACCGGAATGGGAGCCGAAGTGGAGCGGGCAAAAATGGCGATAGACCTTGCCTGCCGGGGTAAAAAAGTGGCTTTTGTTTCCAGCGGTGATTCCGGCATTTACGGGATGGCGGGACTGGTCGGAGAGATGCTGGCAGAAAGGCCCGGTGAAGGGCCGGACGTGGAAGTTCTCCCCGGCGTAACCTCTCTGGTGGCGGCTGCCGCTCTGCTCGGTTCCCCGATAACGGTCGATTTCGCTACTATCAGTCTCAGCGATTATCTGGTCTCCTGGCAGTCCATAATTAAACGATTAAAGATGGCTGCTGAAGGTGATTTTGTAACTATCCTTTATAATCCGCGGAGCAAAAAGCGCCGAAAGCAGCTGACTGAGGCGAGGGATATTTTCCTTGAGCACCGCTTGCCTTCAACACCTGTGGGTATCGTTACCAATGCCTACCGGGAAAACCAGGAGGTCATTATAACAACAATCGAAAACATGCTTGACCACGAAATAGGCATGAATACCATCGTAATCATCGGGAATCCGGCTACTTTCACCGCCGCAGGCTGGATGGTAACGCCTCGCGGTTACCAGACTAAATACAGCCTGGGGAGTCATTCCTAAAATTGCTAAAATGTCATTCCGGCCCCGTATCAGGTACGGGATAAACTCCAGCCGGAATCCAGCCACTTCACCCTATCTGGATTCCGTATCAAGTACGGAATGAGACGGTTAGGAAATCAAATGTTTTCATCCTTTGTGGTGATAAATCAATGAAAGCGATTGTCATTGGCGGTACAGTTAGCGGTGTTGGCAAGACCACAATAGCCACCGCACTAATGGGGGCTTTGTCACGAAGAAAGCTGAAAGTCCAGCCGTTCAAGACCGGCCCGGACTACATCGACCCCACCTACCATACCTGGGCGACGGGGGTTATTTCTCGCAATCTGGATACCTGGATGCTGTCCCACAGCGCCGTTGCGGAGCTGTTCACCAGAGCTATGAGGGGTAAGGACATTGCCGTCATCGAGGGAGTGATGGGACTTTACGACGGACGTTCCTCACAAAGTGAAGAAGCCAGCACGGCTGAACTAGCCAAGCTGCTCGGCGCCCCGGTGCTTCTGGTGGTGGATTGCCGCAAGGGGGCACGAAGTATAGCGGCGGTTGTTGAAGGCTATAAAGTCTTTGACCCCGGGCTCAATCTTGCAGGTGTAATCCTCAACGGCATCGGCAGCGAAACCCATCTCAATTTCTGCCGGGAAGCGATAGAATATTACACGGGAGTCAAGGTAGCAGGGTATCTGCCCCGTCGGGATGACCTGGTGCTTCCTGAGAGACATCTGGGCCTGATTCCTGCCGTGGAAGGACCGGCAAACCAGGAGTTCCTGGAGCGTCTCATTGCTCAGTGCGAGACTACCATAGACATACCGGAGATACTCCGTATATCAGAACAGGTAAAGCCCCCGGAAACAAAACCAGAGCTGTTTCCGCAGGTCAAAGAGACGCCTGCGGTAAGTATCGCTGTCGCCAGGGACAAAGCCTTCAGTTTTTACTATCAGGACAGCCTTGACCTGCTGGAAGCCCGGGGGGCTGAAATAATTCCATTCAGCCCCCTTGAGGACCCCGGTCTGCCGGAAGGGGTCTCCGGTATTTACATCGGAGGCGGTTTCCCCGAGATTTACGCTGAGCAACTGGCCGCCAACACGGCTATGAAGGATTCAATTAAAGAGGCGGCTAAACGAGGGATGCCCGTTTATGCGGAGTGCGGCGGACTGATGTATCTGGGTAAAAGTATTCAGGACCTGGAAGGGAAAGAGCATTCGATGATAGGCGCCTTGCCGCTTTCCACCCGGATTGATAAGCCCCGTCTCAGCCTCGGTTACCGTACCGTACAGGCTCTGGCCGATGGACCGGTCCTGCGCCGGGGAGAAATTGCCCGCGGGCATGAATTCCACTGGTCGGTGTTACACGGAGACACCGGCACGCCGAATGCCTATCGCATTACGGATAGAGGCGGGTGCCTCGAGGGTTATAAGCAGGGTAATTTGCTGGCTTCTTATATCCATTTTCATCTCGGCGCTTTACCCTCGATGGCCCCGAGGCTGGTAGACTGCTGCTACCGTTTTCATAGCAGAATTCATAATACTTGATTTAACCAATAGAAGATATACTCGGCTATCTCCTGCCAGCCAGGCTCGCCGATAATCCAATGCGAATGTCCGGCAAACTCCCTGTAGCTCGACACCGCGCCGTATTTCTTAGCCACTTTTCTGACCACCGAAACAGGCGTCGCCTTGTCTTGAGTAGCCCCGACAACAAGTACGGGGCACTTTACCTTTGCTTCATCTACTTCGGCTGCGCCTTTAGGGTCGAAGAACCAGTATCCGATTTCGCTCACTACTCTTCCGGATTCGAAGACCAGTTTGTCATAGATTTTCTTCTGCTCTTCGGCCGGCATTAACTGCAGAATTGAGTAGGTCATCTCTTTGAAAGTCAGGCGGAACGGCTTCTTCCAGAACCCATATTTCATCTGAGCACTCCAAAATGTCCTTACAACCGATGGTCTCAGAGCTAGAATTCCACGGGGAGATGCGGGGGTCAGGAGGACTAGTGCTTTAGCTAGCCCATGACTGCCAATGATTTGCGCAAGAAGCCCCCCCAACGAGTGTCCGATAATGACGGGTAATTCGTCCAATCTGCTAATCTCTTCTTCCAGGTCTTTAACGTAATCGGTCAAACTGAGTGTCCCGAGACGTGAATCAGGGGATTCATCCGGAGGCGTATTGTGGAACCGCAGACTGGGAATAACACAACGATGCCCCTTTTCTTCAAAGAAATCCTTGTATCCTTCCCAGCACCATCCCCCGGCCATCATACCGTGAATCATTACTATTGTTTGAGCCCTGTTCGGATTTTGATACCAGTCATGTTTTACCATGATGAATCAAAACACATCCTATACTCTTGATTTCCCCGTTTAGCTCCCGTGCCTTGTTATCTGGAATTATAACAGAATTCCATAAACCATAGGAATATCTTGCTTGCCGGCGGCTCCGGTCGCCCAAGAGTTCCTCACTGTCATTGTTGCCGGTGACATTCCAAAATCGGAAGGATAGGTAAGGAAAATAATATTGCCTCTTTCTATAAACAGAATACAGTAAAAAATGTGTCATATTCTGGGGGCATCGCATTCGTTTACGGGGGCACTCTAATTAGCGCTCTTTAGCGTTTTTATTCAACCTGCCAGGGAGAAGGCAGCAGGATGGCAAGTAGGTTGAGGCGCGTATTCTTTTTACAATGGCGGCTCTTTTTCACAAAGAACAGCCTGAACCTGTTTATTTCGGGCATGGTTTTAATACTTGCGTTTGCGGCAATCGGTTGTAACGGACTTGCCGCGGATTACATCTCAATTGGCGATGAACATTACCAGGATAAATATTACAGCTATGCCGTCTCTGATTACACGCAAGCCATCCGTTACGACCCCGGGTCATTCAGAGCTTATTACGGCCGCGGAATGGCTTATCTCAAAATGTGGCGGCCCGAACAGGCGACAGATGACCTGAGTAAAGCCATTGAGCTGGACCCGGAAAGTGCACCGGCCTATTACAACCGCGGGCTGGCTTTTCTGATGAGTAACGAGCGGGAAAAGGCTCTCGCTGACTTCAGTAAGGCTATCGAACTGGGGCTGTCTGATGCCTCTCTATATTCTACCCGAGCTTCAATATATGTTGAACAAAAAGAATATGATAAGGCAATAAGCGATTTTACCGGAGCCATCGGATTGGAACCTGCCAATGGCTCATTTTACAGGAGCAGGGGTGACCTCTATCTGGCTGAGGGGTTGACTGAACGGGCAATCTCTGATTATAGCCGCATTATTGAACTTGAGCCCAAAGACGGGGAGATTACTTATCTCAGGGGCCAGGTTTACATCAGGCAGAAACAATACGATAAAGCAATTACAGACTTCTCCAGGGCAATCGAACTAAACCCTGCGGAGGCTGCAATATACTACAGCAGGGGTTACGCTTATATTTCCAGCGGAGCGCCGGAGCTAGCGGTCGCTGACTTCGACAAAACAATACAGCTTAAACCTGAGAGTGAGTCAGGATACTACGGCAGGGCTGTAGCATATCTTGAGTTGAAGGAATATGACTGGGCGATAGCCGATTTGACCAGGGTTATAGAAATAAACAGCTCCAATGTCGAGGCGTATATAAGACGAAGCAGCGCTTACCGAAACCGAGCCCAGTTTGCCCTTGCCCTGTCCGACCTGGATACCGCCCTCCGGCTTGACCCTGAGAATGCGACCGCTTTAAACGCCCGCGGCTACGCCTATATATCTGGAAGAACGCCTGACCTGGCTGTCGCCGACTTCAGCAAATCAATACAGCTTGAACCTGAGAGTGAGTCAGGATACTACGGCAGGGCTGTAGCATATCTTGAGTTGAAGGAATATAACTGGGCGATAGCCGATTTGACCAGGGTAATAGAGCTAAATAATCAAAATGTTTCGGCGTATCTCAGGCGCAGCAGCGCCTATCAGGCTATAGGTTCGACTGTCCTGGCCCTCGCTGACCTGGATACCGCCGTTCAGCTTGACCCCGCCAGCTCCGATGCCTATTACGATACGACCACAATCTATATTGATTTACAAAAATATGACCTGGCGTTGAAGGCTATAGAAAAAGCCTTTGCTTTGAGTCCTGAAGAAGCCAGGCTGTATATCGCCCGGGGCAGGATACGCGTCGGGCAGAAACTGTACAGAGATGCTATTGCGGACTTTACCAGAGCGATTAAGCTGAACCCTGAAGAGCCTTCAACATACATTGTCAGGGGGTACGCTTATATTTCTGCCGGGGCGCTACAACCGGCACTAGCCGACTTCGACAAAACAATACAGCTTAAACCTGAGAGTGAGTCAGGATACTACGGCAGGGCTGCGGTCTACCTTGAATTGAAGGAATATGACCGGGCGATAGCCGATTTGACCAGGGTTATAGAAATAAACAGCTCCAATGTCTGGGCGTATATCAGACGGAGTGGCGCTTACCGGAGTAAAAACCAACTCACCCTGGCTCTGGATGACCTGGATGCTGCCATCCAGATTGACCCGCTGAACTCAGCGGCCTTTTTCAGCTGGGCTTCAATCTACAGCGACAAGGAACAATATGACCAGGCTCTGATTGAAATCAACAGGGCGATTGAAATAAGTCCTCTCAATGGATGGTACTATATCGCCCGAGGTAATATTTACCTGTCTTCGCGCAGGACGAATCTGGCAATCGCCGATTATGAAAGGGCTATTGAACTGTCTGATGACCCGGCCTTGACCCTGGCCGCTCAGACTAGATTGAAAAGTATCAGAGTTCAGGCAGGTGGAGGTGGGATTGTTAACGTTAGCACCGTCGCAGTAACCCCTTCCAGTCCTCCTGATGAATCTGTCATTCCTTCTGATGAGAAGTCAGCAGAGGTATCTCCAGCCGATTCGAAAGAAGGCGATGAGAAGAAGGAAGGAGGAGGCAGCGGAAAAGGAAAGGGAAAGAGGGAGGAAAAGGATAAATCAGCCCTTAGCCGCCTGGTCTCGGACACCTGATTGCGGACGGAAGTGAGATTGCAGCTGTCGACAAACAAATGTGATAGTTTTGCAACATTTCCACGCCGCATTTTATGACTATTTGATACTCAAGGTGTCACAATGAATAAAAACGAGACCCCGCCGGCTCCCTGAAGAATTACAAAAGGAGGAATGAAATGATGAAATGAATATCTGTATCCGAGGGGGCCGTTTGAAATTTTGGAATTACCAAGGAGGGAAAGAAAGAATGAAGAAGAGATTGATAAGAATGAACCAACTGATGGCGACTGCCATATTACTTGTCAGTCTGATGGGGTTGTTCGCCTGTACGGCAGCTCCAACAACAGAGCCGACTATCACCATATCTTCACCATCGGATGGGGCTGAGATTGATGAGGGTGACGTTACTGTCAGCGTTGACGTTGCCAACTTTGACGTTGTTGATAAGCTAGGGGAATCGGCGCTATCCGGCGAAGGCCACATCCATTATTATATGGATGTTGACCCACCCACCACACCGGGAGAACCGGCGGTCACCGAATCAGGCACCTATGCCGCTACCACGGCGATGTCTTATACATGGACCGGCGTCACGGCCGGCATACACACCTTTTCGATTCAGCTTGTGAACAGTGACCACACCCCGCTTGAGCCGCCCGTTACGGATGAAGTCACTGTCACTGTAGTATCTGGAGAACCATCCGTCATTGAAGAACCACCCGTCACTGAAGAACCACCCGTCACCGAAAACGTCACAACCCCTGATGTCACAATATCTACGTCGGTTTCCGGAGACCAGATTGAAGTCACTGCTACGGTGTCAAATTTCAATCTGGCGGATAATCTTAGTGACCCGGCAGTTTCAGGAGAAGGACACCTTCATTTCTACCTTGATACGGAAATCCCAACCACGCCTGGCGAGCCGGCTGTCTCAGAGCCAGGCACCTATGTCGTTTCTGCCAATACTACTTACACCTGGAAAGGGGTTAGCTCGGGAAATCATACCGCCGGTGTTCAACTGGTGAACAATGACCACACCCCTCTCGACCCTCCGGTGACTGATACTGCTGACGTTACTGTTGAGGAAAATCTTTATTCTCTGGTTTCTGGCTGGTACCGGGGGAGCCAGGTACAATACTATGATTTCGGAGCGAATACCACGCTGGTCGATGACAGAGTGCTAACTGCACCGATATACGCTCTTATCAGTGGTATGGACAGCGAAGGCAATCCTCAATTTGTTGAAGGTCAGCACAACATCGTTGATGTCATCCCTGGTGACGACGGATATAGCGACCTCTGGCAGGTCAATCTGGTAACAGTGCCTGAAGACTATGAAGCGGACTCAATCCGTTCCGTCAGCGAGCTCATGGCCGAAAACTTTGAGATTGCTGCGACCGATATTCTGGTCAACTGTCCCATTGTACCGGCTAACTCTGTCCTCGAGACAGGCGAGGATTTGGTCCAGGGCTGGTATAAAGGTGAGGCAGTCTACTACTTTGATTTCGGGGAAAATCCTGATTCCGCTGCTCCAATCTATGCACTGATTACCGGCATGGATTCCGAGGGAAATCCTCAGTTCGTTGATGGGCAGCAGAATATCATCGATGTCCTGCCCGGAGACGAAGGGTATTCGGCTTTCTGGAGAGTTAATCTTGTAACAGTGCCTGAGGATTACGTAGCCAATACATTCACATCAGCCGACAATGTCACAGCCTCCGGTTATGATATAACGGAGACCGATATCCTGGTAAACTGCCCGGTAGCCACTGCGGCCTCTGAAGGCGGCGAAGCAGCGGGCGGTACCATTGACCTTGTCGCCGTCAACCTGGATTTCAACTTGAGCACAATCACCGTCCAGGCAGGAGCTGAGGTAACCATCAATTTTGATAATCAGGATGACGGCATACCCCACAATTTTGCCGTTTACATGACATCCTCAGGCGTGGAGGAGATATTCGTAGGGCAGGTCATTAACGGGCCGAACACCATAACTTACGAGTTTACGGCACCATTAACTCCAGGTACCTACTTTTTCCGGTGTGATACTCATCCAACGTTTATAACGGGAGATTTCATAGTGGAATAGAAGAAAAACAACTTGACTGTCAAAACTATGTATGGTCGGTGCGGAGCTTTTCTTCACCGACCATAAACTCCCGGTGGTTTCACTACTCGTGGTTAGTTGAATTCTGGCGAGGAGAGTGAACAGGTGACAAGGTTAGCTGCGTCCAGTTACTCTGGGAAAAGAGAGACCAGTTAACCTTTACGTACCTGACGCCGTTGTCACCCCACCGCAGCTTAGAATAGAAACCACTCGGGTCATGTACATACAGATAGCGGCCTTCCGATTCTTCGGAATATCCAACGACCACCAGCGTGTGACCGGGGAAGCCAAAGGTAGATACCACTACCGGGATACCTTTATGGATAGTATCTGCGTACCGCGCGAAACCCCAGTTCCCCAGACGGTGCTGGGCCTGGAATTCAGGCCATCTTAATAGATAGGAGTCAACAGGGCCCAGGAACATATCCAGAAAACTGATGCCATCATCCTCTGATTCCCCAATGTCTGCGGCGATACTGGCCGCAGTAACATCTATCCCGTAGTATCGTAATACCATACTAAGAGATGCCTCGAAACACCAATTTGTGTTCCCCTGTTCCACATAGGGCACTGTAAGCTGCTTACTGGAAACAGGGAGTAATTCCTTTACCGATGCAACCCTCTCTCCGGTTGATTCAGCCGTAGCAGGGTACTGGCTGGAAGTGTTGTAATTATTCGACGCAATGGTCCCAAGCAGAACAACGAAAACCGCGCACAAACAGGCGCATCTCGTCTTTTTCGAGAGAAAAAGCTCTCTACAATGACTACGAATTGACCCTATGGCGAAAAACCTCCGTTAACGACTTATGACCCACAAACTTCTGATTAAGTTTACCAGATTTTTCCAAAAGTGTCACAATTTTGTAATATTTTACCCTTTAGATGTAATAGTTTTGTAACTATTTCTCTCCCAATTTTATAACTTTTCAATTGATAAATATCTAGAATTAGTCTGTCATATTGCGATGGGAAATTATCCCGCCGGGACAGGGAGCGGAGCCGGGATGTTAACTGTAAACCCTGAGGAAAATACACCAGGAAAGGAGGAACCTATGGTTCTAGAGAGATGGAGACCCAGGTGGGGCCTTACCACCTGGAGACCTTTTAGAGAACTTGAAGATTGGCAACGGCAAATGGAGGATTTTTTTGGGCGACCAATCTGGAAGCCCGATGGTGGTGAGAAGGCTTGGATGCCGGCTGTGGACATCTTCGAGAAGGACGACAAGTTCATCGTCAAGGCGGAACTGCCGGGGATGAAAGAGGAAGATATTGACGTATCGGTAGTCGGTGACACGCTGAACATCAAAGGCGAAAGGAAAACCGAAAGTGAAGTGAAAGATGAGGACTACTACCGCTGCGAGCGCTCTTACGGCAGCTTCCACCGCTCTATCGGGCTACCTTCAGATGTGGACCCCAGCAAGATTGAAGCTAACTACGAAGATGGGGTGCTTGAAGTCAGCCTACCTAAACTCGCTGAGGTTAAGCCAAAAAAGGTTACCGTGTCAGCCAGGAAAAGGGCGACAAAGGCAGCCTAATGATGTACCAATGGCTCCGCTCCCTTGGATGCCAACCGTGATTCAGGAACAAGACATCAGGTCAAAAAGGAGGTAGAGAAATGTACGATGAAATACTTGTCCCTCTGGATGGGTCGGAACTGGCCGAGGTAGCCTTACCTTACGCTGAAGAGCTAAGCGGCAGATTGGGTTCCAATGTTACCCTGATACATGTTGCTGGACCATTGCATTATGCCCCCGACCGCCTGTACAATACTTACCTGGCACATATGGCTCAAATCACCCGGCAGCTGGCTGAAAGATATGTTGCTGAGCCAGAAAGGAAGAAGGGAATCAAGGTAGAAGCAAAGATGCTTGCGGGAGAGCCTGCCGAGGAGATAATCGACTACTCAGAGAAAATAGATGCTGGCTTGATTATTATGGCAACCCATGGCCAGTCCGGTATAAAACGCTGGCCTATGGGCAGTGTTGCGGAAAGGGTTATGAGAGTTTCAAAGCAGCCGGTGTGGCTTATCAGGGCCAGGGATGCCCGCTCTGACATGCGCGAGAAAGGCGCGCTTGACAGGGCACTCGTTCCGCTGGATGGTTCAAAAGAGAGTGAAGCGGTAATTCCCTATATAGAGGAACTGGCCTCCAGACTTGAAGCTGATGTTATCCTTCTTCAGGTACTGCCGCTGGGCCATCATGGCATCAATCCCGCAGGAGAAGGATATGAGTATATTTACTACCGGCAAGACAAGATAGAATCAGACAAGGCTTTTGCTAAAGACTATCTTGATGGGGTGTCAGTTCGATTGAAGCAGAAAGGAGTGAAAGTGGAGTCTCAGGTGCGGTTTGGGAGCGCAGCCGAGGAGATTATTGAACTCTCCACCACAATGCAGGCTGATGTGGTGGCTATGTCAACGCACGGACGCTCCGGCATTGCCCGGTGGGTTATCGGAAGCGTCGCAGAAAGAGTTCTATATGAGGGTTGTTGCCCGCTCCTGCTGGTAAGACCACCGGTCACAAAAGAGACCATCCAGCACCAGGAAAACAGTAAGGGGTTGACAACATCACATATTTAAAAGCTGTGTTTCTTTAACGGCAGCTGGCTTCCGTTTGACGGACGAGAATTTGGCCGACCTTATACGCGTCATCAACAGTCGATGTCTCAATCAGAAAGTGCAAGGAGCCTTGCAGGCGATTGACCGGTTTAAAACTGAGAGAGAGCTCAGTTGGGAGGACGGCGCAGTATGTCAACTATGCGCTTATACGGCGGCAGCATAGCAATTGTTTCCGGCGGCTATTCCCTTTACCTCTCTACCACCACCGGTATGACCATGGACACTCCGGCGTGGCTTATGCTCGTGCTGGGGCTTGTTGTTTTGATACATGGGGTAATTCTGTTAACGCCGCTGGCAGGCCGGTTAGGAGGGGGCAACGGTATAGCAATGGTTGTTTATTCCGTCCTGATGCTGCTGAATCAAGGATGGATGGCGGCAATGAGACCGCCTATGGGAATGGCAAGCGGAGTAATGACCGGAAACATGACCTGGAATCCCGGGATGGTTGCTATTGCTTTGTTGATGCTAATCAGCGGGCTGATAATGACGGTGCGTAAGGAAATGATGTAATAGCTGGCGCTCTGGACGCTCGGTGGCTGTCTCCTCAAGACAGCCACTCCCTGTTTTGTCGGAATAAAGCAAGCGGTAAATATACCAATTGTTGAAAAAGGAGTGGGACAGATGGAGATGATATTGGCTGGGAGTCAGACACAAATTGCATTTGAACCTAGTCCCAAGTGGGTGCGGGTGCTGTTCGGAGGCAAGTTCATCGCCGACAGCAAGCGTGCCTGCCTCCTGCTCCCCGGTGGTCCGCCCTATTATTACTTCCCGCGGGAAGATGTCAGAATGAACCTGCTGGAGCCGACCGAGCACCGTGAACAGACCCGGCTTCTCGGGGAAGCCTCTTTCTGGACAGTGAGGGCTGGAGAACACGTTGCCCTGAACGCTGCCTGGACCTATCCTCAACCGGTGTCCGAATCACTCGACCTGAGCACCTATGTCACCTTTGACTGGGACAAGATGGACGCCTGGTTTGAGGAAGGTGAGGAAGTCCGTGTCCACCCGCATGACCCTCACAAGCGGATTGACATTCTGGAAAGCACCAGACACGTGCAAGTAGTAGTACTGGGCGAAACGATAGCCGATTCGCACCATCCGATGCTCCTTTTCGAAACGGGGCTTCCCACCAGGTATTACTTTCCCAGGCTAGATGTACGTATGGATTTGCTTGAGAATAGCGATAAGGTGACCGGCTGTGCCTACAAAGGCAAGGCACAATACTATTCGGTTAGAGTTGACAACAGGGTTGCCCGGGATATAGCCTGGTATTATCCATATCCAATGTTGGAGGCGACTAAGATTGCCGGAAGGATAGCTTTTTTCAATGAACATGTGGATGCGCTTTATGTGGATGATGAGCAACAGGAGAAACCAAATACGCAGTGGTCCTGAGAGATAAGGGAGGAAAAGATGAAAAAGCTTGTGGGTCTGCTTGTAATAGTACTGGTTACGCTGGCTATCGTGGCTTCCGCCTGCACCGTCGGAGGAACAACGGCTGGTAAAGGTCCTATCACCGTGGGGTCAAAGATTGATACGGAGGGAGCGCTGCTATCGCAGATGATTATTCTTGTGCTGAATGACAACGGGTTTGAGGTTGTTGATAAATCTCAGTTCGGTCCCACTTCGGTAGTGCGTGAGGCGATTATCAGCGGCGAGATTGATATGTATCCGGAGTATACCGGTAACGGAGCTTTCTTTTTTGACGAAGCCGACTCACCTATCTGGAAAAACGCACAGCAGGGGTATGAGAGGGTAAAAGAGCTTGATAAAGCCCGGAACAACATCGTCTGGCTCACCCCGGCGCCAGCCAACAACACCTGGGCAATCGCCATACCCAAAACCCTGGCGGGAGAAGAGAACCTCGCCTCTCTGGATGATTTCGCTGCCTATGTCAACGGAGGCGGCTATATTAAGCTGATTGGCTCCGAGGAGTTTGTCACCAGCCCGGCGGCACTGCCGGCGTTTCAACAGGCTTACGGCTTCACACTCGAGCAGTCGCAGTTGCTGACAGTATCCAGCGGGGACACGGCGCAGACGGAGAAAGCTGCCGCCGAAGGTACGGGCAACGTCAATGCCGCTATGGCTTACGGCACCGATGGTTCGCTCAGCGCCTTTAACCTGGTGGTGCTTTCCGACCCGAAGGGTGTTCAGCCGGTTTATGAACCAGCGCCGATTATCCGGGGTGAAGTCTATGACAGGTATCCTGAGATAGGTACTATATTGGCTCCAGTCTTCGAGAGCCTCGACCTGGGTACCCTCCAGACACTGAATGGCAGGATTACCGTTGAGGGGCAGAATGCGACTGATGTAGCCAGGGATTACTTGACCCAGAAAGGGTTCCTCCTAAAATAGAAGAAGCTGTCATTCCGGCCCCGTATCAGGTACGGGATAAACTCCACCCGGAATCTAGTTACCTCACCCCACCTGGATTCCGGCCTTCCCGGGAAGGCCGGAATGACACGGTTAGGAAACCAATGTCATCCTTTGTGGCGGTTAATTTAAAAGTACATGGAATATCTTTGAAGTAATGGCAACCAGGTTGATAAAAAGGTGGCGCCGGCTAATTAGCCCTGACCGTGTCGCCCTTACTGGCTCCATTATCGGTCTATCTTCGTTGCTGCTTGGCTGGCTGACAATAAAGCCAAACCGCCTGGCAGCTGGTGCTGCCTTGAGTCTATGGAAGAGCTTCGATGCAGCCGGGGCTGCCGCTATAGCCGGATTATGGCTGCTCTGCCTTACCCTGAGCCTGGTCAAATTAAGAAGGTGGCGGGGAGTCGGGCTGGGTGTCAGCGCTGATGCCATACTTGCCCTTACCTTCGTGCTGGTCGGGCTGGCCAGCAGCCACCTCCTCGAAGGAGAGCCACCAGCAGCCAGAGTTTCGCCTGGTGCCGGCTTCTGGGTTACCATAGCCGGGGCATACGCCGTGATATTTGCCGCCCGCCGGCAACTGGATGACCAGCGTACCTGGCAAAATCTTGTCTCCTGGAGCGGCCTGGCGTTTCTCGTCTTTCTTCTTTCCATCGGGTGGATGAACAATATCTCCGTCATGGAGGAGCTAAGCGGTTATCAGCAGCGCTTCATACAGGAGCTGCTGCAGCACATACGCTTGTTTGCCATCAGCGTCACTGCGGCCGCAGCAATTGGCATTCCTCTCGGCATCTGGGCAACACGGAACAAGCACGCCGAGAGGCCAGTGTTCTTTACCACCAACATTATGCAGACCATACCCAGCCTGGCACTTTTCGGGCTGTTGATAGCACCGCTCTCGGCGCTGTCTTTCGCCTTCCCCGTATTGCGGGACATCGGTATCAGGGGTGTCGGCGTGGCGCCGGCCATCATCGCCCTGACCATTTATTCACTGCTGCCGGTGGTGAGAAATACCTACGTGGGTATACGCCAGGTAGACCCGGCAGCCATAGATGCCGGACGGGGTATGGGAATGACTCGCTGGCAGGTGTTCCGTAGAGTGGAGGTACCCCTGGCCGCCCCTCTGGTTTTGGAAGGTGTCCGGACAGCCTCCATCCAGGCAGTAGGACTTACTACGGTAGCGGCCATTATCGGTGCTGGAGGGCTGGGCTGGTTTGTTTTCCGGGGAATCGGGCAGGCGGCTCCGGACCTGATTATCCTCGGCGCCATACCCGTCATCATACTGGCACTGCTGGTAGATGCCGTAATGCGCACTGTTGTAAGACTGGGCACGCCCAAAGGACTGGGGGTAGAAAGCCGGTGATACGTCTGGAGCAGGTAACCAAGCGCTATGGAGAAACAATTGCCGTAAACGGGCTTTCCCTGGAAATTGGCGAGGGAGAAGTGTGTGTACTCATCGGGCCTTCAGGCTGCGGGAAGACGACCACGTTGCGGATGATAAACCGTCTCATCGAGCCGACGGCCGGGCATATTTTTATCAACGGCCAGAACACAGCCAGCATTGAGGCGGACAAACTGCGGCTGTCAATCGGCTACGCCATTCAAAGCGTCGGCCTGTTCCCGCATATGACTGTGTCCGATAATATCGCTGTGGTACCGCGGCTCCTCCACTGGGAGAAAAGCCGTATTGCCCGGCGTGTCGAAGAACTACTGGAGCTGGTGGGCCTTAATCCAGCCGAGTATGCCAGGAAACACCCGGCTCAACTCTCCGGCGGAGAGGCGCAGCGCATCGGGGTAGCCCGTGCCCTGGCTGCTGACCCGCCCATCATGCTTATGGATGAACCTTTTGGCGCCGTCGACCCGCTGACCCGGGAAAGACTGCAGGCACAGTTCATCCAGATTCAACAGAAAGTCAAAAAAACCATCGTCCTGGTAACACATGACCTCGACGAGGCTATCCGTCTGGCTGACCGGATTGCTATTATGGAGTCGGGCAGGCTGGTACAATATGACACCCCGGAGGTAATCCTTGCCAGACCGGCAAATAAGTTTGTCCGTGATTTTGTTGGTGCTGACCGGGCTCTCAAGCGTCTTTCTCGTGTCAGTATTAAGGACTTTATCACGCCGGCGATTACCGTGAATGTCAACCTGCCGGTAAAAGAGGCGATAGCCTCTACCCAAGGTTATCGCTGGCTCTGGGTAGAGGACGATGACCGGCGGCTCATCGGCTGGGTTGATGGAAACACTTTAGCTCATTCCGCTTCTATCAAAGAAGCTATGGATGAGGGCGAAGCCAGTGAAATCGCCCTCTCAGACAGAGCCACTCTCAGAGAAGCCCTGTCACGGATGCTGGGGCTTGGCTTCAAGCATATTCCTATTGTTGATGACGGGCAGCGACTCATTGGCGAAGTGGCACTGGGAGATATCGAGGCAGCAACGACCGAAGGGGAAGGATAGACAATGAGCGGTGGACAGGCAAAACGTTGGAGCTTTTTCGCCGTGGGGCTGGCAACTTTTCTGGTGCTCATCGCCAACACCGGTTGGTGGGAGGCAGGCCTGCGTTTCCTTTTTCCCACAGAGACAACAGTGATACACCCGCGTGCCAGCCTGCTGGTTCTTGTCTGGGAGCATGTTCAGCTGGTCGCCATCTCCAGCGGCATAACCATTGTCATCGGTATTCCGCTGGGAATATGGGTCACCCGCCCCGGCGGCCGGGACTTCTTACCGCTCATCACCGATATTACCTCTCTTGGCCAGACCTTTCCACCTGTGGCTGTTCTGGCTCTGGCGGTGCCTGCTCTGGGTTTTGGCCTGATGCCCACCATTGTTGCCCTTTTCCTCTACGGCCTTCTTCCCGTCGTCCGCAATACCATTGCCGGTCTGCGTGCGGTACCTCCACATCTTCTTGATGCTGCCTACGGCATGGGCATGAGCCGGCTGCAGGCATTGTTTAGGGTAGAACTGCCGCTATCAGCCCAGGTTATTCTGGCCGGGGTGCGTATATCGGTCATCATCAACATAGGGACAGCAATGATAGGTGCGGTTATCGGCGCCGGAGGATTGGGCTCACCCATTATCGCCGGGCTGGTACGGAATAACCTTGCTTTTATCATCGAGGGGGCATTGCCGGCTGCTCTGCTGGCCATTCTTACCGACCAGTTGCTGGCTAATATAGAAAGTGGTTTTGCCTTATGTGAATGATAGAGCTTAGTTAGATGTTCTGCGCCCAGCCGTCCCAATTCAAAGCGTTAGGAGATTGCCGAAAAAGAGGTAAAGGATACATCCTTTCGGGGGTCTGGGGGTGTCCCCCAGACCCTAAATCCCCCAAGACTGGGGGATTTAGGGGGTTCAAAATGACTATTTCAGCAGTCTGGTTAGGGGAAAAATTCTCTGTAAAATGTAACGTTTACTTAATTTTCTAATTTCGACATACCTACCGCTATTTAGCATTCCTTATCAAAGCTATTCAGCATATCTTTATTTATTTATAGCCAATGCTCTATGAAAGATATGTGAAAGTCCGTATTTTAAGATGCCAGTTGTGAAACTAATATGAAATAACAGTCTTGCTGCTGAACGGGGATTGAAGGAAAAAACAAAAAGGAGGGAAAAGATGGTTGGCTTAATTGTTCTTTTCTTGATAATTGCCATTGTGACTGCAATCTTCGGTTTTGGGGGCATCGTAGCCGCAGCCACGGACATCGCACTCATCCTGTTCTGGGTATTCCTGGCGCTTTTAGTTATCAGTCTATTATATCGCGTGTTTGCTCACAGGCATTGGTAAAAAGACGTCCTAAATTTAACAACTATCCCTGAGAATGCTAGTGGAATCAGAGGCAGGATTTCTTTGTTTTGATTTATGGAAAACGACGCCCGTGAGACGGTGCGGCAGGTGGAAGAAGAAGGGCGAGGGTGCCGGCTGTTTTCGGGAGACACCGGCGATGAGTCTTTCTGCCGTAAAATCGTGCAGGCACAAGCCTACAGACACAGCAAGTCTAAGTTAGAATGTTACGTTCATCCTAAGATAAACGTACGGTAGTAGCTTCAGCTACGCTCAGCCAAGATTTTACATGTAGAGTGAAACTTAGCTTCGACTGATTTCACCATTGAACAAACATCGGCATGACGACGTGGGTGTAGTTGTCTGCCCCAACGGGGCGGAGGACGCCGGGGCTTGAGGGGTTGGTTGTCTCCAGAGCCACCCGGGTTTCACGAAGGACGCCAAGCACATCAATGAGATATTTGCCGTTAAATGCAATCTTCGCTTCCCCGCCTTCAACAACGGCATCAATCTCACCCATATCATCACCCACTTCCTCGGAGCGGGCAGAGATTTTCATCCTGCCGGGTGTCAGCTCACTGCCGGATGCCACCTCCAGACGGACAATGCCGCTGCCATCACGGGCAAAGATGGAAGCTGTTCTGGTTGCCCTCAGGAACTCAGCCACATCAATTTCCACCCGGCTATTGTAGCTCTGAGGGATAAGCTGGTTATATTGAGGGAAAGTCCCCTGGACAAGCTGTGAGACGAGTTCCGTATTCTTCAAGCGGAAGAGAGCCTGGCTTTTATTCGGGTTTACTGTTATGTCTACCGCTTCCTCATCATCCCCCATCAGCCGGTTCAGCTCAACCAGAGTCCGTGCCGGAATAATAACCTCGCTCTTCTGGTTGACCGGAGCGGCCAGAGGCAGCTTATATACTGCCAGGCGGAAGCCATCAGCCGCTGCCAGGGTCAGCTGGTCACCATCAAACTGGGCGTCAACACCGGTAAGCACCGGGCGTGATTCCTCTGCAGCGGCGGCAAAAGCAACCTGGTTAATTCCCTGCCGCAGGGCTTCTACCTCAATTTTGGTGACTATACCTTCATCAACGGCGGGTATAGGCGGGAAATCCTTGGCATCGATACCGCTAATTCGTGCCTCAAACCGGGCACATTTTAACCCCAGGGTCTTGGGCCCGGAGGCAAGACTAAAAGCAATCTTATCATTAGGTAAAGAGCCAACGAACTCGGAAAGAAGACGGGCCGGGACGGTAATGGCTCCTTCCTCTTCCACCTCAGCCCCAATCCAGTAAACAATCGCCATTTCAAGGTTGGTGGCAACAAGCTTGAGGCGAGACTGGTCAGTAGCCAGGAGGACATTATTAGTTATCGGCAGGGTTGTTCTCGCTGCTACGGCCCTGCCGACCACACCAAGTGCCCGATTAAGGTTCTCCTGAAGACAGGATAATTTCATAGCTTACCCTCCAAAGATTTCCATAGAGTATAAATTAAAGAGCCGCTACCTTCAAGCCGGTAAATTAAGAGCCATTTTCTCCAGCAACTGACGTGCTTTTCTGGCTGCCTGCCCCCGGTGGCTAACCCTGTTCTTCTCTTCCAGGGACAACTCAGCCATTGTTTTACCCAGTTCAGGAAGATAAAAGACCGGGTCATAACCAAACCCGCCTCCCCCTTTCGGCTCAAAGGTGATAAACCCCCGGCATTCTCCGGAGCACAGGTTTACCTCTCCACCCGGCATTGCCAGAGCAATAACACAACGGAAACGGGCCGAGCGTATATCCCAGGGCACCTTTTCCAGGCGCTTCAGCAGGTAGCTAATTCTATCCCTGTCGGAGGCTCCTTCCCCGGCGTAACGGGCTGATAACCTGCCCGGCTCCCCACCCAGGGCATCTACTTCCAGCCCCGAATCATCAGCCAGAGACAGTAACTGACTTTCACCAGCTAAAAGCACCGCCTTTAACCTGGCGTTTTCTTCCAAGCTATCGCCTGTCTCCTCAACTACGGTGGTAATCCCCCGTTCAGCCAGGGTGACCAGCTCAAAAGGAATATTTTCAAGGAGACTCCGGTACTCCCGAACCTTAGCCTGATTGTTGGTCGCCAGAAGAAGATAGCCCATAGAGCCGCAAAAGAGCCGGTTACCTTTGCCAGGAGGCGATAAGGTCGTCAATAGGTATTGCCGCCATAGTCGTCGTCTGGAGAGTGCCCCTCGAACTCAGCTCCAGAGCTATTTTAGCGATGGTGGTATTACCCGCGGCTTCTATAATGTTGACAAAGTCGTAGTCGCCGAGAACAGCATACTGGGTAAGTATTTTACCTCCCATCTCCTCGACTTCCTTATTGACCTCTTTAATTCGCTCCGGGTTAGCCTTTACGGTTTTTCTTCCTTCGTCAGTTAAAGTGGTAAGCATAAGATAGACTGCCATTTAACACCTCCTCTTTAAGCGTTACCTTAATGGAATAATACCCCTTCGGATGGGTAAAAGTCAAGAGGTGAGCAACGTGGAAGCCCCGTTTCCGGTCAGTAATCCTTCACGGTCACCCTGAGCACGTTCACTCCGTTCACTCTGACCTCGGTCCTCGGACTGAAGGCTCGGCCTGAAGTCTGAACTCGGTCTGAAGACGATAACCTGCTCCGAGCTTGTTCACTCTGACATATCGGAACGAGTCGAGGCAAGCCGGAACGAGTTCAGGGTAAACTTCGCGAAGGGTCTTGGGGTGGTGAGGATTCGCTTGTTCTCCTCTAGTTCCATGCCCAGATTCTTCGTCGTCCCTCCCCGGAAGGACTCCTCAGAATGACATTTGATACAAAACTCCGGTCAGCCGAGAGGAGTAAATTTTGCCTCCAGCTTTTTCATCACTTGAGGCATAGTAGTATACTCCATCTCTTCCAGAGGCAAGCGGTGGGGTTCAAATGGCCCGTGAGCGCGCAGGTAATCAGCCACATCATTAGCCTGCTGGCGAGCGTTATCAAAAGACTTATCGGCAAACATATCCCGGGGCCCTACCAGCTTGCCTCCAGAAAGCTGGAAGCCAAACGCCATCACCCTGGGGGGGCCGTCAAAGCGGGCCGGTGTGCTATCTGCCATAGCTACGGGCATAAGAGGACCCAGGTGGGAACCACGCATCCAGCCCGCCACCAGAAAGGGAAGGCTGAAGGGTTCCAGCACCTCTCCTACGGCTGGAAACTCACCCTGGGAGCGGACAATACATACCGGGTCATCTTTACCCACATAGCGGCCGGCGATTAATGATAGGCGCTGCGTAGAGGATGCCGCAGCGATATTACCGGTTTCCCGATGGTAGACTGCCTTTACCATGTAGCGGGAAGGAGCTCCGATGAAGACCAGCAAGTCATAAATCTCCTCAGGTGCCTTAAAGGTTATCTTCTTGGCATCTTTAATGTCGTGCACTTCAAAGAGAAAACCCTGGTGCATATTTTCCGCAATCACCAGGCCAATGGTATTAAAGGGGTCGGCAAAAATCTTATACAAGGGCAAATTCCAGGCTCCGGCTGAAGTCTTATCGGCCATAAAAACAATTACCGCTTCGGAGCCCCGCTCTTCAAACTCCATTTCGCTCACTCCGGGCCCCATCCCCCTGACATTGCTGGAGAAGGCATCCGCCAGCAAATCCTGCCCGGCGCCGTGGAGTTTCAACTGCTTGGCAACCTCGGTACAGCCAACAAAGGTATCCCAGGCTAACTTATGAACTTCTTTAGAGTCTTCACCCTGCTGGTGGGTCATAATTAGCTGCAGGTCATCCCCGCACTTGGTCACGTGATAATCAATCAATAAGCCATCTCCCAATGCTTTTGCCAGATACTCATCAGCCCTGGTCAGTAGCTGCGGATGGCAATCAGAGTGACCAACATAGCCACCAACATCTGCTTTAATAACACTAAGAGTAATTTTCATCAGTCCTCCACGCTTTTTATTTAATACTCAATCCCCCGTCGAGCTTTGATTCCTTCATCATAGGGGTGCTTAACTTTCAAGCACTCGGTGACCAGGTCAGCCAGCTGAATCAGCTGACTGTCAGCCTTACGCCCGGTAAGGATAAGCTCGACTCCGGGGGGTTTATCCTGAATAAGTTTCACTACCTCATCCAGCTCGACTAGCTGCCGGCCTGTGGCTATATTTACTTCATCCAGCACTACCAGGTCATAGTTGCCGCTAAGCATTGCCTCCCGAGCAGCTGCCAGAGCTTGTTTTGCCTGCTCCTTTTCTTCCGGTTTAGCATTAGACCGGGTAGTCAAGATACCCAAGCCAAATCTGGCTATCTTTACTTGAGGTATCCTGGAGAGGAAAATCCATTCTCCGGAGGGGCGGTTCCCCTTCATAAAGACAACAACGCAAACCCTCAGTCCCTGACCTAAAGCCCGCACCACGGCACCTACAGCTGCTGAGGTCTTGCCCTTGCCATCTCCGGTAAAAATCTGAACCAGTCCCCGCTCCAGAGATTTGGGCGGAGAGCCAGCCGTCAATGGAGAACTATCCGTTAATAATATTTCAGCCAACAAATCTCACCATAAAAAACCGGCGATTATACGGGTCAGACAAAGAACCCGGATGATAGAGTATACTGAAGCCAGTTTAACATCTCCCCCCAACCCTGTCAAGGTAACTTAACCTGCCAACGGTTCTGTTTGCTTTAGGTGGATAGTTTGACATATGTCCTCTTTGTGGCTAATTTTATCCATAGACTTATTCAATCTTATACTCTCCGCTACGAGACTCTGATTTCTTAGCCATCTCAATCATAGTAGAAACATTGATTGGAACAGACTGATAGGCTCCCATATCATCAAACACATATAGTCTCTCACTTCCCTGTATTGGCAATTCGTCATAAACAAAATTAAGTCGCATAGTTTTAGGGTCATTAGGTTGTAAATATAAAGTTGTTTCAATTTCTGTTTTATCGTCAATGTCAACCGGTTTAAGCTCTTTTTTCCTACCATCCTCAAATTCTATCTCTAGGACAAATCTAGAAATTCCCCTTGCCTTATTTTGTTGGTTGGATATCGTTAAACAGAAGCTTGTTGAACCCTTGAATGGTTCTTTAATATCCGTTAGTCTCTTATAAGAAATATCCCAAATCTTCAAATAAAACTGAGCATGCAATAAACGGTATTGTAGACGCACACCCGCACAGAACACCAAAAGCGCAAATAATGATGGAGCAACTATTGTGAGTAGCCATCTAATTGATTCATAAAAAATACCTAAACCTATTGTAGTAATTACGCCGAGTATCACTAGCCACATTAAAAGCATTTTTATCCGTCCCCATATTGACTCGGCATGGCGCAGTGGCTTGAAAGTAAATAATGTAAATTGATAGATAGCTTTTCCCCATAATCCCATGCCACTATTCTATCATTTTTAGTACTCTCAATGTATTGCCTCATTACTGCCTCCTGTCCTCTTTTACACCTGCTTTTGACAGGCTAAATTTTTATCCACCATAAGCAAATGAAACCCTGCCAACCCATCTCTTGACAAAGAGAAATTAATATAGTTATATTTAAAACCACACCAATACCACGGGCTGGATTGACCGGGAGCTGAAGAGGAGCCTGGGGTTACTGAAGCTGGTAATATCAAAAACCGATCGATAAGCTTTCAGGACAATCCTGAAGTGGAAAAAATTCTACCTGTGAAGGAAAGGAGAAATTATGACTCTACATCGTGAGGAATACTCAGAATATCACGAGCCGACAAAGGATACGCTGGAACTGGCCAGAGGAAACCGCAAGCACCTGCCCTCTCCCTACGAGGTATTTATACAGGAGGAAAATATCCCGGTTTATAAAGGGCGCGGTTTCTCTGATTGCCGGAACCTGACCCTGGGGTCGTGGAAACGGCTGGGGGGACAGGGCGCTTTTATTGAACTTGATGGGCAGGCGGGATTCTGGGGGATTTACCTGCTTGAGGTGCCGGCCGGCGGGGTACTGAACCCGGAGCGGCACATCTATGAAGAGGTCTTTGTCGTTATTGAAGGGCGGGGCAGCACCGAAGCCTGGCGGGAAGGAAGCTCGAAGAAGCAATCCTTTGAGTGGCAGCCCTGGAGCAGGTTCTCCATTCCCCTTAATGTGAATCACCGCTTGGTCAATGCCACTTCCAGCCCGGCACTGGTGATAGTCTTCACCACGGCCACCCCGCTGATGGAAGCTTTCCCGAACCGGCGCTTCATGTTTGAGAACCCTTTTGAATTTACAGAGCGGTTTAACGAGAACGAAGATTACTTCAAGCCCTCGGATGAGCTTGTGGCAACAGAGAGCGGGCTGGCTGCTGTTCGGAGCAACCTTATCCCGGACCTCAACCGCTGCTATTTACCGCTGGCTAACTACCGCGGGGCCGGTCACAGACGTATAGAGGCCCACATGGCAGGTAACACTTATTTCAGAGGTAATCACATCGCTGAATACGCCGTCGGGCGCTATTCCGTAGCCCACTATCACTCCGGCGGGAAAATCATCTTCTGTTTGAAGGGTAAAGGCTACACCTATAACTGGCCCGTAGAAGTGGGCAAACGTCCCTGGGAAGCAGGCAAAGGGCATCTGGTGGAGCGCATGGACTATGTCGCCGGCGGCATTGTCTCGGCGGCTCCCGGTGGCGGTAACTGGTGGCACCAGCACTTTGGCTGCGGCACCGATACTTTTAGAGAAATGTCTATGGGGCAAACCATCGGCAATATCTCTACCGGAGACGGCGGAGAGGGCACTGCCGGTCACTCCATTCCTTACTACGAAGAAGACCCTTTCATCCGAGATGAATACCAGAGAATGATAGCTAAGGATGGTATTAAACTCTCCATACCTGAGGACCTTTATAAAGCCCCGGCCGCTTAGTACTAACGAGGCCGGTTGCCCCCGTATCAGGTACAGGGCAGGCTCAGCGCCTGCCCTGAGCGAAGGGCTCACGACGAATGACCACGTATAATTACGGTTTATATTGTAACCAAGGAGTAGAAGGTTTCGCCGGTATTTTGCGCGTATAATTACGGTTTATATTACAACAAGGAGTAAAATGTCTCCCCGGCATTTGCATCCAATACGAATATGAGGTAACATAAGACCGTAAGATTAAAGAAGGGAACTGGTTTGTGGACTGATTATAGCTATATAGCTATATTGTTGATATGTGCCATACTCTTCGTGGCAATAACAATTGGGTTACCCGTTATTCTGAGGAAATTCCGCATTGTCCCCCACAAACCCGATGCTCTAAAAACCAGCACCTATGAATGCGGGATGGAGACTTTAGGAAAGACCTGGATACAGTTTAACTTCCGCTATTATTTCTACGCACTGATATTTCTCACCATGGATGTTATGGTTGCCTTTCTCTACCCGTGGGCAATTAGATTAAGACAGCTAGGAGCTCCCGCCCTGGTAACCATACTTCTCTTTATCTCAATCGTGGTGGTGGGTTACATTTATGCCTGGAAGAATAAGGCTTTTGAATGGGAGTAGATAACATAGACAGTTCTGAAATGATTTCCGGCTCAGAGCAAAATAAGAGCGAAAGCACCGATATCGAGCTACTCAGAAAAACATGTATTGAGCCCATCAGCGACCCGGATAACTGGCTGGATGAGGATATTCACCGTAACATATTGTTAACTACGGTAGATTCGATGATTAACTGGGCCCGCCGAGCTTCTTTATGGCCGATCACTTTCGGGTTAGCTTGCTGCTCTTTTGAAATGATTGCCACGGCAGCATCGCGTTTTGATATTTCCCGTTTTGGCATGGAAGTATTCAGGCCTTCACCGCGGCAGGCTGATTTAATGATTGTGGCCGGGACCTTAACCTGGAAAATGGCACCGGTGGTCAAGAGGATTTACTCACAGATGGCGGAGCCAAAGTGGGTAATAGCTATGGGCTCCTGCGCCATCAGCGGCGGCGTTTTTCATCGTTCCTACAGCGTTGTGCCGGGTGTAAACCGTATAGTTCCGGTTGATGTCTACATACCCGGCTGCCCTCCAAGACCCGAAGCTTTGCTGAACGGAATACAGAAGCTATACGAAAAGATACAGAAACAGAGTATCGCCAAAAATGACAAAGCCAGCCTCAACAAAGCAAGTAGCTGAAAGCCTGGAGAAAGAAGCTCCAGGATGTGTTATTGAATCAAGCGATAACGATATTGTTGTTAAGCCGGAATCATTATCAGCAGTTGCTTCTTATTTAAAAAACTCCCCAGAAATGGATTTCGATTACCTGAACTGGGTCACGGCAGTTGATTACCCCGAGCACTTTTTAGTAGTCTATAACCTGGTCTCTTTGAAAAACAACCTCAGCCTGACATTAAAAGTGCCCTGTAATGACCGGGAAAACCCCACGGTGCCATCGCTGGTCGGAATATGGAAAGGCGCCGACTTACAGGAAAGGGAAATATTTGACCTGATGGGAATCAGATTTGAAAATCATCCCAACTTGAAACGGATAGTCCTCTGGGATGATTTTATCGGGTACCCCTTGAGGAAGGATTTCAAGCAAGAATGACTTACCAGACTGAGCCATTCGTGGTAAACATAGGTCCCCAGCACCCCAGTACTCACGGAGTGTTCAGAATGTGCTTTACTCTGGATGGTGAAGTCATTCAGGAAGTTGAGCCTGTTTTCGGTTATTTGCACCGCGGTATTGAGAAACTGGCGGAAGGCCTGACCTATACACAAAACATTGTCCTTACCGACCGGCTGGACTATCTGGCTTCTATGGCTAATAATCAAGCCTATGTCATGGCGGTAGAAAAACTGGCCGGCATAGAAGTCCCGGAGAAAGCCGAATATATCCGTGTAATCATGGCTGAGTTGATGCGGATTGCCAGTCATCTGATGGCAGTCGGGTTTTTGTTGAATGACATGGGTGCCTTTATGACCCCCTTGCTCTATATGTTCAGAGAAAGAGAAAAAATCCTTGACCTTTTTGAAATGGTATGCGGACAAAGGCTCACTTATAACTATATGCGTATCGGTGGGTTGAGCCAGGACCTTCCCGAAGAATTTATACCGGCCCTGCAAAAATTGATTGACAGCCTGCCCGGCTTCATAGATGAATACGACCAGCTGCTGGCTATAAACGAGATACTGCTGGCTCGTACCAAAAATATAGGCATCTTAACCAGAGAAGCGGCAATCAGTAATTCCGTTGCTGGTCCGGTACTTAGAGCCAGCGGGGTGAAATGGGATATCCGTAAAGCCGACCCGTATTCCGTTTATGACCGGTTCGATTTTGATGTGCCGGTTGGCTCCGTAGGAGATATTTACGACCGTTACCGGGTGAGAATAGCAGAGATGCGCCAGAGCGTCCGCATCGTCAGGCAGGCTATCAAGCAGCTGCCCGCAGAGGGAGAAATCCAGACCCGTGTTCCGATGAACTTGCGACCTGAAAATGGGGATGCCTACGGACATATTGAGGGTCCAAAGGGCGAGCTGGGCTTTTACCTGGTATCTGACAATTCGAACAAGCCCTACCGTCTCCACGTGAGGGCACCCTCCTTCATCAACCTTACCGTCCTCCGTGATTTGTTAATCGGCGTAAAGATAGCTGACGCCATGGTTATCTTCGGGAGCATAGACATCTGTATGGGAGAGGTAGACAGATAATGCTTGATACCTTCTGGGGACATCTCATACTTTTTATAGTTATCATCTTCGCCTTCGTGCTTACCGGGGTGATGGGATTCATTTATATCGAGAGACGGTTACTGGGACGGTTCCAGATTAGAATAGGGCCTAATAGAGCCGGACCCTTCGGGCTGATGCAGCCGATAGCTGACGCGGTTAAAGTCTTACTCAAAGAAGATATTGTTCCTGCCAACGCCGACAAAATACTTCATCTGCTGGCTCCGGTAGTCGCCTTTATCCCGACAATAATGATTTTTGCCGTGATACCATTTCAGGAAGGAGCTTCTCTGGTTGATTTGAACATAGGTATTCTTTATATCGTGGCGGTAAGCTCTGTCAGTGTCATCGGCATCATAATGGCGGGCTGGAGCTGTAACAACAAATATTCTCTTATCAGTACCATGCGCATGATAGCCCAGGTGGTGAGCTATGAAATTCCTATGTCACTGGCCATTATCAGTGTCTTATTGCTCGCCGACAGTTTATCCATGGTCAGTATCGTGAAAGCGCAAAACATCCCTTACATATTGCTGCAACCACTGGGTTTTGTTATTTTTCTACTGGCGGCTCTGGCCGAGGTGAACCGTACCCCGTTCGACCTGCTGGAAGCCGAGTCAGAGATTGTCGCCGGTTTCCACATCGAATATTCCGGTATGAAGTTTGCCCTGTTCTACCTAACGGAATACGCCGAGGTCCTGGCGGTCTCAGCGATAATTACCACCCTCTATCTTGGCGGCTGGAACGGGCCTTTACTGCCTCCTTTCCTCTGGTTTTTGGTAAAAGTTTTGTCCGTGTTCCTGCTCATTATCTGGATAAGGGCAACAGTACCGCGTTTCCGGATCGACCAGGTGATGAGCTTCGCCTGGAAATTCCTCCTGCCGGTGGCGGGTATAAACCTGTTAATCACCGGGGCACAAATAGTGCTCTGGCCGGGTGTTTCGGCCTGGCTCATAGTGCCCGTCAACTTCGTCATTGCGGCGGTTTTAGTTCTAGTATGGTCTAAATTTTTGTTCTCAGAAGGAGAAAGAGTTGAAGTTTGAGCGATGGGGAAAAGGAATCCTGATGGGCATGAAAACAACCATGAAGCACCTTTTCCGCAAGCCCATTACCACCCAGTATCCGGAGGAAAGACTGGATGTTTCCCGGCGCATCCGGGGAAATCAACTTATCCTGGATATAGAAAGATGTACCGCTTGTGGCGCCTGCCAGCGAGCCTGTCCTGTGGGCTGCATCAACCTGACCACTTCGAGAGGCGAAGACAAGAAGCTGCACCTGGATAAATTCGAAGTGGATATCGGGCTTTGCATCTTTTGCGGACTCTGTGTTGAAAGCTGCCCGGTAAACTGTCTATATATGAGTACTGACTATGAGAAATACGCTTACACAAGGGACACCTTAAAGCTGGATGAAGAGGACCTGGTACCGTCGGAAAAAGGCGAGCCGAGCGGTTATTTCAGCCCGGAAAAAGAAGCCAAATTGAAAAAGCAATCTCTGCTGATAGACAGGAAGCATTAAAATAAATGGCTCAGGTATTTAGTTTCTGGATTCTGGCTATGCTGGCTGTTGCCACCGCCATCGGTGTGATAACAGTCCGTAATGTCTTCAGAACCGCTATGTTACTGGTAGGCTGTTTTATCGCCATAGCCGGGATATACATTCTACTGAAGACCGATTTCCTGGCAGCAATCCAGATACTCATCTATGTAGGCGCCGTCAGCGTACTGATAGTACTGGCAATAATGCTAACCCAGGAAATCACCCATGCCAGTTTATCCAACAAGTTCCAATTGCCGGCTTTATTCATAATTGCCATATCACTGGCTGGCATAATCTACGCCGTAATCAACACAGACTGGCATGTATCCACTGTCGCCCCGAATTTACCGATAGACACGGCAACTACCGCTACCATAGCGGAGCGGATTTTCGGGCCGGGCGGTTTCATTCTGCCCCTGCAGCTCATACCGGTAATTCTGGTGGCGACGGTAATAAGCGCCATAGTCCTGGTAAAGGTGAAAAGAGACTGATGATTGGTTTAGAGCACTATTTAATCTTATCGGCTGTCCTGTTTTGTCTGGGTCTCTACGGAGCGCTGGTCAAGCACAACGCCGTGGTGATATTAATGTGCATTGAAATAATGTTGAATGCGGCTAACATCGCTGCGGTCGCCTTTTCCCAGTTTATTACCCCGGTAGCGTTTACCGGACAGGTGCTGGTGGTATTCACCCTGGCGATTGCCGCTGCCGAAGTGGCAATAGGACTGGCGATAATACTTGGCATCTACCGTAATTTTAAGAGTATTGACGTCGATAAAGTCGACTTAATGAAATGGTAGGAGTAATGCAGAATCAGTTCATCTGGCTTATATTTTTAACACCGCTGCTTTCCTTCCTGGTAATATCATTTTTACTAAAACCATTCTTCAAGAACCAGCCAAAACTGGCCGGTTATGTGACCATCACCGCCGTATCCGTCTCTCTGATATTGTCTCTCGTCACATTGATAAAAGTGTTAGGTGCGCCGCACCACGAAATAACTGCCCCGGATTTCAACTGGATAATCATAGAAGGGGCGGCGAGGATACACTTCGGGCTGAAGGTAGACGCTCTTACCAGCGTGATGCTGCTAGCGGTCAACACAGTCAGCTTGATGGTGCAGATATATTCCCAGGGTTATATGCACGGGGACCCGGGTTATCACCGCTATTATGCTGTCATGTCTCTGTTCACAACCGCCATGCTGGGCCTGGTGCTGGCCGATAGTCTGCTCCTTATGTTCATCTTCTGGGAGCTGGTCGGCTTGTGCTCCTACCTGCTGATTGGTTTCTGGTTCCACAGGCCAGCCGCAGCCAATGCGGCGAAAAAAGCCTTCCTGGTCACCCGTCTCGGTGACCTCGGCTTTTTGCTGGCAATAATATATCTCTTCGCTAACGGCGGCACCTTTAACCTCAATGAACTATTCCAGATGGCTGTAGCCGGAGCTCTGGGCGGAACGGTGCTTACCTGGGCAGCTCTCGGTATTCTCAGCGGAGCCATAGGAAAATCAGCCCAGTTCCCCCTGCATGTATGGCTACCGGATGCGATGGAGGGCCCGACGCCGGTCAGTGCCCTGATTCATGCCGCAACAATGGCAGCAGCGGGGGTATTCCTGGTTGCCCGCACCTATCCCCTCTTTGAGCATTCCACCACGGCGTTACAAGTGGTGGCGGTGGTCGGCGGGGTTACGGCAATCTTTGCGGCATCCATAGGTCTGGTCCAGAACGATATTAAAAGAGTGCTTGCCTATTCCACCATCAGCCAGCTCGGCTACATGATGCTCGGGCTGGCAACAGGCGGTGTTGCTGTCGGCATTTTCCACCTGTTCAATCACGCTTTCTTCAAAGCACTGCTCTTTCTGGGTGCCGGCAGTGTAAACCACGCTACCAAGACATTCGATATGAATCTAATGGGGGGTCTGCGTAAAGCGATGCCCTGGACCTACCGCACCTTCCTGATTGGTAGTTTAAGCCTGGCCGGAATCTGGCCTCTTTCCGGATTCTGGAGTAAGGACGAGATTGTAGCAATAGCCCTGGAGCAGCAACCTCTACTGGGTACCCTGGCGATGATAACAGTCTTTATGACGGCGTTCTATATGTTCCGGGTGATATTCAAGACATTCGGCGGTAGCTACCGGGGCGAGGAACATCTGCACGAATCGACATCAAATATGGTCATACCGATGGTGATACTGGCGGTGCTGGCAGTAACATCAGGCTGGTTTAACATTACCGGCGGTTTCAGCTCCTTCTTCGGACACGGAGAAAGCCACGGCTTTCTCCAGGGTCTATTCGGCATCTTCGCCCATCCTCTGCCCTGGATTTCCCTGCTCTTAGCCGGAGCGGGAATATTACTTGCCTATGCGATGTACAGTGCCTCATGGGTATCAGCCGAGGCGATGGGGAAAAGGTTTGCCCCGCTGTATCAGCTGTTCTACCACAAATACTGGATTGACGAGCTGTATGAGAACCTGATAGTGAGGAAAGTCTTACTAAACGGTCTTTTTGCCTTGAGCCATTTTATTGATAGTAAGATAATCGACGGTGGCGTTAACACGCTTTTGGTACAGAGATACATTGTACGCGATTTCTTCAAGTATTTATCCACTTTCGACAGGAGAGTGGTGGATGGGCTGGTAGACCTTTCCGGGAAAATAACCCTTGTCACCGGGAGTGTCACCCGTAAAGTACTGACGGGGAAATTGCAGTTTTACGGTTTATTCATTGGCCTTGGAATGGCGGCCCTGATTATGGGCTTTTTCATATTCAGTCCGAGATAAATAACATTTGGGGGTGAAAGATTGAACCTTAATTATCTTTCAATTATTATTTTTCTCCCCGCAGTTGGGGCATTGTTAATTGCCTGGATACCTGGTACCAGAGCAAAAGTAATTCGCTACATCGCAGCTCTGTCCACTTTTGTCTCGCTCGTCCTGGCTTTAATAGTGTTTGCCGGGTTCGACCGTTCGTCTGCCATGGCGGGAGTGATGCAGTTCGAAGAGAGCGTCAACTGGATACCGGTAATAAATGCCAGTTATCATGTCGGGGTTGACGGTATCAGCCTGCCTTTATTCGTTTTGATGGCGTTTCTTGGCTTCCTCTCCGTGCTGGTATCGTGGAAAATAGACTTAAGACCGCGGGAATATTTCTCCTGGTTACTGGTGCTGGAAACGAGTATCCTGGGTGTCTTCGCCGCACAGGACCTGCTGCTCTTCTTCATCTTCTGGGAGCTTGAGCTTATCCCGATGTACTTCTTAATCTCCATCTGGGGAGCGGGTAGAAAAGAATATTCCGCCATTAAATATGTTCTGTATACGCTACTCGGCAGCGCCATGATGCTGGCCGGTATCCTGGCTGTTTATTTCACCACCGGCAGTCTCGATATGGGACAAATCACCCGGAGCGGCATATCTTCTTACGCGCCGGTTATCCCGGCAGCACTGATGTTCTTCCTGCTTTTCGGCGGATTTGCGGTAAAACTGCCCGTTTTTCCCCTGCACACCTGGTTGCCTGATGCCCATACGGATGCCCCCACGGCGGTCAGTGTGGTGCTGGCAGGAACCCTTCTTAAAATGGGCGGCTACGGGATGATACGGATATGTGTCTCTTTTTTCCCGGATGCAGCCCAAGCGTATGCCCCTCTGCTGGTGATATTTGCTACCGTAAATATCATTTACGGTGCCGCCGTCACCTTGAAGCAGACAGATATCAAGCGGCTGATAGCTTACAGCAGCATCAGCCACATGGGTTTTGTCCTCCTCGGCATTTTTGCCCTGGGTAAAGTAAGCATGATAGGAGCGGTGATGCAGATGGTGAGCCACGGGCTTATTACCGGTCTTTTGTTTGCTACCGCCGGTATCGTGATGCACAATACCCACGAGCGTGATATCAGCAAACTGGGCGGTCTAGCCCGTCAGATACCAATCATTACCGTGATATTCACCATAGCCGGACTGGGGGCAATGGGTGTCCCGAGCACCAGTGGTTTTATCGCTGAATTCATGGTCTTCCTGGGGGCTTTCTCCAGTCCAGCCGCCCTCCTCATTGTAAGAGTGTTTGCCGGCATCTCGGTACTCGGTATTTTACTGGGGGCAGGCTATATCCTGTGGATGTTACAGCGCTCCTTTTACGGCCCGCCGCAGGACAAATTCAATGGCGTGGCAGACGCTGATAATCTGGAGAGGGTTTATTCAGCAGTCTTTATCGCCCTGATATTTCTGATTGGACTGTATCCTGCGATTCTGACCCGTGTCATCGAAACCGGAACCGAACCCATCATCAGGCTGATAGGCGGCTGAAGAGAAAAAAAGAGATTTCATAATAATAAAGGAGCACATCTTTGAATCTCGGATTAATTATTCCGGAACTCAGTGTTCTTGCCGGAGCTATAATCGTAATCCTGTTCAACCTGTTCAGCAAGGATAAAAAAGGGCTTAACCTTATCAGTCTGGCCGGGCTGGTAGTAGCCGGAGGCTTTACCATCTCTTACTGGGGAAAGAGCAACCAGGTAATCTTCAACAATATGCTGGCGGTAGACCACTTCGCTTTATTCTTCAAATTGCTCTTTCTAAGTATTGCCGGGCTGGTTATTCTCGCCTCTATTAAATACGCCTCAAAATTCGCTCAATTCAGAGGTGAATATTCGGCGCTGGTACTTATTTCCACACTGGGTATGATGTTAATGGCATCCGCAACAGAGCTTATCTTCCTGTTCGTAGCCCTGGAATTGACCAGCCTTACCCTGTACGCGCTGGTGGGTTTCCTGAAGAATCAAAAGTCTACCGAGTCCGCCTTAAAATACTTCTTACTCGGCGCCATATCCTCGGCAATATTTTTGTACGGCATGATATTTATCTATGGGTTCACCGGAACAACGCAACTGGGTGAGATAGCCGTTGCTATTCAAAATAATATCACCGCCGGTAGCACAGGGGGTTTCGGGCTACTGCTGGGAATTGTATTGATTATCACGGGACTGGGTTTCAAGATTACCGCTTTCCCTTTCCTGATGTGGGCGCCAGATGTATATGAGGGCGCCCCGACACCGGTGACGGCTTATTTGTCTGTCGCCAGCAAATCTGCCGGCTTTGCCATTGTTTTGAGGATATTTTACTCTGCGTTCAGCCAGCCGGTGTGGCTAGGTAACGAATGGGGAATGGCTTTCGGCATCCTGGCAGTGATAGGTATGACGGCGGGTAATATCTGGGCAATACCCCAGCCGAATATCAAGCGTATGCTGGCCTATTCCAGTGTCGCCCAGGCGGGCTATATTATGCTGGGATTAGCCACCATGGGATTTGCCGCACAGACTGACATTCTGGGACAGAGCGGCGTGTTATTTTTCCTGGCCGCTTATACCGCTACCAATCTTGGAGCGTTTTTCGCCGTGATTGGCCTTTCCGAAAAAACAGGCAGTGACAATATAGAAGACTACGCTGGTATGGGGAAAAAGTCTCCCCTGCTGGCACTGGCACTGTCATTCTGTTTGATATCGCTAATCGGGATACCGCCGACGGCCGGTTTTATAGCCAAGTTTTACCTTTTCAGTGCCGCGGTGCAGCATAATTTACTCTGGCTTGTCATCGTAGCCGTAATTAATAGCGTCATATCCGCTTACTACTATCTGAGGGTAGTGAAGGTGATGTGGCTAAACGAGGCAAAACTGGAAGCAACCGCCCCGGCTTCAACGGCGCTGGGTGTCGCCATCGCAATCTCCTGCCTTCTGGTACTATTGCTTGGTGTTGCCCCGAACTTCCTGCTCAGATTCGCCGAAATAGCGGCAAACCTGTTCACGCCCTAACCCCTCCTGGCGCAGTTTTATGCCTGCATCAGGTACGTATATACTATACTTGTGCGTGTTTCTTGACAGAAAAAAGCCTTAACTGTAGATTTATACTGTACCCATTATGTTATATTCATTAAGGAGGGTCTCAGCCATTGAAAATGGTGTTTCAATGTATGATATGCCCGGAAACAACCAGGATGAAATTGACCGCGCATGGGGCGAACTGGCATAGGCAGAAGACAGGGCATAACCAGTTCGCCTATTGTCGTCCTGACTGCGGGGATGGCTTATGCGTGGAGCAGGATTGTGGATACTGCCAAGATAGGACATGAACCCAATATTTTAGGAGCAACTTCTCTCTAATGCCAAAAAAGACCCTACTCTCGTGTGAAGAGTAGGGTCTTTCCTACCTGCTATGGTAACTTTACCTGACTTGCTGATTATCCTTTATATATTTTCTTGACTAATGCCCCTCCACAGCTACCAGAGGATAGGCGGTCTCTGACTTGTCGAGGGTGAAGTTGTTAAAGGAGTCAGTGAATAGCAAACTGACCTTGTATTCTTTCCTCTCCCCAACTGCCGTCCGCGTTATCAATAGCTTCTATATTTCGTACGCTGTCTGAACCGTGTCTTTTTACTGATACCGTTGGACTCATTAACCCGGTTACCGGATTACCGGCTTCATCTGTTACAGAGAATGTTAAAGTTTTAGAACGTAGGGTTGTCAGGAACCCAGGTATCTGCCTAGCGCTGGTGCACCTTCTCCACAGCGAAATCACGACCCTGACCGTGGCAGGCGGCACAAGCTTCGCCGAAAACTGAGGTCATAGTGGAGGCGTGAGCCGCGGCAGACTGGCTATCGTGGCAACCCAGACAGGCTGAGGCGGCTGGTCCCAGTGGCGAATAGAACTCGCGCGGCGCCAGGGTATTAGCATTGGTTTCGGGTAGTGGCAGCAAGTAGGAGGTACCAACGTGGCACTTGGCGCAGTTTCTCAGGTCGCCGGGAAATTCAACTTCATTGAAGTTATAGACGCCCCGGGTGCGGTAAATGGTAAAGTCGCGGGTCAGTTCCTCGCCGGTATGAATACGGTGAATCATGAGGCGGAAGTTAATTGACTGCGGAGGTACATCGTAAGGACCGCCGAACCTCTCAGGGACACGGTCGGGGACATCCACATTCGCCGGGTTATGGCAGAACTGGCAGTATTCGGCGGTGTTCTTCCGTCCGCCGCCGTGGAAGGCTATCTCCTTGTGGCAGACATTACACTTCTCGGTTGCCACTATCTGCCGTCTGGGGATAGCTATTTTGTCGGTGACTGGGATATATGCCACCGGGTTATAGCTTCTTTCACTCACGTTTATTGGTGCCCCCTCATTCCCGATAATAGTAGTGTCCATCCGACGTACCTCCATCCCGATGGCCCAGGTGCCGGTGGCGTCAGATGGAATGGCGGTAGCGAGGGTATAGGCATAGGTACCTTCGCCGTTACTGACCACTTTAGTGAGGTCAGCAGCCTCCGTCGTCGCTGGACCCAGATAGTCGGTGGTGGGTCCCTTCAGGTTGAAAGCGATCGATGTCAGTTCCCCTGGCAGGACTGTCTTCCCGGTCTTATCTTTCATGGTGAAGACCACCTGGGGTTGCAGTCCTGGAGACGTACCGGTAACACGGATAATCTCTACGTCCAGTCCTTTGAGCTGATTTGACTCGGCTGGAATGGTATGGGCACCGACCACTGAAGCGTCGAATTCTTTCCCGGAGTCAGCAGTATGGCAGGACTTACAGGCACTATCGTTAGCCTGAGGACCGCCGGGATGGTCTCTCATCCCGCCATAGCGGGCTTTACCGGTAGCAAAATCAATATTCTCATGGCAGGCGCCGCAGGCAGCAATACTGGGGTTATTCTTATAGTTATCGGCGTTGGGTGCCAGTCTGGCGTAGTCCTCTGCGGTCATTCCTACCGGAGGGGCGCCATGGCAGGTGATGCAGTTTCGGACATCGCCGATACTGGAGCCACCGAACTGGGGGAAGACTACTTTCGAGAAGTCAAATACAGTCTGCCGGAAGCCGACAATCCGATAGTCCTCCCCAGCCTTAACACTGGGCAGATTGATGCCGCGGTGAATCTTATGCACCATCACCTTGAACTCGGGGGTATTGCCGGTTTCCGGGTCAATATTCTGAGAGGTGTGGCAGGTAACACATAGCGCCGGGTCCTGTCTCGAGCCGCCATGTGCCGATAAGGGGTCGTGACATTGGTTGCAAGATTCCTTTGTCACTACCTGGCGGGTTAAACTCACCGCGCCTCCGGCGGGGACAAAATCTAAGGTGGGATTAGCCACAAAAGCGCGGCTGCCACTGGTGAATTGCCCCCCCACCCGGTGGGTGGCATTCCGGTCATAGTCTCCCGGAAGGACGGTACTGAAGATATAGGTAAAGGTGCCGTTCCCCAGGTCATTGAAAGCGGGGTGGTCGGCGGGGAAAGCCGGGGTGGTGGCCCGGGGGTCAAAACCGGGTCTTCCTATTACCTCGGCTAGAACTGGCTGAATTTCTGCACCCTTAAAGGTATAAGAAGCGCCTTTGACATCCCCCACGGTATAGGACACATACTGGGTGAGCTTGCTGGTGGGGTCTTCCTTAATATAGGCGAGAGTAAAGCTCGGATAGCCGTCGAGGTCAGATATCTTCAAGGGTGTCCCCTTCTCATCGGTGAGGGTGAAAGTAACTATCGGTTTACGGTCAGCCCCAATTTCCACCTTGGTGATTGTAGACTTAAGCCCGACACCGGGTGGTATTGGCGCTGGTGAGCCTTCTGGTCCTTGTGGTCCTGTCGGTCCTGTCGGTCCCTGACAGGCAGAAAGCAACAATAATCCCAGGCTGAGACCCAACAACAACATAAATGTTAGTTTCTTGGTATTTGTCATGACAGACTCTTCCTCTCCAAACTCGATGCTCTCCTTTATCAGTTTATTTCGTAGTACAGAAGAATACCTGATGGATAATATACCATTTTTCAAAAAGAAAAGACACCATTTTTTCTGGTGGCTTTTATATTTAGTGAGAGGGGGACTACCCTAGCTATCCGCGTTATCCATCTTAACCAGTCCTTTTCTAAGGGCAAATCTAATCAGCTGACCTTTGTTATGCATGCCGAGTTTTTCCATTATGGCACTCCGGTGGCGTTCCACAGTATTTAAACTGATAAACAGCATTTCACCAATCTCCCGGCTGGTACGTCCTTCTCCGATGAGCTTGAGCACCTCCTTTTCCCTGGTTGTCAGCTCATTGTAAGTATCCTGCTCATCTCCCGCTTTCAGTCTGTCCAGATAGTCATCCAGCAGTCGCCGGGCTAAATCGGGGAGCAGATAGGCTTTATCCTGGTTGACAGCTCTGATAGCGTCCAACAGCTCATCAGGTTCGGCATCTTTGAGCACATAGCCGAGGGCACCCTCTTTCAGCATCTGGAAAAAGTAGCGGCTGTCCCGGTGCATGGTTAGCGCCAGAATCCGCGCCTCAGGTAGTTCTTTCTTGATTACCCGGGTGGCGGTGATACCGTCCATATCCGGCATATTAATATCCATAATAATAACATCCGGTCTGAGTTCCTTAGCCAGTGCCAGACCTTTATTGCCATTCTCGGCTTCTCCTATTGCTTCCATATCGGGCTGTGAGTTTAAGAGAAGGCGGATGCCGGTGCGGACGATAGTATGGTCGTCAATTATCAGAACACGAATCTTTTTAGCCACTATTCTCCTGCCTGGGGATTTCAAAGTGAATACGGGTCCCTTTTTCCGGCTCAGATTCTATTTTTATCTTGCCTTTTATAAGCTCAATACGCTCAGCCATACCCAGCAAGCCTATTCCTTCGTCTCCATTTCGCCGTACCTGGCTCATACTAAAACCTTTTCCATCGTCTTTAATATCCCCTACAATAGCGGAGGAGGCAAATTCCAGGCAAATAAGGGCTGTTTTTGCCCGGGCATGTTTGACAATATTGGTAAGTGCTTCCTGCACCACTCTGAATAGAGCTATCTCTGTGGCTGCCGGGAGTCTTTCCTCCGTTCCGGTAACTTCCAGCTTTGCCTCCACACCGGCGGGAGCCAGATAGTTTTCCAGGTACCAGCTGATGGCGGGCACCAGGCCGAGGTCATCAAGCAGACTGGGGCGCAGGTCCAGAATAAGGCGGCGCACATTGTCAACGGTTCCCCGAGCAGAGTGTCGCAAGGACTCCAGTTCTTTCCTGGCTGTATCCGGGTTGCTGGCAATGAGATTCTCGATGCTTCTCAGATTCATAACCAGGCCGGTGAGGGTCTGGCTGATATCATCATGTAGCTCGCGAGCAATACGCCGTCTTTCTTCTTCCTGAACGGTGATAATCTTGCCCAGAAGTTCACCGCGTTCCATGTCCTTCAGCCTGAGTTGCTCGTAGAGTTCTTCTAACTGAGCAGTTCGTCTTTTGACGCGCCGCTCAAGTTCCAGATTCAACTGCTTTGTTTCATCGATTGATTGCTTAAGCTGACAACGCATGGTTTCCAGACTTTGAGCCAGCTCGCCTATTTCATCCTGCCGCATTGGCGGGATTTTGGCTTCCAGATTACCGGTCCCGAAGCTCTCAGCTACGGCCGCCAGGCGGCGTATCGGATTAATCAGCTGCCGGGTAAACCCCCATATCAGCCCGGCAGCTACCAGTATTGCCACTCCGCCAACTACGAGCAGTCTTCTGCCCATAGCCCAGGGCAATTCCAGGAGTTCATCTGTTGATTTCTCCAGGACCACACCCCAGGGCACAGATTCCAGAGGGGCAAAGGCGACAATATGCGCTTTGGTATCCTCATCTCCAGGGTGTTGCCCTATCCCCGCAGCTCGCTCCTGGGCCAGGTGGCCTATCAGGTTCCAGTGCTCACTTTCTCCGATGTTCGTTATCCGCAGAGAACTCGCCACGATGGTGCCGGTTTCACTGATAACCTGTAAGTCGTGCTCTGCTCCCCACCGCTGGAGAAGGGAATCAAAGTTACCGGGAATGACCGGAATATCAGCAACTATCATTCCCTGTAATAATTGCTGGTCGTCTTTAACAGGGACCACCATTGAGAGGGTCGGGCTATCACCCGTTAGAATTGCCTTCTCCACTTCAATATATTCCTCATCACCGGCTAAGACTTGCTGAATAGCAGGAGCAGCAGCCACAGATTGTGCTATTCCCTGCTCAGGGGCAGGCTCCATCTGCAGAACATTCCCTCCGCTATCCAGTAGGGCTACGAATACTACCGCATCTACTTGCCGGAACGAAGCCATATGGCGTAGCAGGTGGTTTCTTAAGGAGACTAGACGCTCACTCCTGTCTGACTCAGCGTCAACTTTCTGCCAGTTATTTCCCAGGACCGAAGCGGTATAAGCTGTCTCAAAATGCAGGTGCAGTATGATATCATCAATGTTTGAAGCAATGTTTTCCGCCACGGCAAGCTTTTCCCGTGAAGCAATTTCGATACCCTGGTTGACGGTATCCAGCGAAATAAAGGTTAAAAGAGCCATCAGCGCCGCAAACCCGGCCCCAACAAAAATAAAAGTTTTCTTGAGCAGTCCCATACGTGATAAATGAATCAAGGATGTCTCCTCAGACAGGAATAGAGATAATAACCCGGGTGCCCTTATTGGGGCTGGACTGGATTTCGAGCTTACCGTTGAGCAGCTTTGCCCGTTCCTGCATACTGATGAGCCCCAGCTGACCGCTGGCAGAAAAGTCACCCGGGGAGGATGGTACAGTAAAACCTACCCCGTTATCAACTACCTCCAGCCTGACTTTATCTTTGTCGAAGGTTATCGTTACAGCCACCTGAGTTGCCCGAGCATGGCGTTCTACATTAGATAATGCCTCTTGAACAACACGAAAAACCCCTAACTCAACATCTGGTGGTAATCTTCGCGGTTGTCCAACTATTTTTATCCGTCCTTTAATCATTGACCTTTGCATAAAGCCTGAGAGCAGAGTGCGGATAGAGGCTTCCAGTCCGATATCATCCAGAATCGAAGGCCGTAGAGTCCTGGTGAAATCTCGAAGTCCCCTGATAACTTCCTCGATTGTTCCCCTGGCTCCTTTCAGCATGTTGACGAGAGATTGCGGTAGAGATTCGCTGCTATCCAGCTGACGGTAAAGCAAGACCAGTTGCTGAATCGTTACATCATGCAACTCCCGGGCAATGTGCTGACGCTCCTCTTCCTGGACGTGGAGCACATGGGCCGCGTAGGCTCTAAGTCCCGCCTGCCGCATTCTTTCTTCGGTAACATCCCTCAGGTGGAGCTGGATAACGAGGCTGTCCTGAATATCATTGGCCTGGGTAAACGCTGGCTCTACGTAAAGTTCCAGACCATCCTTAAGCTTTAGAGTCAGCGCCTCCGGGGGCTGGCTATCCCTGGAAAAACCAAGAAGTTTCTGGGTATTTGTCGTCCCGAGCAGGTCAGCCGCGGCAGTCCTCTTCAGAGATTCCGGCGTCTTAGTGAAGAGAACACCTGCCGCCAGATTGGCATCCTGGATAGCACCATTTACATCCAGGACGAGAATAGGGTTGGGACTGGATTCAAATAACCTGCGGTATTTTGTTTCAGAAATTGCCAGAGCCGTTCTGGCGGCTTTTGCTTGCTGCAGGGCACCCCTTACCTTGTTAGTCTGCTTCCCGATGAAATAAGCGGCAATATTGACCACGAACAGCTGAGATATACAGCCGAGAGTCTCCCAGCTTTCGTGAAAGAAGACCCAGTTAGGAATAGTAATCACAGTAGCCGTCAGCGAGGTGACGAGAGCTCCTCTCAATCCAAAGGTCAGCGCTGCAAACACTACCGGAATAAGAAATAAAGCACTGGGGACGAAGTAAAGTAGCCCAAAAGCCGGGAGGTGTATCACGGTTTCCAGGATAGTGTGGGCTGCTGAAACGAGAATTGTTGGAATAACAATTACCCAGAAGCGCCACTCCCGTAACATAGCTTGATGCCCGCTTAAGTGGTGTTTGAGCAGTTTGAAGCTTTTCGGCAGGAAGGGGAGAACGGGCAGGTAGGGCACCCTGTTCATATTCAGCCGCACTTTACTCATGGTTACTTCTCTTCTTCCGGACTAACCAGGTTCTGGGATATGGCGTAGAGAACGGCCTGGGTACGCGAAGAAACACGGAGCTTGGTATAGATATTGCTCAAATGGCCTTCCACAGTACGGACGCTCATATACAATTTGTCAGCAATATCTTTATTGCGGAGACCCTTAGCAGCATACTCCAGCACATCCCGTTCACGGGGGCTAAGCTCCGCCGATAAATTATCTCCATCCATAATCCGGTGGCGTGCCCAGAGCTGGGCTACCTTAACGGCAATATCCTTACCGAGGACTGCCTCACCCATGTGGACTCTACGTATTGCATCGACCAACTCATCTGCCTGAGTAGTTTTCAAGAGGTAGCTCGAGGCACCAACCTCCATCAAAGCGAGGATGTAGTCATCATCGTCATAGGCGGTTAACATCACTGCTTTCGTAGCTGGGGAGAGTTCTCTCATCCGGCGAACAACGGCAACGCCATTAAGTTTGGGCATGCGGATATCCAGGATAGCTACATCTGGCTTAAGAGTAGCTATCAAATCCAATGCCCGTTGACCATCCTCAGCCTCACCAACTACTTTCAGGTCAGGATACTCCTCGAGGATACGGCGCGTTCCCTCGCGCATTAACGCATGGTCTTCTGCCAGGACAATCCTTATCTCCTCCATAATCATAACCCCATCTACCCTTAGTCTAGCAAAAAATCCCCTACCGATGTAGCGTAATAACCCTAACTGCTACCAAGTAATTTTACCTGGTTAGCCACAAGTATTACTAACTTTCAAAACGAGGTATTTCTCTGATGTGTGAGCCAGCTACCTACTGTTATTATATCTGAAGGGCCGGTATGGTCAAAACATGTAATCCCTGCCGGAGGAGGTAAATGATGAGAGTTGTCTTAGCTTCGGAATGGCCTCAATTACAGGGTTTGCTTACGGATGTAGTTGAAGAAGAACCGGGGGCTGTCGTCATTGGACAGGCAGAAAATGCCATTAAGGTGCTCGACCTGGCGGAGAACCTGCGGCCGGATGTTGCCATTATAGATAGTGAGCTGCCTTATTCGGTCGGCATGGATGGTCTGACTCTGTCACGGATGAGCGGCCTAGACATAGCCCAGAGTATCTCCCAAAGAATGCCGGGAACGCGTGTAGTCCTGGTAAATAATCTGGATGTGCAGCTGATACCAAAGGGCCCTTCCAGCCGGGACAGGCAGGTTTTCTTCTCTAGAAAAGGGATAGCCGGTAATACTATTTTCAGACTAAATGACCTGAATCACGATGGAGCGATAGCCGCAACCCCGATATTTGCTAACATTGAAGTAAAAACACGGCTGGCTGCTGCGCAGAAGGATGACCAGGCACCCAGGAATGCCTTATCTGCCGGTACGGTAAGTATCGGAGGCGGGCTTTATCTCATCGGTACCTTATGGCTTGCCCCGTACGGCGTCCTGCTGGTATTAGCCGGTCTGGCTTTATATGGCTACGGTTTACTCAAAAAGTTTACCGCCCGCTTTTGGCGAAGCGGCAAGATACAGACTGAACATTAGCGCCTGGGTGAACCGGAATGATTATCTTGCAACCTGTCTCAGAGGAGTTTTCAATGAGCTATAGAACGGGTGATAGGTCGGATAAGTCGGTTATTTCCGGCTTGAAAAGTTGCCCCGTTTTGGCAACCCTTGGCGATAACGCATTGAAGGAAATAGCCTCTTTTACCGCCGAGAAGCAATTTGAGGCAGGGACTATCCTTTTTGAGGAAGCGGATAGTTCTGAAGAGTTTTTTATCGTTCAAGAAGGTAGAGTAGCTATACAGGCTTCATTACCTAAATCAGTCACCCGGGCCAGCCGGAGAATCACCGTGGATATAGCCACCAGTAATGAAATAGTGGGCTGGTCAGCTGTCGTTGAACCGTACACCCATCTCCTGACAGCAGTATGCCTGCAGGATGTCAGAGTCTTATCTATTAACGGTCGTAAACTGAGACAATTAATTGAAAAGAATCACGATATTGGCTATACTGTTTTAAAGGGAGTTGTCAGGGTAGCAGCTTCCAGGCTGGATGATACCAGACAACTGCTGATAAGCGAGCGCCTGTTATCGGTAAAGCCAAGTTAAAAATCAATACCAACTAAAAAATGACTGACAAAAAATATCAGGTAGAACTAGTAGGTACTGACTACTACAAAAGAAACATAAGCTGTCAAAATGCCTGTCCTGCTCACACTAACGCCCAGGGCTATGTAAATGCCGTAGCCCGCGGTGATTATGCTCAAGGCTATATTATTGCCAGACAACCTAACCCCTTCGCTTCTATTTGCGGGCGTGTTTGCCCTTCTCACTGTGAGCGGGCCTGCCGCCGGGGTAAGATTGATGAGGCGATTACCATCCGCACCTTAAAACGCTTTCTCTCCGAACACTACGGTGCGGAATCAAGAAGCCGCCTGCCTCTCCTCAGAGAAGCTGACCGCCAGGTCGGTATCGCCCGTTTGAGCGGGAAGCCGCCGGCTAATGCCCAAACTGTGGAGAGCTTCAGCCAGGTATCGGCAGGCAGGCATAAAGAGGCTGGCAAGACAGCACCAAGCAGTAGCCCGGTGGCTATTATTGGAGCCGGCCCGGTTGGCCTTACTGCTGCACATGATTTAGCCCTTCTCGGTTATAAGGTAACTATCTTTGAAGCTGCATCTGAAGCCGGAGGTATGGCTCTGCTGGGAATTCCGGAATTCCGGCTGCCGCGGGAAGTTTTGAGACTGGAGATTGGTGAAATCCTGGACCTGGGGGTAGAGATTAAGGCAAATATGCGCATGGGGGTCGACTTTAGCCTGAACAGTTTGCAGGAGCAGGGCTTTGGAGCTATCCTCATCGCCATTGGTGCCTATAAAGACAGATGGCTGGATATTGATGGCGTTGACCTTAATGGCGTTCTGGCTGCCGTAGATTTTCTCACCCATGTGAAACAGGGCCATCGAATTAATCTTGGCACCAGGGTGGCAGTGGTTGGAGGAGGAGTAGAAAGTGCCCGCCGGAGTGTTCGGCAGAGAGAAACGGATGAGATTACCACTGATACTACCCTGATGATTGTTATGGATGCTGCCCGGCAGGCTCTCCGCTCGGGAGTGAATGAGGTACATGTGTTTTACAGGGGCACCCTGGAGGAAATGCGAACCTCACCATTGGAAGAGCTGGATAATGCTCTGGAAGAAGGCATCATCCTCCATACTGAAGTATTACCCAAGCGCATTGTTGGCAGCCAGGGTAAGGTAACCGGTTTTGAAACTCTGGCCGGCCGCCTGCAACCGGATGAAAAGGAGCAGCCTGCTTTCGTCCCTGTTCCGGGGTCTGAGTCTTTGTTCGAGTGCGACTCGGTGATTCTGGCTATAGGACAGGAAAGCGACCTCAGTTTTATTCGCCCGAGAGATGGCATCGCTTTTTCAACTCAAGGAGCGATTGCGGTTGATACTGATACCTTGGCGACTGCTGCCCCCGGAATCTTCGCCGGAGGCGACGCCATACGTGGCCCGCGGACAGTTATTGATGCTGTCGCCAGCGGTCACCGCGCCGCCCGGGCCATAGATAACTATCTGAAAAAAGTGGAGCCAAGGACAGTGCTCCGGGGCTGGCTGACTCCCGTTCCTGAGGAAGATTTACCTCACACCGAAATTCTGGATATACCCCGGGCTAACCCGCCACGGGTGCCGCTGGACAGGAGGACCGGAGGTTCTGAAGTTGAGGCGGTCTTTGATGAATCATCAGCCAGGGAGCAGGCCGAACGCTGTCTCAAGTGCCACATCCAGACTGTCTTCAATGGCGACCTCTGTATTCTCTGCGGCGGCTGTGTGGATGTCTGCCCTCAGAACTGCTACAAAATGATAAGGCTGGACAGGATAGAAGGCGATGAAAGAGTGGCGGAAATGGTTGAAGCCAGGTACGGAATACCGTTAAGTGATTTCCAAAAAGGCGGCGAGGTTCTCAACCAGGGGACAGCTATGATAAAAGACGAAGACCGCTGCATACGCTGTGGTCTTTGCGCCAAACGTTGCCCCACCGGGGCTATTACCATGGAGGCTTTCCACTTTGAGGAAGAGCTGATATATGACCAAAATGCCGGAGCGGCAACAGAGGAGACTAACGGCTAAATAATGAAAACTCGCTCACTTACCAGAATGATAACGCAGAACCGGGTATGGAAATCTATCTTTCGGCAGGGCTACCCCAATACTGAAGAGAACCGGGCTAAGGTTATCATCAACACCTTATTCCTTCATATCCATCCCGTCAGGGTTAAAAGGCACTCCCTCAAGGTAAGCTACACCTGGGGTATGGGGGTAATCTCCACTTTCTTGTTCATAGTTCTGGTGGGCACCGGAGTCTGGCTGATGTTCTTCTACGCTCCTTCCGTTGAGCGGGCCTATAGTGATATTCAACGGCTGGAGACGGCAATTACTTTTGGCATGTTAATTAGGAATATGCACCGCTGGGCAGCTCATCTTATGGTGCTAACAGTTTTTCTCCACTTGTGCCGGGTCTTCTTCACCGGTGGCTATAAGCGTCCCAGAGAATTCAACTGGGTAATCGGGGTCATGCTCTGGGTATTGACCATACTGCTGAGCTACACTGGCTACCTGCTTCCCTGGGACCAGCTTGCCTACTGGGCAGTTACCGTAGGCACCAATATAGCCGGAGTTACTCCCTTTATCGGTGAGCAACTCCGGCTGCTGCTGTTAGGCGCTAGTGAGGTGGGCCCGGAAGCTCTGGTTAGATTTTATGCATTGCATATGTGGTTCTTCCCTCTGATGATGGCTATTCTTATCGGCGTTCATTTTTGGAGAATCAGAAAGGACGGCGGACTCTCAAGTCCGCTGGAAAGTGACGAAAGCCGGATAATGGAGGAAGCAGAATGAGCGAAAAACCCCGAGAGGTGTTCCCACCCGGTTCCGAAAAAGCCTACGGTTTGGTGGAACTGGTAAAAGGCTCCAGCCCGATGGTGGACAAGGGACCTGAAGATACGGTGACATCCTGGCCCCACCTCCTGATAATGGAGACTTTAGCTGTCCTGGGCACGACAGTTCTTTTGCTGTTTTGGTCCCTCCTCAACGCCCCGCTGAGAGAATTCGCCAACCCGGATGTAACTGAGAATCCAGCCAAGGCAGCCTGGTACTTTATGAACCTTCAGGAGATGCTTCTGCACATGAACCCGGCACTGGCCGGGGTAATCATCCCCGGACTGATGATAATTGTCCTGATGGTGATTCCTTATTTTGACCGCAGTAAAAAGGATATCGGCATCTGGTTCGCTTCCAGGAAAGGCAGGAAAATCGCCCTCTGGTCAGCTGTCTATACCAGCGTCTGGCTTATCGTGCTTATTTTGTTTGACGAATATGTCCGGGTCAGGTCACTAATCAGTAAGCCAGAAATATTACCTGGCTGGATTATCCCCATCGCTGTGATGTCCGGGCTTTCCGGACTGCTCTATCTCCTGATGCGTAGATGGCGCCCTTCCACCAGAGAGGTGCTCATCGGGTTTTTCACCGCCTTTGTGGTGACCTATTTCTTACTGATAATTAGCGGGCTCTTCTTCCGGGGGTTGGGCATGCACCTGACCTTGCCCTGGAATTTACCACCGGGGGCATTAACATTTTGACTCCTCCCCGGTTATTACCAAGCGGAGGTTTAACATGGATAAAGACTCCCAGTCCTCAGTGAGTGAGGCGAAGGAAAAGAATAAAACCCTGACCAGGAGACAGTTCCTGAGCCGGGCCTGGTGGGCAGCCGGAGGGTTACTGGTCATTGAAGCGACAGGTGGATTTATAGCTTCTTTATGGCCCAGATTGAAGCCGGGAAGTTTCGGCACTAAGGTTAAGGTCGCCAGTATCGAAGAAGCCAGGGCTATGCCCGTGGGGACGATGGCCTATTTTCCTGAACAACGCTTTTACCTTTCTCGGGTTGAATCCGGATTTCTGGCTCTCTACCGCAAATGCACCCATCTGGGCTGTGTGGTTCCCTGGTTGGCTGATGACCCCAGTGAAGATGACCTTGCTGACAGCGGCAGGTTTAACTGCCCCTGTCATGGCGGTATCTTTGACCGTTTTGGAATAGTTCATTCCGGACCACCCCCCAGACCACTGGATATCTTCCCCATCAGTATCGAAGGAGGAGAGGTAGTCGTGGATACTGGCACCGTTATCGAGCGTACCAGTTTTGACGAATCTCAAGTGACCGAAATTTAAGATGCAACAAAAGATTTTACTGGGTTTTATCCTGACACTGGTGATAGTAATCTTTATCCCTGTTTACTGGGCAATGGAATCGGGGCGGCAGGAAGCGGCTCTCCTTCGGCAGCAAAATGAAGCAGTGGAAAGAGGCTCTCACACATATAGCTCGCTCTGCGCCAGCTGCCACGGCGTTAATGGAGAAGGCGGCGTCGGTCCGGCTTTAAGGGGAACTGCTCTTGATACCAGGACCCTGACCAGGATTATCTCCCGGGGAGTTCCGGGGACAATTATGCCTGCCTGGAGTAGCGAAGACGGCGGCCCCTTAAAGGAGCACCAGATTAATGACCTGGTCAGCTTTATTAAAAACTGGGAAGGTGTTTCTGAAACATTAACTCCTTCGGAGCCGACACCCCCATCCGGCACAGGCACAGCAGCCACTGGCAAACAACTATACGATGCGAATTGTGCAGCCTGTCATGGAGCCGACGGCTCTGGTGGTTTGAAGATAGGGGAAGCCACAGCTGCCGATGTCCGTTTTGCGACACTTAATGATATATACGGCGGAGACTGGCCCATCGCCAAGCGCGCTGTCCTTGATGGCAAGGATGAAGATGGCGAAGAGCTTGAAGCTGCTATGCCCCGCTGGAGGGGCAGGCTTTCAGATGAAAATGTAGATGCTATCATCGATTACCTTCAGACACTGAAATGAGATGCTTCCCCTTTGATATTTGAGATTGAAGCTGGGTGGGGTACTCACCTCATCCAGCTTTTTTCAGATTAAGGTATTTCCCCGCCGGGTTGCTCCTCACCAGTTGTTAACTCCCTTCATAGAGTATTGTCGGCTATTGTGCCCATCCCCACCCCCATCCTAACTCCCCTGATTTCACACATAGTTTCACTCCTTCTCAACCACTTGGAATTTAACCCGTTATTACTTAGGGTACTACACACTTTACCTCAATCTAGGTATTGCTTAATCTACCGGTAATTATTATCTATCGTAATCAGTTTTTGGTGAAGCGGCTAATACGTAACTCCTCGGATACACCGCATACCTATGCGGGCATATCATAATTTGGAAGCATTATTTCGGCAGAAGAACATCGCATAAAAAAAGAGGAGGGAAAACACTTCCTTGAACAAAATTACGGTTGTACTGGCCGATGACCACGAGGTGGTCAGGAAAGGGCTGCGCTCTATACTGGCATCGGAAGAGGATATCGAGGTAGTCGGAGAGGCATCAAATGGGCTTGAATTGCCTGGAATTGTGGAGTCAAACAATCCAAGGATAATCATAATGGATTTTGTCATGCCTAGCAGTGGCGTATTATTGATTAAGAAGCTGGCATATGATTATCCGAAAAGTGGTATTATCGTCTTCTCATTCTATGACGACGAGGCCTATGTAATAAGTTCACTTGATGCGCAAGCTCAACTTTCGTCCACAGTACATTCAGCTGGTAGACTATGCCACCGAATTGGGAATTGTATCCTCAACTGAAAAAGAACCGATTGATAGAAGTGCTACATCCAAAGAGTAAAAATAAATTACGCTCAAAAATTATCTGCTCTCGATATGAAAAAGAGGTTTAATCAAGCCTCTCTCGGCAGCATAACGTACCAGGTCAACCTGCGGACGATGGAGGCCCAGTTTTTCATTATGTGGCTTCTGTGTACCTCTACTGTCCGGCGGCTGATGAAGAGTTTTTCTGCAATTTGTGAATTACCAACAGTACGCATTACTCAGGCATTTTATCATTATCTTTATCTGTAATCAAACTTCAGTGCAGAAACTAGAAGAGGCTTTAAGTGACGAAGCCAGGTCTTGATTTTCCAGTAATACAAACCATAAGGTAATCGTTAGCATGATTGCCTTATGTTATACTGTACCCATTAAGACAGGTTATTTATGTATTATGGAACCAGACTATATTACTCTGTACCGCTCGGGTGAACTGGAGCGGCGTGCTCATACCCTTGAAGGGCGGTTAGCTTGCTGCGATATCTGCCCCAGGGACTGTCATGTTAACCGGCTGGAAGACGAAACTGGTTACTGCCATTCGGGCCGCCTTCCGATAGTCGCGTCTGTCTGCTCTCACCACGGGGAGGAACCGGCCATTTCTGGAAGCAGGGGTTCAGGAACGGTATTCTTTGGCAATTGCAATATGAGATGCGTTTATTGCCAGAACTACCAGATAAGTCAAAACTGGCAGAAACAAAAATCGAAACAGGTGGACTGCCACACTCTGGCTGGGAGCCTGCTCTATCTTCAGGATGAGCTGGGTTGTCACAATATTAACTTTGTTTCGCCTTCTCACTTTATTCCCCAGCTGGTGCGAGCGGTCCTGGAAGCCGTGCCCCAAGGGCTTAGGGTGCCACTGGTCTACAACACAGGTGGCTATGATTCCGTTAGTGCTCTAAAAGAGCTTGACGGTATAATAAGCATCTACCTGCCTGATTTAAGATATGCCTCTGATGACCGGGCAAGAAAGTTCTCGCACGCTGCGGATTACGTAGCCCGGGCCCGTCAGGCTATTAAAGAAATGCACCGGCAGGTTGGCAGCTTACAGGTAGATGAGTCTGGCGTGGCACAGCGGGGGCTGATTGTGCGCCATCTTATTCTACCCAATGGACTGGCAGGCAGCGAGGAAACATTCAGGTGGCTGGCTCAGGAGCTTTCGCCCGGGGTGACCGTCAGCCTGATGTCTCAATACCTGCCCCTCCACAAAGCCCAACGGGTCCCTTTGCTTTCCCGAACGGTTTCAGCGAGTGAGTATGAAACGGCTCTCCAGCTGCTGCTGGACGCCGGCATAGAAAACGGCTGGACGCAGGAAATGGGAGCATCGGAAAACTACCTCCCCGATTTTGAACGGGAAGGTCATCCGTTTCTTACTGCTCACGAGACTTAACGCAGTTGCTTTTATACCCGGATGGGTGATACAATACGACCCTGTCACAAAAGTAAAAAAGTAGAGGAGCGAATTTAATGGGTGACAAACCTCTTGTCAGTCTGAAAACCTTTATCGAGAGTGTGAATAAGAAGAACAAAAAGCACAACGGTAAGAAAATTCAATTTGCCTTTACCAGAAGAAAACGCTGACACGTTCGGATATATCCCGGATTCGAAAAGAGGCTTATTCTGCCGGAATCAAGCCCTTTCGGGTAGCGACAACTGCCGCCCGGGTGCGGTCACTTACATTCAGCTTTGTCAATATCCGGGCGACATGAGTTTTTATAGTGTCCTCGCTAACGACAAGCTTTAAAGCAATTTCCCTGTTAGTATAGCCCTGAGCCACATACTTCAGAGTCTCCAGCTCTCGGGGAGTGAGCGGTGAGGCGGGGACTGAAAACACCTTTCCTGGCGTTTGTTCCAGATTTGACAGCTCTTCGGTGTAGAAGCGCTGGTAGAGTTGCTTCTCCTGCCTCCACCCCATAACCCAGGCGATAACTAATCCGAAAAAAGCCACAGAAGATATAACATTAATGCCAACCCCCAGAGATAGCAAGACCATGATAACAAACAGAACGGCAAACAGGAAAACAACCACGTTGAACTGCCATCTTGTGGCGCTCGCCCTCGTTTTTGCCCTCTGGCTGGCGACAACCTCGGCTTCCGGCTGCCCGCTATTCTTAGCTTCTTCGGTCATTGTCTTAATTATCCGGCTTCCAAACAATGATAAATACTCAGCCAGCAGTTGTCAATAATACGTGGTGGCAAGGTCGGGTTAACTCTTTCGGGTGACAAAAATCAATACTAAGTAACCTACTATAGTGATTGACCTTTGCCAATTGGCGAAGTATTATAAGTATGTATAAGTATTACGTAGAATGCTAAGAGAAAGGAGAGTGTTGGATGAAAAAAATTAAAATTACTGCCATATCTATAATTGTGGCTCTGCTAATAGGCTTAATTCCGATAAGCTTAACTCCAAAAGTGGCATACGCTGCTGAGGGTGGGGTTGGCGGTCAAGGTAAGGGAGGCAATACGGCTCCCACGGTAACTGCAGTGACACTGGTGGAATCCGGTAGCGAGACCGAGGTTACCTCGATGACACCGCTGAGCACCTACCGGGTGAAGGTAACCGCTGGCGATACCAATACCATTGATGACATCACTGAAATAGAATTCCACATCTACTACAGTGCGGATGGTAGCAACTGGGATGCTGACGCCCTCGGTATTTTCAAGTGGACCAAGAGCGGAGATGTATGGTCGAGGGAAAGTGGTGCTTATAGCACCACCTGGGAAGTGGTGAGTGCCAGCTCTATATCACCTTCGGTCTTCACCAGTAATAGCGGGGACTGGTATCTAGCCTTCAAGCCCGGTAAGCTGGCTCAGGCTACGGCTACCCAGACCTGGTATGCTTCAGCCACCGCCCGTGACGAAAACAAGAATGGTTCAGGGTCATGGGCAACTGGCTCCTCAATGGGTGCCTATGCCGAAATCGGCTTTGATTCTGCCAGTCTCACTCTAGGTGATGCTACCGCCGGTATTGAGCCGGGGCAGACTGGCTACATCACCGTTCCGGTAAGCAACTACCTTACCGCTCAAGTCACCACCAACAAGCAGTATGCCCTGGGGGTTTACTCAAGTGCCAACTGGACTGACGGTGGCTCGAACATCATAAACCTGGCCGGTGGCACCGGTGTGCCGGCTGGGTCCGCTCAGTTTAACCTTGAAATAGATGACCAGAAAGCCACTACTAATAATGGACCCAAGACCCCTCAAGCAGTGGCTTCCAGTGATACAACCATAACCGGGCTCGGCACCCTGAGCCGTGTTACCACCAACGCCAATGCGTCTGAATCCACCGGTAATAATCAGTTCTGGATGGCTCTCTCGTTTTCACTAGCCGGCATCCAGGAAGTCAACTATTCAGGCACCATTACCTTCAGCGTAACCAACTAAGCCTGAAGGGATAGAATAAGCGAGGCAGGGAGGTAACCTCTCCCTGCCTCTGCTATTTTTGCTGAGACTGCTTAACAATTTGAAATGTCCTGTCGGGCTAATCAATTGACCTTTTCCCATTGTCATTCCGGACTTGTTCCGGAATCCAGGTAGGGTGGTGCGGTTGGATTCCCGCTTTCGCGGGAATGACAAATTATTTACCTGACGCGACACTAGCCAAACGACTTCTTTTGCTGACTATTGACACACGGGAGACAGGCAGTTACCATTAGGCAATGACCACCAAAGCTGGCATTTCGCAGTCATTATCCAGTAACACCAGAAGGCCGGTTCGCAAAGCACTGCTGTCTTTTCTGCTCCTGGCTCTTTTGCTGCCCCCCTCTATTGTCGTGCAGGCTCAAGGGGGCATAGCCTTATCAGGCACCTTCTCTCAGCAGGAATTCGAGCTGCCTCAAGGGGTAGAAGTAAGCAACCCCAGCATCTATGTTGTAGTCTTCAACCACACCGGTGAAGAAATGACCGTTCAAATGAGCTGGAAGGCTCCTTTCGGGGTAGAAGTAGCATTCGACCAGGCCGCTTTTCCCTTACCGCCCGGCGGAGAGCAAAAGGTCTTACCAACTATTAAAGTAACGGAGGACGCTGTTCCGGGTGAATATGAGGTCACTGTCTCAGCACGATTTGCTCCGAGAGAGGGAGGTGAAGGAGTCCAGCTGGCTACCGCCAGCGCCCAGAAAGCCAGGCTTGTAGTAACCGGTGATGCCGCCTGGATTACCGTCCGTGTCATTACCCCTGACGGCAATCCCATCAAGACCGGAATCAAAGTATTCAAAGTAATTCAGGACAGACTTAACGAGATTACAAGAAGTGAGACGGGAACACTGGAGGTAAAGGTCTCCCCGGGTACCTACCGGATTTCCGCATTCCTCGGCAGCCGGCAGCTGGCAGAAGAGAGTGTAGAGGTCAGAGCCGGTGAGAGCAAAGAGATTACGCTAGTTGTAAAGCCAATTTACTTCGAGTTCTTTGACATCGAGCCCAACTTTGCCCCGGATAGTAAAGAGATAACTTTTGCCAGGGTGGTCTATACCCTGAACAATCTCTCCGAGCCGCTTAACAATGGGGAAGTAATGCTTCAGGTGAACCTGGATGACAAGCCCCTGGAGCAGGTGTCTTTGATTACCCTGAGCCGTCTGGATATAGGCCGAACCGATGGCAGCTACAGTTATGTGCCGGCACAGGGATGGGTGGAGGGCATCTATGACTTGAGGCTTAAGCTCAACATCGAAGGAGAGCTCTACATTGAGAGCGACGAAAAAGGGCTGCCGGTTGCTTTCCCTCCCCCCTTCCCGATTATCTGGTTGATAGCAGCCGCCGTGGCTGCCCTGGTGGCTGCGGCGATAATATTCTTCTTGATAAAGCGCCGGAAAGAACCGGCCAAACCTATTAAGAAACCGGCAAAGAAACCGGAAGAGAAAGAGGAACGAGAGAAGGAAGAAGCTGAGGAAGAGGCTGAAGAGTTAGCTCCTCAGCCGGAGGTTCCGCCGGCAGAGGCAAGGAACCTGCGTATTACTGGTTACGACAACATAGTAAAGCGGGGAACGCCCTGCAATGTTAGAGTAGGCTTCGACTATCAGGGTCCCGCATTGACGGGCACAATCAGCGTTTTTATTGGGACAATGGAAACTGCCGGGTTCACTGAGCAGGCTCATGCCTCAAAGCAGGCTGCGGCACCGGAGACACCATCGTGGAAGACATTTGCTATCAGCGTGTCCGTTGATACCGCAGCCCTCAGCGAGGCAACCTATTCTCTCTACACCAGGATACACGGTGCTTTCCCCGAAATTACAAGCCCGTATCTAGAGAATGTGATAACGATAGAGGAGCCTTGACAAAAACAATTAACTCGTTGTAAAGTTTTATACAGAACATCTGTTCTCTAAAGTCAGAGTAATTTTAGCAGGTAGCAAATGAAAACGCTTTCCCCCAAACAGCAAAATATTATTGATTTTATTTACCGCTTTTTGCTGGAGATGAGCTATCCACCCACTGTCAGGAATATTGTTGCTGGCTGCGGGATTAGCTCAACCTCGGTGGTAGACTATAACCTAGATATCCTGGAGCAGGGAGGCTATATTCGCCGCCACCACGGCATTTCGCGGGGTATTGAATTACTCACCCCGTCTGCCGCCCCGGGCAACAGCTTCAAGGTGCCGATTATTGGTCAAATAGCCGCCGGCGAACCGATACCGGTGCCGGCACCGGATACCTGGGACTCCACTGCCTCTTCAGAGACATTGGAGGTAAGTGAAGACCTGGTCAGGGGTAAAAGAGGCGTTTATGCCCTGAAGGTAAAGGGTTCATCAATGATTGACGCTTTGATTAACGACGGTGATACTGTTTTGATGCAATATGTGAATGTAGTAGAAAACGGAGAGATGGCCGCCCTATGGCTTAAAGCGGAAAAAGCGGTTACCCTGAAGAAGGTCTACCGTGAGGCAGGTCTTATCCGCCTTCAGCCGGCAAATGCTCTGATGAAGCCAATATACGCTGAGCCGGACAATGTTGAAATCCAGGGGAGGGTTATTGCCGTCATCAGGCAGCTAGCCTAGCCTGAAATCAGCCCGGACAAAAGGGAAAAATGACCTTACACAATGCTGAAGTAGACAGCTCCATCATCGGAAAACCCGGTGCGGAAACTATCCGCATCGGTCTGATTGCCGATACTCATATCCCCAGGGAGGTCAAGATTTTACCCCCTGAGATAAAAGAGGTATTTCAGAATGTTGACCTCATTCTTCACGCCGGTGATATTTATGTTCCCGAAGTTCTTGATGAGCTAAAAACCATCGCCCCGGTAGTAGCCGCCCGGGGCAACGGAGACCCGGAGTTCCCCGAGCACTACCAGCTTAACCGGAACCATGTTCTCTCAATAAACGGACTGAACCTTCTGCTGACTCACGCAATATACTCCCCCCCGCCTCCCAGCCCTCCCCTGAATGAGATAGTGGAAAGAGAATTCGGTAAAAAATTTGACATTATTGTCCAGGGTGATAGTCATATTGCATCGATAGAGAAAGACCACGGCATCCTGATGGTGAATCCGGGCAGTCCAACCGTACCCAATGGTATGTTCGCACTGGGCACCGTGGGACTTTTGCAGATAACCAAAGGCAGAACAGAAGCCCAGATTATCCGGCTAAGCAAATTTTCTGCCTGAACCTTCTGCTGACTCAACCCGATGGCAATACGGCACCAATAAACTGCGGCTGTCCCCTGAGAAACTCGGCGGCAGTCATAACCCGCTTCCCCTCGAGTTGGACCTTCAGCACGCCCAAAATCCCCTCCCCGCTACCAATGCCAAACACGGCACCTTCCTTATTCAGGGCAACCACCCGTCCTGCTTCAGGAGCGCTTTCCCCGGGCAAAGGCAGCGATTCAATAATCTTAAGCCGCTTGCCCCGCCACTCGGTATAACACCCCGGCCAGGGCTGCCAGGCCCGCACCTGCCTCCAGATAGCCACTGCCGGCAGATGCCAATCAATCTTACTTTCTTTGTTGCTGATTGTGGGGCAATAGGTAGCTTCAGCCTCCTCCTGAGGACGGGGGGTAAGCTCGCCCTTTAACCAGCGAGGCAAAGTTTCCAGGAGCAGGTGAGCAGCTATTAGCGACAGCTTGGCTGTTAGAGAGCCGGTAGTATCCTGTGAGAAAACAGGTACCCGGGCTTGAACCAGCACCGGACCGCTATCCAGACCCGCCTCCATCTGCATGACGCTAACTCCGGTAAACTGGTCGCCAGCCAGGATAGCGGCGGCGACCGGTGAGGCACCTCTGAATCTGGGCAATAAAGAGGGGTGAAGATTAAAACACCCATAGACAGGAATATCCAGCACCGATTGGGACAAGATTTGCCCGAAGGCCGCCACCACGATAACATCAGGCTTAAAGCTCGCCAGCTCTGCCACTACCTCGGTCTTCTTAAAACTGGCCGGCTGCACCACGGGCAATCCCCAATCTATCGCCACCCTTTTCACCGGCGAAGCAGCCAGCAGGCGTCCTCTACCCGCTGCCCTGTCAGGCTGAGTATATACCGCCACCACCTGATAGCCATTGAAGAGCAGGTGCTCCAGAGGGGGAACCGCAAACTGGGGAGTGCCCATAAAAACAACTCGCATTCCAGACCTCCAGCGGTAATTTTAACACTTAAAAAGTTATTAAAAAAGTTTGGCTGACAGGGCGATACTTTATGGCTATCAGGGAAAGATTTGCTAAAAAAGCAAGTCCGACAGACCTTGTAAGGGGAAAGAGGAGCCAAAATTGACCGGCAACCAGTGAAAAACTCCTTGTCAACCAAAGAAAACGACTTGGTATCATTAAACCGGGTTCAATTAAATTCTCTCCAATGCCCCGTCACTACTCTCAATACCCCCGGTCCCGTTCGGGGTTCACTATTTAAAAAGAAACAGAGGGAAGGACTTGACAGAAGCGAAAGAAGCCAAATACATCTGGGAAGCCGCCCTCGGTGAACTTCAAGGCCAGGTGAACCGGTCAAACTACCGCACCTGGCTGGCAAAGACTTTCGGACTTAGTTATCAAAATAATGAGTTCGTTATTGGGGTAGCCAATACTTTCGTTGCCGAATACCTGGACAAGAATCAACGCTCTTTAATTGAAAAGGTGCTCAGCAATATTACCCGGCAGAGGATTCAAGTTCAATTTGAGGTAAAGGGGCATGAAAATTACCCCCCGTTCAGGAAAAGTAGCCGGAGAAAAGTCGTACCCCTCCAGCAATCAAGGCTGCCCCTTTTTAGCTCGGAGCACACCTTTGATTCCTTCGTCGTAGGCAGTTCCAATCAAATAGCCTATACCGCCGCCATAGCTGTAGCTAAAAGCCCCGGGCTGAGCTACAATCCGCTCTTTATCCAGGGGGGGACCGGTTTGGGCAAGACCCACCTGCTGCATGCTATCGGCCACATCGCTTTGAGCAACAATCTCCTGATAGAGTATGTCCGCGCGGAGCAGTATACCAACCAGCTGATGAGCTCTTTGCGGGACAACAAAATCGATGACTTTCGTGAAAGGTACCGCAGCGTTGATATGCTCCTGATTGATGATGTCCAGTTCTTTAAGGGCAAAGAAAAAACCGAGGAAAATTTTTTCTATACCTTCGATGAGCTATACAGCACCAAGCGCCAGATTGTCCTCACCAGCGACCGCGCACCCAGGACGATGGGCTTTCTTGAAGAGAGACTGCGCTCCCGTTTTGAAGGCGGGCTGGTTACCGATATTCAAGACCCGGATTTCGAAACCCGCCTGGCTATCCTTCAGGCTAAAGCCAGACAGAAAAGAATGGATGTCCCTTCCGATGTTCTTGAGCTTATTGCCATGCGGGTCCAGCAAAATATAAGAGCCCTGGAAGGTTCCCTGAACCGGATTATTGCCTATGGCAAGCTGCTGGGAGCCAGACTGACTCTGGAAGTAGCCGAGCAGGCTTTAGCTGGCGCCCAACCTAAAATTAAATCTGTCACCACCAGTCTTATCATTGATGCGGTACTGAAAAGTTTCCAGTTAAAACCGGCTGACCTGAAAGGCAAGAACCGAGAAGAAGCAGTGGCTCTCGCCCGGCAATTAGCCATGTACCTCCTCCGGCAGGAAACAAATTGCTCCCTTGCTGAAACCGGTCAATTGCTGGGCGGTAGAACTCCAGCTACTGTCAGCCACGGTTATCAAAAAATTGCCGGCCAGATTAATGATAACCCCGCTTTGAAACAAAAGGTTTTTGAAATCCAGCAGGAAATTCACGCCACAACCTAAGAGCTAATTTTTGACAACCCGGAAAGTTTAGAAGAACCATCCCGGATTTTAAATAAGCCCTTCCTCCATTTTGATAACCCCGAAAAGCCAAGTGCCTCACTCGAAACTTTAAGCCCCTCCTTGAAACCAGAACCCGTCTTGGCGTATGCTTGATACCTAATAATAATAAGATAAAATAAAGAAACGATTTCCATTCTAATATGCTAATATAAGAAAGATAATTTGAAGGTTCTTATTTGAGTTTTTAGACAAGTGTTTGATAGAGTAGAAATCAGGGTAAAAGCCGGGGACGGGGGTGATGGAGCGATAAGTTTCCGGCGGGAGAAGTTCGTCCCCTTCGGTGGTCCCGATGGTGGAGATGGCGGCAGCGGTGGGAATGTGGCTATAATGGCTGACTCCAATTTGAGCAGTCTCCGTAATTATAAACACAAAGGACTTTACCGGGCAGACAGAGGTGAAAATGGCAGGGGTAAAAAGCAACACGGCAAGAAAGGGAAAGATTTGGTACTGAGGGTCCCCGAAGGCACCATGGTTTTTAAACTGGAAACAGGAGAAGAGACAACTTTTCTGGCTGATTGCGCTCAACCGGGGGTGTCGGTAGTAATGGCCAAGGGTGGTAGAGGGGGGCTGGGCAATTGCCACTTTGTTTCCTCGACCAATCAAGCACCGCGGCTTGCCCAAAAAGGGGAGGCTGGCCAGGAACTTTCCCTGGTACTGGAGCTAAGGCTTATTGCCGATGTCGGCATCATCGGTTTGCCTAATGCCGGCAAGTCTACTCTGCTGGCAGCGGCTTCGGCAGCAAAGCCTGAGATAGCCGGCTATCCTTTTACCACGCTGGAACCTGAGCTGGGGGTGGTTGAAGTGGGGCAGGAGAGCTTTGTTCTGGCGGAGATTCCCGGGTTGATTGAGGGTGCCCATCTGGGCCGGGGGCTGGGGCATGATTTTCTGCGCCATGCTTTACGGACGAAAATACTTATCCACCTGATAGACGGCAGTTCGGAGTCTCCGGCGGAAGATATGGCTCGAGTGAATGCCGAACTGGCTTTTTTTGATTCGGCACTGGCTGAAAAACCCCAGCTTGTGGTGGTGAACAAGATTGACCTGCCCCAGGTGCAGGCTCAATTGGACAGAATGAAGACTGCTTTTAGCGAGGTAGCAACCCCGGTTCACTTCATTGCCGCAGCAACCGGGGAAGGCGTTTCTGAGCTTATGGCTGAAACGGCGCGACGGCTAGCTGAAACGGCGGCTAGCCCGAAGGCGGGTGAGAAGTTTCCCAGAGTGGTCTTACGTCCTCAGCCCAAGGAAGTTACTCCACGTGTGTATCAAGAGGGGGATATTTTTGTTATAGAGGCACATTCTCTGGAGCGTATTGTTGCCAGAGTGGATATGACCGACCCGGAGGTGAGCCGCCAGCTCCAGAGGCAGATGGATAGACTGGGAGTTACCCGGCTTCTGGAGGGGGCGGGTATCAAACCGGGTGATAAGGTTCGCTGCGGCAATTTTCAGTGGCAGTGGTAGTGCCAGACTTTGAGAGGAGCTTGAAAATAAACATAGGCGTGCTTGGTGGCACTTTTGACCCCGTTCACCGTGGCCACCTTATGATAGCCGAGGAAACAAGAGCCCGGCTGGATTTAGCCGAGGTCCTTTTTGTGCCTACTGCCCGGACACCGCTTAAAGAAAATAACTCCATTTCGGCTGCCGAGCACCGTCTTCAGATGCTGCGGCTGGCTCTTACTGGCTATCCTCACTTTAAACTATCTGCCATAGAGATAGACCGGAACGGCCCTTCTTATACTATTGACACCATTCTTGAGCTGCGGGATAAACTCGGGGCTGAGGATGAGCTGTTTTTTATTCTCGGCTGGGATAATCTGGCTCAGCTTCCCCGGTGGAAAGAGCCCGCCCGGCTGGTTCAGAAGTGCCGCCTGGTGGCGGTCCCCAGGCCGGGTCATTCGCTCCCAGATTTGACTTCTCTTGAAAAGTCTATACCCGGCTTGTCCCGGAGGTTGCTCCTGCTGGAAAAACCGGAAATAGATATTACCGCCACGGAAATCAGGAAGCGGGTCACCCGGGGCTTAGCCATTGACCACCTTGTCCCCGAGCCGGTAGCTGGATACATCAAAGAGCATAAGCTATATTTGAGGCAGGAAAATGGTAGTTAAAGCGGAGCTGGAGTCTGTCTCTTTTCTTTCCTTAAGTGAGCGCAAAAGTGCCTTCTTGCGTTCGCTGGCCAGCCGGGGCGGAAAGATGAAGTACAAGCGCTACCTCGGTGCCCCAATAAGGTATGCCGGAGGGAAAAGCCTTGCCGTGGGTCTGATTGTAGAACTGCTCCCGGATAATGTGAGAAGGATAGTCTCGCCTTTCCTGGGCGGCGGCTCAGTCGAATTAGCCTGTGCCAACGAGCTGGGCTTGCCGGTTATCGCCTCTGACATATTTGACATTCTGGTTAACTACTGGCAGTTCCAGATAGAAAACCCGAAGCTTCTTTACGATAGACTTAAAGAGTTGAAACCCGATAAAGAAACCTTTGAAGAAATAAGGTTGATATTGAACGATGTCTGGAAAGGTAAAGTCCGGTTAGACCCGCTCACCCTGGCCGTTTATTTCGTTTATAACTTTAATTTATCCTATGGGCCCGGTTTTATGGGCTGGTCTTCCCATATCTATTTGAATGAGAAAAGATACCGGGTGATGATAGAGAGAATCAGAGATTTTACTGCCCCCAATCTAAAAGTCCAGTGTGCCGATTTCCAGGAAGTTATTAAAAATCATCCCGAAGATTTTCTCTACTGCGACCCGCCCTACTACCTCGGAGAGGACTCAAAGATGTTTAAGGGGATTTACCCGATGCGAAATATCCCGGTCCATCACCGCGGCTTCCCTCACGAAGAGCTAAGGGATTTGCTGAGAGAGCATAAAGGGGGTTTTATTCTTTCCTATAATGACTGCCCGACGATAAGGGAATACTATCAGGAGTTTGAGCAGTTTCTTCCGAGCTGGCAGTACACCATGGGACAGGGAGAGACCAGGATAGGATTGAACCGGAAAAGTGGCACCGGTAACCATGTGAAAGAATCCCACGAAATTATAGTTTATTGCCCGCCCGAGGAATGGAAACTATAATTTAAAATCTGTTTAGCGTATTTAGTTCAGGAGGTTAGAGTGAAGACAGAGACGGCAAAGAGAGTCCTGGAACTGGCTAAAGAGGCGGGAGCACTGCTTTATGGCGATTTTACCCTTACCTCAGGCAAAAAGAGCACCTATTACTTTGACGGCAAAAAGCTGACCTTCTCTCCGGAAGGCGCTTATCAGGTAGGCAAGGCGGTCTTTGAGGAGCTGGCCGGGCTGGAAATCGATGCTGTCGGCGGGGTGCCGGTGGGAGGTTATCCCATTGTCACCGCCTTCACCCTGGTCAGCTACCAGGAGGGAAAACCAACTCCGGCTTTTATCGTCAGGGAGACACACAAGGAGCACGGCACTCAGAGCCAGATTGAGGGGCATTTCAAAGAGGGCTTCAGGGTGGCAATCGTTGATGATGTCATCACCACCGGCGGCTCGGTAAAAAGGGTGATAGCAGCTGTGGAAGCAGCCGGCGGCAAGGTGGTGAAGATTATCGTCATTGTTGACCGGCACGAAGGGGGAAGCGACCGGCTCAAAAGCGAAGGCTACAATTTTTCCGCCATTATCGACCTCTGGCAGTCAGGGGAGGCAACGGTGGGCGGGGGTTAGACATCCAGGTTTTTGACGCTCTTGGCGTGTTCCAGGATGAAGGCTTTGCGGGGCGGGACTTCATCACCCATCAGCATATAGAATATCTGGTCAGCCTTAATGGCATCATCTATCTTTACGGTGAGCAGGGTGCGGGTCTCCGGGTTCATGGTGGTTTCCCAGAGTTGCTCGGCGCTCATCTCCCCCAGACCCTTATAGCGCTGAATCCCTATATTCTTGGCCCCTTTTAGCTTACGCAGGGCTTCTTCTTTTTCCTGTTCTGAGTACACCCATTGCTCCTCTTTAGAATGCCTGATTCGGTAGAGGGGTGGTTGGGCAATAAAGAGGTGTTCATTGTTAATCAGCTCAGGCATATGGCGGAAGAAAAAGGTGAGTAACAGGGTGCGAATGTGAGAGCCATCAACATCAGCATCGGTCATCAGGATAACCCGGTGATAGCGTAGCTTGGCTAAGTCAAACTCCTCACGGATGCTGGTACCCAGTGCCGTAATGATAGCCCGGATTTCTTCATGGGAGAGCATCTTGTCTGCCGGAGCCTTTTCAACATTGAGGATTTTGCCTCGCAGGGGCAGTATCGCCTGGAAGCGGGGATTTCTGCCCTGTTTGGCTGAGCCGCCGGCTGAGTCTCCCTCTACCAGGTATAGTTCGCGGAGGGAAGGGTCTCTTTCCGAGCAATCAGCCAGTTTACCGGGCAGGGTGGCGGAAAGCAGGCTGTTTTTCTTGATAATGAGGTCGCGGGCTTTGCGAGCCGCCTCTCTGGCTTTGGCGGCCAGGATACACCTGGAGACAATTCTTTTCAGGTCATCGGGGTGCTCTTCAAAGTAGAGGGATAAGCTCTCACCGATAGCGCTCTCCACCACCCCTTTGATTTCCGGATTGCCCAGTTTGGTTTTGGTTTGCCCCTCAAACTGGGGGTGCGTTAGCTTGACACTGATAATGGCGATGAGACCTTCTCTAACATCCTCTCCGCTGAGGTTCGGGTCATTCTCTTTGAGTAAATTACTCTTGCGGGCGAAATCATTCAGCACCCGGGTCAGTGCCGAGCGGAAGCCGGTAAGGTGGCTGCCACCTTCAATGGTATTGATACAATTGGCAAAAGTTAAGACGGTCTCTGAGAAGCCATCGTTATACTGGAGAGCGGCTTCGATTATTGTGCTGTTTGCCGCTTTGGAGATGTAAATAGGGTCGCGGTGAACCACTGCCCGGTTCTCGTTGAGATGCAGAACGAAGTCACTGATACCGCCCTCAAAGTAGAAGGTTTTCTCGTTACCGTCCCGTTCGTCGGTGAGATGGATTGTCAGTTGCTTATTGAGATAAGCCATCTCCTCCAGGCGTTCACTCATAATATTAAAATCGTACTTGATTGTTTCGAAAATATCTTTGTCGGCAAGAAAGGTGGTGGTAGTTCCGCTGCCGTCGCTTTCGCCAACTTCGGTTACCTCGTTTTGAGGAATGCCCTGGCGGTAGTCCTGCTCATAAATCTTACCGTCCCGCCGGACGCTGACCTTAAGCCAGGAAGAAAGGGCGTTTACTACCGAGGCACCTACGCCGTGTAAGCCACCGGATACCTGGTAAGTCTTGCTACCGAATTTCGCTCCGGCATGTAAGGTGGTCATTACCGTCTCCAGGGTGGAGACATTAGTGGCCGGATGGTTCTCTACCGGAATACCGCGCCCGTTATCTTCAATAGTGACTGAATTATCATTGTGGATGGTGATATTGATTTTGTCGCAGCAGCCTGCCATAGCTTCATCAATGCTGTTGTAGGCGACTTCGTAAACAAGGTGCTGCAATCCGCGCTGGTCGGTGCTGCCGATGTACATACCGGGGCGGAGACGGACGGCTTCTCGTCCGCTTAAGACTTGAACGTCTTCGGCAGTATAGTGACTGATTTCTTTATTATTTCTAGCAGTCGGAAATGGATTTTGTGTCATAACTGGTCAATATTTCTCTTTACTTACATTATAGCATAGTTTGGGTGTAAAGGGCAATAATTGAGCCTGGAGCTTTTACAAACTTGACAAAGTTACATTTTTCGGATTATTATATCTAATAACTGCTTGTTCCATTCCTTGCTCAATAAGCTAACGAAGGTTTTCGTTCATATTTTTCATTTGCTTTAGGGTTCCGGCTCGGTTTTCTTAATGCCAAAGTATATTTTTGTTACCGGCGGTGTAGTTAGTTCACTTGGCAAGGGTATTACTGTCGCCTCTGTAGGTACCATCCTGAAAAGCCGCCAGGTCGCCATAACGGTGCAGAAGCTTGACCCATATCTCAATGTTGACCCGGGAACAATGTCTCCCTATCAGCACGGTGAGGTATTTGTCACCGAGGACGGAGCTGAAACCGACCTTGACCTGGGTAACTACGAGCGTTTTATTGATGTTAACCTTAACAGGGAGTCTAATGTTACTTCAGGGCAAATCTATAGTGCTGTTATTGCTAAAGAAAGACGGGGCGATTTTCTGGGCGGCACTATTCAGGTGGTGCCTCATGTTACCGGTGAGATAAAGCAGTGCTTTAAAAATCTGGCCGAAAAATCTCAGGCAGATGTGGTGATTATAGAAGTAGGCGGCACTGTGGGTGATATTGAAGGACAGCCCTTCCTTGAAGCTATCAGACAGATGAGAAAGGATGTCGGGCGGGAGAACGTGCTCTACATCCATGTTACCCTTCTGCCCTATCTTGCTACTACTAAGGAGCTAAAGACCAAGCCTACCCAGCACAGTGTTAATGAACTCCGGCGCATCGGTATCCAGCCTGATATTATTGTATGTCGCAGTGACCTGCCTATCTCGGAAGAGATACGGGATAAAATATCCCTGTTCTGTGATGTAGAGCGGCAGGCAGTTATCCTCCTGCCGACGATGTCTACCATATATGAAGTTCCGCTGGCTCTGGAGGAGGAGGGATTGGGACAGCTGATTGTGGATAAGCTTGAGCTTAAGGCGCATAGTTCTGACCTGAGCCAGTGGCGGCAGCTGGTTTCCACTTTTAAAGAGCCCCATGAGCCGGTTAACATCGCTCTGGTAGGTAAATATGTAGAGCTGCAGGATGCCTATTACTCGGTTCGTGAGGCTCTCTGCCACGCTGGTCTCTATCATAACAGGTGCATTAATCTCACCTGGGTCCCTTCCGAGTCTCTGGAAGAGAAGGGTGCTGAAGCTCTGCTGCGTTCAGTTCAGGGTATCATTGTCCCCGGGGGCTTCGGCATTAGAGGTATAGGAGGCATGATAGAAGCAGTCAGTTATGCCCGGAAAAATAAAATTCCCTATCTGGGACTGTGCCTGGGTATGCAGGTTATGGTGATTGAGTTTGCCCGCTATGTCCTTGGTAACGGGGCGAACTCCACCGAGTTTGATGCTTCCACCCCTTACCCGGTTATTGACCTTCTCCCTGAGCAGAAGGACATAGAGAATAAAGGTGCCACCATGCGCCTGGGTAACTATCCCTGTAAACTGCTTAAGAACAGCCGTGCCGGCAATGCCTACGGTAAAAACCTGATTTACGAGCGCCATAGGCACCGTTATGAGTTTAATAACCGGTTTCGGGCTCAGCTGGAGGAGTCAGGTTTGGTTTGCAGCGGACTCTCTCCTGACGGCAAACTGGTGGAGGTATGTGAGATAGCTGACCACCCCTGGATGGTTAGCTGTCAGTTTCACCCCGAGTTTGGCTCTCGTCCCAACCGTTCCCACCCCCTATTCCGTGATTTCATTGGCGCTGCCAAGGATGTCTTGCGAGAAGGAGCTCAGGCTTCATTGCCTTTTCAAGCTAGTTTATAGTTAATTTTTCGGGGAAAAAGTTGCGTATTTTCCTGGATACAGCTAATATTGAGCAGATTAAGCAGGCGGCTAAACTGGGAGTCGTCAGCGGGGTTACCACCAATCCCAGCCTGGTATCACAGGCCGGGGCGACCGATTATGAAGCCACCATCAAGGAAATTTGCTCTATCATTTCCGGACCGATATCAACCGAGGTGGTAGTTGAGGGGGTGGAGGCGATGGTTGAGCAGGCACGGCAAATATCTACCTGGGCACCGAATGTAGTGGTTAAAATTCCGGCTACCGCTGAAGGGCTGGAGGTAACCTCAATCCTGGCTAAAGAGAAAATAAAGGTGAATTTCACCCTGTGCTTTTCGGTGAATCAAGCTCTGCTTGGAGCCAGGGCCGGCGCCGCTTATATCAGTCCCTTTGTCGGCAGGCTGGATGACATCGGGCAGGATGGTATGCAGTTAGTCAGGGATATCGTTGATGTTTTCCAGAAGTATCCGGAAATAAGGACTGAAGTGATTGCCGCCAGCATTCGTCACCCCCAGCACTGTGTGGAGGCGGCTAAAGCAGGAGCTCATATTGCCACCGTTCCCTACCCTGTGCTGATGCAGATGATTCGTCATCCCCTCACTGATACTGGTATCAGCCGGTTTCTGGCTGACTGGAGGAGTGTTTCCCGGCGGTAGCTCAAACGGGTGTTTCATGGGAAACAGGGGAATTTTGGTACCGGAGTTTGTTCTTCTATCTTAAAGGGGGTGGCTGTGCAGCCACAATTTGTCATTGATTCGCCGCTTCTGGAAGCTGCCTGGGCAGTCGGTTTGCTGCTTGTCTCGGCTCTGGTTGCCTGGCTGGTTCTTCTGGGTATTCACCGCCAGGAGCGAAAGCTGGAGAAAGGCTCTAAAGCAACGCTTTCCTCACAGCTCCTGGAAAGCCTCTCCAGGCCTGTTTTTCTGCTGATAGTGTCCCAGGGGCTGCTTTTATCGCTAAGTTCGGTATCCTATTTGGCAGGCTGGCGTCCTGTTCTGACAAAGCTCAGCTTCGTGGTGCTGATTGTTCTCATTACCTACAGTCTGACCCGAACCGGTAGCCTTCTGCTGGGCGGGTATTTTCACAGTCGCGCCATCCGCAGAAAGGTGCGTCTTGATGAGGGGCTCATCCGTTTCCTGCAGCGGCTTTTGGTGATAGCCGTCTATGCCCTCGGTTTCCTCATCTTGCTGGACTATTTGAAGATTAGTCTTACCCCCTTCATCGCTGGCCTGGGAATCGGTGGTTTAGCTGTAGCCCTGGCACTTCAGCCTGCCCTGGGTAACTTTTTTGCCAGCACCCAGATTGTATCTGACCGGGTGGTGCGGGTGGGTGACTATATTGAGCTGGAGGACGGGAAGATAAGGGGGTATGTGCTTGACGTGGGCTGGCGTAGCACCCGGATTCGCACCCCGTTCAACAATATGGTGACTATTCCTAACTCAGTGCTGGCTAACAGTATAATCACCAACTTTTACGCTCCCAATATGGAGATGGGAGTGATAGTGAATTGTGGTGTCAGCTACAGCAGTAACCTAGCCCAGGTAGAGGAGATTGCACTGGCCGTAGCCAGAGAGGTAACTCAAGAACTTGACGAAGCAGTTAAGACAGCCGAGCCATGGTTTGGCTATGAGGAATTTGGCGACTCGAACATTAATTTCTGGCTCTGGCTGCAGGCTAAAGACCGTATGGCTTCCTTCCGGCTAAAGAGCGAGCTTATTAAGCGCCTGAAGACACGCTTTGACCGGGAAGGAATTACTATCAACTATCCTGTCCGGACAACTTACTTGCATTGGCCTAATGGGACACCCCCACGGTTCGCTCCGGGTACGACTACTCCCGGCATTGGTAACTCTGAAGAAAATCATTAAGTTAAGGAGGTGTTTTGATGCCCTTCCTGATAGAGAGTGAGATTTAAAATGGATATTAGCCAGTTAGAAAACAAGACCAGAGACGAACTGCTGGAGCTAGCTAAGGAGATGGATATCCCCGAATGTGACAGCCTGGAAAATCAGGAGCTTATTATGCGCCTGCTCCAGGGCTTCGCTGAGCAAGAAGGTAATATCTTCTGTAGCGGTATCCTGGAGATTATGAGCGATGGCTACGGCTTTCTCAGGAATCATACCCTGCTACCCAGCTCAAGTGATATCTATGTTTCCCAGTCCCAAATTCGGCGTTTTGGGCTGCGCAATGGTGAGATGGTTGCCGGACAGAGCAGGCCAGCCAGAGGCGGCGAGAAATACTCCAGCCTGCTTCGGATAGAAGCCGTCAACAATATCAACCCGGAACTAGCTAAAAGCCGTCCCCACTTCGGTTCACTCACCCCCACTTTCCCGGATAAACTGATTAACCTGGAAACTCCAGCCAACGACCTGTCGGCCCGCATGCTCAACTTTGTGGCTCCTATCGGCCGCGGGCAACGGGGCTTGATTGTCTCACCACCGAAAGCCGGCAAGACAATGTTGCTCAAATCCATAGCAAATGCCGCTGTGGCTAACTATGACGATATTCACCTGATGGTGTGCCTTATTGGTGAACGGCCAGAGGAGGTTACTGACATGAAACGCTCGGTCAGGGGCGAGGTGATAGGCGCCACCTTTGACCAGCCGGTAGAGGAACACACCCGTGTCGCTGAGCTGGCACTGGATAGAGCCAAGCGTCTGGTGGAAACTGGTAAGGATGTCTTCATGCTGCTTGATGGCATTACCCGCCTGACCCGGTCTTATAACCTGGCTATGCCCTCCAGTGGCCGCACCCTGTCCGGCGGTATTGACCCGGCCGCCCTCTATCCGGCCAAACATTTCTTTGGCGCCGCCCGGAACACGGAAGAAGAGGGCAGCCTGACGATTATTGCTACTTGCCTTGTTGATACTGGCAGCCGTATGGATGACCTTATCTATGAGGAGTTTAAGGGGACGGGCAATATGGAAGTCCACCTTGACCGCCGCCTGGCTGAACGCCGGGTTTTCCCCGCCATAGATATTGAGCGTAGCGGTACCAGGCGGGAAGAGCTGCTTATGGACGAAGATACCTTAAAGAAAGCCTGGCTACTCAGGCGTATGGTGTCTATGATTGCCTCTGACTCGGTCAATTATGCTGAGGCTATGGAAAGAGTTCTTGCCAGTATGAGAAAGGCAAAAACCAATGCCGAGTTTCTGGCTACCCTGAACCAGGAAAAATAGCGAAATAGCACCCCGTTTCAGGCTCTCCCCTTTCCTTTGAGTGAAGAGGCCCCGGCCGTGATTTGACGCCTCCTGGTGAGAGGTATAAAATCTACATCACTAATGGTAGGGGGTAAGATAAAATGAGCTATCCAGTGACCTTTGAAGTTAATTATCCCGAGAGACTCTCCAGAGCTAAGCTTCTCTTAAAGGCCTTTTTTGGCTGGTTTTATGTTGGTATCCCCCATGGTATTGCCCTCTGGCTTTATGGTATTGCGGCTGGCATCGTGACCTTTATTGCCTTTTTCGCCATTCTATTTACCGGGAAATATCCCAGGGGCATGTTTGATTTTGTTGTCGGCTACCAGCGCTGGCAGAACAATGTAACGGCTTATCTGCTGTTTTTGCGTGATGAATATCCTCCCTTCAGCGGAGACTGATACCGGTAAGGCTAAGTGGCGGTTTCGGGCTTTTCTGATAGCCATTGCCGGGGGTCTTTTCGGTATACTGGGAGCCATCATTCAGGAAATATCACAGAACATATTCCTGGTTGTTTTTGTCGCCGGCCCGATGATTGAAGAGGTTATGAAACCGGCGGGGGTCTATCTTCTGCTGGTACGCTGGCCGGAAACTCTTACCAGCCGACTGTATACCGCTTTATTAGCTGCCCTTGGCGGGCTTTCCTTTGCGGTGGTTGAGAATATCCTCTATCTGCAGGTCTACTTTCCTGAGCACACCCAGGCTCTGGTGGTCTTTCGCTACAGCGTAAATCTCACCATACACACACTCACCAGCTTTATTTTCGGCTTTGGTATCAACCAGAAACTGCTGGCATCGGTCCGAGGAGAAATTCCCTTTCTAAAGGGCAATAAGAAGTTTTTCATTATTGCTATGGTTATTCACAGCCTGTTTAATATTGCGGCTGTAATCTTCGGAAGCAGGCTGGGTGTCTAAATTTGATAGGGTACAGGCTGCTTTTCTTCAGATGGTATATCCGCTCTCGGCGACCAAACATTTCGCCTCGGCAACGGGCTATGTTAAAATAAAATTACATAAAGCCCAGGAGGGACAAGTTTGACGAGCCAGATGATAGCCGAGCAATTAAAGCATTTGCCAGCCAGTCCGGGCGTCTATATTTTCAGGGACGCTGAAGGGAATATACTCTATGTGGGTAAGGCGGCGAACCTGCATCACCGGGTGAGGTCATATTTCGGCTCTAAAGAGAAACTAACCCCGAAAGTGCAGCGGATGGTAAGCCAGGTGCACGACCTCGAGTTCTTCGTTACCAGTCTGGAGCAAGAAGCCCTCATCCTTGAGTATAACTTAATTAAGAGGCACCACCCCCATTACAATGTGCGTCTCAAGGATGATAAGACTTTTCCCTTCCTCAAAATATCCCTTAACGAAGACTGGCCCCGGGTATATTTTACCCGCCGTGTGGAAGAGGATGGAGGGCGTTATTTCGGCCCCTTTGCCAGTGCCAGGTCAGTCCGTCAGACCCTGAAGGTACTCAAAGCTATATTCCCTTTCCGCTCTTGCTCCAGGACCATCACAGGCAACGACCCGCGAGCCTGTCTTGAGTATCACATGGGTCTGTGTGTGGGACCCTGTGTTGGGGAGGCGAGTAAGGAGGAATACGCCGAAGTGATAAAGCAGGTAATCCTTTTTCTTGAAGGAAAGCAGGAAAGAATTGTCCTGAGCCTGAAAAGCAAGATGAAAAAGGCAGCTGAGGCTCTGGATTTTGAGAAGGCGGCCCAGCTCAGAGACCAGATACAGGCTATTGAAAGGGTGATTGAGGGTCAGCGTATCGCTACCAGAGTAAGGGGCGAGCAGGATGTTGTTGCTTTCGCTCAAGAGCGAGACCGGACCTGTGCTCAGGTCTTTTTTATTCGCAGCGGTAAGCTGATTGGACGGGAAAGCTTTATTTTGCAGGGTACCATTTCGGAAGAGCCAAAACAGATTATGTCCAGCTTTATCAAGCAGTTTTATGGCTCGGCTCCTTACATACCTCTTCTGATACTGCTCCAGCATCCGGTGGAGGATAAAGTTACCATTGAGGGCTGGCTGCAGAGCAAAAGGGGGAGCAGGGTTCATCTTCGGGTGCCCTACCGGGGTGATAAAAAACAGCTGGTGGATATTGTTGCCGAAAATGCGGAACGGGGCCTGCAGCAGCTTAAAATCAAGCAGCAGGGTACCCTTTCATTACTTACTGAGGCTCTGGCCGAAATAGAAAAAGAGCTTCATTTGCCCCGCCTCCCTTCACGGATGGAGGGCTATGATGTCTCCAATATACAGGGAAGAGGTGCCGTGGGCAGTATGGTGGTCTTTGAAAAGGGAAAGCCGAAGCCAGCCCATTACCGGCGCTTCAGAATTAAAACAGTCTTCGGAGTTGATGACTACGCTATGCTCAAGGAGGTGCTCAGGCGTCGCTTCAAGCGCTTTAACCTCCCGAGTGGCGATACCTTGACCACGGAAGCCTGGGCGGTAGAGCCGGACCTTGTCCTTATTGACGGCGGCAAGGGTCAGCTCAGTGCTGCCCTGTCAGCAATGCGGGAGGCAGGTGCTGCTTCCGTGCCTGTCGCCAGCCTTGCCAAGGAAAACGAGTCAATTTTTATCCCGGGGCAGTCAGAGCCGGTCAGCCTGCCCTCCAGCTCTCCCGGACTCCAGCTAGTGCAGCGCCTCAGGGATGAAGCCCACCGCTTCGCTTTAGGCTATCACCAGAGAGTCCGCAAGAGGGAGACCTTCGCCTCCTCTCTGGATAGTGTCCCCGGCATCGGCCCAAGGCGTAAGCGGGCTCTCTTAAAACAATTCGGCTCGCTCCAGGCTATCCGGGAGGCTTCTGAAGAAGAGCTGGCTGCTGTTAAAGGCATGACACGAGCTTCAGCCAGGAAGACAAAGGAATATCTGTAATAAATACAGGATAAAAAATGCCAGCTAACTTACCACCTCAGTATTTTGAAGCGGAAAAGACCTTCCGGGAAGCCAGGACTGCCCCGGAGAAGATAGCTGCCCTTGAGGATATGCTGGCTATAATGCCCAAGCACAAGGGCACTGACCATCTCAAGGCTGACCTGAGAAGAAGAATCGCCAGGCTAACCAAGACAGTTGATAAGAAAGCGGCTACTCAGCGGGCTTCACTGGTTATCCAGAAAGAGGGAGCCGCTCAGGTGCCGGTCATCGGTCTGACCAATGCCGGCAAGTCTCAGCTTGTCGCTGCCCTTACCAATGCCTCCCCGGCGGTGGCTGACTACCCTTTCACCACCCAGAGTCTTACCCCGGGAATAATGGAATTCGAGAATATACAGATACAATTGGTTGATACGCCGTCCCTGGTACCTGGCGGCACTCAACCCTGGTTGCTGCCTAATCTGCTGCGGGCTGACGGCCTGTTAGTGGTGGTTGACTTAAGTGATGGCCCACTTGCTCAGGCGGAGACTCTGGCTGAAGAGTTGGGCAAAATGCGGGTAAGGATTGATGTCCGGCAGGCTGAGGAAGAGCCGGGCAGTCTTTTACGTCTCAAAAAGGGGCTGATTGTCGCTAACAAGCTGGACCTGGGCAGCCGGAACTATGAGGTGCTGAAAGAGCGGTATCAGGAGGTGGTACCGGTTATTGCCGTCTCCGCAAAAACGGGGGCTGGCTTAGAAGAACTGAAAGCCGGAATATACCGGATGCTTGATATTATCCGGGTATATACCAAGGCGCCGGGTCAAAAGGCGGACCTCAGTGACCCGATTGTTCTTCCGCGGGGGAGTAAGCTGGAAGATGCCGCCGCGGCTGTCCACAAGGATTTTTCGGGACAGCTGAAGTATGCCCGCATCTGGGGTTCGGCTAAGCACGATGGCATAATGGTCAAGAGAGACCATCTCCTCCAGGATGGTGATATAATAGAACTGCATCTTTAGGCACCCTGAAAAATCATTGATTTTTCAGGGTGCCCACTGAGAGAGGGAGGTTATTATGCCCGTTCGTCCCAGCTGGCATGATGAGTACTGGGAGCAGCTTGACAAGGAAACGGCCAAAAAAGTAAGGACCACCTGCCCCCGTTGCGGGAGTTCCAACACCTCTTACAATAAGCAGTTCCAGACCTGGCGCTGTGGGAAGTGTGAGCATTCTTTCCGGGTAGAAGGATTTGGTGATAAAGCCCCGTGGTGGAAACGCCTGTTCGGGAAATAAAGGAGCTTTTACAGGTGGATAATGCGCGCCTCCGCCTTGCCTGAATTCAGTTCCAGCAGACCGACGGTGCCCGGTCCCCGCTGGTAACTCAGGAAGGTGGGGCTGCCGGAGTTGACATAGAGAACACCGTCGGATGACTCTACCACAGTGCGGTGTGCATGACCGAAAACAAAAATATCGGGCTTGTTATTATTCTCCGGAGTTGGAAGGAGAGTATAGCGTATGTGGGTAAGCCAGAGTGTTTGTCCCTCAAGCTTGAGGACATGTTTCGGTTTAATGCGGTCGTCCGGTCCGGGATAGTCATCATCACCAAGTGCCGCCAGCACCGGGGCTATCTTTTCCAGTTCATCCAGCACAGAAATGGTATAAATGTCTCCGGCGTGGAGAATAAGGTCAACGCCCTGGAAAGCGGCTTTCACACCGGCAGGCAGCTCCTTCTCAATAGTAGGGATATGGGTATCCGTAATTAAGCCGATACGCATTATACCTCCAAATCATAATTAATGGCTGGACTGCAGTGAAATCAGCTGGTCACCGATTGGGGAGTTTTGACTTCTAAAGTATGGCTTAAGCGGGGAAGGATTGTCAAGGAAAGCGGAGCTATAGCCCGGGCTGTTAAAAGGTCGTCTCTTACTCCTATCCGTGATATAATCGGGAGTGAATCTGGTCTGGAGGCTCTGAACCCGGGGGAGTGCCGGAATTGGCAGACGGGCCAGACTTAGGATCTGGTGCCGCAAGGCGTGGGGGTTCGAGTCCCCCCTTCCCCAGTTCTGTTAAAATAACTTCAAAAATTTGTGTCATCTAGAATGGAAAGTAAAATGGAACAAATAATCATTGAACCCTTGCAACAGGAAGAATTAACTGACGGCGCCAGCATACTGGCCAGCGCTATGTGCCCTAACCCCATTCACATGGCGGTTTTCAATTGGCAACATGAGAAGGAGCGCGACCTTCAAATAGGTTTTTTCAAAGCAGGATTAGGGCGATTACAAGCGGGGACCCTTCTCGCAAAGCAAGAAGGCAAAATTGTCGGCATTATGTGTTATATACGCTCGCCCAGTTGTAGGATGACACCTTCGCAAGCTCAGCAACTCTTACCTGTTCTGCAAAGTATGTTTGGCGGCCGGACTCCAAGAATTATGGAGTGGCGGTCAGCATGGGCAAGACACGACCCCGACGAACCACACTGGCATTTTGGTCCTTTTGGCGTCCTGCCGGAGAAACAAGGCCGAGGAATTGGGACTCAACTACTGAGTCGCTTTTGTCAGCATGTGGATGACCTGGGCGAAGCAGCCTATCTGGAGACGGAGAAGATTGAGAACCTGCCCCTTTACCAGCGCTTCGGGTTTGTAATGACTGAAGAGGAGACCGTGTTAGGAGTTCCCTGCTGGTTCATGTGGCGTTCCCCACAACTGAAAAAGACAGGCTAAAAGTTCTACCTATTGATACCTCAGCTCCCACAAAACCGGTTTCCCAGGAGTTCTACAGGTGAGTGGCAAGTCACGGGATGAACTAACCAGAATCCTCAAAGGTGGGGTTGATTCGGCACACGATTTCAGTGCTATGACTGACTTGCATGTAGGGCACCTGGTGGATTTCCTGAAGTATGGAATGATTGATGATAGTAAATATATAGATTATTCTACCAAGAAAGCAATAGGTGCCGATATAGACAATGGTAAACGATTATTCGACACTACTTGTGCGGCTTGTCACGGTGCTGACGGCAAGATGCTCAACTTCGGTAGCGAGCAAGAGCCTGAATATGTGGGTGATATTGTAAAAGGTGACCCCTGGGAAGGACAGCACAAGATTAGATTCGGTCAGCCCGGAACCGCAATGCCGTCAGCGGTGAATAATGGATGGAGTATTGAAGACGCGGTTGACGTATTAGGTTACGCGCAGACTCTTCCCGAGTAAGGAAGGTCAATTACATAGTATATTTCTTATAAACAGGCGGTGATTGGTTTTTCAGGCTCCCCTTACTTAGTAAGGGGAGCCTTTTATTTCTAAGTGGATGGTGCCTGTTAATAGTATGCCTTTGAGCATCTTCCTCATATGCCTGATCAAGTCCCCGGACAGTCCGGGCCACCTCAGTGATAGTAGCTGACCAGAATTCGCTAGACCGGATTGACATTGAAACCTGCTTAGCTAATTGCTAACATAGTTAATATGTCAGCTCAATCACTTGAAAGACGCGGGAAGAAGAATTTCTCTGAACCTAAAGCTGAACCCAAAAAGGTTGGGAACAAGTCTCCGGATATTGACCCTGGTTTGTTGCCGTCTACGGCGCCGTACATACCAGGTATTCTGCTGGATGCCATTGCCTCGCATCCTGATAGGAACCCGCCCTGGGTAGATTCAATCGAAGGTACTCTTCTGCTCGCTGATATCTCAGGATTTACTCCGATGACGGAAAAGCTGGCTGAGGTGGGTAAAGAGGGAGCGGAACTGCTTACCAATATAATCAACCAGTATTTCCAGAGCATGCTGGATACCAGCAACCAGTACGGTGGCGATAATCTGAAATTTGGCGGGGATGCCCTGCTCATTCTTTTCCAGGGAGAGAGCCACGCTTTGCGGGCGGTAGCTGCTGCCCTGGCAATGCAGCGAACCACCGGTCAGTTCAAGGCTTTTCGTGCCGGCAGCTTTCGCCTTCGCCTTAAGATGACCATCGGTGTGCACAGCGGCAACTTTTACTCGGCAGCCGCCGGTTTAGCCGGGCACACCATGCAGCATTTTATCCTGGGTCCAGATACCAACAGGGTATGCGAGCTTCAGGATGAAGCTGAAAGTGGTGAGCTGCTTATTTCGGAAAGCTCTATGAAACAGCTTGGTGAATTCTGTATTACCGAACCCCGTGGTGGCAACTACCTGGTCCGTCGTCTCCGGGTGAAGCCAATTATTCAATCCCTTATCAATAAGCCTGATGCCGGACTCCCGGCTGGAGTAACCGAAATAGTAGCTTTTCTTCCCCCTCCCATAGCACAAGGACTGCGAAGCGATGGTAAAGTCAGAAACATTGAAGGGGAACATCGTAAGGTCACTATTATCTTCATTAATCTCATCGGTATTAATAAGCTTCTGGAGGAATACGGTGCCGAATCTATGCTGAAGGAACTGCAGCAATACCTGACGGCACTGCTGCAACTGAGCAACGAATCCGGAGGTTTTCTGGCAGGTAATGACGTCTATACTCACGGATTGAAGTTGATTCTTGTTTTCGGAGCCCCGGTAGCCCACGAGTACGATTCGGCAAGCGCCCTGCATCTGGTAACGGAACTGAGCCGTAAATTAGCCGAGTTAAAGTTGCATCTTTCCTATAAAATCGGCGTCAACTCGGGTTTTGTTTTCGCCGGGGATGTCGGGCCAGCTTACCGCCGGCAATATACCGTGATGGGTGATGCAGTGAACCTGTCTGCCCGGCTGATGAGCGCTTGTTCTGCCGATAAAGCGCTGGTATCCAGGCAGGTGATAATTGAGGCTGGTGCCAGCTTCCAATCCAGAGAACTGGCACCTATTCAAGTTAAAGGTAAGAGAGACGCGATACCTGTTTATGAGCTGGAAGGTGAGAGGAATGTTGCCCCAGCGATACTCTCAGAGCCGGCCAGTACCCTGTTTGGTCGTGAAAAAGAGCTGGCATTATTCAAGAAGACCTGTCGTAAAATCGGTTCTGGAAAAGGTCAGGTCGTAATTGTCTCAGGTGAAGCCGGTATAGGGAAGTCCCGCCTGATTCAGTCATTTCAGGACCATACGAATAGCCTGGGGTGGGAAACATATACGGGTACCTGTCAGTCACACACGGTGTCTAAACCCTTTACACCGTGGGTAGGAATATTGAACACATTTTTCGGGCTGAGTCCTGATGAAAGCGCCGAATCCCGCAGCCAGAAGGTTCTATCCACAATCGAACGCTTAAGTCCGGAATTTATTGAGTCCGCTTCATTATTGAACTGGTTGCTTGGCCTTTCTATTCCCGAAAGTGATGTGGTGCGCTCTCTTGATGATGAGAGTCGCCGCCGGCGACTTTTCGAACTCGTGGCCCGTTTGTTTCAGGAGTCGGCATTGAAGTTGCCGCTTTTAATTCTTGTAGAAGACCTGCACTGGGCAGACCACAGTTCGCTAGAACTTATTAACTACCTGGGAGCAAATATCAGCAACTCTCATATAATGGTCTGTCTGAGTCAGAGACCTGCTAAAGAGGAAAAGATAAAGCTGCCGGAGCGTTCAGCTGTGACTATTACTCTTGGAGAACTGCCTCAGGAAGTTGCCAAACAGTTTGCCCTCAGTGTCCTCGGGCATCCCAATCTTCCCGAACAGGTTATGGAAACAATTCTTACCAAAGCAAGAGGTAATCCCTTATTTCTTGAGGAAATTGCCGTCTCGTTGAGTGCCGCCGGCGTCATAGACAAAATATTGACTGCTTCTACTTTAGAATCGTCAAAGATAATGGCTTCGCTGGATATCCCTGACCGTCTCCAGACCCTGATTATGGCTAGAATAGATACCCTGGGTAATTTCCTGAAAGAGGTAATCCGGACCGCTTCAGTAATTGGAAGCACCTTTGACATTCCGACTTTACAGCCGCTACTGAGTTTCAGCGCCGAGGAAGTCAACCTGGAACACTGCCTGCAAGACCTGTCCCAACTTGATTTGCTGGCTCCCTACCCGGATATTAAACAGGATATGTACCGATTCAAGAGCACTCTAATTCAGGATATTGCTTATGACAGCCTGTTATTTGCACGGCGGCGTGAACTACATCAACAGGTAGCTACCTGTATTGAAGAAGCTAACGGGGGTAAGCTCGAGACGGTATATGAAATTCTGGTTCATCATTATAGCCATGGCAGGAATAATGATAAGACCCTGACCTACGCGGTGAAGGCGGCTGACAAAGCGCGGAAGGTTTTTGCCCATGAAGAGGCTATCGACTACTACCGTCGCGCCCTGGATTCGGTCAAGCAGATTGGCGGAGCTATAGTCCATCAAGGCAATTACATCATTGAGCGCATCGGGGATTGCTACGAGGACGGGGGGCAACATGCTGAAGCGGCGAAAGCTTACTCCGAAGCATTGCGAGCCTGGCGCCAGGCCAGACGTTATGGAACTCCGCCACCTCTCTCCGACCTGTTAGGAATACCCCCGGCCAGGGTCCGGGAATCCGCTTTATGCCGCAAGATAGGTGTATCATACGAGCGTCACTTTGAATATGACTCCTCGCTCAGGTGGTTGGATACAGCTCTGAGCAAGCTGCCTCCGAGGCAACCGTCACAGGCGGCTCTCATCTGGACCGCCATGACCCTTACCCTGTTCCGTAAAGGTCTTCACGAAGAATCAATTCGCTGTGGGAGAGTGGGTTTGACCCTGTCACGACGTAGCAGTGACCTGCGTCACCTTGCCTATGCCCACACCATACTGGCTGGTTCCTATCTGTGGACCGGAAAGGTGAAACAAGCCTTGAGGCATCGCCTTATAGCAGTCCGTCTTTATGAAGAGGTAGGAGATATCTTCGGGCAATCAGTAGCTCATAGTAATGTAGGTGGTTGCTACCAGGCTCTGGGTATTCTGGATAAGGCTCTATACCACTACCAGGCTGGCCTGGAGGCTTGCCAGCGTCTGGGTAACCCTAACCTCGTGGCTATCAAGCATAACAATATTGCAGAGGTATTACTTATTCAAGGACATATAGAGGAAGCGATAGACCACCTGGATAAAGTGGTGGAGACCTACGAACGGACCGGCTCACCTCTGGGTCCCACCGGTCTGGCTATGATAAACCTCTCCAGGGCTTACCAGCGTCAGCAGGACTATCCTAAAGCATTTCGGCAACTGCAGAAAGCTATGGAGCTTATCAAGAAAGCCCGCCATCCCGGGCTGCAGGCCGAGGCACTTCTGCAGCAAGCGGAACTAGAGCTGGAAACAGGCCAGATAGAGCTGGCACGGCGTACCTGCCAGCGAGGCTTGAAAGAGACCGGTAAGATGGGTTTGAAGCTTGTTGAGGTTCGCGGGCTTCGCATTTTGGGACGCATCAATATGGCTCGCGCTGATGGCTATGTTCAGGCAGAAGCTAATCTGCAACAGAGCGTGCTCCTGGCGGAACAAATGAAGGCAGATTATGAAAAAGCACTGTCACTTCTCTATCTCGCCGAATTGCGGTCTTCGGAGAGAGTGGGTAAAGAGAACCGCCGGGGATTCAGGACTGCTATTAGTCAGGCAATAGCTATTTTCCGGCGTATAGGAGCCCAAAAAGACCTTGACAGGGCAGTTAAACTTGGCACTTCGTATCCCTAGAGGACAGGGAGGCAAAAAGCAAGCACTTGCTGATTAACCCTTCAGTCTGGGCTGGTTTAGTTGACAGTACCAGGGTGCAATCCCTACAATCTGGTTAAAGGTAGGGTATGGGCTTCAATATTTTCTTTTACCGCAAAGGCGATAGCCTGAGCCTCAAAATTATCAAGATAATAACCGTGGCGGCACCGGCTATCTTCATCGCCCTGTTTGAGGCTATCAGGCATACTGTTTTTATTGAGCACGACCCAATGCTCGGGGGAAATCTTGTTCTGGTTGCCGTCGTAACGCTAAGTGCTTTTTTCTTCTCCAGGCTTATCTTTGGCAAAATTGAGAGGATGCAGCGGGAGAGTCTTCGCCGGAATCAGGAACTTGCTGCTATAAACAATGTTGCCCTGGCGGTAAGTGAGTCTCTTAACCTGGATGTGGTATTATACCAGGCACTGGATAAGCTGCTTGAGGTAACAGCAGCAGATGCCGGCGAGTTATTTTTGCTGGATAAACAAGCTAATGAGATGGTGCGGCAGGCACATAGCGGATTATTACCCGATGCTTTTCACGGCAAAATACGATTCAAAATTGACGAAGGCTTTACCGAAATCATGAAACGCTCTGGTGCTAAAGTGGCGGTAAGAGAACTGGCACAGGACCAGGAATTATTCGCTGTAACAGGAAACTCCGGAGGCTTTCGCTCCCTGGCGGCCGTACCCCTCTTGTACAAAACCGCAGTCATCGGAGCTATTAATATCTATAGCCTGGAAGCTGAGCATTTTACCGCGGATGATACTCAGCTTTTGGCCAACATTGGCAATCAGATAGCTGTGGCTATCGAGAACGCCCGCCTCCATGAGAGGATGCAGGATATGGCGGCGCTGGAAGAAAGGGAAAGGATTGCCAGGGAGATGCACGATGGCCTGGCTCAGGTGTTAAGCTATGTCCTGGCGAAGAGCCAGGCGGCAAAACAATTCATTTCTTCAGGCCAAGGCGAGCAGGCTGAAGAACAGCTTGAAGAGCTGGAAAACATTGCCCAGGAAGTGTATGCCGATGTCAGGGAGACCATACTCGGTCTGCGGACAGCTACACCACCGCGTAGAGATATGATAACTACCCTTCAGGAATACATCATCCATTTTAATCAGATGAGTGGTATCAAAACTGAAGTGGATAGTGACAGCGGCGGCTATCCCCGGCTCCCGGCGAACGTTGAACTTCAGGTCATCCGTATTATCCAGGAAGCTCTTACCAATGTGAGAAAACATTCCGGAGCCAGCTATGCCCGGGTTCGGATTTCCGGTGATGAAACAAAAGCCAGTATTACCATTGAGGACAACGGTCGGGGCTTCAATATTTCCCACATACCGCACGGGCAAAGGCCACAGTTCGGGCTCAAAATTATGCAGGAAAGGGCCAAGAGCATAGGGGGAACCCTGGTGATAAAGGCTACTCCGGACAAGGGGACACGGGTGAGTCTCGAAATCCCTCTTGACCAGAAGGAGAAGAGGAAGCTTGAGAGTACTGCTCGCTGACGACCACGAATTGGTTCGCAATGGCATCGCCAGTTTACTCAAGGCGAATAATATCAAGGTAGTTGGCGAAGCCAGCGATGGCCTGGAAGCTCTGGAGAAAGCTCGTGACCTTAAACCTGATGTCATACTGATGGATATCAAGATGCCTCGTTGTAACGGTCTGGAAGCTACCCGTCTCATCAAAACAGAGATGCCTCAAATCAAGATTATTATCCTAACTGTATCCACAGAAGATGATGACCTGTTTGAAGCGGTAAGAAGCGGCGCCGAAGGATATATTCTGAAAAACATAAGGGCTAAAGAGTTTATCAGCCTTCTCTCTGGAGTAGTCGGGGGACAGGCTGCCCTCTCTCCAACTCTGGCCGCTAGAATTATGGAGGAGTTTGCCCGCCTGAACACAGCCCCGGCGGAACCTGCTCCCGAAAGCAGATTGACAGAAAGAGAGACTGATATACTGCGCCTGGTGGTTACCGGAGCTCTTAATAAGCAGATAGCCTTAGAGCTGGGCATCACTGAAAACACGGTGAAGTATCACCTGCGGAATATCATGGCTAAACTCCACCTCAATAATAAAGCTCAGGTGGCGGCTTATGCGGTCAGCAAAGGGATAATTCCTGCTTCTTCTCCCGAGAGATAAACCTCTCCCATCATTTCGGGTAGGTATAACTCACTTTCGGGTAGTTATACGGATAGTGCTTTCAGTCTACCAGCCCACCCCGACGTATGTCTTAAGCATGTCATTTCAGTCATAAAATCCGGCGAATAGTGCCTGCAAGTGCTGAATATCTCAAAGATACCCTGAAAGTAAACCATAGTTTACTCCAGATTGATACTATTGACATTCTGCTCGGCGCAGGATATGTTATTTATAGTAACCTGCTTTAAGCAATTACTGATTTTCGCCGCTGAAAGCAGGCTTTAGTTTAATTAATCAGCAAATTAACCTGAACAAATTAATCGTTAACTAACTGCCAGTCAACATCGACCACAATCTAAAAGTATCAAGTAGAGGGGGATACTATCAATGTTTAAAGGAAAGCTCAATCTGCTGCTGGCTCTGTTGCTTCTGGTCGGAGCATCTGCTTGGCCCGTTGGCCAACCGGCCCGAGCCATAGCTGGCGAACCACTGCATAATATGGGGTTCGAAACAGGTAATCTGAATCCGGATACTGATTGGACAGTAGATTCTGAAGTAGATGCGGTAGCCGTTGTTGGCAGCGAAGATTCTGGTACTTATCCTGGATACGATGATATGGGAGGTGCCTCAGTTGACCCTTATAAAGGCGACTGGATGCTGCGTCTGGGAGCTCCCAAGCAAATCGCTGAAAAACAGAACGTCGGTGATAACAGGGTATCTCAGGAGTTTACCGCTAACAGTGACACCGTAAAGTTTTCCCTCAGGCTGTTTTCCTGGGAGCACCGGGGCAATGATATTGTCCGTATTGACCTGAAACCGGCTGGTTCCCCGGATGCTTCGCCCGTAGGGAGTATTTCATTTACTGACCCTTCGGATGGCAGTGATGCCCTGACCACAGACTCCAGGCTTGTCCCGACCGGTAACAGTAACGTCCTCTGGGAGGTTAATATTGACCTTGACAAGCGTGGTGACTATCTGGATACCGGCTGGATTGAAGCCGAAATCAGCGGTATCAACGTTGGTGATGACCTGGTCCTTAGCTACACAGTAGGAGGCACCAGCAACAACGCTCACGCCACCTGGGGTTACTTTGACAACGTGAATACCCCGCCGGTTGCTGTATTTACCTTCTTCCCCACCCCACCTGAGCCAGCCTGGGAGGGCGGGCTCATCGGATTTCAAGACCTTTCCTTTGATATCGATGGACCGGATGATATTGTTTCCTGGCAATGGAGCATTGTCGGTCCGGACGCTGGACCTAACGCTAATGCGGTAGACCGCACTTCCAGCATGCAGAACCCGGCTTTCCTTCCTCCTGACGATGGCACTTACCAGGTGTCTCTCACCGTTACTGACAGCTACGGTGAGTCAGATACTGCCTTTTCCGGCCAAATTGCCGGTAACGGTACTCCTGTACCGGAGGTAGTAGTCAGCAACACCCCGCCGGCAGTCAATGCTCTCAGCATTGAAGTTCGGGCTGGTGATGGGGTTGACCTGAAAGGCCGCTTCTTAGACCATGGCTGGCTGGACAAGCATACAGCCACATGGCGAGTGAAGAAGCTGACCAACCCAGGAGAGTACCTGACCATCAACGGGGTCGTTAGAGAGAAAAACGAACCTGTTGTGGATTACGGCATCGTCAGCGGTTCTATTGGAGGCTCTGACCTGAAGGCTATTATCGGCGATACTCCTTTACCTGTCAGATTAGAGGGGACCCTGACGGTAATGGAATCCCCGTCATCATCTGACCCCACCAGCAATAACGGTCGGGATGGTTTCTGGATAACGGTGCTTCCCGTCCCTGACAGCCCTGAAAGCCGCGAACTAAATGATGATTTCTCCGCCTCTCCTATTCTCCCCAGCGACACTGTCTATACTTCTTACATTCAGGAGAGTGGCGATTTAGATACCTTCGAGGTGAAGCGCCCGGCAAACCGCGGCGACCTTCCCCCTCTACCCGGTGAGGACCCGACTGGATACCGTGACCTGCCCGCCGGGTCCGAAGTCCTGGTTACCCTGAAGGGGCTGCCGGAGGTAGATGGTCTGCCGGCCGATTATGACCTGATACTGGTAACCCTTCTCCCTGATGACTATGGAGTTCAAACAGCATCCTGGGATGAAGGTTCCTGGGACGAAGGTTCCTGGGACCAAGGCTCCTGGGAGGAAGGTTCATGGGATGAAGGCTCCTGTGACGAAGGCGCTTTTGACCGCGGTTCAAGGTACGAGGGTTCCTGGGATGAAGGTTCATGGGACGAAGGCTCCTGGGATGAAGGTTCATGGGACGAGGGTTCCTGGGACGAGGGTTCATGGGATGAAGGTTCATGGGACGAAGGCTCCTGGGATGAAGGCTCCTGGGATGAAGGCTCCTGGGACGAAGGTGCCTGGGATGAAGGCTCCTGGGACGAGGGCTCCTGGGATGAAGGCTCATGGGATGAAGGCTCCTGGGACGAGGGTTCCGGAATCGGTGGTGGTGATATAAAGCTGAGTGAGCTGGGCATCGGTAGTATTCTGAGCGAGAATACTACGGTGGCGGGTTTTTCTGTCAACCGGGGTTTGAATCACGAGACAGTCCAGGCTTCTATTGATATTCCCGGGACGCGTCTTTTTATAGTTGTTAAAGGGGCAAACGGTGCTTTCAGCTCCGACCCCTATGCTCTTCAGATAGAGTTAAAGGTGCCCGTGGTGAAGAACGCACCGACCGGTTCGGTACTGGTCACTGCTCCTGATTTTCCACCTACTGAGACAACCGTGATAATATTTGACCAACTGGCTGGAAATGCCGCCCCAAAGACGCTGTTTGTTACCCAGCGGGAGCGGCTGCAGGCACTATATCCGGAAGAGTCCTGGACCGACCTGCAGGCAGCGCTGGAGAATCTGGCGGCACATCCTGACGTTCTGGGGCACATCATTTCCGTACCCAGTGTTATTTATGATACCTGGGATGTTAACCCGGGCAGCGTGGATGAAGCTAATAATGTGGCTGCCCTGGTACGCAACGAAACACTGGGTTATATTAGCACTCGTTCCACTATAGAATATATTGTCCTGGTTGGCAGTGACGATGTTATCCCCTACCGGCGTGTTCCCGATGAGACCGTCATCAGTAACGAGCGCTTCTATATCCGCAGTGCTTTCCTCAAAGCAGGCAGCCCGCTGCGCTATAGCATTCAGGGTGGTTTCAACCTTACCGACGACTTTTATGGTGATGTTCAGCCCTCGGCATTCCGGGGGCGGGAGCTCTATATACCTGACTTTGCTATGGGACGTCTGGTAGAGACTCCCCAGGATATCATTGATACTGCCCGTGTTTTCCTGTCCGACGAGGGTGTTATCCCGGGCGTTATTCAGCCTACGGATACTTTCGTCAGCGGCTACGACTTCTTCACCGATGGCTCTGAGGATGTATTCAATACCTTCAGCACCGCCGGGTTGAATCCTGTTGCTATGATAAGTGATGACTGGACGGCTGACGGGCTGCTTAGTGGCTTCCTTAATACATCTACTGTGCCTGATATCGACGACCTGAACGCTCATTATACCCACTACGCCGCTTTGTCCGCCTGGGGTTTTAACCAGGTCCCTATAGAGAATGACCTGATGACCAGCCTCGACCTGGTGGTTCCCGAAGGTTCAGAACCGTCTCTCTTCCGGAAAATCATATTCTCAATAGGCTGCCATATGGGCCTTAATGTTCCTGACCGCGGTTCCAAGTCTGCTGACCCGGGTCTGGGTGTCAAGCCGGCTCTGGACTTCCCTCAGGCTCTGACCAGGCAAGCGGCGATACTCATCGGCAACACCGGCTACGGCCTGGGTGAAACTGAAGGTCTGGCTGGTAACGAGCTTATTCTTTCCATGCTGGCCAGGGAGCTGGTCAAGGGCGAAGTTAAGATTGGTAAGGCTGTCAGGGATACAAAGATAGAGTACCTGAACAGCCTGAGCACTATTTCAGTGTATGATGAGAAATCATCTATCCAGACCACCCTCTACGGTCTGCCTATGTACAGCGTGCAGGTAAGCCAGGGGGAGAACAACCCACTGTTTACGCAGGCAACGGCGCAGGTTGCCGGCGAGTCAATCTCGGGGAACCTGGAAATAACAGATGGTTCGCCTCTTCCCTCGGTCAGCTATGTCCTGCAGCGGCAGCCGGAACCCCCCAGCAGTCTCGGCTATTACTATGCCGCCAGCTATGACACTACTGAAGGCGATACTCAGGTCACCGCCGGACGAGCTATCCAGCCGCGTATCGTTTTGCCTGTTGAGCCGACGGTGCATGGGGTATTGATTACCGGCGGTTCCTATACGGATATTGAGGACTTTGACCCGGTTATCCACAGGCCAACCAACGAGTGGTCGACGAATGTAGAGGAGCCCAAGACAACGGTATTCTCCTTCTGGCCCTCAGAGATTGTTACCCTTAATACCCTGGCCGCAGGCGGCGATATACTCCAGAACGTGGTGGTGATGCCCGGACAGTTCATGCCAACATCTTCTGTCCCGGTTATCGGAATTCAGCGTCTGTATAACAATCTTAAAATCGAATATTTGCGCGGAGCCAGCGAATGGCAGCCCCCGGTGGTAAACGGCATGGACTTGCGCCGGGTGGATGACACCACGGTGTCTGTCACCGTTAACGCCGCTGACCCGAGCGGCATTAAGGGTGTGCTGGTCCTCAGCATTGGTGATGGTAGTCTGGAACCGGCCAGGCTCGATTTGAGCGAACCCTTGCCTGAGAGCGGCTTGTTCACTGTTGATGTCAGTTACGCTGAGGGGAATGGTTTGCTGGTGCAGGTCTGGGACAAATACGGCAATATAGCTTACTTTACTGGCAAGGGTGCCAATATGAGCATCATCGATGTTGATGCCGGCATTGACCAGGGCTATGCTCCGGGTAAACCGGTCAATTTCCGCTCTGTTGTTGCCTATGATGAAAAGCCTGAAGTCCCGGTTTCGTATATCTGGGACTTTGGTGATGGCACCGCTACCAGCGGATTGCTCCTCCCTGACAGTTTCGGGTCTGATAATACCACTGTCTTCATCGTCTCCCACACCTACAACTACACGGATGAGGATGCTCCTGCGGAGATTAATGCCACCCTTAAAGTGCTTGATGCCAATGGCGGCATCGGCACGGATGATGTGCTGCTCAATCGGATATGGGACACTGAAAGTGATGCTACAGCTGATGCCTATGGGAACAGTCTTGGCTCTGCCAATCTCATCAGGGGTTATGTTGAGGTCGTCGGCGATAATATGAACATCGGTATCCGGGTAGCCGAGGATATCACTGCTGATTACCAGTACCGCATAAAGTTAAATACTCAGTCAGGGAATACCTTCCATCTGAAGTATAATGACGGTAGATTAACCGGACTGGGCAGCCTCAGTTACACTTTGCCCGGTGATGGCTGGCTGGTACTTACCTTTAGCCTGGCTGACCTTAACCTGGGCAATGACTACTATATCCAGTGGTTTGCTGAAACCCAGGCTGGGGTTCAGGCTACCAGCGAGAAGGGCATAGTTGATAATATGCCGGACAGCGGTGTCTTTGGCTATGTCTTACCGTAATCATCTGTAAAAGTACATTAACAGTAACCAACCATCCTTCTTGACTGGGTGGTTGGTTACTGTTAACTTTAGACAACACGATACTGGAGAATACGGTCTCCTGACAAGGGGGAAATATGAAGAAGAAAACGCTTATCTATCTGAGTTCTGTGTGTCTTATAGTCTTGGTTCTGCTTCTGGGGGCTTGCGGAGGGCAGGCTCCCGCCAGTGAGCAAATACTGAGAGTCAATATCAGCGGGGAACCGGCCACTATTGACCCTAATCTTGCTTCTGTGGCTAACCAGAGGACCGTCATTATGCAGGTCTTTGATGGACTGCTCGGCTTTAACCAGGACCTTACCTTAAAAGCGGTGGTAGCCCGGGAAGTCCCTTCCGTCGGCAACAACGGAATATCGGCTGATGGCAAGACCTACACTTTCAAGTTACGTGATGGTGTTACCTGGAGCGACGGTGAAGAAGTTACTGCATCGGACGTTGAGTACAGTATCAAGCGTATGTTGAGCCCGGAGCTGGCGGCAAAGTATGCCTCTTTCTATTTTGATATTGCCGGCGCCAAGGAATATAACGGGGCTGCCGACCAGGATGAAGCCGCCAGGGCGAACCTGAGGGATGCTGTCGGCGTTGAGGCTATTGATGAGCAGACCATTCAAATTACACTGGTTCAACCCCGTCCCACATTTTTACAGCTCATGGCACTATGGCCTACTTACCCTGTGCGCGAAGACATCATCACTCAGCACGGGGCTAGCTGGACAGAACCGCCAAATTATATCGGTAATGGCCCCTTTGTGCTCAGCGAGTGGCTTCACCAGGACCACATAACCCTGAAAGCAAACCCCAACTACTGGGGGAGCAAACCGAAGTTGACCGAAATCCAGTTGAAAATGATTACCGATGTCAATGCTGAGCTGGCCGCCTATAGAAACGATGAGCTTGAAATGAGCAATGTGCCTCCGGGAACGGAGAAAGCTACTATGGCTGACCCCATACTGAGTCAGGAGATTGTACGTTACCCTGAACTGAGAACTTACGCCTTCTTCTTCAATGTCAGCAAGCCTCCTTTTGACAATCTCAAGCTGCGTCAGGCGCTGGCAACTGCCATTGACCGGGTTTCCTTTGTGGACAAGGTTAGAGATGGAGTCGGGGAGCCGGCATACAGCTGGGTACCGCCCGGTATGCCCGGATACGATTCTAAACTGGGCAAGGAGTACGAATTTAACCTTGACAAAGCCAAACAGCTTCTGGCTGAAGCTGGCTATGCTGACATAAGCACACTGCCGGAACTTAAATTCCAGTACGCAGACGCCAGCGGTAACAGGCTGATTGCCGAGTTTTTGCAGGGACAGTTAAAAGACGGCCTGGGGATAGATATTGCTCTGGAACCTATGGAGCCCAAGTCTTTCGTTCAGCTATTCCTGGGAGGAGGCCACAATCTAATCTGGATTTCCTGGGGAGCTGACTATCCGGACCCCGATAATTTCCTGCCTGAACTTTTCGGTACCGGGGCCGGGAATAACCTTACCATGTACAGCAATCAGCAGTTTGATGATATTGTTGAGCAGGCGAAGGCAGAATTGAATAATAACAAACGGCTTCAGTTGCTGGCTGATGCTCAGCGAATGGTAATGGAGGATGTGCCGATAATCCCGATGTACTACCGCGAGCGGTTCGTCTTATATAAACCTTCCGTTAAAGGACTCAAGACTACCGGGATGGATGGTCGGGTTGCCGGAGATATGTTCCTCAGAGAGATTTACATTGGGCAATAGGCACCCAGACCAGATATCAGGTTAAGATTGGACTCGGCGGATAAAGCTAACCCGCCGAGTCCATTGGTTTTTGAAGAAATGCCCAAATACTTGGCGTACCGTTTTCTCTGGCTTTGTCTTGTCCTTCTGGTGGTAGCTTTTATTACCTTCTCCCTGATGCATCTGGTACCGGGCGGGCCATGGGATGAGGAAAAACAACTGGACCCGCAGGTAGTGGCTAACCTGAACCAGAAATACGGGCTGGACAAACCGTTCCTTGTCCAGTTCGGGGACTTCATCTGGAATGCCGTTCGTGGAGACCTCGGCGTTTCGTATTCTTATCAGGACCGGGGTGTCACTCAAATCTTGCTTCAAGGCTTACCCAAGACAGTCACCCTGGGTTTTGCTGCCTTTGCCATTGCTCTCATCATCGGCATTCCTCTGGGAGCAGCAGCTGCCCTGAGGCAGAACTCGGTTGTAGACTACGCCTCGGTTTTATTATCAACAATCTTCGTCAGTATTCCCGGCTTCGTTCTGGGTATTTTGCTGATAATAATATTTTCAGTGGTGCTGCACTGGCTTCCTACAGGTGGGTGGGGTACTGTTCAGAAGATTATTATGCCGGCTTTTGCTCTGGCGGCGCTCCCGGCGGCTTATATCGCCCGAATTATGAGGGCTGGTATGCTGGAAGTAATTCAGCAGGACTATATACGTACCGCCCGGTCAAAGGGCCTTACCGAGCGAATTATATTGCTCCGTCATATTTTGAGAAATGCTTTAATTCCGGTAGTCACTATTGCCGGACCGGAGCTGGCTTTTTTAATTTCCGGCTCTTTCATCATTGAGAGCCTGTTTTCTATCCCGGGTATTGGCCGCTTATTTGTTCAGGGTGTTTTCGCCCGTGATTACGGTCTTATTATGGGAGCCATACTTTTTTATGCTTTTGCCGTCGCCGTGGTGAACCTGGCGGTGGACATATTATACTCGGTGATAGACCCGCGCATCCGTTATAACTGAGGAGTAAAATGAGCGTAGCCGTAGAAACAGCACGCCCTCATCATACTTTATGGGGTGATGCCTGGATACGACTGAGACGGAACCGTCTGGCCGTAGCCGGGGCTATTGTTATTCTGCTGATTAGCCTTAGTGCCATACTTGCTCCGCTGATAACCAGCTATGCTTATGACCAGCAAAACTTGAATGCCATTCTGGAGAGCCCCAGCTTTAATCACTTCATCGGGACAGATGCTCTGGGGCGTGATGTTTTCACCCGTCTGCTCTACGGTGCCCGCACCTCTTTAGCGGTGGGTATTTTTACCCAGCTTATCGTTTTGATTGTAGGGATACCCATCGGTGCTTTTGCCGGTTACACCGGCGGCAGGATAGACAATACCCTGATGCGTTTTGTTGATGTCATGTATGCTTTTCCTGACATCCTGCTCATTATCCTGCTTCGTGCCGTCCTCGGCGGTAGTATCTACATGATTTTCCTGGCAATTGGCCTGGCCGCCTGGGTTAATATCGCCCGCTTGACCCGCGGGCAGGTACTGGCTCTGAAAGGACGAGACTTCGTTTCTGCGGCACGGGCTATGGGCGGGAATGGGCGCTACATTACCCTGCGGCACCTGCTGCCTAACTCACTGGGGCCGATAATAGTGGCAACTACCTTTAATATACCCAGGGCTATCTTTGCTGAGGCGGCTCTGAGCTATATCGGTATCGGGGTTAAGCCGCCTACTCCCAGCTGGGGGACGATGATTCGTGATGGCTATGATGTTATCTTCGCCGCACCCCATCTGATAGTCTTTCCCGCTCTGGCAATTGGTATTTTGATGCTTGCCTTCACCTTCTCGGGGGATGGTTTAAGAGATGCCCTGGACCCGAGGTTGAGGCGATAAATATGTCAAACATTCTGCAAGTTCGCAATCTGACAACCCATTTCTACACTCAGGACGGCATAGTTAAGGCAGTCAACGGCGTTTCCTATGCTGTCGCTGAAGGTGAGACGGTGGCTCTGGTGGGTGAGAGTGGCTGCGGGAAAACGGTGAGTGCCCTATCTATCCTGCGCCTGATTAAAGAGCCGCCGGGCAAGATTCTCTCCGGCGAGGTTATCTTTGACGGCACTGACCTTTTGAAAATCTCTAATGAGGAACTGCGCCGGATAAGAGGAGCTAGCATTTCAATGGTTTTCCAGGAGCCGATGACCTCTTTGAATCCAGTGCTGACCGTGGGCCGCCAGATTTCCGAAGCCCTGGAGTTCCACCGGCATATGACCAAGCAAGAAGCTTTTAATGAGACAGTCCGGCTTCTCAATCTGATGGAAATTCCCCAGCCCCGAGAGCGGGCGAAAAACTACCCCCATCAATTCAGCGGCGGGATGCGCCAGCGGGTTATGATTGCGATGGCTATATCCTGCCAGCCGAAACTTATCATTGCCGACGAACCCACCACCGCCCTGGATGTAACCATCCAGGCCCAGCTTCTGGAAATTATCCGCAATATTACCGAAGAATTAAAGATGGCTCTTATCCTAATTACCCACAATCTGGGAGTAGTAGCCCGCTATGCCCATCGCATATATGTCATGTATGCCGGACAGGTCGTCGAATATGGGCTTACCGGAGAAGTCTACAAGAACCCCGCTCATCCCTATACCGCGGGCTTACTGGCTTCAGTGCCTCGTCTAAATGAGTCGGTTCGGAGCAGACTGAAGCCGATTGAGGGGCAACCGCCGGATTTAATTAGCTTCTACAGAGGATGCTCTTTTGGCCCCCGTTGTGCTCATCAGGGCACTGAATGCCAGCAGGGTGAAGCCGTGCTCCTGCCAGTCTCCGGCAGCCATTATTCAGCTTGTATTAGAGCTCAAGAGGGTGTTAAACCGTGGCAGAAGAAATAATACTTGAAGTTAATAATCTTACCAAGTCTTTTCCGGCGGGCTCAGGATTATTCCGCCGGAAGGAGACGGGTGATGCGAAAGTGGTGGATGGGGTAAGTTTTAAGGTTAAGGCAGGGGAAACACTGGGGCTGGTCGGGGAGAGTGGTTGTGGAAAGACTACTCTGGGCAAGTGTATATTACAGCTCTACCGGCCTACGCAGGGTGAAGTGCTCTTTAAAGGGATTGACCTGTGCCAGCTCTCGGATAAGGCACTGCGCCCGATGCGCCAAAAACTACAGGTTATTTTTCAAGACCCTTATGATTCACTCAATCCCCGCTTCACCGCCACAGATATAATCGGCGAGCCATTACGCATACATGGCAAAACCGGGAACTACCGGGAACGCATCTCCGAACTCCTGAATATGGTGGGACTCTCTGCTAACATGGCAGACCGCTATCCCCACGAGTTCAGTGGTGGACAGCGTCAGCGCCTTGGTATTGCCCGGGCGCTGGCCCTGCAACCCGACTTTATCATTTGCGACGAGCCGATATCAGCCCTGGATGTTTCAATACAGGCCCAGATTATCAACCTTCTTGATGACTTACAGGAGCAATTTGGCATTGGCTATCTCTTCATTTCCCATGACATTTCAGTAGTGCGCCACATCAGCGACCGGGTAATGGTAATGTATCTGGGGAAAATTATGGAAATCTCCAGCCGGGATGAGCTTTATAACTCGCCATTGCACCCCTATACACAGGCGTTACTCTCAGCCGTGCCCATTCCAGACCCTGATATAGAAGCAAAACGGGATGTTATCCTGCTCAAAGGGGAAGTGGCTGGCTCTGCAAGCTTACCGGGTGGCTGTGTTTTTCATCCACGCTGCCGCCATGCCTTTGAGCAATGTTCAAGTGTTGTTCCGCTACTTAAAGATGCCGGAGGCTCTCATCAAGTTGCCTGCCTTCTTCATGAGATGTCCTGGCCGTGAAGCTAGGATTTTCGTGCTATACATACGGGGGGCCGGCCTACCAGGATAGGATGTATACCACCTATCTTTCAAATGCCAACCCGCTTGGCGTTTATTACCCGATACTGTATAATATTTTGAGTTTAAAATAATCTAGGAGGAGAATTGAGGGTTACGATTTTAGGCACGGGTGCCGCCTGCCCGGGTGCCGGGGAGGCATGTTCTGGATTCTTGGTGGAGACAGACAGAGCAACGGTTCTGGTGGAATGTGGTACCGGCGTGCTAAATTATCTGCAGAAATATCACGAGTTGACCGCTATATCTGATATAGTAATATCCCACATGCATGCCGACCACTTTTTGGACCTGATACCCTACCGCTATGCCCTTTGCTACGGGATTGAGAGTAATAATATGCCCAGGCCCCGGCTGCATCTGCCGCCTGGCGGCATTGATGTGTTGAGGCAGGTTACACTGCCATTCAGTGAGACGGACAATTTTTTTGAAGACGCTTTCAGGGTTTCTGAATATAATCCGGGAGAGCCGCTGGAGCTGGACGGTCTCAAGTTTCAATTTACCCCTGTTTACCACTATATTCCTTCCTTTGGTATCACGGTAACCGGGAGTAAAAAACTTTCCTATTCTTCGGACTCAGGACCATGTCCGGAACTGATTGAGATTGCCAGGGATGCTGAGCTATTTATATGTAATACGGGAGCATGTTTGGAAAGTAAAAAAGACGTTAGCTGGGGGCATCTGACCCCCGAGCAGTCCGGCCGGATTGCCAGAGAAGCGGGAGCCAGGCATGTATTACTGACGCATATCTGGTCAACCTGCTCTCGGGCTTCCTGCCTGGAAAGAGCCGCCCGGGAATTCGGCGGTTGGGTGGAATTGGCTGAATCATGCCACACGTATGAGGTGTGATGATGGGCTTGTACCAATCGGTTGTTCGAGGAGTTAGCCAGGAAATGAAGCAGAATTCGTCTCTGTCCCTGGATAATGGTTCCCGGGTAGCAGTTATCGGCGGTGGTCCGGCCGGTTCTTTCTTCAGCTACTTTCTTTTGCACATGGCGAGTCGCGTGGAAATCAGTCTTCAGGTGGATATTTACGAACGCCGGGAGTTCTCGGCTCTGGGACCTGTTGGCTGTAATATGTGCGCCGGTGTAATCTCAGAATCACTGGTGCAGTCCTTGTCTGTAGAAGGCATAAGATTACCGGCGGATGTTGTCCAGAGAGGTATCAATTCATTCCTGCTGCATACCGATAGGGAGAGTGTTACTATGTACGCTCCTTTTCGCGAAATGAGAATTGCCACGACATACCGGGGTGGCGGGCCTAAGGGAGCTGCAGATATGAAAGTGAAGAGTTTTGATGAGTACATACTGAATTTAGCTGTATCAAAGGGAGCCGGTGCTATCAAAGAAAGGGTAACTGACCTTTCCTGGGATGGACAGAAACCTCAGGTACATACTAAAGGCAGGGAGCCCCGTACGTATGACCTTATTGTTGGGGCGGTGGGGGTAAATTCACCGAGCGGGGGACTTTTTGAGAAGCTGGACTTTGGATACCGGAAGCCAAAAGCCAGAAAAACTTTCAACATGGAATTTGCTTTCGGCTCCGAGTTTGTCACCAATAACCTGGGTAATGCTATGCATGCCTTTTTATTGAATTTACCCGGTCTTGAATTTGCTGCTCTTATCCCCAAGGATAATTTTGTTACTATGTGTCTTATCGGCGATAAGATGGACGGTAAGTTTGTGGATTCATTTATGCAGCGTCCGCCGGTGCAAAAATATCTTTCCAGCAATGACTCGCACACTGCCGGGACTTGCTCCTGTTCGCCCTATGCCAGCCTTGGTAATGCTACTCAGCCCTTCGGTGACCGGGTGGTGCTTATCGGTGACTCTGGTATGAGCCGGCTCAATAAAGACGGTATCGGGTCAGCCTACCGGACGGCTAAAGTAGCTGCGGTAACGGCGCTCTTCAGGGGGATATCGCAAAGAGATTTCTTCGAAGGTTACTGGCCAATCTGCAAAACTATCAAGTGGGACAACCGGTTCGGAAGGGTTATTTACGCAGCTGTTGAGGTAGTAAAGAGAAGCCGGTTACTGAGCCGGGGGGTGGTGCGGATGATAAAAAGCGAGCAGCAGAAGTTAGGTAAGTACCGGCGGATGAGTATGGTACTCTGGGATATGTTCACCGGAAGTGCCCCTTACCGCGATGTGTTCATACGTTGTCTGCACCCTGCTTTTATCGGCGGCTATATCCGGCATATAGTCTCTGGCTCAGGCTCATCATCTGTGGAAGCAGACAGGAAGGAGGAAGTGATGGAAGAGACTACTATGGGCAGGCTGTATCATGATGGGGAAGTAATTATACGCGAAGGAGAGACCGGGGATTGTATGTATGTAATCCAGTCCGGACAGAGCGAAGTAATTGTGACCCGGGAAGGTAAAGAGGTGACTTTGTCAGTATTAGGTGAGGGCGATGTATTTGGAGAGATGGCTTTATTTCAGCAGCAGCCGCGCTCGGCAACTGTGCGGGCTAAAGGTGATATGAGAATACTAACCATAGATAAACGCATTTTTCTGCGGCGTGTTCATGAAGACCCCTCTTTTGCCTATCTTATACTGCAGAAGATGTCTCAGCGTATTCGGGAACTCGACTCTGAAATGGCTCGGCTTAAAGTAGAAGCGGGACCAGGGATAGAGAGTTAATAAAGTCGTGAATGAGGCTTCGCAAATCCGCAAAAGATTTCTCTGGGCAGGATTAATCCTTATAACCATCATTATTATAGGCACTTTGGGTTACTGGATTATTGAGGGCAGACAATATTCTTTATTAGATACTTTCTATATGACATTTATCACCATTACCACAATTGGATTCGGTGAAATTTTTGAGCTGTCCGCCCCCGGCAGAGTATTTACCATTTTTATTGCTATTTCAGGTATCGGCATACTGCTTTATGTGGTCACCAATTTTACGGCAATGCTTGTGGAAGGGGACCTTATGCAGACCTTCAGGAGGAGAAGGATGGAAAAATTAGCTGGCAACTATGAAGACCATTATATTGTGTGCGGGCTTGGTACCGTAGGTTCAAATATAGCTAAGGAACTTGACGCGACCGGTAGACAATATGTAATTGTGGATGTAAATAAAAACAAGGTTGCCAGACATCTCGAATTACTCCGGGCAGCGGTCTTTATTGAAGGAGATGCCACGGACAACGAAACTCTGGTAAAAGCAGGTGTTAATCGTGCCAGGGGATTATTTGCTGCCGCCGGTGATGATAATAGCAATATGATTATTAGTCTAACCGCCAGACAGCTGAACCCGGAACTCAGAATTATCGTCCGGTGTAATGAGATTACCAATCAGGAAAAGATAATCAGGGTAGGAGCAGATGCCGTGGTGTCACCCAGTTTCATAGGCGGATTAAGGATGGCATCTGAAATGGTAAGACCAACGGTTGTGTCCTTCCTGGACATAATGTTAAGAGACCGGGAGAAGAATTTGCGGGTTGAAGAAATTGGTGTTTCTGCAAGATTGGCAGGCAAAACGATATCTGATTTGGATATCAAAAAGAAATCGAGTACCTTGCTGCTCGCTGTGAAAACAGGAAATGACTGGGTGTATAATCCACAGGATGATTATACTATCAGACCGGAAAATGTCCTGGTGTTTATGACCACTCCTGAAGGAAGAGACGAACTGGAGAAAATCCTTCAGTAAGTGACTTCTGCCAGGAGCAGTATTAGGCATTTGACTCTGCGCGGAGTAAAAGATAGCTTTTGTAAACGACCGGAAATAAGCTTATGGATAAAAAGAATATCTTGATTCTTGGTGCCGGTTTCGGGGGGCTCACCGTCCTCAAATACCTGCTGCGCGATTTGAAGAAGCGCGAGGACATCAAAATTACCCTGATTGATAAGCAGAATTACTTTTTATTTTCGCCGCTTTTACATGAGTTGGCTGTGGGAGTATTGTTTCCCGAGAATATTGTTGTGCCGATACGCAATCTTTACCGGAGTAATATTCATCAGTTCGTCCAGGCTCGTGTGGAAGATATTAATCTTTCCGAGGGTAAAGTAAAAACGAGTGCCGGTATCTTCAGCTATGACTATATCGTCCTGGCGCTGGGCGGAGTTACTGATATATCGGGTATGGCTGATAATATTGAAAACGGCAGTAACGTATTCTCTCTTAAGTCGGCAGAAGATGCCGTGGCAGTAAAGAACCATATAATAAAAATGTTTGAAAAAGCCAGTGCTGAAACAGACCCGGCGGTGGTTGAAGAGTTATTGACTTTGGCGATTTCCGGTGCCGGCTACACAGGTGTTCAGCTGGCTTCAAGCCTTTCTGACGTGGTATATAAATACTTACTGTCCAGTTACCCGGATATAGACCCGGCAAGGATTAAGATAAACTTAATAGAGTCTAAGGATAGAGTCATCAGTGAGTTACCTGAAAAGTATTCGCACTATGTGATGAAGCATTTGCAAAAGCACAATATCAACGTAAGGCTCAATTGCAGGATTACCGAAATCGGCAGCCACCGGATAAGGTTAGATACTGGAGAAGCAATTCCCTCCCGCACGGTGGTCTATGTTACCGGAGTTGTGGCTAATCCGGTAATTTCATCAATTGGCGCTGAGAAGGATGCTATTGGCAGGGTAATTGTAAATGATTTTTTAGAGCTGGTAAATTGTGGTGGTGCCTATGCAGTTGGCGATTGTGTCCACTATCAGGATTCCGTTACCGGGCAGGTGGCCCGTCAGCGGGCACATAACGCCGTTAGACAGGCTGCCGTTGTAGCCAGGAACCTGGTTGCCGATATAACGCAAAAAAAGAGAACGAAATACAGGATTTCTGACTCGGCGGAGGTGATATCACTGGGCAGGTCAAACGCCTTGTTACGTTTAAACGGATTCTCATTAAGTGGTATTCTGGCGATACTGGTCTGGGTTATATCCTACTCGTTACTGGCTATCGGCAAAAAGAACCGTGTAAAAATAGCGGTTGACTGGGTTCTGGCACGGATATTCGGGCCGGATACCTCTCTTATTGAATCGCAAGATATTGAATCGCGATTGGGTAAAGATAGTGATTTGTCAGCCGTTATTGATAACAAAGGCAGTTAGAGCGATGCTTTATCACCTGGAGTCATATTGTAGCGCCGGGGCACGTCTAGACATCAAAAGATATTAAAACCGTATATTTATTGCCACCTATTCATATACCATCTGTGAAATCTGACTGACTCGTCAGTCTATTTCTTAAATGTCCAACTAAAGAGCTTTTTCGCGCCCTGAAATTTCAGCTGTTCTGTCCTGATAATGGGACAAAAGTCATATTCAAAAGGCCCATTTTACCCGTATAGTAGCGATAGTTGGACAAATTTGGATTTAGGGAGTTTATTGTGAGATGAAACTCTGAAATGTTAAAATGTACTGGAGGTGACCGAATAGTTGAGACTGAGGAGTTACTCAAGGAGGTTTGCCGGTGGAAAAAGTTCTGCCTATTGATACCTCAGCTCCACTTTTGTGAACTTTTTCGCATCATAAACCGGTTTTTCATTGACAGATGGCAAACATACTCCTATAAGTTATATGGTGCCTTGAACTCGCTGCTGTGCCAATAGGGAGGAGGAAATGCCGAAAAAGAATGTCTTGAGAAAGAAACTGACCACCGTTGCCGGCGCTCCCGTCTTAGATAATCAGAATACTATGACTGCCGGTCCGCGAGGCCCTGCCCTGTTACAGGATGTCTGGTTCCTCGAAAAACTGGGTCACTTCGACCGTGAGGTTATTCCGGAGCGGCGCATGCATGCTAAAGGTTCCGGAGCCTTCGGGACATTCACCGTTACCAAGAATGTTACCCGCTATACCAAAGCCAAGATTTTTTCAGCTGTGGGTAAAAAGACCGACCTTTTCATTCGCTTCTCTACTGTGGCAGGTGAACGCGGTGCCGCCGATGCCGAGCGTGACATCCGAGGCTTTGCAATGAAGTTCTACACTGAGGAGGGCAACTGGGACCTGGTCGGCAATAACACGCCAGTCTTCTTCCTGCGCGATCCCCTCAAGTTCCCCGACCTTAATCATGCTGTCAAGAGAGACCCCCGTACTAATATGAGAAGTGCGCGCAACCAGTGGGATTTCTTCACCAATCTCCCGGAAGCGCTGCACCAGGTAACCATTGTAATGAGCGACCGGGGCATCCCGTATTCCTACCGGCACATGCACGGATTCGGCAGCCATACTTTCAGCCTCATCAATGCTAAAAATGAAAGGTTCTGGGTTAAATTCCACCTGAAAACACAACAAGGTATCAAGAATCTGACCGATGAAGAAGCCCAAGTAATTATAGCCAAGGACAGGGAGAGTCATCAACGCGACCTGTATGGAAGTATCGAGAAAAGGGATTACCCCCGCTGGACGGTGTATTTCCAGATTATGCCCGAAAAAGACGCTGCCAAGATGCCTTATAATCCCTTTGACCTGACCAAGGTCTGGTACCATAAGGATTATCCCCTAATTGAGGTGGGTGTCCTCGAACTGAACCGCAACCCAGAAAACTATTTTGCTGATGTTGAGCAGTCCGCTTTCAACCCAGCGAACATCGTACCGGGAATCGGTTTCTCACCTGATAAGATGCTCCAGGGCCGGCTCTTCTCCTACGGCGATGCCCAACGGTACCGCCTGGGAGTCAATCATCACCTCATCCCGGTCAATGCTCCCCGCAGTCCCGTTAACAGTTTTCACCGCGATGGACTTATGCGGGTTGATGGTAACCAGGGCAGCATACCGAGTATCGAACCCAACAGCTATGGAAACTGGCAGGAGCAGCCGGAGTTTGCCGAGCCGCCGCTAAAACTGGAAGGAGCTGCTGCCCGGTGGAATTTCCGAGAGGACGATGATGATTACTATACCCAGCCGGGAAAGCTCTTCCGCCTGATGAGCCCGGCACAACAGAAGGTGCTCTTTGAGAACACCGCTCGTGATATAAGTGCTGCACCGAAAGAAATCAAGATAAAGCATATCGCAAATTGTTATAAGGCTGACAAGGCATATGGTGAAGGTGTCGCCAAAGCCACGGGCATAAAATTGACCGAAATTCCAAAATAGCATAATTCTTGACTTTGCAGAATGACCATAAAGGGAGTGGGACTAATAGATTCTACGAGTCCCACTCCCTTTCTCCTTTTTATCCCATTTAGTTTTAACGCCCAACTAGCTGCTCAGATTAAAGGTCAAATCGAAGTCCTTAATGGTTCTACCTATTGATACCTCGTTTGCCTATTTCTGTTATAATGTAAATCAGGTTTTACTTAGGGGATATTATGAAGTTTACTGTTACCGTAATTCTTGAGCCTGAAGAAGATGGGGGTTACTCCGTTCACTGTCCGGCGCTCCCTGGGTGCTCAAGTCAGGGTGATACCTTGGCGGAGGCACTAGCCAATATCCAGGAGGCTATATTGGGTGTGCTGGAAGTTCGCCAGCAAAAAGGAATGTCCCCACCAAAGGAAACCCCTGAAATAGTAACCGAAGAGATTCGCCAGATACTGGCTGGCCGTGCTGAAGATGGGCTACCGCTTACCATAGAGACCAGGGTAGTCGAGTTACCGGCAGAGGTAGCCGTTTAGTGCCCCGGTTGCCGGCTATTTCCGGTAGAAAGGCAGTTGATGCCTTTGAAAGAGCGGGGTGGCAGGTATCACGGAGAGAAGGAAGCCACATCATTCTAACCAAAGCAGAGGTGCCGACCATTCTTTCGGTTCCTGATCATCGAGAAGTAAGGCGAGGTACCTTAAGAAGCCTCATCCGTAAGGCAGGACTGAGCGTTGAAGAGTTTATAGTACTAATCCGGGACTAGGCTGAACTCAAGCTCAAAAGTTCTGCCTATTGTCACCCCTTCCCCACCAACCGGTTATAGACTCATCCTCAATAAACCAGTTGTAAACAATGGAGAAGTTAAACGTTAAGCAAATCATTGAACTGTTAAGCCGTGAGTACGGCCGGTCCGAGTGGCGACCGAATTATGACCCGCTTGGCACGCTGGTGCAGACCATCCTGTCACAGAATACCTCGGACAGAAACTCGCACCGGGCTTTTGCATCCCTCAATGCTTCTTTTCCCACCTGGGAAGCCCTGCTTGAGGCTGATACGAGGGAGATTGCAGCGGCCATAAGGAGCGGCGGTCTGGCGGAGATTAAGGCGGCACGCATCAGGCAAACCCTCAATGAGGTCAGGCAGAAGAGGGGGCAGCTTGAGCTCGATTTTCTGAATGAGCTTCCTGTTCCCGAAGCAAGGGAGTGGCTGAAGCAATTACCGGGAGTGGGCACCAAGACGGCTAACTGCGTGCTTGTCTTCGCTCAGGGCAGGCCGGCCCTGCCCGTGGATACCCACATCTTCCGCGTCTCGAAGAGAGTGGGACTGGTTGACTCTAAAGCGTCAATAGAGGAAGCCCACCGGATTCTGGAGGAGATTGTGCCGCCTGAGGATGCCTATCAATTCCACGTGCTCACTATAGAGCACGGCCGCAGGACCTGCAAAGCCCGGCGCCCCCGCTGCACTGAATGCGTACTGGGAAAACTCTGCCCGCTCTCATAAAAGTTTACGAGAGGGTCACAGAGCGCGACAGCCAGGGTTCGAATTCACCAACTGAATTCATCTTTTGGCAGTTATGTCCCCTCATTTCCAAGACCGTACAAATTCTCCGCAGACCCTATTCCTCACCTACGGCGTTTTCAATAAGCTCAATATTGGAGAGCTTCCCCCTTTGATTCAGTTCTACAGCTACCACATCAAGGCGCCATAGCTGAGGCAGGTTATGGTGCGCCTGCTGGTAATAGGCACCACAGGCCCTCATCCTCTCCTTCTTAACCGGGGTAATTGTCTCCCCTGGAGTGCCGAACTCCAGGCTCGTCTTGGTTCTCACCTCGATAAAGACCAGGGTATCTTTTTGCCGGGCAACAATATCAATTTCACCGTGAGGACAGCGGTAGTTGGTTTCCAGAATGCGATAGCCCCTCTGCTTCAGGAAATCTCTGGCCAGTTTTTCACCCAGAATACCGGTGTCTCTTCGTTTCATTCTGCTCTTGATTCCCGAACACCCAATTACCGGCAATATGGAACAGGCTAAGGTAAAAATACTCCGGTCATATTGCCTGAGGGCTAGCCGAAGAATTGTGTTTTGCCAGCCAGTACTCCAGACTGTCAGCCAGTGCCAGCCAGCTGGCTTCTATAATGTTGGTTGAACTGCCCACCGTCGTCCACTCATCAGTCCCGTCACTGGATTCAATGAGGACACGAACCTGAGACTCGGTGCCAACACTCTCTTCAAGAATGCGAACCTTATAGTCAACCAGCTTGACGACAGCCAAATCGGGGTAGAACTGTAATAGTGCCTTGCGCAGTGCCTGGTCAAGGGCATTGACCGGGCCATTACCTTCAGCCGCAGTATGGATTACTTCGCCACCAACCCTCACCTTTACCGTTGCCTCAGCCAGCATCTCATCCGGATTTTTTCGGGTAGGTAGCCGCCGCTTCTTCTCTACCACCACCATATAGTCAACCAGTTCAAATGGTGCCCGATAATCAGGCTTGCTCCGGTGGAGCAGTAGCTCAAAAGAAGCCCCGGCATTCTCATACTGGAAACCGCGGCTCTCCAGTTGCTTAATCTGCTCCAGCAGCTTCTGTATTTCCTTATCCTGCGAGGATAAATCTATGCCCAGCTCATTTGCCTTGTAGATGATATTCCGCTTGCCTGATAGCTCAGAAACCACCGCCCTCTGCCGGTTGCCCACCTGTGAGGGGTCGATATGCTGGTAACTGTCAACCCACTTAGCCATGCCGGAAACATGAAGCCCGGCTTTATGGCTGAAGGCGCTGGCCCCGACATAGGGTGAGAACGGGTCGGGAACGAGGTTGGCAACTTCACTGATATAGTGGGAAACTTCGGTCAATTTAGCTAATTGCTCATCGGTAACACAGTCAATACCCATTTTGAGCTTCAGATTGGGGATGATGGAGCAAAAGTTGGCATTACCACAGCGCTCGCCGAAGCCATTGATGGTGCCCTGCACCTGGGTTACTCCGGCACTTACCGCCGCCAGTGTATTCGCCACCGCCAATCCGGCATCATTGTGAGCATGAATACCCAGGGACAGGGTGGTTTGTTTTCTGACAGCCTCAACAGCTCCCCTTATCTCAGTAGGCAGCGTTCCTCCGTTGGTATCACAGAGCACCAGGCAACCGGCACCGGCTTCAGCCGCCGTGGTCAAACAGCTCAGGCTATAATCAGGGTTAGCTTTGAAGCCATCAAAAAAATGCTCGGCATCAAAGAAAACAGTCAGTCCCTTTGCCTTCAGAAAATTTATGGAGTCGGCAATCATTTTAAGGTTTTCTTCAAGAGTAGTTTCCAGCACCTGGGTAACCTGTAAAGCCGAGC
>JAUYHA010000175.1 GCA_030690265.1 Dehalococcoidales bacterium | reverse complement strand
CCGGCAGCGCCTTCGCCACCCAGGACATGTCCGCGTTTCCGGATACCACCTCAGAGTGGACGGGCACTCCGGGTGGTAAGTTAACCGATACTAACACTCCTACCGTTGCTTACGTAGCGGGTGACGTTCCGGGATACCTGCTCTATGGCCATGACAGGACGGGAGGCGGTGTGGCGGGTCCACCGGTGAATTACGTGAGCATAAAGACGGGAAAATATTGGTATACCGCCGATGCCGATGGTACCCTACACCAGTGGAGCGCGGTAAGTGGCACCGAGTTTGAAGATTAACAGCTAAAATCTAAAAACAATTCAAGAAAAAAGGCGCTCCGGTGTACCGGAGCGCCTTTTTTTATTGCTGATAACTTACGGGAGTGTGGTCTTCCTGTCATTCTGCCCTTACACCCCCACTGTCATTCTGAGCAGAGTCACCTTTTGTCATTCTTATATCTGTATTGTTAAAGCGTTCAGCCTTCCCCATACCGCCCAGTTTGCTTTCCAAGAGGGGATATCTTATGCTTAATTCCCCTTTTGGAAAAAGGGGTGTCCCGATTTATCGGGACAGGGCATTTTAATACCTCCCCCGCTTCGCGGGTACTCCTTTTACAAAAAGGAGAACTTATTATGCAAATCTTTGCCAGGGTTAATAACTCATTTAAAGACAGGACTCCCGTGTCCGCCCACCCTACCTCGGCATCGGGCAATCATTCCGTTCCGAGAGCCTGCGGCATGGGATTGCCCCTCCTCACTCACAGGCAGAGACGCCTGTGCTCCTATCATGCCCTATACCGGAGGAATGGAGTTGTGGGGTGGGTGTAGTACTTCGGAGGAAGGAAGAATTCCAGCAATTATTCGCCTATTGCTGGTGGGTTTCTCTTCGCTTGACCTTTCCTACATACTATCCTGTCATTCTGAGCGAAGTCGAAGAATCTGCTGCGATGTCAGTTAGCGTCGCCTTAAACGCCATAATGCATTGTCTTTGTAATAGTGTTCAGACCCTTCGACAGGCTCTCCGTTCCGACCCCGCTCTGCGGGATCCCGCCCGGCGGGAGAGTCCCGATATATCGGGACAGGGTGACAGAACAAATAAGTGTCATTCTGCTGAGCGTAGTTGTGTTTATGCTTTCGGCTTGACCCAGTCCGGGTGCTCGGCTTTTTGGGTTATGCCCATGTTGATTGGGTCCAGCATATAGTGGTAAATAAAGGCCATCCACTCCGCTGGATTAGCCGGGTCGTCGTTGAAATGCTGGTGCTCGACTCCGCCGGGTTTTACAGGAAGCAGTATGAGGTCGCCATCCTCCCAGTCGTACCGCTGCCCGTCGACAACGGTGTATCCCTTGCCGCCTATCACGAAAATCGCCAGGCCGCCCTGGTGGACGTGCTTGCCTGAATGTTTGAGAATCCTGTGAATAAAAATATGCCAGCCGGGGGTGCCGACGTTGTCCCAGTCTTTACGATGCAGCAGGTACTTGATGATTCCCTGCCGGTTCTGCTCGAAATCTATGTCCTTACCTTTTACGATAACCTTCCCCTCAAGTTTCTTGCGCATAGCCTCGTCCAGGGCTCTTCGTCCCACATCATAGAGGCTTTCCGAAGGCTCCGGCTCCCTTTTCCTTGCAGTTACTTTTTCAACCATTTTTCCTCTTTCTCCTCGAATGTTCGGGTTTATGAACAGGTATGATATTATGCAAAAATATAAGCCATTCGTACTCCCCGTGTCAATATCACCTGGCAAATCTCCGCGAAACGAACACCCGGATAAAATAGAGTCATGGGGGACGCTGTTCGGCATCCCGGGCTATTATCAAGGAGGGTAAAGTATTGATGAATTACCTGTCTGGCGGGGTGCCGGGGCTTATTACTTGACTATTACTAAAGTTTATGATAATCTATATCTTTGTCTGAAGAAGATATGCCCTTTAACAAGTGAATAGTGGAAGGAAGACTTCAAGTTAAGTTCGAATATTAATTTTGTTGGAGAGTTTGATCCTGGCTCAGGATAAACGCTAGCGGCGTGCCTTATGCATGCAAGTCGAACGGTTCTGTGTATCCGTAAGGAAATATTGAATAGTGGCGAACGGCTGAGTAACACGTAAGTTACCTGTCCTCTGAGTGAAGAATAACCCCGAGAAATCGGAGCTAATACTGCATAATATAGTTTCTTAAATGGGGACTATCAAAGGGATGAGCAATCATCCCGCTTGAGGAGGGGCTTGCGGCCTATCAGGTAGTTGGTGAGGTAACGGCCCACCAAGCCTAAGACGGGTAGCTGGTCTGAGAGGATGGTCAGCCAGACAGGGACTGAGACACGGCCCTGACTCCTACGGGAGGCAGCAGCAAGGAATTTTGCGCAATGGGCGAAAGCCTGACGCAGCGACGTCGCGTGGGGGAAGAAGGCTTTCGAGTTGTAAACCCCTTTTCTCGGGGAAGAATAATGACGGTACCCGAGGAATAAGTCTCGGCTAACTACGTGCCAGCAGCCGCGGTAATACGTAGGAGGCGAGCGTTATTCGGATTTACTGGGCGTAAAGAGGGAGCAGGCGGCCTTTTAAGTCTGGTGCGAAATCTCCTGGCTCAACCAGGAGGAGTCATTAGATACTGGAAGGCTTGAGGGCAGCAGAGGGAGACGGAATACCCGGTGTAGTGGTGATATACGGAGATATCGGGTAGAACACCAGTGGCGAAGGCGGTCTCCTGGGCTGTTCCTGACGCTGAGGACCGAAAGCGTGGGGAGCGAACCGGATTAGATACCCGGGTAGTCCACGCCCTAAACGTTGCACACTAGATATGGGGAGCATCGACCCTCTCCGTGTCGAAGTTAACACCTTAAGTGTGCCGCCTGGGGACTACGACCGCAAGGTTAAAACTCAAAGGAATTGACGGGGGCCCGCACAAGCAGCGGAGCGTGTGGTTTAATTCGATGCAACACGAAGAACCTTACCAAGACTTGACATACTGGTAGTAGGAATCCGAAAGGATGACGACTCCGATTTATCGGAGAGCCAGCACAGGTGCTGCATGGTTGTCGTCAGCTCGTGCCGTGAGGTGTTGGGTTAAGTCCCGCAACGAGCGCAACCCTCGTCGTCAGTTGTGTTTTTCTGGCGAGACTGCCCCGCAAAACGGGGAGGAAGGTGGGGATGACGTCAAGTCAGCACGGCCCTTATGTCTTGGGCTACACACACGCTACAATGGATGGTA
>JAUYHA010000085.1 GCA_030690265.1 Dehalococcoidales bacterium | reverse complement strand
TGAAGCTCGCCGGTAACATTTGGCGGCGGCATGATGATAACAAAGGGCTTCTTTTCCCGGTCTATGCGGGGCTTGAAATAGCCCTTCTCCAGCCAGAACTGGTACCACTTCTGCTCAACCTTGCCCGGCTCATAGGCGCTGGGCATTTCATTTTCTAGTTTTTTTGATTCCGCCATATGATTTTATTTCTTGACAATCGTATTCCCGTTGCGTGACCAGACACTTCTCAACAAATCACTGGAATCTAAAAGTTTTTGAAGGGTCTTATAACGGGAATTCTTGAGCTTATTGGCATTGAGGGTTTTAGCTGCGTCGTTTGCCGCCGTTGGGCCAGGGATGGAGTCACCGGATTTATTGACTCTTGCCGACCATGACCTGTTAATATCTATATCCCAGCTATCCTTTTCCGCAGCAATCCCGGCGGCAGGCTCGCCGGTTGCAACAAACTCAACAGTAATATCCCCCACTTTCCTAGGCCGGGTTATTTTCAACCAGGGATGTGATTCAATGAATTTGATAAAGGTAGGATAGCCGAGATTACGGTAGTCAAAACTGGGGTCAAGGCGTTGCATAGTCTCATTGAGTTTACTCCCGCTCACTTTTCCCTGCTCATCCATAGCTACTTTTACAGCCCGTGAAAGAAGTTCAGCAATTCCTGTTTTGGTCTCTACCCCCAGCGGCTGCCCTTTATCCTCAGGCTTCTTTTCTCTCTGGTTCAAAAAATAATATCTATCGCATGATATCACCAGGCTGCGAGCTACCTGTGCCTCAAAGCCGGCTCCGATTACCATTTTCCCGGAGCTGCGGAGCTTCCTGACCAGAGGCGTGAAATCACTATCTGAGGATACCAGAACGAAGGTATCGACAGGCGATTGATGCAATAAATCCAGGGCATCAATCACGAGCTGGATGTCGCTTGAGTTTTTCGTCCCGGTTCTGGAGCGGAACAGGTGGACAGGTTCGATACCCAGCTCCAGAAGTTCATCCCGCTTGTCGCTTGAAGCTGACCAGTCCGCGTATGCTTTTCTTACAATTACCCTGCCGACATCGGATATTTGGTCAAACAACCAGCGCAGTGAACCAAGCCCGGCATTCTCATAATCGATTAGTACCGCAATTTGCCTTTCGCCGGTAGTGTTGTCAGGTGTCATATCTTATCCTTTGAGGTATTCTAATGCTTATGCCTTAATAGGTCAACTACCACCCATACGGTTGGCAATCGGTTGTTTTTGTCGGACAATTCCCCCGGCAATTTTAGTTGCAGGAAGGATGCACTTCGATTGGCAGGGCTTCGACATCTATCTCGCACAGGGTCACATTCCTGGACCGGTCTACAGGTTCGGATTGAGCACGCGCCCGACGAAGAGTATAGTACCTGTCTCAATATCGCGGATAAGGTAGATGAAAGGGCGGTCAGCTCTTACCTCTACTGGCTCCGGCGGCAGCGAGGTTGTCCCTACTATAACCGCCGTGGCTGCGGCCGCCTCGGTACCGGCTTCATCTACGGAAACAAAAGCTTTATGCAGTATGTCCTGGATAAACAGGTCACGCCCGCCATTCATACCGGAAAAATCTGCTGTCTCAGGGATAAAAGCATCTTTCATACCCAGAGTTGAAAGGGCTTGCTTCAAGCCGAAACTGGACTCGTATTCGTATTTGGGCACTGAGAGAGCCACCTGGCGGTAGTCCACTTCCTGAATAATGTTGTCCACCATCTGGGCGCTCAATGATGCTTCAAATGCAGCGAATTCACCCTGGTCGGGCAGCAGAATAACCATTGACAGTTCACGTCCATCATAAGGCAACTCTACTGCCTGGTAGCCGTCTCCTTCCATGTAACCGAAGGACTCCGTTTGTCTCATCATAGGAACGGTTACTTTGTCACCATCAAGCAGGAAAAAGTCAGCTTCGGAAGTAGCTTCTTCATTAAAAGGATACTGCCATGCGGCATTAAAGTAGATGGCATTGGTCAGAACGAGCCTGGTCAGCTCATTGATAGCTCCCTGGGGAATCAGGTCTTTAATCCTCTCCTCCGTTTGTTCGTTGACCCAATCATTGATGGTCAGACGCGATTCTTCAGGAGCCTGTATAAAATCAAGAATCCTTAGTCCTGCTCCGTAGTTCTGCGCCAGAAGGTCAAGATATTCCTGCAAAAAATCGTAGCCCTGCTGCCCCCAGATGGCATTAACGATATGCAGGCGAAAACCCTCTTCATCCTTTCCTTCGGAGCCTTCACCACGACTTGCCAGTTCCTGGTCAAGACTGTTGAAGGTTGTGTGTAACCTGTCCTGAGGCAGTAAGAAGTTTAGAGTGTCGGCCATCTCTTCCCCGGTATTCCCTCTAGCTCCGCCATAGGTCATCGCCAGAGCCAGGGAAATGCTGTAAGGTGAGTAGAAAAGGTTACCCTCATCTTCCTCCAGTACTTTGTAAAGGTCAAAAGCGAACTCCGAGTTGCCTTTAACCAGGGTGGTCAGGCCGGCTTCATTAGCTGCTGGTGAGGCTATCCTGGGTTTATCCGACTGCAGCACGTTACCTGCGGCTGGTCGAGCACAGGCCAGCAGCCCGAATGCCATAAAGGCGACGAGGGTGAGGATTATTGTTTTCTTCATCAGGACTATTTTACACCGGGAACAGTTCAAATTTCCAGGACCGTACCTTTACTCTCTGATTCCGGGACCTGCAACAGCATGTTGGCAATATCCTTATTGTATACTTTTCCAGCGGAAATAATCAGTTTCATGGCATCATTAACAGACATCGTGCTCCTGATTATATCAGATTCAGGTACTATCTGGAGATAGCCGCTGGTGGGATTAGGAGTGGTAGGAACAAATACATTCAAAACCTTTTTCCCACTCCTGTCACTGACCTCGCTGGTGACAAGTCCCACGGTATAGATTCCTTTGCGCGGGAATTCTATGAACACCACCTCGAGGAACTTGCTATTTGTCGAAGTGGTAAAGCTGGTTATTATCTGCCGCGTACCTCCATAGATAGACCCGACTATAGGAATTCTAATCACATTACTTTCGATGAAATCGAAAGCTTTTTTCTTCCCGATTTTGATGCCCAGATAGCCTATGAGTATTACGGAGACGACGATAATAGCGAAGCCGAGACCTGGCATCGGACGGCCAAAAGCCCATCTCAGTATCGGGGCGAGCATCCCGTCGATAATGTTAAAAATCCAGATAAGGACCCAGAGAGTGACCGCCAGGGGAACAATGATTATGAGCCCGTGCATTAAATAAGTGATAACGTGACGAGGTGAACGGTAGCAAAATCCTTTAATACTGCTACCGCATTCATTAAGCGTCTTAATGATTGTACGACGAGGCAACTAATTATCTCCAGAATCTGTTATTTCATTCCAGTTTTTACCTTTGCCTCTTTCATAATATTCTCGGCTCTGTCTCTAGCTCCCTCTACTATTCCCTTTGATTTATGCGTTGCCTCATCGACTTTTTCATTCATAAGGCTCCTGGTGATTTTGCCGGAGTGAGGAGCATAGAGAAGACCAAGAACACCCCCCGCCACGGCTCCGAAGAGCAAGCCGATACCGAAACCCTTAGCTGCACCTTTATTGACCATTATCCTCCTCCTTACCTCACTTATGAACATATCTGATACAGGATTACCTATTCATTCTCTATTTCAGCCTCCTCTTCAGGTTTGAATTCGGTGGCGTGTCCTCTAGGTTCCCTGGCATTATCAACAATTTTTTTAGCTCTTTGCCGGGCTCCTGCCAGAATCTCTTCAGCTTTACACTCAGCCTCTTGTGCCCTTTTCTTTAATAAGGTTCGTGTTTCTTTACCGGAATGAGGAGCATACAGGGCACCAATAGCCAGACCTACAGCGACCCCTGCCAGTAATCCCATACCGAATCCAGAGGCGTTTCTATTCTCGGACATATTATTTCTCCTTCCTGAATGCTTTTTTTATCCCGCGGATGCCGCAAGCTATTCCCTGGATTAAACCCGCAGTCCAGATAAGCGGCTTGCCTACGTCATCGCTTGCTATCGCAGTCAATGCCTCGACCTTTGTAACCATGGCCGTCACAGATTTCATAATTCTGTCTATCTTGAGGTACAAGATGTATGCAAATACACCCAGGAGAATGGCAACCAGGATAATTAGCAGACCTGTTACAATAATCACTACATCACGAAATGCCTCAATTTCCATAGTACTCCAAGTTAAAGTATTTCCGGTAGCTGCGCTACTTCTTTACTGGTTTGAGCCGCGCGATTGGTTCCACCAGGCTCCAACCATTTTCGCATCTTCGATGATTTTCCTGGCACTTCTTCTAGCCTCCTTCACAATCTCGTCACTTCTATCCTCAGAGAGAGAAAGCGCCTCCTTTTCCAGGTGACGGCGTGCACATAAAACACTTACCCCCACAGCCGCGGCAGCACCTAATACTAATAATAGATACATGTCTAGTCTTACCCTCCTTTTCTCCGCAGGTTTAGATGTATCACTCATTAGTACTTTTAAACAGGACTCTATCAGCTAGTGTTAGTCCGGGTTAGCTATTGCTACTATCCTAGTCTATAGCGTAAGAAGTGAAAAAGTCATAAAACTAAACGAAAATATATTACAGTTTTGTTACATTTTGTGAGATGTCTGGGCATCAGATAAACCGTCTAGCGGCGTAATTGTATGATGGCAATAAGCCCCAGGATGAGACCAATGGTGGAAGCTGTATAAGCCAGAAAACTGAAGAAAAAGCCGGGTTCGATTACCCTGAGAATCATCAGCAAAAGCGTGATAAACCCGGCAAGTAGCAGGGCAAAGCCGGTAAGAAGCAGTTTCAGAGGTGTTCTCATCTTTCTCATCGGTAGAGCCAGCACATTACCGAATGTGACGGGCGAACCGTGAATTCAGATGGCTCTTCCTGCTCACAGAGTCCCGAAATCATAGAGGGGCAGCGGGGGTGAAAACGGCATCCGGAGGGCGGATTGAGCAGGCTTGGCGGTTCCCCCGGAGGCACTTCTTTGAAAGTGTCAACATTCGCCGGGTCGGGGTCAGAAATAGCGGCGATAAGGGCTCTGGTGTAAGGATGATAAGGATTACTCAGGAGGCTGGATGTCACTGCCTTCTCGATAAGTTTTCCGGCATACATCACAAAAACACGTTCAGAAAAAAAGCGCACCGTAGCCAGGTCATGAGTAATATAGATTAAGCTGAGAGAGTGTATCTGCTGTAGCTGTCTCAAAAGCTCAAGAACCTCCACCCTGACCGAGGCATCCAGCATGGAGACCGGCTCATCGGCGACAATTAAACCGGGACGGAGAATAATTGCCCGGGCAATCACCAGCCGCTGCTGCTGGCCTCCGCTCAGCATATGGGGAAACTTACCCAGAAATTCATCAGGTGGTGACAGCTTGACATCTTCCAGTACCTCACGAATACGGTTTTCCCTTTCTCCCCGGTCACTGATTCCATTGATAACGAGAGGCTCGGTTAAAATCCGGCGAACATTCATAAAAGGAGCCAGAGCCCCATACGGGTCTTGCTGCACATAGCCGAGACAAGAGCGATAGTCTTGCCTCTGTCGCATCCTTGCAGCGCTGATGGGCTTTCCTTCGAAAATAATCTCGCCTTTCGTTGGGTGGTGAAGACCCAGGATGGTTTTGGCAAGGGTAGACTTGCCGCAGCCGCTTTCCCCGACAATGGCGATAGCTTCTCCGTAGCTCAGGTCAAAGCTAAGCCCGTCAACCGCCCGCACAAAGCCGGCTCTACCAAACCCCCACTTCCTCAACTCAAACCAGGTGCAGAGGTCACTTACGGAGAGCAAGTCTTTGTTTGACGTCTCATTCAGGCGTGCAGCCAGCATCTAACCTTCCTTTCTTCGGTAGTTTCGAGCAGAGGCGGGAGCTGTTCACAGCGGGAAAAACAATAGGGACAGCGGGGGGCAAAACGGCAGCTCAGGGCCGGATTAATCAAACTGGCCGGTTGGCCGGAGATGAACTCGGGCCTCTTATTCTGGCGGAGCCTGGGTACGCTTGCCATAAGCCCCTGCGAATAAGGGTGAAGGGGGTTGTGGTAGAATTCGGCGGCAGGGCTTATCTCTACCAGCTGTCCGGCATACATCACAGCAACCCTGTCTGCAAGTTCGCTGGCTATAGCCGCATCGTGAGTGATGAGGATGAAGCTCTTCTCTCCCTCCTTTTTGATGCGTTTGAAAGTGTTTATTATGCTTGCCTGGGTCAGCACATCCAGGGCTGAGGTTGGCTCATCAAGGATAACCAGCGGTGACCCGGTGACCAGAGCCATAGCGATGGCGGTGCGCTGGCGCATTCCCCCGCTCAGCTCAAAAGCGTAGCGCTGGAAAAAGTCCGCCGGCACTCCGACGAGACTGAAGGCTTCTCTGGCTCGTTCCTGAGCCTCTCCTTTCCGGGTAAGGTGTCGGTTTAGCAGCGGTTCAGCTACCTGGACTCCGACCTTAAGAACCGGGTTCAGGGTATTCAATGCCGCCTGTGGCACCAGGGAAAGTTTAAGCCAGCGCACTCCCTGCCTGAAATCTTCCTCGGAGAGGGTCATCACATCTTTCCCCTCCAGAAAGACCCGCCCCCGGTAGAGAGCCACATTGGGAGGCAGCAGCCGCAGGATAGCGCGGGCAAGGGAACTCTTGCCGCAGCCTGATTCACCGATGATAGCCAGAGCCTGGTTACGAGCCACCTCAAAGCTGACCCCGTCCACAGCCTGAACAACCCCCCTGGAAGTGCGGTAGTGGAGATACAATTCTTCAACTCTGAGAAGCTCGTCCCTCATCACTCAATCCTCAATCTCGGGTTAAAGATTCGGTCCAGGGCATAGCCCAGCATAGCAAAACCAAAACCGGTCAGCATCAGAAAGAAGGAAGGCATAACTACCCAGTAGTAGTAACCTTTATAGAGCGCCCCGTTCTGGAAGGCATCGTTTAAAACCTTACCCCAGGTAGGCAGGACGGGGTCGCCCAGGCCGATGAAAGCCAGGGCTGCTTCCAGAAAGACCAGGGAAGGTATCAGCAGGACAAACTGAGGTATAAGCATCGGCAGAACCCTTGGCACCAGGTAGCGGAGGACGATGCGCAAATTGCTGGCTCCGTAGGCTCGTGCCGCCTCTATATAGGGAGCATCCTTCACCTGGAGAAAGATTGACCGGTAGACTTTAATCCCCAGACTGAAGATACCGAGCAGGATAATTACTCCCAGCATTACCCAGATGCTGCGCGAGTAGAAGGTGCCTATCAGGATGAGGATGGGCAGTGCCGGCAGTATGGCGTTTAGCTCGGTAATACGCTGAATAACGGCATCCACCCACCCCCCGTACCAGGCACCGATGGCAGCTATTATCAGGGTTATCACCGTAGAGCCGGCCGCGGCAATTAGCCCGAAAGCCAGGGCAATTGGAGTCCCCCACAGCAGGGCAATCCATAGGTCGCGGCGCAGGTTATCCGTTCCGGCAAGCCCGGCTGCTTTCCCATAAATAACCAGCCTGGCTTGAATCTCAGAATTATCCTCAAAAAGCAGAGCTTTGATGAGAACCTCATAGTCACCCTTGAGCACAGTACCCTTCTCAGGGTCGGCGAAGAGTCCTTTCTCAGCAGGCTGCCCGCCCAATTTACCGCTGAGCCGCTGGTCCAGTGAAATACGGTAAGGTTCGCTGGCAGCGACACTGCGTTCTCCGAGGAGTATCTCCCGGCCATCCGGAGTAAGCCAGAAGATAGACGCCTGTGGTCTCTGCCGGTCAAAGTTAGCGTCCAGGAAAAGAGTAAGCTCACTCGGGTAATCGTCATATTTATAATTAAAAGGCATAGCCAGCTGCAGCGTTGTAATGCCTTCCGAGACCGTTTTCAAAGCTTTGCCGGTATCACTACCTGCGGTCATGACAATGGTCTCCGGCAGCTTCTTTAACCTGAAAAGATTGACCCACTTCGGCACAGCGTTGCGGGGGCTTTCATCCCAGATGCCTTCCCCTCCCCGCCATAATCTGATGGCTTCACTATAGGGAACAGAGATTACGGCATAGCCAGCCAGACCCACCAGAAGCAAAATAATTGCCACCCCGGCAAAGGCGGAAGGGTAGCGAGTGAGCTGTTTCAGCCCTGCTGCAAACCGGTTCATTGTCTTCTTTCCTCTCCAACCTTTACCCGGGGGTCAACGAAAGCGTAAACGATGTCAAGGAGAAAGACGGTGAGACCCAGGAGGTAGGCATAGATGACTACGCTGGCTACAATGACCGGGGTATCAAAAGCCCCGATAGCCTGGAAAAGAAGCCGCCCAATCCCGGGCCAGTTGAAGACAATTTCCAGAATGATTGACCCTGTCCAGATAGTAATAATCCCAAGAGAAAAGGCAGTGATGATGGTGGGTAAGGCCGGGCGAAGAATATAGCGGCGCTCAATGGCTCCCGAAGACAGACCCTTAGCTTTAGCCATTTCCACATAATCTTCAGCGGCGTAGATGAGGAAGAAGGTCCGCCACGAGTAGATGGTGACAAAAACGGCCCCAATAAAGATAGCGGCTACAGGCAGGACCAGATGTTTAAGCAGGCTGGCCGCGTAGGGCAAAACGGCGTCAGGAGGTGGTGTCTCCACCATACCGCCGAAGGGCAGCACCCGCAGCAGCGCCGCGAAGATGAGAATAAGGAAAATACCGTAAAACCAGGAAGGAGCTGCTGAAGTCGGAGCCAGAGCGATTATCGCCCGGTCAAGAAAGCTGCCATACCGCCGGGAAAGGTAAAGAGCAATAAAAATGGCACCGAAAAAGAGGATAAGGTCAGCGCTGGCAAAGAGCAAAAGAGTGGCTGGCAGACGTTCCAGGAGAATGAGGCGCACCTGCCTTGAGCCGCTGTCACTGGTCAGGACTTCGGCACGACCGAGAGAAAGTGTCAGCGCCTCTTTAAGGTAGGTGAAACTCCGCAGCATAAAGGGTCGGTCAAGCTGAAGCCGTTCAAGCTCAAGTTCAACCTGCTGGTTTATCAACTTATGGATTTCGCTGGCGGGCAGCATTTGTAGTTCCCGATTAGCTGCCACGCTGGCTCCGACCGATTCACGAATCTGGGCAATCCGAATCTCATCAACATAACCGCCCATATTAGCGATAACAATGGTGAGGTAAACGCCCAGGACGACTGTCAGCAAGAGAGCGGTAGCTCTGGAAAGAGTATATTTGATGATTCTGGAAACTGTGCTGCTGGAACCCAATTATCCTCCTCCCACCGATGGCCAGACCCCAGGAGTAACCCTTTTAATTATCGCTGCATCCACAGGTATAATCGGCAACACGCTGGTCCTTATGTCAAGCAAGAAGCTATTCAGCTACTAGGGTACCGTAGCAAAGGAGAAGGACTCGAAGGATGGAATGCTGACAACCAGCGGTGCCACGATAATTTCCAGCCGGTTTGCGCCGGCTTGAAGGCGTTCAGTCTGGTCCGGAGTAAGAATAACTTGCCATCGCCCATCCCGGACTGACTCAGCGTCCCCGGTTATGGCCAGTTCACCCCGGCCATCAAATACCAGAAACTTGACGAAGTCGGTATTCGCCAGCAGGTAAGACTCACCTTCAAAGGTAACATCGAGCCGAAATTCCGCCTTACTACCAGCTTTAACTTGAGACGGCCCTGAGACGGCAACCTGGGCAATCTTTGGTTTGGTGAAAGCAAGCCACCTTTCTTCAGCCGTTATATGTTCTTCAGACCGCTTTAGCACCACAGTCTTCTCCACCGGATGGACAGACTCCACATAAAAGGGCCCGTTGCTCACCCAGAAGTGTCCCTTTTGCTGATACCACTCGCCCAGTGCTGTGTACCTGTTCTTCGCCTCTTCGGCAGTTACGTACTTGCCAATGACATTCGGGTAAGGGATAAAACCATCGTTGAGTGCCTGAAGGCGGTATTGCTCAAGGATTGCCAGGCTGGGACCAGAAATGTAGTTCATCCACTCTACCCTGAGACGGTCCGCTTTACTCGAGGAGAAGGCAAGCTTGCGGTCAGCCTCGGCAAGAATCCCCGGTGCCAGTATATGCCAGGGCACAGTGCTGTAAAAGTAATCCCCGGCGCTGGAGGCAATCCATTCTGCGTCAGGATAAACGATGTCTTTATACACCTCGACGACAAGGGGGTCTTCCTGAACAATCCGGGCTCCTCGGAAATGAAGGACAAAACTTTCAAAAGCGGGCACATCAGCCTCATCAAAGATAGTACTCTCTTCATTTGCCCGGTCAAAGGTAAAGGCAAGCCCCAGCACGAAATCGGCGAGGGACAGATTAGTACCGTCATGCCAGTGCCTCAGGTAGATGTCGTCGACATAGTGGACAACCGTTTTGGTGCGCGCCGTCAGTCCTTCAGGATACTTTTCTCCCACAGTGATAAATTGTTGTGTTTTAACGTCCCAATCAATCCAGGCATCTTCGGGGACCGGAATTGAGGGGAGGAAGCTCAAATTTACCCAGTCAAGTGTGCTGGTAACAGGCAGCCCTTCCTCAACATAGACTTCGGCTGACTTAATCCGGTTGGGCCAGTAAAGTCCGGTGAAAGGGTCTGGCAAAGTGGCGTTGTCTTCAGCTCCGCGGATAATCATCAAATCCCAAATCCAGTTAGTGCCGGCAACAGGGTTCCATGGCTCGGTAAGCATACCGGGTGACCCGAATCTTACCGTGCCGCCCTCCCTACCATTGAAATGAAGCGTGTAGGGCCAGAGTGCGGAAGCCGAGATACCTCCTGCCAGGTCGGCAGTTACGGCAATATCCACAGCGCGTGGCCAGACATTAATCGTGTCCACGAGCCAGACGCGGGCAGAATCTTTCATAGCAAGTCTCAGAACCCCGGCTAGAAGCTCCTGGCGTTCCTCCAGAGTCTGGTAGTCCCGTCTGGCTAGAGTATCGGCAACGCTGTCCAGCTCTGGAGCAGGTGTGTAGGCTTGCCAGAGCAACTCGGGGCGGCCCCGGGGGGTATAAAAGTAGCTGAAGTTACCCGCCTGGTCGCGGCTGACGACTGTACTTATCCAGCCACCGGTATAAATGTGCCAGCGCCCTTCGGCCGGGTCACCAATCCAAATGGGCGATGCCTCAGCGGCACTCTTGTACTGGCGGTCAACCACAAAACCCGTCTCCTCAAGCAATGTGGCAACATAGTTACCAATATCCCGCCGCTTGTCTTCAGGACGAATGAGAAAGATTAACTCCACCGGCTCTCCCTGATACTGCCATTTCCCATCTACCATTGCGGCTCCGAGCTTTTCCATCTGTTCGGCGATAACATTCTTTGCCTTAGACGGGTCCGGGGCGTAAGTAATCTCCAGCCTCCGGGCAATGTTTGCCAGTCTGGCGTAATCAGGGAAGGCAGTGCTCAGAGGGAAATAGCGCGGCACTGCCAGACCTTCATATATCTCCTCAGCAATATAGTTACGGTCGATGAGCCAGTTAATCGCCTCGCGAATTTCAGGAACAGAGAAGGGGTTGAGCTTATTTGTTTCGGGGAAAGTCGGCCCCACCGGGTTGAAGGTCAGCTCGTAGTTCAACCCATAAGAGGTCTCGTAGCCCATCGTCTGGGAGTCTTTAATCCTCCGCACCAGCTCAGCGTCCGTCAACCCTGAGGCGTATACCTGCATCTCGCCGGCTTCAATCATTCTAACCGCCTTGGCTGAGTCCGGCTCCTCAAAAAAGACCACTTCGTCAGCCAGATAGCCGGGTTTGGTAACAGGGGAAGCTTCCGGAGAGCATGATACCACCAGAATCAGAGTCAGGATTACAGCCAGGACCGGAGGGATAGTAAACTTCTTTTTAACATATCCTCTCATTTTATCACCTTCGGAAAAAGACTTTACCACTGCCGTATAATGAATGGCAAAGTATAACATATCTCCACAGGAGCTTTCAAATGGGAAAGCCTGGGACTGTTGGTAATTCCTTTGTCATTGCGAGCCATTCGCAGAAGGCGAAGCAATGACATATTGGCTAAACACCCTCAAATCCTGTTAATTCAAAGACTGGCTGATTAGTTTCAGAAGCCCGGTCAGTCCCCAGCCTTTGCTGCTAGAGATGAGCGCCGTATTTTTGTCCAGCGGAGCGAGCTGGTCAGCAAAATAACTTATGGCACTTTCTTCATTCCACTCCCTATCGTCACTGAGCAGCAGGTCAATTTTATTCAGTGCCGTAATTCTGGGTTTATCCTCGAGACCGAGGTCGGCAAGGATGTCTTCAACTGCCTGGCACTGCTCCGCAGCAGTGTGGGAAGCCAGGTCAACCACATGAACCAGCAAGCTGGCTTCACTTAATTCTTCCAGTGTTGCTTTGAAGGCACTAACAATCGTCGGAGGCAGCTTTCTGATGAAACCGACGGTGTCGGTCATTAGAACCGGACGCTTATCCGGAAGAGTCAAGCGTCTGGTAGTCGGGTCCAGAGTAGCAAAGAGCTTGTCTTCAACGAAGATATCAGTCCGGCTCAGAGTATTGAGCAGGGTGCTTTTACCGGTGTTGGTATAGCCAACGAGAGCAATTACCGGGATGCCGCTCTCCTGGCGCTTCTGGCGGTAGAGGAGACGATGTTTTCTTACCTGTTCAATTTTTACCTGTAAACGATGTATCTTCTCACGGATGAGACGGCGGTCAGTCTCAATCTGAGATTCCCCCGGTCCCCGGGTGCCGATGCCACCCCCCAGCCTTTCCAGATGGCTCCATTGACCGGCAAGACGGGGATAAAGGTACTGATGCTGAGCCAGCTCCACCTGTAACTGACCTTCATGGGTTCGAGCTCGCCGGGCGAAAATATCCAGAATCAAAGCTACACGGTCAATAACCTTTACTTTCAGAAACTCTTCCAGGTTTCGTTGCTGAAGGGGTGAAAGCTCGTCATCAAAAATTACCAGGTTATAATTGAGGGTGGTCTTCAGGGCAAGTAATTCAGCCAGCTTGCCCTTCCCAAGATAATAGGTCTTTGAAGGTGCTGGTAATCGCTGGATGAACTGTCCCACCACCTTAGCCCCGGCCGTACCGGCCAGCTGAGCCAGCTCCTGCATGGAGTCTGTCTCTGACCACCGGCCGGCAGTTTTCTTAGTGGCGACTCCGACCAAGAATGCCCTTTCCGTAGATTCCTGGGCAATATCTATCCCCCGGCGGATGGTAAGTCCTCCTTCACCCCCATTGTCTTAGCTCAATGGAGCGCCCGTCAGGGTCTTTTATTTCCGCCCGCTTTGATGCTCCGGTAGCCCTCGGTTGCTGAGATATCTCTACGCCTTTACTCTTGAGGTATTCTATAGCCTCATCCATATTCTCCACCTCGAGAGCCATCATGCGGTAGCCGACCTGCCATTGTTGTATGGCAAGTGGCGCCGGTTCTTTAACGGACAGCACCTCAATCATAGTATCACCCAAAGTAAGATAGTCAATCTCTTCTAAAGGAGGTCTGTCCATCTTATTTCTTTGCTTGATTTTGAATCCCAGAATGTCAGTATAAAAGGAGATGGTCTTTTCTAAATTCCCGGTAGTGATTTCAATATGGTCAATCCTCTTAAACATAGTTAACCTTCTTATATTAAGCTAAGCGGCTTTTGCCAGGGACCTTTTTGGGATTGTGCCATCCAGCCAACCGCGACAAACCTTTTACCAGACCAGCATCGGGGATAGTCAGAGATAAACGAACATAACCTTCCCCGCTCTTGCCATAGCCTATTCCGGGAGTAACCACCACCCCCACCTGTTCCAGTAAATCGGTGGCAAAATCAGTAGAATTATAGCCTTCAGGTACCTTAGCCCAGACATAAAGACTCGCTTTCGGCGAGGTGGCTTCAAGACCGATGCTATTCAGTATGTCAACCATCAGGTCACGCCGTCTCTGGTAAATAGCATTGTGCTCCCGGATACACTCCTGGGAGCCAGCCAAAGCTTCAATAGCCGCATACTGGATAGCCTGAGGAATGCCCGAATCTATGTTTGATTTCAGCGTCTTCAGGGCATTTATCATTGTCGCATTGCCTACCGCCATCCCTATCCGCCAGCCAGTCATATTATAGCTCTTGGACAGCGAGTGAAACTCTATACCTACTTCTTTAGCTCCCTCTGCCTGCAAGAAGCTAACTGGCTGATAATTATCAAACGCAACTTCAGTATATGGAGCATCATGACAGACAGCCAGCCCGTGCTGCCGGGCAAACTGGACCGTTCTGTTGAAGAAAGCCAGGTCTGCTACAGCACCTGTAGGATTATTAGGATAGTTTATCCAGAGAAGCTTCGCCTTTTTTAGTACCTCTTCGGGTATGCTGTTCAAATCTGGTAGAAAATTATTCTCCGCTGTCAGGGGCAAATAGTAAGGCTCTCCCCCGGCTAAAGATGTGCCTATGGAATAAACGGGATAGGCAGGGTCAGGCACCAGGGCAATATCTCCCGGCTCAATAAAACAGAAGGCGATGTGGGCAATGCCTTCCTTGGCTCCAATAAGAGGTGCCACTTCTTTATCAGCATCAAGAGAGACATCAAAACGCTTCTTATACCACTCGGCAATAGTCCGGCGCAGCTCCGGCAGACCGTCTGATTCGGGATAGCGATGATTTGCCGGGTCCTGAGCTGCCTTGCAGAGCCGGTCAATTATATGAGCCGGCGTAGGAATATCCGGGTCACCGATGCCAAAAGTAATGACATCTTCGCCTTTAGCTCTTTTCTCAGCAATCTTTTTACTAATTTCGACAAATAAATATGGTGGTAGATTTTCAATACGCCTTGCTAGTTTCACTTTATCTGCACCTCATTCCTGATTCAAAAGTCCCCATCTGGCCACTCTCCGGAAAAAACTGTTTCCGCCGGGCCGCTGAGCAAGACCTCCCCAGCTCCGTCCCACTCCACTTCCAGTATGCCGCCGGGCAGTTTTATATTCACCTTATTATCAATGAACCCGTGCAACCGGGCGGCGACGGTTATGGCACAGGCGCCGCTGCCGCAAGCCAGTGTTTCTCCCACTCCCCTTTCCCAGACTCTGGCTTCTATCTTCCGCCTGTTCAGTGGTCGGGCCACCTCAAAATTCACCCGGCTGGGAAACATTGCCAGGTTTTCTACCTTCGGGCCCAACTGTAACAGCGGGAAATCATCCACCGGATGCTGCCAGAAGAAAACAGCGTGTGGGTTGCCCATAGAGACCAGATTCAGGGGCAGTTCCTGGTCATCCACGGTAACGGTATAATTCAGCATTGACTTTATGTTAACTACCTTTGTCTCACCCGGCTCGATTATTACCGGAATATCCTTACTAGCGAATTTCGGCACTCCCATACTGGCCTGCACTTTGGTTACTTTGCCGTCTTTTCTATAGACCCTGGCTTTCCTTATTCCGGCTATCGTTTCTACAGATATTTCGCTGCAATCCGAACCAGCCAGTCTGCTATCGACGAAGCATTTCACCAGGCATCTAAGTCCGTTACCGCAGGCTTCTGCCTCGGTGCCATCTGAATCAAAGACCCTCATTTTACAGTCAGCCTTCTCCGAAGGCATCAGTAATATCAAGCCATCGGCACCGATGCCGTAATGGCGGTCGCACATCTCAATCGCCAGCCGCGGCCAATCAGGCCGCGTGTCATCGGTTTCCATCAAGACGAAGTCGTTACCGGCGCCCTGAGCTTTGATAAATTTCATGAATGTAGCCAATCGCTAAAGAGATAATGTGGAGTATTTGCGGATAACCGGTGGCTCAATAAGCTAACTCTCAAGCATTCTTTCTTCTACTGTCCTGAACTGTTGGAGTTTTTCATTCAAGGGAGTATTTTTAGCCGAAAGCAAAACTCCCCTTTAAAGCCTGTTTACCTCCAACCCATTGTAGAGTTTACCAAGCTCCACTGTCAACCTTAGCTATCCGGACAAACTGAACCGTCTAGTGTAGTGCATCTTACGCTTCGTTATTTTCGGTTAACCATACCGACGAAAGTCGGTATCCGGACGTGTAGGCTCATCCGGTATCGCCTGGATTCCGGCTTGAGTTTATCCCGTACCTGATACGGGGCCGGAATTGGAGGGCTGTAGCTAACGTTATTTTGAAGACACTACACTAGCGGATTCCCTGCTCTCTTTCCAGCGTGTACCTTGACTTTGTGTGAGTCCGGTATATTTCCTCAGGCATGGTGAACTCAGCGCCCTCTTTCTTCAGAGCTTCCATATAGTCCTTCCGAACCTGAGGGTCTTCTTCAGAGTAGGTCACTTCGTGACGGCCCGGGCCGAGGAATACACCTCCACCAGCCATCTCTATCTCCTCACCCGGTCCTTCCCGTAGCTCACCGTGAGTGCCCAGTCTCATAGTGCGCAGGGACTCTTTAGCAGTACTGAAGTGCTGGTGGAACCAGTCGCCACTACCTGGAGCAGCAGTGACAAATCCGCCGGGAATGTAGTCCTGGCGGTTGACCAGGTGGCCATTGCCGGACTCCCAGGGACGCTTGCCCAGTCTCGAATCCCAGTTCAGTGAGTAACCCTTACCTTTAAGGCAAACCAGGACTCGTCCGGCGGCGTGGCAGTGCCCCGTAGAGTAACGCCCGCTGGGGTAATCAAATATACCGTTGGTAAGATAAGTATTGCCTGCCATTCGCACTCCGACATTCCCCTGACCGGGAGCGCGGCGGTTCAGCTGCGGTACCATACATGTGGCAACATCCGGCACCAGATTGGTGCGAAGGTCCCAGAAAGGAGACCCCTCTTCACGAGGTTGAGCTTCATCCTTAGATTTAAAGAAATCATCTCCCCCATCATAGCGGTCGCGAAACTGGAAAGGATTTTCAAAGATAAATTCACGATTTGGAAACATGTCCATTACAGTGGGAGCACTGGTGGTACCTACTATCAATACAGGGTTGGAAGTGGCATTCACCAGACGGTGCCAGACATTGAGAGGTGGGGCAAAGAAAGCCCCGCCCTGCCACTCAAAGGTCTGCTTTTTGGAACTACCATCTTGCCATATCTCTGTACTGCCCCGCCCTTCGATGGCAAAAAGGGTTTCTTCATAGAAATGGCGCTCCGGGTTCAGCACCCCGCCGGCGGGTATCTCAACCACATACATCCCGAAATAGCCTGCCTGTCCATCAAGCTCAATATAGGTTCCCTTTCCCCCCATCCGTTTCCACGGTTTCAGTGGTAATTGCCGTGAATCGTAAATACCCAGTCCGCCATAAATGGGCAGGTTTTCCTCTTCCATAAATAGTTCATACGCAGACCGCCCTCGCTGGGTTGGCCAGTGCAATTCCATAACATTATCTTTCATCGGCTTTTGGACCATAATTCCTCCTTTATTTAGCAGAGAGTACTTTAACATCCCGCCTGGACGGGAGGCTTAACTAGTAGTCCCGGTATACTGATTCGGGCATAGAGAACTCGGCACCCTCTTTCTTCAGAGCCGCTACATAATCCTTGCGAACCCGTGGATCCTCTTCGGTATATTTAACTTCGTGACGGCCCGGGCCGAGGAACAGGGTGCCATCCGGGAGTTCAACCTCGTCACCTGTTTCCTCATCTAACTGATTGGTACTTCCCAATCTCATGGTGCGCAGGGACTCCTTGGCGGTGCTGAAGTGCTGGTGAAACCAGTCGCCATTGCCGGCGGCGGCAGTTACAAATCCGCCGGGAATATAGTCCTGGCGGTTGACCAGGTGACCCTTACCGGCTTGCCAGGGACGTTTGCCTAATTTCGAATCCCAGTTTAGCGAATAACCCTTGCCTTTAAGACAAACCAGGATGCGCCCCGCGGCGTGAGCATGTGCCGTAGAGTAGCGCCCGCTGGGATACTCAAACACTCGGTTAGTAAGGAAAGTGTTGCCCGTCATCTCCAGATTGAAAAATCCCTGACCGGGAGCCCGCCGATTATCCCGTGGTACCCAGCAATTGACGACATCCGGTAGCAGGTTGGTGCGAAGGCTTCCCCTCCCTGTCATTCTACCATACGCCACCATCTCGTCTGTTGGTTTGAAGTAATCTTCTCTCTCGTCATAGCGGCCCGGAAATTCCCACGGATTGTCGAAAATGAAGCCCGGGGTGGGGAAGAGCTTCATTACATTGGGAGCCCCGGTGCTTGCCAGCACCAGCGCGGGACTGGAGGTAGCATTTACCAGGCGGTGCCATACATTAAGAGGAGCGGCAAAGATACTCCCCGCCTGCCATTCAAAAGTTTGCTTTTTGGAGCTTCCTTCCCGCCACACTTCGGTACTGCCCCGCCCCTCGATGACCCAGAGAGTTTCTTCATAGATATGGCGTTCCGGCTTCAATTCTCCTCCAGGAGGAACTTCTACCACATACACCCCGAAATAACCTGCCTGGCCATCAAGTTCAACATAGGTGCCCTTCCCACCCATTCGCTTCCACGCTGCCAGTGGCAACTCCCGGGAATCATAAACACCGAGTCCGCCATAAATCGGGATGTTTTCTTCTTCCATAAAGCGGTCATAATAGGTTAAGGAATAGTGCTGGTGTTCACCAAGTCCCCTTCCCCCTTCCATCACTTCGGTTTCGGTTCGTTCTTGAAACTTACCTCCAGACTCTTGAGCCATGATTCCTCCTTACCGCTAACAAATCTTTAGTGACTAGTGTCGCGTCAGGTAAATAATGTGTCATTCCCGCGAAAGCGGGAATCCAGTTACTCCTCCCCACCTGGATTCCGTATCAAGTACGGAATGACAATGGGAAAGGTGTCAACGATTAGCCTGACAGGACACTAATCGGCATCACTGTCTTTGGCATACTCCCAGTCGTAGTCGTATTTTTTGTATACTTCATTGGGCATCAGAGATTTCAAACCCCTCTTTGATAACTCTTTCTCAAAAGTCTCCCTTATCCAGGGGTCCTCATCAGGGTATTCAATCTGGCGAGTATGGAAATATCTCTGGGCATGGCGTCTCATTCCTCCCCATCCGTAGCCAAACTTAAGGTAGCGGGCTGGAATTGTGCCCAGATTAAAGTGCTGGTGATAGAACTGGGGGGCAAAACAGCTGCCTTCGTGCCAGGGAATAAATATCCTTTCTTTATCATCATCCCAGATGAGGGAAAACCCCTCCCCGGCCGGGATAACAATAAAGTTACCCGCTTCATGGTAGTGAGCCTTCTTATAGCGCCCTGCAGGGAAGACTGACATGCTGTTACCACCTCCACGAGTTGCAATGGGATACTTGATTCGGACCTGGTGTCCTCCGGCACCACGCCGTTCGAACCGGTCTAATCTGTCCCAGATACCCAGGTCAGGGAAGAAGTTACCGGACCAGGTAATCCCCCCCGTATCACTTCCCCAATCTGCTTCCCTTTTTATTGCTTTGGCTTCCGAGTAAAACTCTTCAAGCACATTTGCTTCCTCAGGAAGGTAGGAGTTATTGAGGTAGAACTCAGGGTCGGCTACCACCTGCGTGGCGAGAGGGAAATAATTATGGGAAAGAAGAACGGCCGGTTTATCTCCCTGAGCATTGCTTAGCTGGTAGTAGCTCTGGCGGGGTATCAGAAATAAACTGCGTACTCCCCACTCAAAGGTCTTCCTGGCAGTCTGCTCCATCCCCCATACCGCTGTTAACCCTTTTCCCTCAAGGACATAAAAAACATCATCCAGGGCAAACTTCCAGGGCTGGGTTGTCTTGCCTGGGGGAATTTTTATTACCTTGGTCTCCAGCAGGTCTTCTTGACCGGTAAGCCGGATAAAAGCTACCTCACACCCCCTCTCTTCCCACCACCCCGTCTCTACCGTCCTGAGGTCTTCAACAAAGAAACCTCTATGGATAGGCAGTCCCAAAGACCCTATCCAGTCCTCGTAAGTCTCTATCATAGTTACTTCTCCCCCTTTTGATTAAAAGTCCAACTAAGGGAAGGGGGGTGCCCCAAAAAGGGCCTCCCCCCTCTTCATTACCAGGCTAAACCCCGGCAAACCCCTTGCTTGCTTTTGCCTGTCCGAATTTTATCGGACTGGCCCGGCAAGATATTATGGCTCTCTAGTAGCCCAATTCTTTCTTCAGTGCCGTGTCAATCCAGACCCAGCGGAAGAAGTCCTTAGTTCGGCCGGCACCTACCACCCACTCACCGCTGTAGTTCTTCAGCCAGGGCGGCCAGAAAGTCCAGCCCGGCTCGGCAATTACCGGGATTGCCCAGTACTGGGGATAGACATATTTCAGCACCTCCCGGTAGCGGCGCCCGGCTTCCTTTATATCGAACAGGCGGACTTCCTGTACTCTTTGAATGCCTTCGGTTATAACGGGGTCTTCAATCTGGGACTGGTTATTCGGGCCCTCGAAAGCAAGGTATGACAAAAAGTAATAACGTGCCCTGGTCATGGACTTCGTCCTTATCATCCCGTCGAAGTCATATCTTCCCTGGATGTTTTCCAGAGCCCCGGTCTCCTTGGGACGAAGCTCGACATCAGCCCCTATCTTGCTCCAGTAATCCTTGTATATCGAGAAGTAGTCAATATCTTTGGCATCGTCCCCTATTATCAGGTTCGTCTTGAAGCCATCCGGGTAGCCGGCTTCGGCAAGGAGCTGCTTCGCCGCTTCCGGGTCATAGTTGTACATATCTTTTGCTTCTGCGGGAAACTCCGGGTCATCAGGAGCAAGGTAGGCGGGGGCGAAATCCTCGGGATAGGCTATGGGGAAGGAATGTATCAAGCCCTGGCCATCAAATAATCCTTCATTGATGGCATCAAAGTCGATAGCCTGGAACATTGCCTTGCGCACCCTGACATCGTTAAAGGGGGGCCTGTCCAGCTTGAACATAAGAGGGGCTGCCCCTGACCCCAGACCTGGCCCCAGGTTCATATATTCCGGCATCGTTTTCTTCAGGATGAGACCATCCTCATAGTCAATGGTCGTCTTATCGTAAAAGAGGGTGTCAATTTTGCCGGTGCGCATCGCCGCCATAAGGGTAGAGTTATCAGGAATAATAAATATCTTGACTCCGTCCATATAGGGCAGCTGGTCGCCTTTACCCGGACCGATGGGGTTTGTCATCCAGTAATCCGGGTTTCGGACCAAAGTGGCGGAACTGGAGGGCACCCAGCTCTTGAGAATCCAGGGACCGGTGCCGACAGAATGCCTCCAGTCAGCAAAGGCTCCGGTGCCCCATTTTTCATACGGTTCCTTCGGGAAGGCATGCATATAACCGCCGAAGCGCAATTCTGCTACCTCATAAGCGTCCCACGGGACTTCAACCTTAATTGTCCAGGGCGCCGGAGAGGTTACCTCGGCAGTTCTCAGTGGTGCGGTAGTCTTATAGATATAAGCGGTTGGTTCGGTAATAGACAGTTGCATCTGGTTGAGGACATCCTCTGCAGTAACTTCCCGCCCGCCGACCAGACGGCTGGCTTCATTCTCCGGGTCGAGAGCATATTTCACCCCTTGTCGGATATGATAGATGATGCTGGCTGTATCGCCTTCCATCTTCGTCGGCAGCTCAAAGCTCTCCGCTAGCAACCCGGCTTTCAGGTCCGGGCTTAAAGCGGTGTCATACCACGGCGTCTCGTTGGTACCGTAGCCGCCGGCAGGACCCTTGGTCCAGTCACCAAATAACACCGTCTCGTTGGTTAACATCAGCGTGAAAGCGGAACCAGAACTGCCGACAATCTCATCAAAATCAAATATATCTCTTGAGAGACCAACATTAAGCACTCCGCCATACTTCGGCTTCTCCACCGTCGGCTCAGTCACTTCCGGCTCTTCCGTCACCTCCGGCTGTTCCGTTACCGGCGGCTGTTCGGTTACTGCCGGGGCACAGGCGGCTATTACCAGAGATAACACCATCAAGCCAGCCAATGCAATCCAGATAAATCTCCTTTTCATATCTCCTCCTTTAATAATACTTCTAATAGCCCATCTCTTTCTTCAGTTCCTGGTCAAGCCAGGCATAGGTATAAGCCTGGCGCTGAAGGTTGCCCATAAATATTTCTCCATTATAGTTCTTTATCCAGGGCCACCAGACATTGAAAGTAGTGCCGGTAACCATCGGGATATAGTAGACCTGGTCATGAGCGTATTTACCCACCTCACGGAACATCTGCATACTTTTTTCCGGGTCAAACAAGCGAGTTGCCTGTATCTCAGCATAGGTTTCATTAATCTTGGGGTCATTAACAAATGAAAAATTCTGGTAGCTGTCTGCCGGGTACCAGTGAGTCAGCATGGCATACTGCAAGGGGCTGGGACCGTCGGCGCCATACATCTCATAGTCTTTTTTGTCTTTTGTGACAGCATGGACAGCCGTCTCTTCAGGACGGATTTCCAGGTCTACCCCCACTTTAAGCCACATATCCTTGATAATTGACATGTAGTCAATATCCCTGACCTCGTTTGGAATGTTAATGCTAGTCTTGAAGCCCTCAGGATAGCCCGCTTCAGCAAGGAGCTGTTTCGCCTTCCCCGGGTCATACTGATAAAGTGACTTTGAAAACTCGGTAGCGTCATCAGGCCAGACGCCGTCCGGCTCAGGGCCATAGTAGGCGTCAGCATATTCCGGCATATAGGGTAGAGGCACGGTCACTATTTGACCTTGATTAGCGAAGAAAAACTGGTTTATTGATTGAAAATCGGTAGCCCGCATCAGTGCTTCACGAACCCGGATATCATTAAAGGGAGGTTTGTCAGTTCTCATAGAAATCATATCAGCCGAGCTCATCGCCCTCATTTTATATTTGAGGTCGGGCTGCAATCTCACCGTATCCTTAATATCCTCCCAGGTAAACTCCGTCTTATCGTCAGCAATCCCGTCCACCTTGCCGGTGCGTAAAGCAGCCTGTATGGTAGACATATCGGTGATAATCAATATCTTAACGCCGTCCAGGTAGGGCAGCTGGTCGCCTTTACCCGGACCAATGGGATTTGTCCTCCAGTAGTTGGGGTTCCGGATAAAACTGGCGGAGCTGCTGGGCACATTATTGGTAAGCATAAACGGTCCGGTGCCGACGGAGACCCGCCAGTCACTCATACCGTTATATTTCTCATATACCTCTCTGGGGAAGACCAGGACATAGTCACTGAAACGGAAGCTGGCTGTTTCATAGATATCCCAGGGGATTTCAAGCCTGACTGTCCATGGCTCGGGAGAGGTGACTTTAATCACTCTGAGCTCGGGGTTACGGGAGTAAAGATACTGCCTCTTATCGGTAATGGTTATCTGCATAGACCAGAGGACATCCTCTGCAGTAACTTCCCGCCCGCCGACCAGGCGGCTGGCTTCGCTCTGCGGATTGAGAGCCCAGTTTACTCCCTGGCGGATATGATAGGTCATTATCGCGGTATCACCTTCCAGGGAAGTGGGCAGCTCCCAGCTTTCAGCGATAGTACCCGCCTTGATGCCCCAGAGGTCAACCTTGCCTCCCATCCATGTCTCTTGGGCGCCGTAGCCGCCGGCCGGACCCTTGGTCCAGTCAGTGCCGGTGATACCTTCGTTGGTGTAATGAGCCGTTATGGCGCTGGCAGGATTACCTGTCGTGGCATCAAAATACTGGATATCTGCATCTTTAACAAGATTAAGAACTCCGCCATACTTTGGCTTATCTGTCTCCGTCTTTACTGCTATCTCCTGCTCCGGCTGTTGTGTCACCCCCGGCTGTTCCGTTACCGGCGGCTGTTCCGTTACTTCAGGAGCGCCGCAGGCAGCTGCCACCAGGGATAATAATGTTAAACTACTTAGTATTAACCAAACAATTTTCCTCTTCACACTTTCCCCCTTCCTTCCTCTAATTTTTTTGCCAAGCCCCATAGCACAATCTCCTATCACATTTCTTCACCTCCCTTTTTATTTCTTTCCCGTACCCCGTAATCAAATTTCGTGCTTATACCGCTTAACCTGATGCTAAATTTTTAATAAGAATATTTATTACACCTTTATTAGTCTTTGTCAAGTTTTTGGTTTACACAGAATTTCCTTAATTCTGAGCCTAAAGAAGTCCCAGGTATTGACCGGCCGGAGCATCACGGCCGTATCGGAGCCTCCATTTGTGCCCGATATGACGATAACATCCTCATCAGTGCGTGCCAGACCGGCATCAGCAGCGATAATAGTAATCTCACAAGCAACTTTCATTCCGGCTCCGAAAAGGCGCAGTGTCCTGTTTACAATTACGGCAGTATCATTGGAGACGGGAGCTTGAGAGACAGGCTGAGAAACACCTTCGTGAGCAGAAAGCCGGGGCCCGCTGCCACCAAGCCTCTGAAAGGCAAACCTCACCAGTAATACTTTCCCTCCCCTGCTTTCCACCTTCTGTCTGTTTTCCTCGGTAAATGAATTAACATTTGGCTGTCTCCATCCGGTGGGGTGACCTACGGCAACCACCTTCTTGCCTTCAAAAACTTCCACCGCTCTGGCGGCAGTCCGTCCGCTGGTGGATGCCACCAGGATAGTCCTGATACCCAGTTCATCGGCTCTCTCCTTGGCAATGAGGAGGACTGCCTCAGTGTTCTCACTGCCGGCATTTTCAAAATAAACTATCTTCCTTTCCATTGTGTCCTCCGCCTGACTCCTCTTAAGTTTTTAAAAAATAATAATATGAGACAAAGTGAAGATGTGTCAAGAAAAAACAAAGCGGGGTAAAAGTGGTTTCATAGGAGCTTGTTTAAATTCCTTCGTTAGTTCATAATGTCAAAGAAAATGAAGAACTTAACCATCGGTAAAATAAGGAATCTGCAACAGATTGCTAACCCTGATAGCATTTTTGTGATGTGCGCTATGGACCACCGTGGTTCCCTGCGCGGTATGATTAATAGTAAGAACCCGGAGAGAGTCACCTATGAAGAGATGGTTGAGCGCAAGCTGGAGTTGTGCTCCAGCCTGGCGGGATATGCCAGTGCCGTGCTCCTCGACCCGATATTCGGGGCGGCTCAGTGCATCAGCCGGGGCATCCTGCCCAGGGGTACCGGACTCATAGTCAGCATCGAATCTACCGGCTACACCGGCGGTAAGGAAGAGCGCCTGACAGAGCTGCTGGATAACTGGGGGGTTGAAAAAATTAAGCGAATGGGAGCCTCGGCGGTCAAGATTCTGGTCTATTACCGTCCTGATTTGAAAGACCAGGCTGATAAACAGTTAGCCACGGTGAACAGTGTTGCCGAACAATGTATCAAATTTGACATTCCCTTCCTGGTAGAGCCGGTAAGCTACCCGGTGGGCAGCGAGGTAAACAACCCGGAGGAGTTTGCCGGAGAGAAGGGAGAGCTTGTCATTGAAACCGCCCGCCAGGTCACTGCTTTACCCATAGATGTACTTAAGGCTGAATTCCCTGCGGACATACATTATAAAAAGGATGAGTCTGAACTGATGGAGCTCTGCCACAAGCTCGATGCTTCATCGCAGGTCCCGTGGGTTATACTCAGTGCCGGGGTAGACTTTGACCTTTTCTACCGTCAGGTGGAAATTGCCTGCCAGGCCGGGGCATCGGGTTTCCTGGGCGGCAGGGCTATCTGGCAGGATGCTATGGGTATGGATGATACCGGGGAGAGAGTTAAATACCTGTCAACCGTGGCGGTGGACAGACTGAAAAGGCTGATTGAAATAACCAGTAAATATGCCACACCCTGGTATAAGAAGGCTGGCCTGGATAATCAGAAGCTGGCTGCCGTATCGGAAAACTGGTACCGTGAATATTGAAAGAAAAAGACTTTCATTCCGTACTTGGTACGGAATCCAGACTCCCTTCCTCCCGCTGGATTCCAGCCAGAGTTTACCCCGTACTGGGATACGGGGCTGGGATGACAAAAACAGTCTGCATCAACCGCAGATGATAACCAGCTCGGGCCCTTCCGGAGTGTGGTCAATATCCAGAGTGACCCCTTTGAGGCTATCGGCAAGTTCGCAGTCGACGAGCAGCAACTTGGAGCCTTCGTATTCCACAGCGTTATCCCCGGGCTGCTCAATGTCTATACCCAACCCCAGCTCCCCCTCTCCGGATGACAACAACCTCAGGAAGGCATAACGATTATCTACTTTAGACAACAAGATGCTTTTCAATACTTTTTTAGCGTTTTCGGTAACGGCTATCACTTCCTTTTCCCTCTCTAATTTCCGTTTAAAGTTAATTATAGCATCTCCTTCAATTAAATTGTAACCTTTGAGTATTGATTGGGCAATAGCTCAGCAGATAAAATCTATGAGCCGGAAGTATTAACTTGACCTCAGCATTTTTTTATCTTTCGTCTTTACCATCTGGAGAATTCGGTGTAAAATCAGCATAAAATATTTTAAAGAGGAGAATGATGCAAGTAGAGAAGTTACATCACAGGTTAGCTTACCTGGCGGCGGCAGCGGCTTTGCTCAGTGTAGTTCTGTCCTTCATTTCTTGGCTGGCAGGGGCAATCCTGGGGATAACGGCAGGAAGATATCTGACCCTTGCCACCGTAGCTATCCTCTTTGCTATTTATTTCCTGTTTCAAGGGATAGTACTCGCCGGCAGAAAAAGCTGGATATAACTCCCTTTCTCTTTTTCCGGGGTTGGTAAGCTGAATTATGGTCATTGGGCTTTCCGGTGTACCCGTTGCACTTTGCGGGGAGCCGCTATCCAGAGGCTGGCGCAGGCAAGGCTTATGGCAATCATTGCCGTGCTAGAGTTAAAAGAAATCCCCCGAAGCCTGCCCGCCGTTCCTCAGGAACTATGGCAGGCGGGTCTGAAGGCGAAGCAATCCGGGAGGGGCGAGCCCTCCCCACCCGGATTGCCACGGGCTTCGCCCTCGCAATGACAGGGACATCCTTTCGGACAACCCCAGTCAGCTTCTCCCTTTCGTAAAGAGCTTGCCCCTGGCTTGAACAGGGGGAGATTGAGAGGGATTTCATATTTATCCCCTTCCCCTTCCCCTTAGCAAGGGGAAGGGGATAAATGGGGATGGGGTTGTCGATACCAAAGCAAAGGGAACGTTTTAAGTGAGCAGTATGATGAATTGTTATTACTCTTGACCACTTTCTTAAAAATCCAAACGCTTCATTTGCTAACCTTTACGCTCAATAATCATTCTGATACAATGTTCTCAAACACATTTACATAAGATGAAACGAAGAATTAAAATATCAAGATTTCTAGCTCTAGAAGCATCATTCAATCGTGTTCTAAAGGAAGAGAGGGCTGGTCGCAAACTCGTACCTGATGCCCTTAGTTTTTGTGATTATGCTTTTAGGAAACAAGATATATTACAAAATATAACTATATTCCTTGACTCTGCTACTTACTCCCCGAAGAATCTACTAATGATCGACGTCCCAAACGATAACTTCTGGATACGACCAGGTTCTGTTCCCCTTTTCGAAGATTGGGTTATTTATGACGCCTTTGCGTACTATATTGGTCCGAAAATTGACTCCAAGTTAAAATCGAGGGTATTTAGTAACCGTTTTAGTCGACAAAATACTCTTATGCCCGGTGTCGAGCAGTGGAAGAAATTCGAAACCGCATTTTGGAGGGTTCTTCAATCATCCTCAAATGAAGCATATGTAGTTATTACTGATATTACTTCTTACTATACAAATATTAATTTGGATATCCTTCATCGTCACATATTATCTTTGCTTGGAACATATACTAGGACAGACGAGGCTATTATTGACAAGCTATTCTTTAATCTGCTTATTCCATGGTCTCAAAACCCTGTGCGTTCGGGCTTCGGTATACCTCAAGGTGTAGATGCTTCTTCAATACTCGCCAACCTTTACCTTCACCATGTCGACGACCAATTTTCTAGAATGTCAGGTGTTGAATATTTCCGCTATGCTGACGACATCAGGATGGTAGCCAAAGACAAAATAACAGCTAAGATAGCTTTAGGTCGTTTAATAAAAGCTCTACGTGATATTGGTTTGGACATCAATACTTCAAAGACAAAAGTTTTGGACAAAGACCTAGCAATTCAGCAGCTTCCAGACCCTCTTTCGAATGACATGGATAAAGCTAATAAACTAGTAAGAAGCAAAAGGGCATCAAATGTAAAGCTAGCTATCCCCATTTTAAAAAAAATATTCAACTATGCTTCGAGCTTTAAGGACGACCCACTATACCAAAGACACCACAGCTTCATAATCAATAGATTAATATTATTACGCAAGTATGCGGATGGTAGATTCATTGGTAAGGTTAGCAAACTATTTACTACCAATCTTGAGCGACTTCCGGGTTTTAGTGTTGATATCTCAAGGTTTTTCCGCTACTTTCACTCAAAGAAGATAAAAACCATTTTGATATCTTTTCTTCGTGGTAAAGACAACATCTATGGTTGGCAAGAAATGTGGATTCTTGACTGTTTAATAAGATTCAATACTAGAAGTATGATAGCAAGTGACCTAGATTACTTTGATGATGTTTCAAAAGACCTTAGGAGGCATAGTCTTTGTCGTGCAAAAGCTATCCTTCTTCTTGGTAAGTTTGGAGACCAACACCGAAGAAGCGAATTAATGAGCCGCTTTAATACCGAATCAGACCCCATCGTCAAAAGAGCTATTATTATCGCATGTCAGCAGCTTAACCTCGCTGAGCGAGACCCACTTTACCAGATAGCACGTGCTGATAATTCTACATCTCAAACTGTATCTTACGTCGAGAGTCTTTCAAGACCCAAATACTGCGAAGAAGAAGAATGGGCACCCTTCGATATTCCTGACTGGGGCACTTACTGATTGCTAATTTTTTGTGATAGAGAACTTCTAATCAGCCTACCCCTCCTCCTTCGCCTTCTTCTGGAGTTCGTAGAGTTTGGTGAGGGCTTCGAGGGGGGTGAGGGATTCAACATCAAGTTTTTCCAGTTCTTCCAGAAGGGGCGGTTTTTGTCCGAAAAAAGTTAGCTGCACGGGCTGCCTCTGTCTCCGGCGCCGTCTTCTGGGGGGCAGCTCCGTCCGGCGGGTATCTCCTTCCAGTTCCGCCAGCACCTCGTGGGCACGGTTCACCACCGCTCTGGGCAGCCCGGCAAGCCGGGCAACATGGATGCCGTAGCTCTTATCAACGCCTCCGGGCATAATCTTGCGCAGGAAGATGACCTCTCCCCTTTCCTCGGTTACCGCCACATTGAAGTTCTTCACCCGGGGCAAGAGATTAGCCAGCTCCACCATCTCGTGGTAGTGGGTGGCAAAGAGGGTCTTGGCTCCCAGCCCCCGGTGGTTATGGATGTACTCAGCCACCGCCCGGGCGATGGCAAGCCCGTCATAGGTGCTGGTGCCCCGCCCGATTTCATCAAGAATGAGCAGGGAGTGGGGGGTGGCATTGTTCAGGATATTGGCCGTTTCCACCATCTCCATCATAAAGGTGGACTGCCCCGCCGCCAGGTCCTCCCGGGCGCCAACACGGGTAAAGATACGGTCGACCAGGCCAATCCTGGCTGAGGCGGCCGGCACAAAGCTGCCAATCTGCGCCATGAGCACAATCAGGGCTACCTGCTTCAGGTAGGTCGACTTCCCCGCCATATTGGGCCCGGTAAGAATGATAAGCTGGGCATCGTCATTGGAAAGGTAAGTATCATTGGGCACGAAGCTGCTGTCAGCCAGACTGCGCTCCACCACCGGGTGGCGCCCTTCCTTGATATCTATTTCGTTACCAGAGGTCAGTTCAGGACGAACATAACTGTAGCGCCCGGCCACCTCAGCCAGGCTGGAAAAAACATCCACACTGGCTAAAGCTTCGGCAACAGCCAGAACGCGCTCGCTGGCGGTGGCTACCTGGCGGCAGACCCGCTGGAAAAGACTGGTCTCAAGTTCGCTGAGCCGGTCACGGGCATTCAAAATCAGTGTTTCGTATTCCTTGAGTTCCGGGGTAAAAAAGCGCTCCGCACCAACCAGCGTCTGCTTCCTGATATAGTGCTCCGGCACCTGGGGCAGGTTGGGCTTGGATACCTCAATATAGTAGCCGAAGACCCGGTTATAGCCCACTTTCAGCGATTTAATCCCGGTCTTTTCCTGCTCCTCCCGTTCCAGGTTGGCAAGGTACTGACGGGCGTTCTGAGACGCCAGCCGGAGACTGTCCAGGTCTTTATCAAAGCCTTTCCTGATAACATTACCATCACCGGGACTGGCTGATGGTTCGTCAGCGATTGCCTCCCCAATCAACTCAACCACATCCTGGCGCGGTTTCAGTTCTTCCTTCAGCCAGTCAATCGGACTGTTGCTGCTGCCTGCCTCGATTGCTGTTCTAAGTTCGGGAATTATTTCCAGGCCCCGTTTGAGGGCGACCAGTTCACGGGGGTTAGCTATGTTTCCCCTCACCCGGTTAATCAGGCGCTCAAGGTCAGCCGCTTTGCTCAGCAAAGAGATAGCCTGATTGCGAGCCAGGGTATTACCGTGGAACCATTCGATGGCATCCTGTCTTCTGACCAGTTCTGTTATGTCAAGCAAAGGCTGGCTCAGCCACTTCTTTAACAGCCGGCTGCCCATAGCTGTCTTCGTCAGGTCAATAACTGACAGGAGCGAACCGGCAGCGGTGCCGGAGCGACTGCTACGAAAAAGCTCCAGGTTACCCCGGGTCTCTATGTCCAGAGCCATAAAAGAATCGGTGGAGTAGGAGGAAAGACCGGTCAGTTGTTCCAGCGCTCCTTTCTGCGTTTCCTGTATATAATAAATGATAGCTCCGGCAGCTCTTACCGCCAGGGGCAGATTGGCAACTCCATAACCGTCGAGGGTAGCTACATTAAAATGGTCAAGGAGGCTCTGGCGGGCAATCTCCATCTCGAACCAGTAGTCGTCAAGAGGAGTTACCGGAGCGGTCAAATCCCACCCGGATAGCTCCAGACTGCCGGGGGTAATAATCTCCGATGGTTTGAGACGCTCAAGCTCTGGAAGCATCCGGCTGAGCGGTACCTGGGTAGCCGCAAACTCGCTGGTGGTGATATCAACATAGGCTATACCCGCCTCATCATCACCTAAAACCAGGCTGGTCAGATAGTTATTTGCCTTGCTGTCAAGTAGACCCGGCTCAACTACCGTGCCTGGTGTTACCACGCGGACGACATCTCGTTCCACCAGGCCCTTGGTCTCCCCGGGCTGGGTAAGCTGCTCGCAGATAGCCACTTTGTAACCATGATTGACCAGCCTGGCAAGGTAGTTATCCAGAGCGTGGTAGGGTATGCCAGCCAGAGGCACCCGGTAGCCTTTACCCATCTCCCGGGAAGTGAGGACAATATCAAGCTCCCTGGAGACAATCCTGGCATCCTCATCAAAGGTCTCGTAGAAGTCCCCCAGGCGGAAGAGGACGATTGCCTGGGGATATTTCCGCTTGACCCTGAGGTACTGCCGCCGGATGGGTGTTGAGCCTTCCTGCATCACCAACCTATTCTACTAGAGCCTGTCAGGAAAAGAAAGAGAAAGCCTATCTAGTGCTTGGTTTCGGAAATAGACACACGAATAACTCCGTTCGCCCCCGTATCAAGCCTGTCCTGGCGACAGGCCAGGGTACGGGGCAGGCACTGAGCTTGTCGAAGGGCGCGCCGGTGGTTCGACAAGCCTGTCCTGGTTCCACTGAGTCACCACGAAGTGAGCGAACTCGTTCCGACTTGCCTCGACAAGCTCGGAGCAGGTTTTCGTCTTCAGACCGAGTTCAGACTTCAGGCCGAGCCTTCAGTCCTCGGACTGAAGGCTTCACCACGAACGGCGCGCATACGACGACTTAATTACGCAACTAAGCACTAGTAAAGTGTCGAAAAAAGTTCTATAATTAGACATTATGGAAATTACCCGGCAGGCTACTGATGCAGAGCGACTGCTGGAGAGCCTGGGGCAACTTCCCGAGCCGATGGCCAAGCCTGTTTTTATTGCCGTCAGCGGTTTACCGGGAACAGGAAAGTCTTATTTTTGCGCCCGGCTCGCCGAGAGATTGCTCTTTATTATTCTGGAAAGCGATGCCCTGCGCCGGGTGCTTTTCCCGGTGCCGGACTACAGCGCCGAAGAGAGCAGTCGGCTTTTTCAGGCCGTCCACCTTCTTATCGAAAAATTGCTAAAAAAAGGGCTCTCTCTCATTCTGGATGCCACCAATCTATCAGAGAGAAATCGGGAATATCTTTACCGCATTGCTGAGCGTCTGGGCATGAAGCTAATCCTGGTGCGAGTCGAGGCGCCCGCTGAGGTGGTGCGTCAAAGATTGGCGAGCCGCCTGAAAAACCAGGAGAGTAAATCAGATGCTGACTGGAGAGTATACCAGCAGATGAAATCTTCGGTAGAGAAAATCCGGTGCCAGCATTTTGCGGTAGACACTTCCCGGAATATTACTCCGGTGCTGGACAAAATTGTGAGACAAGCTAGTAGATAAAGGGACTTTAGTTGGAGATTAAAGTTACACTCGGTGATATTACCCGGATTGAAGCCGGGGCTATAATAGTGAATTTTTTTGAAGGCATGACCGCTCTGGAAGGCGAGGCTTCGGCTGTAGATAAGGCTCTTGATGGAGCTATTTCCCGGCTTATTGAGCAGGGTGAGATTAAGGGTAAACTTCATCAGAATACTCTTATCCACACTCTCGGCCGGCTCCCAGCGGCCAGGGTGGTAGTTGCCGGATTAGGCAAGAAGGAAGAGTTGACCTCCGACCGTGTTCGAGGGGCAATAGCTGAGACCTGCCGCCTTTTACGTAACAAATATGTGGATAGTGTTGCCACCTTTCCTCAGGGGGCTGGTATCGCCGAAATAACGGCGGAACAATCCGCCTGTGTCCTGACTGAGGGAGCTCTGCTCGGCACTTATACTTTCCGCCAGCACATTACCAGAGAAGCCGAGCACGGTGAGATTAAACAGCTCACCATAGTTACTGCTGATAGAAATAGCCTGCCCGGTCTGGAGCAGGGCTATAACAAAGGCAGGATTCTGGCTGAGGCAACCAATCTGGCTCGGGATATGGCCAATGAACCGCCTAACTACATGACGCCGTCAGATATGGCAAAGAAGGCAACCGGGCTGGCTGAAAGCTACGGACTTGAAGTTAAGGTCCTCGAGCGGGAGCAGATGCTGGAACTGGGTATGGGAGCTCTGCTGGGTGTGGCTCAAGCCAGCCGGCAACCGCCTAAATTTATTGTCCTCAACTATAAAGGGAAAGATACGGCTGAAATTAATATAGCCCTAATTGGTAAAGGGATAACCTTTGATTCCGGAGGCATCTCAATAAAACCGTCTGAAGGAATGGTTGAGATGAAAGGAGATATGGCCGGAGGCGCTGCTGTGATAGCGGCGATGGGTGCTATTGCCCAGCTTAAGCCCGGGATTAATGTTCTGGCTATCATCGCAGCCACGGAAAACCTGCCCGGTGGCAATGCTCTGAAACCGGGTGACATTCTGACGGCGATGGGCGGGAAAACGATTGAAGTTATCTCTACCGATGCTGAAGGGCGGCTCACTCTAGCTGACGCCCTGGGCTACGCCAGGCAAAATGGCGCCGGGCAAATCGTTGATGTGGCTACTCTAACCGGAGCAATGCGGGTAGCACTGGGTGATATATGCACCGGGGCTCTGGGTAATAATCAAGAGCTAATAAATAAGGTAATTACCGCTGGTGCTGAAGCTGGAGAGCGCATCTGGCAAATGCCTATGTATGAAGAATACAAGGAGCAGAATAAGAGTGAGGTAGCCGATATTAAGAATGTCGGGGGAAAATCAGCCGGTGCCATTACTGCGGCTCAGTTTCTTGCCGAATTCGCCGGTGATACTCCCTGGGTGCATCTGGATATTGCCGGCACCTTTATGAGTGAAGAGGAGAAGAACTACCAGCCCAAAGGGGCAACCGGAGTGGCGGTGCGCACCCTGGTTAACCTGGTTCTTTCCCTGGCAACGGGGAGGAATTAGCCTGGATTTACTGGAGGAGTTAAGGTTTGATATTTAATGCTTCGGAGTTCGTTTTTAAAGCGCCGCCGCAGCTATCCGGAGCCCGCCGGGTCCTGATTAAACCGAGCGCTTCCTACCTGGGCTCATACCCGGTAACTACCAGCCGGGAGATGCTGGCAATGATAATATCCGGTATCAGACGGGTCAGTGATGCCGATATCATACTCCTTGAAGGTACCGCTGATGGCAGCTCAATTTACCCGATATATCAAGCCTTGGGTTATGATTTCCCGCGGGTGTTGCTGCTCGATGTCAAGGACTGTATCTGGGTGGAAGTAGATAACCCTCTGAATAAACCGCTGGTAGTACCAACTTTCTGGTTACCTAATGTCATTTTATCCAGCGACTACCTAATATCTGTGGTACCTCTAAAGGTGATTAATGGCAGGGCTAACCTCAGCATAATGAACATGCTCACTCTGCTGCCCAGTGCCAAGTATGATGGCGAGACAACAGGCGGATGGGAATCTCTATACACTCTCGGCATAGAGCGGGTAATTACTGACCTCTACTTTACTTTACCTTTTGACCTGGGGATTATTGAAGGTCGTCTCAGGTTTGATAGCTGCGGTGACCCGCTCCGGGGCACGATTTCAGAATTTGGCAAAGTGTTTGTCGGTGAACCTTACGAAGTAGATTCCGAAGCTTCAGAAATGATGGGGCTTAAAACGGACTATCTTGAACTGATTCGGGAAGCCAGAGTAAACCTGGAACTTTAAAATATATTTAATGATACGATAAGGGAGGCATTTACATGACAACCAGTTCGGGGCGAGAAATCAATGAGTGGCAAGACCATGAAAGAGTCAGCTCATGGTTGTCCGATGAGATTAGACAGGCAAGCCGCCAGCGCTTTCGTGAGAAATTGGTCTCACTGCTCCCCTTTCAGCCGGAGAGCGCCATCAGGGTGCTGGACATTGGTGCCGGGGATGGAGTGCTTAGCCAGACACTCCTGCAAGCCTACCCTAACGCACAACTGGTTTGCCACGATTTCTCTGAAATTATGCTTGGTCATGCCCGGCAGAGGCTCGGCCAATTTCCCAATGCAGTTACCTTTATTCAAGGCGACCTCAGAGACCCGGCATGGGCACAGGATATCGAAGGGAACTTTGACGCCATTATTTCTTCGGTCGCCATTCATAATGTCGCTGAGCTTGAGCAAGGGCACCCTGAACGCTTACAGGAAATCTATAAGGAGATTTTTAACCTGGTCAAGCCTGGTGGATGTTTCTTTAACTATGACCATATGGGTTCTCCCGGTCAGGTAATCTCAAAGCTTTATCGCTGGGAGAGGTTCGCTACCGAGCAAGCAAGACTTAAAGCGGAAACGGGTGTAGAGAAAAGTCGCCAGGAGCTTGAGCAGGAATATCAGGAACGGAGACACTACCGGCAGGGTAAGACCAGCTCCCAGGATGCCGGCACTATCCTGGAGCAGTTGGGCTGGCTGAAAGAAGCCGGATTTGATGAAGTGGACTGTCTCTGGAAAGAAACACCTACTTTCGCCCACAGCAGTCCCCCCACCATAATCGGCGGCTTCAAATACTGAAGAACCGGCTTGAATCCAGGTTTTCATGCCCACGTGGCCAGACAGGCTCAGAGCCAGGTTGGTACACTACTTTTCTAGTGAGTAAGAAGAAAAGGGGTACAGGTCATGTCTTGCTACTTGCGTCATTTGGACGATATCCTTGACCAGGCTGGTATAGCCATTACTTCCACCAACAGGAACCAGATTGATCGAGCTATCCATCAGATTGCCGGCATCGCTTATAAGAATTGCCCCGCCACCTGGAAAAAGATTAAAGAGGACATAAAGGGTGATGACGATAAACGGCAGATATTCATTGAGCAACTTCAAAAAACTTTACACTAGTATTGTATAGAAAAATTGGCGTAGGTTCCCGCATATTCCGACCAGTTGCTCTCTACCCTTTCTACTTTTGCTCCAGGAGGCCCCCTCTTCAGATGTTCGAGCAGCTTTTCCAGCTTTTTTCTTTCCCCTTCTGCCTCTATCTCAACCGCACCACCGCCCGGCAGATTGCGCACATAGCCGGCCAGACCTAATTCCTCCGCATGTCTCAAGATAAAAGCACGGAAATAGACTCCCTGGACCAGACCATACACCACTGCTCTCACGGAAGCCAAAGCAGCCATTACCTTATTCTCATTTTAGTAGAATTTGAAGAGATTTAAGAAATGTCCCTGCCAACAACGAGGACAGGAGTATTTTTAAGATGAATTAGTTTCTTCACCCCGAACCTTCAGTCCATTAGTTATGTAAAGGTCTTGATAAGCAGCTATCTAAGACTCCTCCTCTTCCCGTTCCTTCTTCCCCTTTTTGATTACTTCGATAGTTCCTGAAGGTGGCATGATAGCCGTCGACATAGTTTTTTTGGCGTCCTTCTTGGTTTTCTTTGGCTCTCTATGTCTGAAATCCCGTCTTCCCATAGCACTACCTCATACTGAGCATTAAATTACAGGCTTATCAAGTAAAGTTTAGCACAGAACGGCTATTGTGTAAAACCATTTTTGAACTGCTCCAGGGCTGACCGGGCCGCTTCGGTCTCGGCCTCTTTTTTGCTCTTGCCGGAGCCTCTGCCCAGAACAGTCCCAGCTAATCTGACCTCAACGACAAAGGACTTATCGTGGTCAGGGCCTCTGGTTTCTATTACCTGATAGGTCGGGGACTTTTGTTCTCTGGACTGGGTTAGTTCTTGAAGCTCTGACTTGTAATCCATTTCTCTCCCCCGCTTAAGCAGCTTCTCCGTTTCGGCACCGAATAGTCTCAGGACAACACCCGTCGTCCTGGAAAGACCCTGGTCAAGATAAAGGGCGGCGATTACTGCTTCCAGAGCCGCAGCCAGGTTAGCCGGCTTATGCCGCCCGCCGCTCGCTTCTTCTCCCTTCCCCAGATAAAGATAGTCACCAAGTTTAATAGTTTTTGCCACGCGGGCTAGGGTATCCCGACGGACCAGAGCCGCCCGGAACCTGGTCATCTCCCCCTCACTAAAGCCGGGATTATCTTGATATAGCTTTTCCGCAATAATCAACCCTAAAACGGCATCCCCCAGAAATTCAAGCCTTTCATTGGAAGTTGAAATTAAGCCGGGGTTTTCATTAATATATGAACTGTGAACCAGGGCTTGTTCCAGTAACGAGATGTCGTTAAATGAGATACCCAGGCTTTGTTCCAGAGCAGCCAAATTGGTGAAAGCCAAGTTATTTCCTTTCTTAAATGGCTAAAACTCAGCATAAATACCGAAATTAGATTTGTCAAATAGTATCACTGATGAATATGCCTTTCATTAAGCTCTTCCAAGCCAAACCGACTCTTTCCGAGCAGGAGACAGCTCAGGGTCTGCGTATGATGACTCTGGAAGGTATGGTCTCCATGGGTTTCTTCAGCATCACCACCAGCGGCCTGCTGACAGCATTTGCCCTGGCTCTGGGTGCCAATAACTTTCAGATTGGTGTCCTGGCGGCCATCCCGTTTATCACACAGCTTCTACAAATCCCGGCTATCCTGCTTGTGGAGAAGGTCCGCCGGCGGAAGGTAATTACCCTGTCCACCTGGCTGGTGGCACAGCTTTTCTGGTTTCCTGTAGCCCTCATCCCAATTCTCATAGAGACTCCCGGAGGTAGTGCAATTTCGCTACTCCTGGGGCTGATGGCAATACGGGGCGTCTTCGCTGCTGTAACCAACTGCAGCTGGAATAGCTGGGTGCGTGACCTGGTGCCACAGCAAGTCTTGGGACGTTTTTTCGCCAGACGATTGGCTCTGTCAGTTGTTGTAGCCGCAGTCTTCGGGGTGGGAGCCGCCCTCTTTACGGACTACTGGCGCGGGCAGGTGCCGGAAGGTAGCGCCATTTTCGGTTTTACCTACGCCCTGCTCTTTGGCGCTTTCTTCCTCGGACTGGCAAGCCCGGTATTCATGTCTTTTATGCCAGAACCGTTAATGCAAAGGACGATGGGCAAGCAACCTTCACTGTGGGAAATATTCACCATGCCCCTTAAGGACAGGAATTTCAGACAATTGATGAAATTTTTGCTCTTTTGGAGCTTTGCCCTGAACATGGCCGTCCCCTTCTTTGCCGTTTATATGCTGGAGCGGCTGGGGCTACCTCTTTCAATAGTAATCGGGCTGAGCGTTCTGAGTCAATTCTTCAATATACTTTTCCTGCGGGTCTGGGGGCCTTTTGCCGACCGCTTCGGCAGCAAAGTAATTCTCTCACTGTGTGCTTCACTATATCTCCTGGTCATCCTGGGGTGGACTTTTACTACCATGCCAGAATGGTATTTTCTGACCGCACCTTTACTTATCGTTTTGCATATTTTCGCTGGTATTGCCTCAGCCGGAGTAAGCCTGGCCGTAGGAACAATCGGTTTCAAGCTAGCTCCTCAGAAACAATCCGCCTCATATTTGAGCGGGGTATCTCTGGCAACCAACCTGGGAGCTGGTATTGGTCCTCTGCTGGGTGGTTTTCTTGCTCATTTCTTCAGCGTGCGTCAGCTGTCGCTGGATTTCACCTGGGCTGACCCGGACAGGATAATGAATCTGGGAGTTGTCCACGTAGAGGGGTTAGATTTTCTTTTTCTACTCACCTTTATCATCGGCTTGATAACACTGAATATGCTGGCAGCTATCCGTGAAGATGGAGAGGTTGGACGAGAAGTTGTTTTAGAAGAACTGAGAGCCCAGACGCGCTCAGCCCTCAGGTCAGTGAATTTTGTCCCTGAACCAAACTTTGTGCGGGTCTTCCCGCTAAGTTTTCTCAAGCAGGTACCGGGTATGGATGTTGCCATCGGTGTCACTGCTTACCAGCTGGCTGATACCGCTAAGACCCTGATGACGGCAGCACTGCGCAGTGGTAGAACCGCAGTTAAAGTTGCCCGTGAACTTCAAAATGAACTCACCAAGTTATGGGAAAGCGGGGTTCTTGAACCACCGGAGCATGATACTGAAGTGGCTCGCCAGATAGCCAGGGGAGCGCTCCATGCTGCTGATGAGACCCAGGCGAAAATTGAAAAGCTGGCCGCTCCAGCGATAGTTGGCATTGCCCGGGCTCTTGACAAAACTCAGGTGAATCCCTATGACGCTCTTCGTGGTGCTGCTTATGGAATTGTAGAGGGTGCCAGTGAGATTGGAGCCGACCTGGCACGAGCCGCAACTGAGGCTATTGCCGGTGCTAGGAAAACGGCACAGGCATTGCACCTTCAAGAAGAGCTAGCAATCCAACAGGCTGCCAAGGGTATCCTGGAAGCAGCCCAAACACTTGGTTCAAAGGCACTCAGTCAAGTAAAGGAGGCACTGTCTCAGGTGTCGGGAATAGACACTGATACGCTGATAAAAGAAGGTGATGAAAAGACAGGGGATGACAAAACCGGTTAAAACTTATTCTGGAAAAAATTTGACACTGTTCCAACATCATTTTTATACTGTTAGCTCGTTAACCTGCCAGAAGGAGGATGATTGATGGTTGAGCAAATAGCTGGTGGTTATAATGGTAAAATCCTGAGAGTGAACCTGTCTGGAAAACATCTCTCCACCGAAACGATAGACGAGCTTTTCTGCCGCAAATATTTAGGCGGAGCCGGCTTTATTTCTTACTTCCTCTGGCAAGAACTGGAGCAGGGAATCGACCCCCTGGCTCCGGAGAATAAACTAATCTTTGCCCTGGGTCCGGTAACGGGAATGTCCATATCGGGCAGCGGCCGCCATTGTATCGGTGCTAAATCGCCGCTGACGGGCGGCTATACCAAGTCAGAGGTCGGGGGAAACTGGGGCGCCGAGCTCAAGCGGGCTGGCTATGATGCCATCATCATTGAAGGTAAGGCGGAAAAGCCGGTTTATCTCTGGGTTAACGATGGCGAAGCCAGCTTGAAGGACGCCTCTCATCTCTGGGGAATGAGTACCAAGGAAACCCAGAACTCCATCAGAACTGAGCTGGGAGATAACTTGATTCGAGTGGCGACGATAGGACCGGGCGGAGAAAATCTGGTGCGCTTTGCCTGTATTATCAATGACCTTCATGACGCCGCCGGCAGAGGCGGCACCGGAGCCGTAATGGGCTCCAAGAACCTTAAAGCCATTGGAGTTAGAGGCCATAAGGCACCGCAGGTGGCTCACCCTGAGCATTTGAAGGAACTCAGGAAGTGGCTCTTAGCCCACCGGGAGCTGTGGGCTGGATTCAATGAGCTGGGCACCGGAGGGGGAATGGAGGCTGGTATGCTCACCGGCAATCTGCCGGTTCATAATTTCAGAGACGGGGAATTTCCTGATGCCTCAAAAATCAGCGCTGAGGCGGTGAGAGATACCATCAGAATCAATATGGAAACCTGCTTTGCCTGCCCGATACGCTGTAAAAAAGTGGTCAGGGTTGATGAGCCTTATCCTGTTGACCCTGCCTATGGCGGCCCGGAATACGAAGCCCTGGCTTCACTGGGTTCTAACTGCGGCATAAGTGACCTCAAGGCTATTGCCAAGGCGAACGAACTATGTAATGCCTATTCTTTAGACGCCATTTCCACCGGGGTTGTCATTGCTTTTGCTATGGAGTGCTTTGAGAACGGGCTGCTGACCGAGAAAGATACGGATGGTATTGAGCTAAAGTTTGGCAACACTGAAGCGATGCTTAAAACCACCGAACTGATAGCCAGGCGTGAAGGAATCGGCAGCCTGCTGGCTGAGGGAACAGCCCGGGCTGCCCGAAAAATCGGCAAAGGAGCCATGGAGTTTGCCATGCAGGTTAAGGGGCTGGAAATAGGCATGCACGAACCGCGACTGAAAGCCGCCCTTGGTCTGGGCTACTCGATTAACCCTCATGGGGCCGACCACTGCGCTAACTTCCATGATACTATGGCGAGCGGCCGGGGGCGGAACAGGCTCAAGCTGCTGGGACTACTGGAGCCTATGCCGGCTGATGAGCTCAGTCCGCGTAAAGTTTCCCTGTTCCACAATGTTCACAAGGAACGCATTATTCGGGACTGTCTTGCCCTCTGCTCATTCGTCCCCTGGGACATAGAGCAGATTAATGACATCCTGTCGGCAGTAACCGGATGGCAGACCGGTGTAGTGGAAATGATGCGGGTGGCTGAGAGAACTCTGACCATGGCCAGATTATTTAATCTTAGAGAAGGCTTTACTGCCGCCGATGACAAGCTGCCCGAGCGTTTCCACCAGCCCAAAAGAAACGGAGTTTTATCTACCAGGTTCTACGACCCGCAAGAACTGGAGAAAGCCAGGAGCTATTACTATACCTTGATGGGCTGGGACGCCCGCACTGGCATACCCACCCCGGAGAAGCTGGCTGACCTGGGCATTGACTAACCTTCCAGACTGGATTGTTTTGAACCACCCTCTCTATCCCCCCTTTTACCAGCTTTGTGGTATAATCCGGGTATACTGGGGAATAGTCTAACGGTAGGACAGCGGACTCTGGATCCGTCAGTGAAGGTTCGAATCCTTCTTCCCCAGCCATAAAAGGTAACATCATTACCGCAAATTAGCCTCAAATTTTTATTCTTATCAATCGGAACCTTCGTTTTCACGTTCAGAGGAGGGTAATTGTATTACCCTGAAAGCATTTCCTGTGAAGTTTGACAGATTATTGTGGGTGTTATTAGTATATCGTTGAGATGTTAGCGAGAAAAAACGCTGGAACAAGGAAAAATGAGGAGTCTTGTAAGAGCGATTCCTGCAATTGTTGGTTTTGGGTGGGTGCTCTGGTATTCCGTAAAAGCGGAGTGGAGTAAAGTAGTGGCACCTAACTGGCATTGGGTGGTAATTGCAGTAATTGTTTCTACAACTGCATTGTGGTTGCTTACAAATCTAGTAGCCTACCGAGCAAAGAAGGCAGCCGAGGGAGCTAAAAAAGAGGCCGAAGAAGCGAGGAAGAGGATAGCCACTAAATGTCCCAAATGTAATAAACCTTGGGCGCGGGCGCTCGACCGTTCAGAATTTCTTGGCAGAGAACAGAACCTAGATTACGATACACACTATGTAACCGATGTCCACCGCGATAACGAGGGGCACCAAACCGGGACAACAGAAAGAACCGTACGTATACCTTATACATACAATACTGATGTCAGTAGATATTATTATCATTGCAAATTTTGTGGACATAAATGGACACGTATTTCATAGCGTAGCGTAGAGTAGAGAGATAGTTGCCCAGAGTAATCAAGGAGGAGGATTTCGATGAATTATTGGATAATACAATCAAATCCGAAATATTTTGATATTTTAAGGTGGCTGAAAGAAATATTTGCTTCGTCAGGAGATAAAGCCCTGACTGACCGTTATTATATTAGTTGCTACAAACCTGAAGTGAAGCCTGGGGACACTGTATTCATATGGAAATGCAAGGGTAACGGAAACATTCGAGGTATCTACGCCAAAGGTACGGTCGAACCGGTTCCTGTTCCTGACAAATGGCCGCTATGTGATAAGGAAAGGGAGTTTTGTGTAGGTCAAAGGGGGCGAGACGATTTGGAGAAAATGCGAAGGAATCGGAAGACTATCGCAGTGAAATACATCAGCTTCCATCTTAATGAAAGAGAACCTTTGTTGGAGGATGAAATAAAGAAAAAGCCGGAATTGCGAGATTTAACCATCTTCAAACAAGGAGAGGTTCGCCGTGGGATTCATAAGGTAGCGCCAGAGAAGTGCAGAGTTATAGAATCGCTGTTAAGCCAACATAGATAACTAATATCTGTTTCACTCTGAAAAAAGCCGACCTCGCACGCTAATCGTTTGATGTATACTGGCAGATAAAGTAAACTTATACTATCGATTCTGGATAAGATACGAGTAGCTTCTGCAGTGCCGGAATAAGTTGCTTTTTCTCGAAGAAAAGTTCGGGAACTGTCCAGAGTGGCTAGAGGCATATAGGACTTTTGTTCTGTCACTTCAGAACGTATTACGTTCGTATAGACGTAAGATTCACTAACGATGCTTATTACCTAGATTTGAGGATTTTGAATTGGGCCATTGCTTTGGAACTATGCCAAAAGACTAATGGCTACTATCAGGACATCTTCGTCGTCCAGAAGTATCGCCAACATTAGATGGTTTACGGTATTATTCACCCTCGTTAGAGATTCAATCAAAAAATGATAGAAACTGTTTCTGGGAGTAGCCTCAATCCTGATACTACTTCAATCCCGGCTGAATTTTGAAGAACTACTTTCCAGATTGAGCAGTAATCTCTCAGTTTCTTTTCGTCAGCAAAAAGGCTGGGGAGCCTTTTCAGTATGACAATATCGAGTTTCTGTCCTCCGTTTCGTTTAAGGATAGGATTCATAGCCCTTTTACCGACCCTTCGACATTACAAAGCAAAAATATATTCCAGACGGAATTCGGTTTTTCCGATTCTATCGAAAAAATATCAAGAATTTCATTGAGCCAGTCGGCAGAGAAGAGGAGTCGTACATTCAGGGTCTTGGATCTTTTCGATGCCCCACCGCCGATATTACAGATTATCTACAAAGGGACGGGAAGGTCCTGAATGGGAGTGGTATGGACCACAACTGACGCTGTACCCACAGTTCGCGCCGGAGTATTTTGCCCAGATGAACAAGGAACGTCGGCAAGAAACAACCACTATGTAGATGAAATGTCCACGTCAGGCCTGGTATGCAGGGGTGATTTTCTGAGTACCTGTTTGAGGATGTTGTAACACAATAGAATAAGTCGTTAGGAGCCGGCTATTGACCCCCTTCTGATTTTTCACCTCGGAGTTTGGCGCTAGCAAGATCCTGCAACACCTGGATATCTTCCGGTAGTCTAGACAAGATATTGTGGTAGGCTCCGATAAAGAGGATGCCGGTCTCGCCTTCGCCTAAAGTCTCCCTGATTCTCTTAGCGATAAAATCATCGCGCTGTTTGAGCAAGCCGCCTTGAGCGCGTTTGTACCTGATGGCCCACACATCTTTTTCCTTCTTTGATCTGGCGTGGGCTATTTTCGCTACATAAGTATATTCCTGTTTGACTAGGCCGAGGTCTTCGGTTTTTACCAGTATTGCTCCCCGTTCCAGAAGCTTCCCTATGATAGCGTAGTTCTTGCTTCCCTGGTTGATGCCCTCCCTGATAATCCTGAGTCCGTCCACACCATCAGCCACCATGCCGTCCTGGTATATCTTGAAACCTTCAACGTCCAGGACATCGAAGAAGTGAGCAATACAGTCCCAGAACCTGGATACATCGTCTTTATGCTTTTCCCATATTTCCTGCCCCAGTTCGGCCTTTGCCGTTTCATCCAGAGATGCAGCCAGGGTACCCATGTCAGCACTCATGTGAAGAATAGGGACAAGGTAGAGTTTCCTCATAGTTACCACCCGGGTCTTGTTAAAAAGTGCCAGATTGCTCTACAGCGGGGTTGTCCCTGTTTAGCCCTCCTCGGTTTCACCACGCTTTCGCAGCCTCTTTCTCTCAAAATGAAGAAGGTTACCATCGCAGTCCATGCAGACTTCGTATACACCTAAGATGTCCATGGTATCCGGGATAGCCTTCCTCTGCAGGGCCTCTAGTGAGATAACCCATCCCTCATCTATCTTCGCGAGTCCGATAACCGCGTTAACAGGCAGCTTGCTAAGCCGGGCAAACTCCTCCTGCGCTTTCTTAATTATTTCATCAGTGTTCATCCTAACTTTCATCCTCCTTTTCAGTCACAGCCTCACGTATTATGGCGTATTACGGAGAGTCTGCTTAGCTACGCACTGGTAAATAACTCGTCTTGCTTCGGCTGTTTAGCTGCCTTTTTCTTTAGTCCCTTCCTGAGCACTCGTTTCAGTAGCCTTTCTCTCGGTACCCCCAGCCGCTGGTTCGGTCGGCCTGACTTTAGTTGTTGCCTTTTCCCGTTTGAAGAATGCCTTAATCTTCTTTGATAGTTTCATGGTACACCTGCCACGCAAATCAAAAACCGTCAAGAATCACTATTAATTATAAGTGGTAACTCCGGTGCCTCCCGATTTGTGGCATAAAGCGGCCACTTCGCTTTCTGGAGCCCTGGCCATTTTTTTCTGGCGGTACTCCTTTGTAGCTACCGCCCGCAATGCCTCGTCCCAGTCCTCCCAGATGCCATACTTCAGCATGGTCTCCATGCCAGCGAGGGCAGCTCTCAGCTTCACACCCAGCAGGGGAATGCCCGCTACATGGATGATGAGGTCGGCATCAACTATCAGACCCTTGTCCAGCACCCTATCCAGAAGGTCTACCAGCGTGGCATGCGTATCTCGAGTGGGGTTCATTTGATTTCCTCTTTGACCGGCATTACGGGCTTGGCTACGAAGCTGTAAGGAGGCCAGGGACCGGAGAAGTG
>JAUYHA010000141.1 GCA_030690265.1 Dehalococcoidales bacterium | reverse complement strand
TCAGATGGTCAGAAATATTCGAATGTCCTGGTTTTGCTGACTTTCTGACACTCCGACTCTCTGAAACTCTGACGCTCTGACTTTCCGAAGCTCTGATTCTCGGATATCTCTGAAACTCTGATCGCTCTGATACCTCCGATCCTCTGATCCTACGGCGTCGGTGTTGGTGTATCTGTTACAACAGGAGTTGGTGTTGGTGTATCTGTTGGTCCGCCGGCTGGTGGACTAGATGTAGGTGTAGGTGTCGGACTAACTCCCCCGCCTCCAGGTGTTGGAGTTGGGGTAGGCGTTCCGGCTGGCCCGCTGACAAAAGTATTGGGATCTTTGACCGCAAAGGCCAGCCAGGAGAAGGAAAGATCATGATCGGCCGGCTTATCCAGCTTGATGACAAAACCGCCAATTGTACGGCGGGTAACAATATATCTAAACTTATCTCCCAAGACAGCGTCTTCCATAGCCACTCGTGCCGCCTCATCAGTAATGTTATCAAAGGCCAAGCTCGCCTGAACAACCGGTATTGTCGTATAAGGCTTGCCGAAGGTAATTTGAACTTCCTGATCACCCTGCTTGATCGTAGCAAAGCCAGCCGTATCCTGGTTCAAGGTCAATTTACCTAGGAAGCCGACATCATCAAAGAAGATAGCACCCTTGAGGAAGCTGACATCACCAGTAAATTGACTTGTTCCAGCCACGGCAAGATTGCCTGCCAAGGTTAGATTGCCGCCTATATTGAGGTTGGTTAGAATATCGGCGCTATGAATAGTAATATCACCAAGTTCAGTCGGCGGCAGATCACCAGATGGAGAACCAAGACCGCCACCAGCCAATTGTCCTCCCGGAGAGGCTGTTTGGGCTTGATTCAAGATAGCAAAGATTGGATCAGCCGAGCTGAGCTCGGGCGTGGCGCTTGCCGCCTGTTCAAGAAGTGCTAGTTTGAATCTTATTTCACCCAGATCAGCCTGAGTAATCGTTTGGGCGGAAATAGTAGCCACATTAAGAGTTCCGAAGGTGCCGTTTCGGGCAATAATCTGGTCAGCATAAAGCGTGCCACGAATGGCCATGTTGCCCAAAGAATCAAATCCAGCCACAGTTTGGCCGTTTGGATCCTGAATACGAAGCAAATTGGCACTCCCGGTAGCCTCATTTGGACCAAGTCTGATGGTATTTGTTTCCAAAAGTTTAGCCTGCAGAAAGCCGGCTCGAAGATGGGCAATGGCGGCTTCCGAGAAAATACCCACTCTCTGGACCAAATTTCCAACTGCATCGGTAATATTAAATAGGAAATTTGCCGAGCCTGAGGCAATCGGGAAACCCAAAGCGCCAAACTCAGTGCTATAAGCTGAGGCGCTGGCACTCAAACTTAGGCTGTAATCGCCCGAGGAGGTCAGCAAAGCGTCCGGATCATACCATGACAAATTAACCATAACTGATATTTTATCTACAGGTTCTTGCCCCGACGAAGGAGGGGTCCATGGTTCAACAGCTTTAGCTATTATAGGACCAGCTCTCGTAGCCTTAATTGCCCGGCCGGGGTTGACAGAAGTTGTCAAGGGATCACCCACCTTAATCTCGGGCGAAGCAGGATCAATCTTAACCGGAACTCTTCCTGCTAAAGCCAACGCCTTTTGTTCTTCTGGAGGAATATAAGAATTATCGCTACCACCCAAGGTAAGACCGGGGGCAGTTGAAATAATACCCACCGCTCTTGGATCCCTCTCCTGTCTAGCCCGCGCCAATCCCGACCCTTCCTTATTAACATACTGATCGGCATAAAGCGGATTATTCGGATCATCATCTACAATCACCACGTCCCCGGGATCGAGATCACGCTCTAGCGTCCGGTAGGTCTCAGCTACATCGGCAGAGTTTGTGACCACGGATCCAATAAAAAATGTCCCATATCCATAGGGTGAAGTCATCGTGTAGGTTCCGTTATAGCCTGAAGCTGGGGTAGTTGCCCCGGAAGCGTTGCCATCGAGCCTGATCCGACCATTACCCCCTTGACTTCCTGCTCCGGGAGCAGCTGAGGCTCCTACTGCTCCATTGACGCCCGCGACAGCATTGCTTCCTTTTGCCCCCGCCGCTCCGCCGGTAGAGCCTGCGCCGCCGCCTCCGCCACCCCCCGAATAAGAACCGCCGCCGGCTTGAGCATTTCCCCCTTTTCCTCCCGCTCCTCCACTACCCACCGTGCTTCCTCCTACTCCTCCTTTAGCAGTCACGGTCCCAATGGTTATTGACCTGGCGTTTAGATAAATACTTCCTCCTGAACCGCCTCCGCCGGCTGCGCCGCCTGCTCCGCCACCGCCCCCTCCAGCTCCGTCAGACGATGAGACACCATTATTACCTGCGTTGCCGCTGTTTCCACCCGACCCATTTGCTCCGTTGGCAGAAATTATGCCGCTATTGGAAAGAATAGGTGCGTTAATAGAAATAATTGCTCCCCCTGCGCCACCTCCTCCTCCATTTCCTCCATTTCCTCCATTTCCTCCTCTGGTAGCCCATGTGTCCGTATCTGCCCCTGACCCGCCTCCGGCACCGGAAGCGCCACCGCCTCCGCCGGAGCCTATATAAATAAGGCTTAAATCAGCACTGCCATAAGTTGTACCCTTTGAGCCGCCTACACCAACCCCAGATCCTCCCACACCCCCAACATAGAATGCACCCCCACCAGGCGATCCACCATTTCCACCAGCTCCTGAGGCACCGTTAGTGCCATTCGCGCTATCTAAATAAGCTCCTCCGCCTCCTCCTCCTGCCGTTCCTCCACCACCGCCTCCACCGGAACCCCCTCCAAACAAAACATCCCCTGTTCCATTACCGCCTCCGCCTGAACCGGAAAAGTTACCGCCAGCTCCTGACTGTCCAGTGGAGGGACCGCTACCTGAAGCTCCATTATTTCCATTTCCTGCCACGGTAGCACCCTCCCCGATAGTATCAGAAGGATTTCCGCCTAAACCTCCGGTTGTTATCACTCCCCCAGCAAACCCCAATCCGACACCATTTATAGAGGCGTTTGAGCTGACAGTAACAGAGCCTGCGGCTGTGAACCAAATAACCCCGCCCGTTGTCCCATTCCAAGCAGGAGCAGATAAACTGAAATTTGTGTTTACATTCACATTTCCATATAGAGGGATTTTTTGAACTTGAGCGCCGGTTGCTTGATAGGTATCAGTCAAATTCGTATTCATGGTCAAAGTGTTGCTGGAAATGCTTTTGATTGTTTGTGTTTCCCAATTACCGGCTCCTGTTCCCGTCATTTGAATAATCAAAACAAGCTGGCCGGCTAGGAAATTGGTGGCAGAGGCAACCGTTACATCCGCTTGGCCGGAATTGGCTTGCTGGCTAACTGCCGAAATCGCACCCGGACTGAAGGTGGTGTTTGAGGAAACTACTAGATTGCCATCAACTGGAAATGCCGAAGAAGAAGCGGCAGTTGTATCTAATCTTGCTCTTTGGATTCCATCACTGCCCTCAAAATAAATTGAGCCTATACCGCCATTTCCTGCAACTGCCCCCGAAGCTTGAAGCGTTAGTGGAGTATTGTTGGCACCGGTAATATAACCCCCAACCGTCAAGTTGCTGGAAACACTGGCCGTTCCCCGGACATCCAGAGTGGTGGCCGGTGCCGTTGTCCCAATACCAACATTTCCGCTGTTTTTCACAACCAGAGGATGGCCGGCAGTAGTTTCTACATGGAAGGCGTCTTTGTCCGTGTCGGCGTTGTTAACCCAAATATATGATCCCCATCCGTCAGCGTTATTTTGAAGAAAATCAGTGGCGTAGGTTGTGGTGTTGTCATTTACCGTTAGCATATACGCCGGCGCGGTTGTGCCGATTCCCAAATTCCCGCCGTTTGAAAGTGTCATTTTGGCAGCTAAGCCGTCATCGCCCCCAACACTAGTTTGGAAATCAAGTCTGTCTCCATTAAGAATATCAATTGTCGCAGGAGAAGTGCCTCTAAAAACCAAAGAGCCGGAAGTAGAGGCATCACCGGCGATATTAAGCAGGCTGTTAGTATTATCTATAAAGGCGATTTTGGAGGCGGCCGTACCAATATAGGTTCCTGTCCCTCTTGTAGAAGTAGAATTGTGGGCTGTTCCTGTCCAGGCGTAACCTGCACCCATAGCCCCGTCAAAGTAGGAAGTGGCGTAGGCTCTATTTTCCATCAGTACATTAGCAATGGCATATGTGCCCGAGGCTTCTACACCGCTTGAGTCAAAGTCTAACCATGCGTTATCTGTTGCTGTGGCTACCAGAGTTACAACGAATTTTTGCCAGCTGGTTGTTACTGAAACAGTCGGAAAGTTTGAAATCCCATCCCACGGTGAAGCGGCCCTTAATAAATATAAGGTCATATTTCTATTTGTTGATGCTTTTGCCCAAAAAGATGCTGTATAACTTTGGCCGCTGGTTACGGCGGTAGAGTCAGTATTATTAGCTGTTCCAACTAATTGATGAGAACTAGCTCCGGTATTTGTAAATTGGATTCCGTGTCCTCCTACTCCGGGCATTGTCGAATCTGTTAAATTAGTTGTTGTGCAGGTTTCTGCGTCAACCCAACAGGTCCAGTTGGTTGTTCCGGAGGTAGCAGGCCTGGGGTTTTTAATAAGGTTTGTGGCGGATTCGTCAAGCAGGATTTCCTGGCCATTAGCCGGTGTTGAATTGGCCAGATTTTGCAGGCTTAAGCCGTAATTAGAAGCTAAAGACCCGAAGGCATTTACTGAATTTATCAAGTTTGACAATCGAATATTGCCGGCGACATCCAGTTTTTCGGCGGGTGATGATGTCCCAATACCGATACTGCCTTCCACATACAGATTTGCTGTTCCTCCTGATGCGTCATTAACAATCTTAAGTGTTTCTGTAGCATCTGCCCCCCAAAGTTCAATCTCCGGTGTACTGCCTGATATGTATAATTCGTTCTCAGCTATCTCTACAGTATCATCGTCAGAAGACAAGGTGAGATGCCCGGCAGCATCGTAAACTGTTGAACCGCCGACTTTTATATAACCCGTTGTGCCGTCGCCAACTATTAATCCCGGATTAGTAGTGGAATTTACCTCCAATTTTGCTCCCGGAGCGGTCGTCCCGATTCCCACATTGCCCGCAAAGGCTGCATTCCCAACTCCAGCTAGCACACTGGAGTATCCGACTGCCAAAGAGGAGGAAGTGGTTGCATAGCCTGTCACATTGAGATTGCCGGCAATAGCAAGAGAGTCGTCTGTTTTAAGAACATTGGCGGCTGAGCGGTAAAGGTTAGTGTCTGTTGCT
>JAUYHA010000134.1 GCA_030690265.1 Dehalococcoidales bacterium | reverse complement strand
GACAGGCGAGGGCAAGAAAGAAGAGACCCAGGCCACAGCCGGCACGACGGAGTATCAGCAGTTCCTTCGCCTCGGGAAGTATATCGGGGTAGTGCCCATGAGCCTGATTAAGGTTACTACCGACCACATCTGGAACGGTGGCGATTATCAGGACCTGAAATGGGTAGCTTCGGGCTTGCAGCAGATGGGCATTCAGCGCGACCTGGCTAACCGCTGGCTTGCATCCTGGGGCTCTCATCTGAAGCAGCCCTTGCCAGCAGAATTGCCAACGTATTTTAGCAATCCTGAAGCAAAAAAGGGAGAGGGACTTGATGCAGATAGAAAGAAGGGGACCGGGAATAGAGCCTATATAATTGATAGCAATGACTCACCACTCTGGGTCGGGGAAGGCATGGGGAACCTTGATTATCAGGATGCGGTAGATATAAGCAAGCTCAGGGCAGCGGGGAGGGCAGTTCGCTCAGATGCGCATAGAGACGGATCGGGGGATAGCCTGGCTGCAAAGGCAGTTGAGAAAGTTATCGGCGACATGAATAGGGAACCAGCTCCTCCCGGGGATGAAACGGAAAAGGTTATCACTCAATTTAAGGCGATAAAAGAGCTATTGGGAGAGGGGAAGCCAGAAGCAGGGAACGACATTGAAAGGGTAATATCCTTAGTTAAAGCTGTCAGGGAGATGTTTCCGGATAATAAACCACAGATCCCTACTGTCTCTCCACAGAGGCAGATGCTGTACGATAAAAGAACGGGTGAAGTAACGGAAGTGTCTCCGGGGCAGCCGATTATTATCATGCGCGATAATGCACCGGTTTCTCAGGCGACCCCCATTCAGGTGAAGGATAAGGATGGCAACCCGATGGTGCTGGATCTCAGCACGTTTATCCGGCTGGAGGAGCACAAGGAGAAGCAGCGGAGGGATGAGGATAGCCACCAGGTCAAGATGGATATTGCCAAGACCTTCAAGGAAGCGCTGAACAGGGCCGGTAAAGCTCTGGCCAACATGGGAGAGGGGGAAGAGTAGATGGCGATCAAAAAGAGTCTTGGGAAGTTCGGCAGCCGCTTTGCCTTCGAGTTTTTCCTTGAAACCATGCACGACTCCATAATTCAGGGGTTAAAAAAGTACCTGAATACCATAAAGGCCGAGGATATCCCTACCATGGTCCGCGATGGTAGTTTCCCCGATCTGGCGCATCTGGACTTATCGGCTGTCGGTGATAATATTGAGCACATTGAAAAGATATCTCTTGTGCGCCTGGTAGAATTCATTGCCGAGGCGCGGCCTGACCTGGCGACGGCGATTATGAGCCTGGGGGATGCCGGCGCCGAATACGTGGTAAAATTGCGTCGGCATATACTCGGGTCGCTAAAGCGCACGGAGTTCAAGCCCGATGAGAACGTGGTTCTGGGTCATTGCGACAAGTGTGATAAGAAGTGGCCGGACAAGAAAGACGAAGCTGAGTCCGTTACCAGGTGCCCGTTCTGGGGTGCGGGGGAAGATGAGCCGGAGAAGCCTCCGGAAGAGGAATAACGTTCAAGTCTTGACA
>JAUYHA010000118.1 GCA_030690265.1 Dehalococcoidales bacterium | reverse complement strand
AGCAAGAGATTCTCAACGCGCTTGCCGCGAAGGGCGTCAATCGGGTGGGGACCAATGTCATTTATGCTATCGTTGGGAAGGAATCTGACTCGGCCTAACAATGGCGCGTGAATTAGCCTGCAACAGTGCTCACAAAAGTCTCCCAAAACGGGAGGCTTTTTCTTTTTTTTCCTCGGGTTCCTCCCCAACCCTCGGGGGGCTGATAAACGTGTTATCTTGAAATATCACTTTATGAGTGATTGTGACTCTAACAGCGGATTATCGACCTGATCAGCTCCCCTTACTCAACCCGGCGATAGTGTAGATAAGCTCCATATTGAGGCTGTTGCTAACCAGGTCAGCGAGCTTGTCATACTCGTCCTCCCGCCGATTATCTTTGAAGTTGAGGCGCTGGCCTTTTGACTGGGCAATTTGACTCAGTATGGCGCGCCGTAGTTTCTTATCGCGGAAGAGGCCGTGAATGTAGGTTCCTAGCACCCGCCCGCTGGAATCCAGGTAGCCATCGGAGACATCACACGGCTCGCCGGAGCGCTCTTTCAGGCGAAATGCGGTGCCTTCTTCATCACTTTCCGTCCTGCCCATGTGAATTTCGTAGCCTTTAAAGCGGATACCCCTGGTTTTAGCCAGCAGTCCTCGACAGGAGACTACCTCACCCTTTACCTGGTGGGTTTCCTTGGTCGGTAAAAAGGTGGTGGTGATAGGTAAGAGTCCCAGACCCGGTCGGCGTAAAACAGCAGACTCCACCTGTTCAGGGTCATCAATAAATCGCCCCAGCATCTGATAGCCCCCGCAAACGCCGATGACAAAAGATCCATGCTGATAAAGCTCGGTAATGCCGTCAGCCAGCCCGCTTTCGCTAAGCCAGTCCAGGTCGGCAACCGTGGTCTTGCTGCCAGGCAGAATAATCAAATCAGGGTGCTCCAGGTTTTTATTAAAATTTACGTATCTGACTCTGATGCCATTTTCCTTAGCCAGAGGGTCAAAGTCATCAAAGTTAGAGATATGGGGCAGCCTGATGACGGCAATGTCTACCTGGAAGCTCGTTGGCTGAGAGGCGGACTGTTCCAGGGCTACCGAATCTTCCTGAGCAATAGAAATATCATTGAAATAGGGGATTACCCCCGCCACCGGTAAGTTGGCTTTCTCTTCAATAAATCTGATACCGGGTTCAAATAGTGCCGGGTCTCCGCGGAACTTGTTAATTACCAGGGCTTTGACCAGGGCAAGGTCTTCGGGGTTTAGGAGCCCCAGAGTGCCCAGTAGTGAGGCGAAAACGCCGCCGCGGTCGATATCCCCCACCAGCAATACCGGTGCTTGGCAGTATCTGGCCACACGCATATTAACTATCTCGTCCTTAGTCAGGTTTATTTCAGCAGGGCTGCCGGCGCCCTCGATAACCACAATCTGGTACTGGGAACGGAGTGTATCAAGGGCTTGAGTGACTACCGGCCAGAGTTGTGATTTTAGCTGGTAATAAGCGGCAGCCCCGGTGGACTGCTGGGGATGGCCTCTGACTACCACCTGAGAACGGCTATTGGCTTCCGGTTTCAATAGAATGGGGTTCATATCTACGGTAGGGGCGATACCGGCGGCTTCAGCCTGCACGGCTTGAGCCCGGCCAATCTCGCCTCCGTCAGGAGTAACAAAGGAATTGAGAGACATATTCTGGGCTTTAAAAGGGGCTACCGTGAAGCCGTCATTCTTAAAAATGCGGCAAAGAGCGGTGACCAGTATGCTCTTGCCCACGTTGGAAGCAGTCCCCTGCACCATCAAGGTCTTACCTGACATACTGGTAAACCCCCGTCTCTTCTAATACGCCCACCAACTTCTGACACTCCGGCATGGTACGCGGCGCCAGACGAATGTAGTCCCGTAGGCCAAAAGAAGAACAATCACGGACCAGAATCCCCTTTTTGAACAAAGCTTGCCTGAGACTGGCGGCATCCCTAACTTCGACCAAAAAGAAATTGGCCTCCGATGGCAACGGCGAGCAGCCGAGACGTCTCAATTCTTTCACCAAAAATTCTTTAGACTCTTTAAGCGTCATTGCACAAGCGTCAAGATAACCATCAACTTTGAGCACAGCAATGCCCGCTGCCTGGGCGACTGAACTTACGTTCCACGGTGGTTTGACCTTGTTCAGTACCGACATGATTGACTCAGCCGCTATCGCGTAGCCAAGGCGTAAACCAGCCAGAGCATAGTCTTTGGTCATTGAGCGCAAGACAACAAGGTTCCCCTTGCCTACTAAGTCAATAGATGACCAGGCACTATCAGTAAAGCCAATATAAACTTCATCCAATATGACCAGACAATCGCTGTCCGCAGTCACAATTCTCTCTACTTCCTCCCTGGACAGGTATTGTCCGGTGGGATTATTGGGATTACAGAGAAAAATGCCCTTTGGCCGTTGCTTCCTGATTATCTCTACAATTTGGGGTACGTTCAGTCGAAGGTCTGCCGTTCCAACTGACGGCTGTTTCAGTACTCGAGCGTCGGCCAAGTGGCAGGCGATTTCATACTCACCATAAGTAGGCTGAGGAACCATAACCAGATCACCGATCCCGAAATAAGCGGTGACCACCAGTCTGATAAGCTCAGTCGAACCACTGCCGATGAGGAGTTGGTTCGGGGGAAGTCCCAGTTTTCTTGCCAGTGACCGTCTCAGTTCTATGGAATCGGAGTCAGGATAGCGGTCGATTGACGCCTGACTGAGAGTTTCCTTGACTCCAGGCGGAGGCCCAAATGGATTAGTGCTAACGCTAAAATCCAGAACATCCTCGGGTGAAATACCGGCTTCCCCGAGCTCGGCATAGTCGATACCACCATGAGTCGCGGGCACAAGTCTGTCTATGTTTGATTTAGGTTGCAACACGATATATCACCTCAGCCAGGAAAAGTAATCCTATCCAGATTAGAGCTGCCGTTGTTATTAGTTGTACCGAAATATCTACAGTATCTATCGTCAGAGGATTATGACTGTCCCCCAATTCATAATAGCCTACTTTTTCCAGGTGCACTCTCAGAGCGCCCGCGATGGCGCTCATCGTCCAACCGGCATTAGGACTCTCCGTTTTTCTCCGGTCGCGGAGCATAATGCGCCAAGCGTCAGAGGCACTCTGTCTCCGTAGCCAGGACGCCAATATGATGAGCAAAGCGGTGATGCGAGCCGGGATAAGATTAACGATGGTATCCACGCGCGCGGCAAACTTCCCCAGGAATTCGAACTCCCCGTGATAGCCAATCATGGCATCTAGCGTATTAACTGCACGGTAGGCTATAGCTCCGGGCACGCCAAAGAACAGAAAGTAGAAAAGTGGCGCGGTAAAACTGTCACAAGTATTTTCTGCCACCGATTCAACGGTGGCAGATATCATGAGGCTTTTATCCAGAGATGCAGTATCCCGTCCCACCAACGAACGTAGCTCAAAGCGCGCTTCGGGTAGTTTGTCCTTCGCCAGAAGGGTCTTGATGACGAGGGCGCTTCGACGCAACTCCTTCAAAGAAAACGTGGTTTTGAGGAATAAGGAACCGACAACCACATACGCCACCAGATTAAGACTCTTCAGGTAGAAAAGAATCAAAAAGACGGGAATGGTAAAGAGACCAACGGTGACCAGGACTATTCCCATGCCGAGAAAAAACTGATGCAAGTTAGCGCGTCCTTTACCAACTCTCACCAGGAATGACACCACTTTCCCCATCCACACGACGGGATGGATGGCACGCGGTGGCTCACCGATAGTCAGGTCGAGAGTTATTGCCAAAACCAATATGAGTAGAATCTCCATCCATCTCCCTTGTGCTCACAGCTACGAGTTGCTACTTGCCCGAACCTGCTAGGCAAAAATTTACCAGACGGGACGCCATAAACGGTAGCCCTCCCAGGTGAAGATGAATATAGGAGGCCAGTAGATTCCCCTGCTGAAATCCCTCCGTACGTTCAGTTTTTTCGATGACTTTATACGCCGCCGGCGCATCTGCGGTGCACTGCAACACCGACCAGTGGAACTCATGCCCGTGCGCTGTCTCCCCCTGTCTCAATAGTGGTCCGTCAGCCAAAGCCTGGATGGTGCGGTAACCAAGACTGAGGCGCGGGGTATCTATGCGAGAAGAAACCGGTATGGCGCCTACCATCGGATATTCGTGCCCCTCCAAGTCCCGGATGCTTCTGCCCAGATACATCAGTCCGCCACACTCCGCATAGATGGGCATTCCTCGTCGGGCTACGGAACTTATCGCCTGTCTCATGGACTCGTTACCGGCCAGGTCGGCGGCGTACATTTCGGGGAAGCCGCCCCCAATATAGAGACCGGAGACACCATGGGGCAGTTGTGCATCCTGCAAAGGGCTGAACGGCACCAGTTCCGCGCCCCATGCCTCCAGCAAGTCAAGACTATCCTGATAGTAAAAACTAAAGGCTTTGTCTTTTGCTACGGCAATGCTGACCACAGGAGGCTTGTTGATCGTTGGGAATAGTGCCGGCCTAACCTCGGGAACTGCTGCCTGCTCTGCCAGGCGTAGTATCTCCGGAATATTAAAAGTCGCTTCGCATTGCGCGATGAGCTGGCGCAGAAACTCTTCGCTCGCCGGGTTTTCTACGACAGGAATCAAGCCCAGATGACGCTCCGGAAGAGACAGGTTGTCACGTCGCGGCAGGTGACCCATCACCTTGATTCCGGTGTAGTGCTCGATGGCCTCCTGACATAATTTCAAGTGCCCTTCACTGCCGATACCGTTCAGGATGACACCACCGATACGCAGTGCGGGGTCAAAAGTCTGATATCCAGTAACCATGGCGGCCAGGCTGCGCGCAGTTTTTCGGCTGTCCACCACCAAGAGTACCGGCGCCCCGATGAGCTTGGCCATCTCCGCCGTGCTCGCTTCTTCACTGGTCGACGAACGTCCGTCGTAAAGTCCCATAACGCCTTCTATTACGGCGATATCTTTCCCTTTCATAGCCCTGTTGAATAGCTCAATAATAGTCTCCTTAGACAGGAGCCAGGTATCCAGGTTTCGGGAGGGCACCCCGGTTACCCAGGTATGATAAGTGGGGTCAATATAATCGGGCCCCGTCTTGAACGGCTGTACCTTGAGCTTTCGGCGGGATAAAGCCCCTATCAGCCCGATGGTTACCGTGGTTTTGCCGACGCCGCTAACAGTACCTGCAATAACTATTGCTTTCATACCATATATTCCATATATTCTCGGCTAAAATTCAATTCCCGCCTGTGCCTTAATTCCTTGCCTGCGGTGGTGCTTTACGTCCATTATTTCTACCGCCGTATCAGCGAAGTTAATGAGAGCCTGGGGAGCGTTACGCCCGGTGATTATCACATGGACTTTGACCGGTCGATGCCTGAGCACGTCCATTACCTCGTCAACCTCAAGCCAGCCGTACTGAAACGCATAAGTTAGTTCGTCCAGAATCACCATGTCGTAGGTTCCTGAATTGATTTTCTCCGTCGCTACATTCCATAGCTCTTTAGCCATCTGCTCATTCTTCTCAGCATTATCCCCTCTGAAAGTAAGACCGGCGCCACCAGCCACCATTTCCACGCCCATCCGCTGGGCCGCGCGATGCTCGCCAACTATCGAATGCTTGACGAACTGAAGCATCACTACTTTCATATCATGCCCCCAGGCCCTGAACATTAACCCTAGAGCCGCCGTCGTCTTGCCCTTTCCCTTGCCGGTGTTGACGATGACCAATCCCTTGGTCCGGCTCATGCTGAAGCCTCCAGGCGATATTTTGTCCGGTAACCACGCGGTGTCATCATCCAGCCTTTAGAGACAGAAGTAGTCGAGTTTCCGATAATTATGATTGTGTCCATACCTATTTCGTGGTCCAGCATGTGCTCCAGAGTGGTTACGACTACCTCCTGGTTTTCCCGATAAGCATTGGTGACGATGCCTACTGGAGTCGATGGTGAGCGATGCTCTAAGATAATCTGTTTGGCTTCGGTCAACTGATGCTGACGCTTTCTACTCCGAGGGTTATACAGAATAATGACAAAATCACCCTCAGCCGCCATCTCTAACCGCTGAGTTATCTCCTGCCACGAGACCAGATAGTCGCTGAGACTAATGGTGGCAAAGTCGACGGTTATCGGCGAGCCCAGTAAAGCGGCGGCAGCCACTAGAGAAGTTACCCCCGGCACTACCTCTATATCTGGAATCTCGCCGGGCTGCTCACCCAGAATCTCACCAACTAATCCGGCCATCCCGTAAACACCGGAATCACCGCTGGAGACGAAGGCTACCTTTTTACCTTCCCGTGCCAGACGGATCGCTGTGTTGGCCCGCTCAACTTCGGCACCCATTCCAGTAGCGATAACTTCCTTTGTATGAAGAAATGGCTCAATCAGCTTGATGTATGTCGTGTAGCCAACCACCACCTCGCTCTGTTCGATGGCTTCCCTAGCTCTCAGGGTTATGTGTTGGTGAGAACCGGGTCCAATGCCGACCAGGAATAGCTTACCTTTTTTCTCCGGCTGCTCAGCAGCTAAGGGCGCTACAGCCACAGTTACCGTTCGAGCGTAGCTTTCCTTAGGTACAATAAGTGAAGGATTACCGCTGCTCAGTATTGCCGCCGACTCGCAGACCGCCGGTGTCCCCACGTATTTCATTACCGTCTCTGAAGGGGTAGAGGGGAAGTGTGCCAGGCGTAAGGCTTCTTTATCAAAGTATTCTATCGGCAGGCAGTACTTCTGGGCAAACTCTAGAAGTCCTCTTTCATCTTGCTTAAAGTCAATAGTGGCTATGTTTCTGATGCTTCCGATAGCAAGACCATGCGTCGAGAAAACAGTAGTCACCGCCTTTTCTATCTGTAAACATCTGGTTCCCCGGTTGCAACCAATGCCAACAACCAGACTTTTCGGACGGTAGACTACGGTATGTCGGGGCAGTAAAGCCAGTTTTTCCTCATCTAGAACACGGTCGGTGATTATCAATGCTGCCCGGGGATTGGATTGATGCAAAGCCTCGATACTGTTAAAAATAGTGACATTGTCAGGTAACGGTCTTTCCTCAGGCCACCAGTTTCTTTCCCCGGTATCCTGGTAGACACCAATCGGCTCTCCATTCACCATAGCCGCGCTGACCTTAGTAACACTACTATGATTCTCAATTTCCCAGCCGAATTCCTTACCGAGCATATCTACTGAGATAGTTCCGCTCATATCGGAAGCGGTAGTGATGACAGGACAAGCGCCTAGAGAAATTGCTACTTTCTGCACCAGCTTGTTAGCGCCACCTTCGTGTCCCGAGAGCAGACTTACGACAAAAGCGCCCGAATCATCCACAACCACTACCCCCGGGTCATGATGTTTGTCCCGAAGTCTATCGGCAATCAGTCGGACGGCAATACCCGTCGCCATAATGAGTATGAGCTGATGATACTGGTGAAAAACCTCTCTTACCACATCCTTTACCGGCGATGAGAAAGCATACTCGTCAGCCACAGTGCCAGTAGCCCACCTCTCCGGCAGATAGAGATAACTGTCGGAGAGCAGTAACCTCAAGCGGCGACCTAACTCCGCCCCCTTCTTGCTTATGGCAACGATGGCTATTACGCCATTATTACTTTCGATATCCATGCTTAAAACTTTCATCGTAGAGTTTGGAACGTGTAGCCTTTTCCTTCGAACTCAAAAACTCACCTACGAATATTATCGCCTGTTTCGCTATTCCCGCTGCCTTCACACGCTCGACAATGGTGTCCAGAGTGGCTCGCAACACGATTTCATCTTCCCAACTAGCCCGGTAAACCACGGCGGCGGGAGTGTCAGGTTGATAGCCGCCGGCACGCAACTCGGCCACTACCTTATCAATCATAGAGACGCTCAAAAAAATAGCCATTGTAGATCGGTGCGCCGCCAGTTTACGCAGAGCTTCGCGTTCCGGAACGGGGGTCCTACCCTCTATCCGTGTAATGATAACCGTCTGAGAATGTTCGGGAACGGTAAGCTCGGCTTTAAGTACAGCAGCTGAGGCGAATAAAGAACTGACACCGGGCACTACCTCATACTCGATGCCGTGGTTATCTAAAGCCATCATCTGCTCCTGTGTAGCCCCGTAAATACCAGGGTCGCCACTATGCAATCGCGCTACCATTCTACCTTCCCTGACAGCTTTGACTATAATGTCCGTTATCTCCTCCAGCGTAAGTGAGGCGCTCTGGTGAATCTCTGCCCCTTGCCGGGCGTAGCCACAGATTTCGGGGCTTATCAGCGAATCAGCATAGATGATGACATCTGCCTGCTCAATCATTTTCTTCGCTTTGATGGTCAGCAGTTCCGGGTCGCCGGGACCGCAACCAATAAAATAAACCTTGACTGACATATTACTTCCTGACAATCAGCAGAGATAAATAGTCCAGCTTTCGCCCTTTTAGCTGTCTGATGTCTCGGATAATCTCCTCATCCTCAGTGGTGCATTTGCTGATATAGACACACTTTTCGGTTAGTTTCAATCGTTCCAGAGTATCGAGCAGCCGTCCAAACGCCGAGTTTACCTTCAAGAATACTATCGTATCGAAATGCTCCAGAGTCTCCGCAATGACACTATCTTTACAGTGTCCTGACAGTATTGCGACTCTTTCGTCGTTAATGGCGAGTGGCAGCGCCGCTTGCGCTGCCGCGGCATTGATTGAGGAGACTCCGGGAACAACCGTAATTTTCACCTCCGCATGAGTTGCCCGCAAAGTCTCGAGGACATGGACTGCGGTGCCATAGAGATATGGGTCGCCCTCATTAACAAAGGCGCAGTCCTGCCCCTGTTTGAGATGCCACCACATGGTTTCGGCGGCTTTCTCCCAGTAGGCTGCCAGTTGTTTATTATCTCTCACCATCGGAAAAACCAGCCCAATAACCTTTTGCTCTGACTCTCTGACCAGTCCGGCAATAATGCTGCGGGCATAGCCTGGGCTTGTTTCGTCTCTCTGGGGGACAAAGATAACCGGTAGCCGACTCAAAAGGCGGCCGGCCTTTATGGTTATCAGCTCGGGGTCACCGGGCCCGACACCGATGGCATACAGCCGCCCTATTGTTTCCTTCTGATTACCGTCAGGCATTATTTCTCCTTTGACGACCAGCCAGTGATGACAAATACCGGGTTGAGCGCTTCAAGACGCATCAGGTTCAATATGTCCTGGCTACGCGCCACGTTGACCAGTGTCACCTGAACATCAAAGTTGTTGACTTTGAGGCTAGCGACAGACCGGTGCAAGGTCTCAAAGGTTGCGGCGTTGACGACGATTCGCCCCCCCGGTCTCAAACGCCGGCAACAAAGACGCAGTATTTCATCTATCTCGCCGCCGCTACCCCCGATGAAAATTGCGTTCGGAGCCGGTAATTCCTCAAGTTTATCAGGAGCCATAGCCTGAATCACCCTGACATTAGCGCATCCGAAGTGACGGACATTTTCTTTGACCATAGCCACTGAACCAGCATTCTTTTCGGTAGCGAAAACACTGCCATTTCTGGCTAAGAGAGCTGCTTCTATAGAAACTGCCCCTGAGCCGGCCCCGATATCCCAGACAATACTGTCTTCAGTAATGGCCAGCTTGGACAGGCTTACTGCCCTGACTTCTTGCTTGGTGATAAGATGCCCCTCCGTTGGCTGCCTGAAATTATCATCGGCAATACCAAACATCTGTAGATGAGATGTTTCCTCTCCTATTCCCCGGGTATCCTTTATCAGTATCACGACATTTAAGGGAGAACACGGGCTGTCCTTGAGATTTTCGAGGTCGGTCTCGATAATCCTTTCTTCCTCGGTGCCCAGGTCCTGGCAGACATAAGCCCGACGATTATCGATACCGCACTCCAGTAATATTCTGGCAATTTCCCCTGGCGTGTGTTTATCATCAGTAAAAATGCCAACTTTTCGGCTGGAGCGCACAATACCTACGATTGCTTCGATATTACGAGAATGCACACTGGTAAGAGCAGCGTCATCCCAGCTTTCTCCGATGCGGGCAAAAGCCAGTTGCATTGAACTTACATTTGGAACTATTTCGAAATTGCTTTTTCCGAGCTTTCCAGTCAAATACCGGGCGATACCGTAAAAGCCGGGGTCCCCTGAGGCCAGAACAATCATTCGTTTTTGCCCTAAGTTCATCTCAATCAAACTGGCTACCTCTACCAGATTGTTTCCGATGATAATCTTCCTGCCGGTGAATGAAGGGAACATTTGCAGCAGTCTTTTCCCGCCAAAGATTATCTCTGCCTGCGTTACTAGCTGGTAAATCGTTGGGGATAGGCTGGAAACGCCTTCAGGCGACACCCCTACAACAAAGACCTTATCCTGCGGCACTGCCTCTCCCCAAAATAACTCCTTCAGGGTCAGTCATAATGCACTCGACCTCCACTTGTCCGGCGGTATGTTCCCGGCACTTCTGTACTGCTAGGCAGCAGAGCGCGTCGCAAAACCTCTTGATATGTTCCGCCGGCAATAATTTGCGGAGATGGTTGGCGGTGACTGCTTTACCTAGAGCTTCGACTGTTTCCTGCGGTATGCCGCACTCTGCCGCCACCTCAGCCATAAACCCGATATCCACCTGAGAATCGCTGACGTTGGTGTACATGTGGCCATCGGCCAGTTTACTTATCTTCCCTATCATACCCCAGACAATAACACGGGTCAGTCCTTTCCGCGCACACTCTTTAAGAGAAAATCCAATGAAGTCACCGGCCTGTATGTAGCTTTCTTCAGGCAGCTTCAGCTCTGCTTGGGCGAACTTCTCGCTTCGTCTCCCGGTAGTCAGCACGGCCGTGTGGCAGCCACAGGCTACGGCGACACTCACCGCTTGCGAAATACAGGCAGTATAAGCACTGATTGAATAGGGGATGACAATGCCGGTGGTACCAAGAACTGAGATACCGCCAGTGATACCCAGACGCGGGTTCAGCGTCTTCTGCGCTAGTTTCTCTCCTTGGGGTACTGAGATTACCACCCGTAAACCATTGCCATTCAGCTTGCTTCCGGCAGCTTGGCTAACAGAACTGGTAATCATCTGCCTTGGCACCGGATTAATGGCTGGGGAGCCTACGGGTATTTCCAGCCCGGGTTTGGTAACTGTTCCCACTCCCGGTCCTCCGCCGATTTCGATTCCTGCCGTTGCTTTTAGCGAAACTGTAGCGACGATTTCAGCGCCATTGGTAACGTCCGGGTCATCTCCAGCATCCTTTGTTACCGAGCAGGTTGCTCGATTCTGGTCGAAGACGCAGGTCCTAATCCGGAATTCAGTCCGTTTCCCCTGGGGTAATTCAATCTGTACCCGCTCAACCTTACGCTGTTCCAGCAAGGAAAGGGTGGCCGCCTTTGCCGCGGCTGCGGCACAGGCACCGGTGGTGTAACCAGAACGCCAGGGTTGGTTCTTATGTTGTCTAGGCAACATGTATTTGGTCTCCCTTGAGGCAACAAACTCGCCTTACTGTTCACTGGCCAGCGTCCGCTTCTTCAAAAGGGAAGTTAACCTGTCTTCCCTAGTACCTCTTGCTCGGCTAAGCGCTTTAGCAGGAGGGCTGAGATACCACCCAGGATGACCCAGAAAAGCACCTGACCGGACAGAGAAAGGATACGGAAGTTCCGGATGTGGTCAGCCGGTACGGAGGTGGTGCTGGAACCAACGGGCATAAGGATAAAAAGCAGGACAACTAGAACTCCATAGAGTCCTGTTGTTATCCACAGCCGCCACCGCCGCAATAAAGTCTCTCTCCAGCGGCGTCCTAGTAGCCAGTAGATGGCTCCGGCCGTTACCATCGCCAGTGCCGAAAACACTATGAAGCCAATCTGGATAATCTGGCGAAAGTACATCGTATCTGGGTCTCCCACGCCTGGGGGATTTGCTGGATACTTTAGAAAAGGGAGAAAGGCTACCGACCACCATAATAGTCCTGCCAGTACCGCTGCCTTGACATCAGGCCGACGACCAGGTAAACGACGCCCCAGGATTATGAAGACGATGGCAAAGATGGCACCAACTGCCACGCCATATAGACTACTGCCCACCAGCAGCATTACTTTCTGAGTGTCACGTGACACCAGGACGTGACC
>JAUYHA010000114.1 GCA_030690265.1 Dehalococcoidales bacterium | reverse complement strand
CCTCTTTCTCACCGCCGGTAACCACCGGCGGCAACTGGTAGAGGTCGCCGATGAAGGCCATCTGGATACCGCCAAAGGGTTTGTCAGCTTCGGGGCCGTTCAGGCGCAGGAACCGGTCCACACAGTCCAGCAGGTCGGCTCTCACCATGGAAATCTCATCGATGATAATGATATCCAGTTTGTAATAGATGCTCTCGTTGCTCCTGTCAGAGCGCAATCTCTTCACTCGTTCCGGGGTGATACCTGGCTTGAACCGGAAGAACGAATGGATGGTCTGTCCTTTCACATTGAGGGCGGCCACGCCGGTGGGCGCCAGTACCACTACCTTCTTCTTCGTGGTGTTGCGGAAATATTCCAGTAAAGTTGATTTTCCTGTGCCGGCGCGGCCTGTAATGAAGACGTTTCTATTGGTGCCCTCCATTATCTCAAGAGCATGCCGGAACTGGTCATTAATCTCTACTGACGTTTGTCTGTGTCTCGGCTGCTGCATTTATGTGGCCTCTGAAATCGATTTCTACATGGACAGGCTGTTCAGTGGCTGATCGCTGAATCTCGCCTAAGGAGCGGAGGAAATCCGTCTCCAGGTCACCTTCGTATGGCTCCAAGTGTGGTAAGCGTTTCTGTTCATCCAGACACGTCCGGAAAGAATCCATCGGATTGCTCATCGAGGCCGGGTATTCCCTGGTTAAGTGTGCCAGACATCTTCGTAGTTGACCGTTTGGTTCCATTCCGCCCGGAAGGTTGTAGAGCCTGAAGTAAAAGTGCATCAGGAAAGAAACCTGCTCACTTGAAAGATAGTCAGGCGGACGCATATGGAACCAACCGTAGCCATAACGATATAGGCCATAACTGCATTTTGAGTGGCAGAGTCCAACTAATCCAACCTTGTCCGTGGAGAAAAGAACACACGGATTTCCTCCCTGTATGGGTCGTTTGCAGACGAAGCACTGGCACTTCCATGTTATCTTCTCCATTTCCACTCATTATACCCGCTTTTTTACCTGTATAAAAACTCGGCGGGCAGGCTAAGGGGGAGGAGAATCGTGCTAGGTTATGAGACTGAACAAAAGCTCTTTTTGTGTGATGATGAAGCTAAACACGCACAAAACACAAACGCACCTTAACAACTGAATACGGAAGCTCTGACCTGAACGCTTGCCTCACAGAGCAAATAAACTCAAAGGGGGTAAGCGATGGTAACAGCGATAGCACCAACAGCACCAGACGGCGATAACGGCAATCATCAAGGTCATTGTAGCCGATGTCATAGGGTCTGGACTCTAAAAACAGGGCAGGGCGTTTGTCGGTGGTGTGGTAACTCCGCAAGCTGCCAGTCCACAACGGCAAAGCCCCGCCATATCAAGTCTAGGTCAAACGGAAGGCTAAAGCAAGCCAACGGCAATGGTAACGGCTATGACCAGCTAGACGGCGATTGGCTATCCTATTATAAGGTAGCGTCAAAGTTTAGCCACAAGGCAAAGGCAGAGGACACCGAGGACTTACTCCACGATATAATGCTCACCCTAGCCCTAGCTGAGCGGAATAATGGACACAAGCCTTTTACCGAAGCCGTGATGTATCGGATAGCCAGCCGAATAAGCTCTATGATGCACTGGAGACAGGAGAGTTTAAGGGTGGAGAGCTGGCCCCTAGAATACAGGCTCTCTTCCAGAAAAAAGGGGAAATGGAGCTAGCAAAGGCTGAATCGGAGGAGATACTGCGTTCCCAGGCGGTGGACTTGGCCGATAAGCGCGTTGTCCTGGAATATGTTAAAGACCTGAAGGATTTGCTGGAGAAATCCTCTATTATTGAGCAGAGAGTCTTCCTCAAGTCTTTCGCGGACAAGATTGAGGTGAGTGACTCAGCAGTGAGTTTGTATTATACTATTCCTATGCCCCCGTCCAGCCTGCC
>JAUYHA010000113.1 GCA_030690265.1 Dehalococcoidales bacterium | reverse complement strand
AACCAATAGGGAAAGCTCTTGGATAATAGCGCAGGAACTGCGCCGTGACGTTTACGCAGAATGGTGGCAGGTGCTCCGTGATGTTTTTTGCAAGGGGAAATTCCCCGAAATTGCAAAATATTTTCCCCAGGCGCCAGTGGGGAATTTTAGATTAACTGAGCGTTACACCTCCTTGTAGCTTATTTCCATATGGATGGAGTTTGGTCCTTAACTGCTGGTAGATATCCTGTTCGGTATATTCAAAGGTATGTCCCTGATCGTCAGCAACCAGATTGCCGTACTCGTCTAATAATTCTTTTTCCAGTTCAGACGGGATGGATACCCTCCAGCCTTGTAAGATTTTATTCAACCTTTTCTTTGTCAGCAGCATCTATATTTCCTCTATTTACTTCATTGGGTTAATCCGGATTCCCGCATCCGGTTACTCTGACCGGGAAACAGAAGCAGGTGGCAATGATGCAATACCCTGTCCAGGATGGCTCCGGTCATCTGTTCGTCATAGAATACATTGACCCAGCGGGAGAATTCCAAATTGGTATTGATAATTAGCGTCTTGCGTTCGTAGCATTCGGAAACCACCTCAAACAAGAGTTGCGCTCCGGTCCTATCCAGGGGGACATAGCCCCATTCATCACAAATCAGCAGCTCCGCTTTGACCAGCTTCTTCATAAAGATGGACAGGGCGCTGCTCTTTTTGGCTTCTGAAAGCTGGTTGACTAGAGCGGCCGTCCGAAAGAATTTGGTTTCTATACCTTTCTTGCAGGCCTCAATGCCTAAGGCAATGGATAAATGTGTCTTACCCGTCCCCACGTTACCGTACATCACCAGGTTGGTTTTGGCCTTTATAAACTCGCCGCTTTGGAGGTACTGGGGAGAGACACTGGCAGGTAATTTAACCTCGTCAAAGCGAAAGTCAGCAAAAGTCTTGAGAGAGTAAAAGCCAGCATTTTTCAGGAGCTTGTCCTTCCGCATACATTCCCGATGCTCCAGTTCAGACCTTAGAAGCTTCAAGAGAAATTCCTGGTGACTATCGGCCTGTAAGCTTTCCGCCATTTCCACAATGTTGCGGCTTAGCTTCAGTTCTTTGCAGCAGCCAGCTATCTGAGACGTTAGCATTTCAGCGCACCTGCCTTTTCCAGACTGGCATCATAAGCTGCTAAATTCGGGTTGACCCGCATAAGCTCAGGAATACTGCCACCTAAACGCAGGGGAGCCAGTTCCAGAGCCTTATCATAAAGGCGGTGGTGCAGACTGAGCAGACTGTCGATGTCCGTTACAGCATATTTTAGGGCCTGATCCACGGTTGCCAGCGCCCCTGGAAATCCGTTTTTCTCAGTGAGCGCAGCAAGTACGTGCAAGACCTTTCCTTTATCGCTTTGATTACATCTTGCCAGGTATTCTTTTAAGGATTGGGGCAGCATAGGATAGATCCCGGTATACTTCAAGGCATTTGGTTTGCGGGATAGCTGTGTCAGGTAGGGCAGCCATTGCATGCTTTGCTGCTTGTGGTCGCCATATAATCTCGCGTGCCTGACAATGACCTGGTAGCTTCTATCCAGGGGCATGACCTCATTGGCAGTCATCTTAACCATGACCCGGCTGTTAGCATACTGGGGCGATACCGAGTACTCATGCAGGCCATTGCCCAGATAAAATCGGCCATAGCCATTAGTTTTTACCGTAAGGTATTTACTGACATCCAGTGGTACCGATGGTAAAGCCAAGAGTGAGGCCTTATCAGCGGCGTAGAGTTCGGCGATAGTGGCTTCCTTACGATAATGCTCCCTGTCCGCGTCCAGGTCACATTTTTCCAGCAGCTCTTTATTGAACTCGGTGAAGCTGGTAAATCGGGGTATTGGCACAAGCAAGTTTCGCCGGTGGTAACCGACCTTGGCTTCCACATTCCCTTTCTCATGGCCGGCTTCAACATTACAAAAGACCGCTTCAAACCGGTAATGCTCCTGAAACCTGAGAAAAGCTTCGGTAAGTGTGCGTCCACCGCCTTTTATCACCTTGCTAACAATGGTCCTGGTATTATCAAACCAGATTCTTGGCGGTATTCCCCCGATATGCTCAAAGATGGAGATAAGTCCTTCGAACAGGCATTCCTGATTTTCTCCCCTAAACAACTGGAGATAACCTTGATTGCTACAGGGGAATGACAGATTTAAATATTTGCCCCTATAGAGCAGGCCATTTTCATAGAATTCAGCATCCCCAAAATCAGCCTGGGCTTCACCGGCCAGATGCTCTAAGGGAAGATAGCCGTCTGGCTTACCGTAAATCTCCTTTTTCCTTCCGGTGACATACCCGGCCACTGTCCGGTAAGAGCAATTAAAATATTCCCGGTATTTCTCCACCAACCGCTGATAAATCCGCCTGGCGGTATGCCTTTGCTTGCGCCTGGCCTTTTTGTCCTCAGTAAGCCACTCATCTATGTCAGCTTTGAAAGCCTCCAGCTTGGGGAAATCAGCCTCAGGTAAAGACCTGGGCTGGACCTCATTCCAGTCCTCTTTTTCCAGGTACATCCTAATAGTTTTACGGTCCCGCCCGGTTTGACGGGAGATCTGGGTGATACTCCGGCATTCTTCGAAATAGAGTCTTCTGATGTCGTGCACTTCAGTCATTGATAGCAACCTCCGTTTTTCCTCCTTGTAACTGTATTTTTAGCTACAAGGATATTATTTCTTCGTCGGCGCCTCCAATATCTTATTTGCAATAATGGGGAATTTTGGTTTGCAATAGTGGGGAATTCTGGTTTGCAATTCCGTCCTATTTAATTATGCAACAAACACCTTAGCCGGGATAGTCTGCGGAGTGGTTCGCCGCCTGGCCCGGGCTTCTTGTGCTGCCTCAAAGAGTTCCAGCGGTATTATGGGGCCATGTTTTACGTTATCCTTTATCCAGCCCCCTTTGCCGTCGGGTAATTCCCCAAT
>JAUYHA010000107.1 GCA_030690265.1 Dehalococcoidales bacterium | reverse complement strand
TACCGACGAAAGTCGGTATCCAGACGTGTAGGCTCATCCGGTATCGCCTGGATTCCGGCTGGAGTTTATCCCGTACCTGATACGGGGCCAGAATTGGGGGGCTGTAGCTAACGTTATTTTGAAGACACTACATTAGCTGCCCCGTCTTTCTGCTCAAGAATAACTTCCCGTCAAGAGCAGGCAAAAAATATTATCAGCAATTTGAAAATACCAGCTTTATATCCTCAGATGAAACTATTCGTTATGTTAAGTTTGCTCCTGGTTTTTCTCTTCTCTGGCAGTTGTCTTCAAGGCAGCAGTTTTGATGCCCGCCTGCAGTCAATCGTGAAACCCTATCGCTTCAGCATTGCCGTCTGGGAGCTAAAAAACTTGCCCCGGGAGATAGGTCAAGGGTTTTCCGGGAAACCTGCGGAGGATGATAACGAAGCCCGGATAGTCAGCGAATACTTTACCTCCATTAAACGAATAAGAACCCTACAATCAGAGATAGGCGCCGCCAGTGCGGGCAACGGACAGAATGCCCTGGCTCCTCTTGAAGAGGAACTTAACAGGTTGCAGGAGCAGGAAACGGCTTTATCCGCTAAGGTAGAGAGGATAATTGAAAAGCAGGTAAGAGACACCCTGGCCCGGCAGGGTATCTTCAATCCGGTAATACGGCTGAGGGTCAGCTTCCCGGCGGTAAATTTCAAGCTGGAAAAACTACCCGATTTGCTGGTGATTTCGTCCCGATACAGAATAGAGTCTATCAGAGAGATTACCCTTAAACCAGGTCTTATTCTAGAAGAAAAAGAGGATATTGAAGCCAGCATTGATGAGTTAGGCGTCTCCTCACTGGTAACAGGAATTGGCGGCATAGCAACATATCCCACCCTCGTAGGTAACGAGGCAAGCCTGCAGTCGGCTATAGAAACCGTTACTCATGAGTGGCTGCACCAGTATCTCGCCTTCAAACCGCTCGGCTTTCGTTACTTACTTGATTTAGCCGGCGTATCAAGAAACTATGAAATTGCCACCATGAATGAAACCCTGGCTGGTATGGTCAGTAAAGAGCTCGGCTCCCTGGTATATGAAAAATACTACTCTGAATATGAAAATGATACTCATCAGACACCGGAGCCTGACTTTGATTTTAACCTGGAGATGAGAGAAATAAGAAAAAAGGTCGACGAATATCTGGCCCGGGACCAAATTGGAGCGGCCGAGCAGTTTATGGAAGAGAAAAGACAATATCTCGCCTCCAGGGGGTATTACATCAGAAAACTGAATCAAGCCTACTTTGCCTTTCACGGCACTTACGCTGACAGCCCGGCTTTTATCAGCCCAATCGGGCTTGAGCTAAAGGAACTGAGAAACAGAAGCTCCTCACTGAAAGATTTCCTGAATACTGCCGCCGCCATGACCAGTCGCCAGGATTTAAAAGACAGCCTCCAATAAAACTGTGTTTGCGACAAAAGTCGTATACGCCAGGGGTAGACCCGCCTAAAATCTAAGTGGAAATTAGTATAACAAAGTGGGCTAAAAATAACTGAAGAAAAGGAGGCAGCAAAATGAACACAACTACAACGCTTGATATAAAAGGACTGGGGCACGCTGAGAAAGAAGGGGTACTCTTCCCCGGGGTGGAGGCACTCAAAGAAGGGGAAACCTTAAGAATTATCGTAGAGTTCAACCCTATGCCTCTAGTCTACATGCTGAAGGCACAGGACAAGTTCGATATTAGCTACGAAAAAGAGGGACCGGATGAATGGATACTCGTGGTAACCCGAATTGCTAAAGAAGAAGACCAAAAGCAGCAGTTCAGAGAACTGGTGACCCAGTTGAAGGGAGACCAAGTGTCCCAGGAGGACAAGGAAAAAGCAAGAACCCTTCTCCAGAATGTGGATGCCAAGACCCTGGGAGTGCTGGAGCAAGAGCTGATACGGGAAGGCGTCTCCCACGAGGAAATCAGGAGTAGCCTG
>JAUYHA010000089.1 GCA_030690265.1 Dehalococcoidales bacterium | reverse complement strand
GCGTGTTCGCAAGTTGTGATTTGACCTAGTTAAAAGTTCCAGATTTTCTAATCGGTTATCATCCCGGATGCCGTTAATGTGATGAACCTGCTCCTTCCTAGTTAAATAACGGCCTAGATGCTTTTCCATGACAAGGCGATGTTCCATGATATAGCCCCATCCCCCAGCCACAGGATGTTCAGGAGAATAAATATGCACATATCCATCGGATGTTTTGATTTTACCGCCAGCTCTATTTTTTACATGTTTCACATCAACTCCTGCTTTCCGTAAATAAAAACCGACGGTAATTGGGCTATAACCGAACTTTAGGGCGATTGCCTTTACTGTGCTCCCGTCATTATACAATTTGGTTGCTTCGTCCAGAGGAAACGCATCCATATACTTTCGGCCATGATAATGGAATTTAGCTCCTCCTCTTTTCAGAAGATAATAAGATTGAGTAGGTGTAATGGCGTATTGTTTCGCCACGATTCTCGTTGAATGACAAGTATTATAAAAAGCGACCATCTCTGGGATAAGGAATTCGTATTTAGTTGAACCTTTTATGCTCATTTATTTAACTTTCCAGCACGTGATACGACCTTTCCAATCAACGCAGACGACCAGCTTTCTCTCTTTAGCTGTCTGTAAATCAAGCTGTGAGGGATGAGGGTTGACATTATGGGTATGAACTAATGCCACCGGTTCACCGCGAGAACACCTGGTAGAGACATCAACGCTGTGAGCTTCGCCCAAAGTCTCGTTTTGCTTCAGGTAAACTCTACCCTGACGACAGACCAGGTAGCCGACTTCTTTAGCCATTATCCGTCCTCACTAAGTTAAGTCCCTGTTATAAATCTTTGCCCTGTGCCTAGTAGCTCGGTTCAAGTTAAGTATTTTGCCATCTCCAAGAAACCTGATGGCTTTCCCTGGGGATGGTTTGAAGCGAGGGTTAGGCGGTTCAGAGAATTGTGGCGCCTCCGGCATTTTAAGCATTTTTAGTTCCCTTTATTTCGGCTACTGCCTTACGGAGTTCCTCAACAGTAATTCCACCTTCCTTAGCCGTGGCTTCAATCAATTCGTCCGTGGTGATTATCCCCTTAGCATCCAGTAACCCTATTAAGGCTCTCCACTGATAACCAAAGATTGTTACTGCTGGAATTGCCATTTTTAGTTGACCCTCCCGAAAGGTTGTCGTGGCGATAGAGATTTAGGCAGCGTTGGTATTGTCTGGATAGGTAATGAGACTTTTTCAACACGAATTAGACGGCGCTGACCACACCCTGCGCAAATATCCCAATACAATAGCAACGCTGGGACGCTGAACTTAGCCTTTGCCGGGTCCTGAAGGAAACGAGTCTCCTGGTCAAGGCAATGAAGAGGGAGGATAGGAATGTCTTTGTTGCCGCTCTCTATCTCTTCACGAAAAGCAGTATCGGCTACGCAATTAGGCGACTGGCAATTAGGACAGGTAGGGAATATCATCGGAAACTTACTCATTAAACTGCTACCTCCACTGGATTCTTTATCGCTTGTAGAACATTACCCGGCACCGACTCTTTCAACCCTGGCGCTCCGATAGCCTTAGCGAGCTGCTTCGTGCCGATAATCTTATACGAGTTACCGACTCTCCGTAGAGTGTAGGTGCATTTCTCCGGGCCGTCTTCACATTTGCCGGTTATCTTGATGGTGTCGCCCGATTCCGACATCTGGCTACCATCCTTGCGACAGCCTACTTTAACCATACAGACGGCAAAGGGATTAGCTCCGCCCTTTGTCTTGACTCGGACAATACACCGCTCAACCTTCTTGGCTTCGGTAGTGGTGCAGACTGGTAGATTACTCTTGCTCTTCTCCATAGTGACACTTCCCTTAATTATAGTACCGTCTCCCTTAATTATAAGGTCTCGCAATCTGCCCTCTGCTTCCTCTCTTGTGGGATAGTCGCCCGATGGAATATCCCTTTTCCCTTTATACCAAATAACACGCCAGACTTTCTTTTGAGGCATCCAGTCCAAGCGTCCAAAAGTCTTTTCAAAGAGAGCCACCTGCTCCGCCGCTTCTCTTCTTGCTGGCTTCATACTAACCTCTTGGGGTGCGAATGTCAATTCGGTTTTCTCTCCGTCCCTCGGCACCACGACCTCATAGACTCGCTGTCCTTCAACCGGGGTGTATATCCGCTTGATGTTGGTGGTCTTCATAACGAGCTTGGCTATCTTATCCTCAGCGTCTGTGGTTAAGCCGTCGATGGTGAGCTGATACATTCCGTAAAATGCGCCAATAGAGCAAAGTCCCACCTTCGCCTCTACGCCAATGGCGGTAGCGACTATGTTCCGTAGCGGGCGATAATTTAAGGCACTTTCTACATCTCTGACCGAGATATTGCATTTATCTAAGCTGCGAGCTAACCAAGAATACTCAAACAACTGTGCCGGTGGTTCTTCCCTCAATCCCTGAAGTATCTCCAGGGTATCGTTGTCTATAAAGTTTTCCTCAAATAGCCCAGCCTGCTCGTTTTCTTCAGGTGTTAAAGTTTCGCCCTTAATTTTCTTTTCAAAGGCTGCCTTAGCGTCCTGATAACCTTGTCTATAACCATCACGATAGCCTTTGCCGTGAGCCGAACTATGACCGCCTCTTACCGCAAGCTCTAGGTTCTCAATTCTGTTATCGTCTTTGATACCGTTTTTATGGTGAACTAACTCCCAGTACTGAAGGTTGCGCCCAAGATGCTTTGCCATAACAAGTCGATGCTCTAATACATGTTCGTGAAGTTTATCTGCCATAGGATAGAAAAAGTCATCGGGTTGTAAAGTAACCATAATATATCCATCACGAGTGCGAGTCCGTCCACCTTTCCAGCGATAATGCTCTTCACCCTTTGATGGCACTCGCCCACGGCTAGGTATCGAAAACTCTTTCAACCTATTGTATATGGTATATGAAGAAACTCCGAGCTTTTTGGCAATCTGTTCCACTGTCAATTCTCGGTTATGATACAGTTCAATTAGAGCTTCTTTTGTCAGTTCGGGAATTACTCTACTTGAACCGCCTTTCCGAGAGAACAATTCCGCAACATCTTCCTTAGCCCGGGGCTTATCGAACATAAACTTTAATTGCTGGCGGAGCCGGGCGGTTTCAAACAACTTTCCTACTGTGGCGTCCTGTAAACCAGCATTAAAGCCAGCCTGGTAGCCCTTGCTATGCTCTCGGCTGTGCTCTCCAATGCTGGCCAGCAATTCAAGATTAGCAAGCCGGTTGTCATCCCTGACGCCGTTCTTGTGGTGAACGACCTCCCACTTTTCTAAGAGTCTATTGAGGCTTTTCGCAATGACAAGCCTGTGCTCCTGGACATAGCCCCGGTCAACTGACATGGGGTAGTAAAAGTCATCTTTGCGGAGCTTGACCATGGTATAGCCGAAGTCGTTTTTATACCGGCCAGCGTCTTCAAAGAGTCTCACTTCTTCAGCCATAGCCATCGCTGGCTCTCTCTTTGCCTCAGCCTTTTGCCGTGCTGTTTCCCGCTCCGCCTCCAGTTCGACCACGACTTGCTTAACGGCGCTATCAAATAGCTGCTCCCTGGTGTACCGCTCACCCTGTATCATAAAAGAAGCCTGACCCGGCGGCGCTGAGTCGATAACCTTCTGAGCATAGAGAGATAGCATAGCGGCTATCCGTTTCCCTGACCGGCTTTGTTCATCGAGGGCTTGTAGTATTCTCTCTTGAAAAGGAGTTAGTCGCCGGGCAATCATTTCTTGCTGGGCCATATACTTGGACACAGTCATACCGGCTGTCTTCTTGATATTAGAGAACTGGGTTACCGCCGCCGCCAGGTCAGCACCGATAGCATAATCGGCATACCGGGCGCCGGATAGAGTAAGCCCCTCCGCTTGCGCCAGTAAAGCAAGGCTACCAGTGATACCATTCAAAACATTCTTGACATTCAAATCAGTCGATTCTGAGTAGGTTGCTGCTAATTTCAATCCTACCTCGCCCTTTAATGTCGCCACGAACATGGCATTGACAATTCGGCGAACCCCATTACTGCTAAGATTTCCTTCCGCATCCATAAGCCCAGCCTGCTCGTTCTGGGGTAACTTATTAAGAAATGCCGTTACGAAAGACTTGTTGGACGGCGACCTGATAGCATCCTCGACCGATTGCCCTTCATCAACTTTAATAGACTGTAGCATCGCCACTGTCATCTTCTCGGCATCAGTCTGGGCTTTCTCGATAGCTGATTGCTCCATAGCCACCGGAGCGTTAGAGTCATAGGCAAAGTCCTTTCGATTGACTGGCGTTAGTCTCTCCCTGACCAGTATCGGCACTTTGAATTTATCAGCATCGGCGGGGTTCAGCGCATAGGCCGGGGCAATCTGTTTTAAGGCAGCCAAGTATTTAGCAAATTGCTTTGGCGCATCGCGAGAAGCCAGCACCAATGCCATCACCCGACCGTTCCCACTTTCAACAACTCCATCATCGCCAATTATAGGGGCGCCTCTATCTGTCGACCTGAAATCAATCAATAAAGAGTCAGGACGAATATCAGCCGCTATGCTTTTAACCTGTAATTCTGCCGCTGCCCTTTCCCTAATCCTGGGCTGTAATTCTCTGGGGTATTCGGGGTTCGGCTCAAAGGTGAAGGAGTCATTTGATACGATAAGTTTCTCGCCGTCGACAATGCGGTAAAACATCTCATACCGAATTAAACCTGTCGTTCCGAAGGCGAATGTCCGGTTACTGACGGCTTGCTTATTCTCGCTGATACGCCGGAGGACATCGTTGATAGTCTCTGGCAGCTCCTCGATAGAGTGAGTCAAGGCCTCAGTCTTATCAGTATGACTAACCTTGAAGTTATAAGCGCCGCCTTTTTTGGTGCCTGTTATCCTGATTGTCCGGGGCTTTTCAAAGAGCTTGGCATCCTCTTTCAGCTTGCTCTTGACATCGCAGCTATAATATATCGGCTCGATATGTTTCTTTCGACAGCCCCTAGCCCAATCCCCCAGTAGGGGTAAATCTTATTCAAGGCAAATAAAACTAATGAATTGCTCATGGCGCTCGGTTGCTTCTTCGGCTAGTTTTAACAACCAAA
>JAUYHA010000083.1 GCA_030690265.1 Dehalococcoidales bacterium | reverse complement strand
GGCAGCTAATGTAGTGTCTTCAAAATAACGTTAGCTACAGCCCCCCAATTCTGGCCCCGTATCAGGTACGGGATAAACTCCAGCCGGAATCCAGGCGATACCGGATGAGCCTACACGTCTGGATACCGACTTTCGTCGGTATGGTTAACCGAAAATAACGAAGCGTAAGATGCACTACACTAATCTATCCGGGCAGCTGTTTTAGCCAGGTCCCAGGCATAATCATAAAGGTGAAGTCCTTTGCTGGAGGCAATCAGTTCGCCATCGTCAACTCCGATTTCGCTGGCGAGATACTCTTTCAGCAGCTGGACGGCGGCCAGATTGGAAGGAAAGCCCGCCCAGAGGTCCCAGGACCGGAAGTAAACAAAGAAGTGGAGCTTGCCGTCACGGATTCTGGTGTCAATCGCTCTCAGACAGGGGGGGTCGGAGAGGTAAATAGATTTTTCATTACCTACTGCCATAAAAGCCTGGTTGGTGTTAAAGCCGTCCTCTTTATACATCTTGATTACTTCGGCAATCTGTTTTTCCAAATACTGGCCGTAGGTATACTGCTCGCCCTCTCTTACATGGGCGGTCATCAGGTAAGGGAGGTAGCTTTCCACATATTCCATGGTGGAGGGGGGAGGCACCCCCTGGGGCACATCAGGTATCAGGGGTCTTGTCCCGGGGTACTTGATGTGGATAGTGACATAATCAAGCTCTTTGCGGTACTGGCCGGCATAGCTTCCCCGGTCAATCTTATACTCATGCCCCTCTGTCATGATTTTACATAAACAAAGGAACCATGCCTCGGAAAGGTCTCTGGCCTCTATTACTGAAATTTTCACCGCAAAATCCTCGGTAGCCTCTTGTTACACCTTTTTCCGGATGACGTTAAAAAATCTGTCCTGGTATTCCTCAAATAGTCCCCAGCGCTCAAGCTCATCTTTTAGCTCGCCCGATGAACACTCCCCGCGGGCGACCCGCTCAAAAAGGTCATTAATGGTTACTCTGGCGTGGAAAGGAATGCCTTCGGCATCTATATCCAGAAGCCCCCGCCGCCCCAATTGCTGAAGGTTATCGGATAGTGAACTTCTGGTTATTTCAGCGATAAACTTCAGCAGTGATACATCCCAGAGCTCGTCTTCACCCTTGATGATGGCTGTCAGGAGGTCATTCCGCTGGTTAATCTCGGCATTCAGCTTATCCACCACCGAGGGCAGACTATCTGAGGCAATAGTGAGCTGTTTCGGCTCATTTCTATAGCTATAGAGCAGACCGTGGCTGCTTCTTTCCCCGGATTCCGCCGCCAGTGTTTCAAAGTATCTTCTGGCTTCTGAACTGAAGCCTTCAAAACGGGAAAGATAATAGGGCGTGACAATTTTTGGCTTTTCGGCAATTACCCTTCCTTCTCTAATCACTGTCTCGGCAGGGTCTTTTATCAACTCCGAGTAAACTGGCTTGGTGAGCAGGTAGTAGTGGATATTAGTCGTGCCAAAGGTAAACAGGCTCTGTTTCGGAGCTCTTAGTATTTCGGTGTGTTTGGCTGCCTGTCGGATTTTCCGGTCACTATCCATACCATTTTCCTCTGAGTCCCACTCTGATGATTACTCCGGTGTAGCTTTCTGGCCAAGCCCTCTCTTTAGCCTGGAAATGTTTACAGGCAAGATTAGCCTTTTTTCACTATTCTTACAGTAAACTTTTTCGTGTTCCGGGTCAAGAGATACGTCTACTTTTTTGCCTTCAACCTCGAGGTAAACATGGGGGTTGATTGTAGGCAGATTATGCCACTTCTTTATGGGCACAATCGAGATGCAACCTATCAAATCCGCCTGTTTCCCCAGTGCCTCCGCCCTGGCTTTTATCTTAAAAGATTTTTTAATACAATTATTTCGGAGCAGGGAGTAGGGTTCTCTATAGACTTCATCAATAAATAAGAGCAGTTCATCCATTATTGGCTACTTTATAGCTAATAGCTCTTGTTTGCACTCGTTCAGGTGAGTAAGGTATTGGGAATCCAGCCGATTCTGTAGCTTTCGCCACTCCTGTTGAAACTGGGGTTGTTTTTCCACATCTATGTTCGCTCCCATCAGGGGGCCTAATTGCTGCTGCATGGCTTGTTGTATTCTGGTTTCCATTTCCATCTTTAGTGACTGGTAAGCCTGCTTTCTCTGTTGCTCCCCTTGCTCGCTATAGTGGTTGAAAAGGTATCTAATCTTGCTGTAGACATTCTCCACGTTTACCTTCTCAGCCTTCAGTATTTTCAAACCGTCCATTATTCTCCGGTTACTCTTTTTGGCTAAATCGTTTTGTGGCAGGCTGATATTTCTGATTAGCACCTCCGCAGCACCCTGGACAACATACTTTCTCACCTGTTCTTCGTACTGGTTCAGCTCAATTAGCAGGTTAGATTCCTCTTTAAGATAGCTGGCTGCCAGTTTTTTCCCCTGCGGAACATACTTCCATATCAGGCGTTCTTCCTCGGTTGGCTCACCAACCTTTTCTATTTTCTCCAGGGCAATCTCGCGGGCACTTTTTATAATGTCATTCATAAATGCTCAAATCCCTCGGGATAATTCACTGTCAGCAATGGTAATTTTACCACAATGAGGCAGGGAATTTCAAAGAAAAGCAGGGTCTTTCAGCCTGGAGGGTTTTACCCTTCCTGGATGGGGGAGCTTAGTGTCTGGAACATCTGGTAATAGAGGCCCTGTTTTGCCAGTAGTTCCTGGTGGGTGCCGGTTTCGACGATTCTGCCGTGGTCGAGGACGATGATGCGGTCGGCCTCAGTCACCGTGGATAGCCGGTGGGCAATGATAGGGATAGTCCGCTCTTTGACGAGGCGGCGGAGTGAGGCTTGCATGATGCGTTCCGTATTGGTATCCACACTGGAGGTGGCTTCATCTAGAATCAGGATAGGCGGGTCAGTCAGAAGTGCCCGGGCAAGGCAGATAAGCTGGCGTTGCCCGGCGCTGAGGTTGCCACCTCTTTCTCCCACAGGCGTCCCGTAGCCCTGTTCCAGGCGGGCAATAAAATCATGAGCCCCGGCTGATTTTGCGGCTTCGATGACATCCTCATGGCTGGCTTCCAGGCGTCCGTAACGGATGTTGTCCTCGATAGTGCCGGAAAAAAGGAACGGGTCTTGAGGTACGATAGCTATTTGCTGTCTTAACGATTGCTGGGTAACTTCAGTCACATTGTAGCCGCCTACAATTACCTCCCCTTTAGTTGCTTCGTAAAAACGGTCAATGAGGCTAATCAGGCTGCTTTTGCCTGCCCCGGTCTGACCGACGATGGCTACCGTTTCCCCGTGGTTGATTTTAAAGTTTATATCGTGGAGAATATTTTCACCGGGCTGATAGCCAAAGCTGACCTGGCGAAACTCGATATCCCCTTTTATTGGCGGCAGCTCGATTGCCCCGGGGCTGTCCTTGATTTCAGGTTGAACATCAAGCAGTTCAAAGATGCGTGTCCCCGAAGCCATCGCCCGTTGAAGCTGGGTATAGAGCATGGTGAGTTCCTGCACCGGGGCAAAGAAGCGCTGGATATAGAGCAGGAAACCGATAAGTATCCCCGCCCTCATCGTCCCCTCCAGCACCTGGAAGCCACCAACGACCAGGACCAGCCCGAAGGCAATAGCGGTCAGTATTTCTATAGTGGGCATCATCATTGCCTGTAGCCTGACGGCGTCTACATTGGCATTGAAGTTCGCTTCATTTGCCTTGTCAAATTGCTGGAGGCTTACTCTTTCCCGGTTTAGACTCTGGGTTACCCGCACCCCGGAGATATTTTCCTGAAGCCGGTCATTAACTATGGCAATTGTCTGCCGCGCCCTGATAAAGGCACGGCGAGCATACTTTTGCCAGATGACTGTCACTACACCCAGCACCGGTACCGTCGTGAGGACAAGCAGAGCTAACTGGGTATTCAGCATAATCATAATAACAGCGATGGCTATCAGGGTTATGCTGCTGGTCAGGAGGCTGAGAATGTCGGAGGCGATGAGTTGCTGCACCTGGTCGACATCATTCTGCACCCGTGACATCAGTTTGCCCACTTTATTCTGGTCAAAGAAACTCAAGGAAAGCTGGTGCAGGTGGTTGACCATCTGGAGACGTATTTTAAGGAGTATTTCTTCGCCGGCGTAAGATAGGTATAGCCTTTCGGCGTATTGTCCGCCCCACATCAGCAATGCTGCGATGACATAAGTGATGGCAATCGTAGTAAGTCTGCTGAGTTCGCCGTTCTCGATGGAAGTAACGGCTATTACTACCAGATAAGGCATTGCGAGGGTAGCCAGAGTGCCAACCAGAAGACCACCGGTAGCCAGAGCCAGCCACCGTTTGACTGTAGCCATATAGGGGAGCACCCGTTTCATAACCCGGTTGTCATAGGGTGCCCCCAGGAAGTCATCATCCCATTCGACATCGAGGGCGCTGCGGAGGCGCTGACCGGTCCCCTGCTGGGAAATCCCGCTCGGACCGTGTTCTATATGCCAGTGACCACCACCATAGCCTCCACCAAACATAGTTATCCTTCTTTCCCGCTTTCTTTCCCGCCGTTATTCTGAGCGAGCTGGGTTTGGTATATTTGCTTATATAGACCGTTCAGAGCCATCAGTTCCTTGTGCTTGCCCTGCTCCACTACACATCCATCTTTGAGCATCAGGATAAGGTCAGCATTCCTGATGATGGGCAAGCGGTGGGTAATAATAAAGGTCGTCCGTCCCTTAATGAGCTTGTCCAGAGAGAGACGGATGAAGCGTTCGGTTTCCGCATCCACGCTGGAGGTGGAGTCATCCAGGATAAGGATACTGGGATTCATCAGCAGGGTGCGGGCTATCACCAGGCGCTGTTTTTCACCACCGGAGAGGGTGACGCCGCGTTCTCCTACCCAGGTTTCATAACCATCGGGTAAGCTCATGATAAAGTCATGGAGACGGGCGGCTTTGGCGGCGGTGACTATTTGCTCCAGGCTGGCTTCGGGAACACCGTAGGCAATATTTTCCCGGATGGTTGCTGAGAAGATAAAGACATCCTGCTGGGCAGTCACTACATTCTTGCGCAGAGAGTCCAGGGTCACATCACGAATGTCAATCCCATCAACGGTAATACGTCCGCTGTTGATATCATAAAATCTAGCCAGGAGGTGGGCAATGGTGGTTTTGCCGCTGCCCGAATCACCCAGCAGAGCCACCAGCGCTCCTGCTGGCACGCTAAAACTGGTGTCTTTGAGTGTTGGCCCCATTGAATTGTAGCTGAAGCTGACATTTTCAAAAGTAACCTCGCCCTTCAGTCTGCCCAGCTTAATAGCGTCCGGTTTCTCTTTGACCTGTGACTCGGCGTCAAGTATTTCCAGGATACGCTGTCCCGCCGATACTGTGCGGGAGATAGTGTTTATCATATTGCCCAGGCGGCGGATGGGCATTGCCAGCATGCCCAGATAGAGTATGAACTGAATCAGGTCGCCTACGGTCAGGCTACCTTCGATTATCTGCCGTCCTCCGTACCACAGGATAAGAGCCGTAGGCAGGCTGAGTAAAAAAGCCATTAGAGGCATGTTAAAAGCCTGCTGGCTGGCGGCGTTGATTTCCGTATCGTAAAGTATTCTGGCATCGGCTGAGAATTTTCGGTTCTCCTCCGCCTGTCGTGAGAAAGCCTTCACTACTTTTATTCCCATGAGGCTCTCCTGCAGCGTGGTGCCCAGAGCAGCATATAACTGCTGAATTTCGAGCCAGATAGGGCGAATGCGGTTGCTGAAGGTGATGGCTCGCCACATTATTGGCGGCATAAAGGCTAAAGTTAGTAGAGCCAGTGTCCAGTCCATCGTGATTAGAAGGTAAGAGATGCCGGCTATCATCAGGGTTATCTGAATTGAGCCGAGAAAAGCCTCGCTGAAGAACCTCTGTATTGCATTAACATCAATGGTGGCTCGTGACATCAATTGCCCGGTCTGAGCGTGGTCGTGGTAAGCAAAACTCAGCCGTTGCAGCCGGTCGTAAAAAGCGTTCCTGATGTCATAGCAGGTTTTTTGAGCGACTACCTGTCCCAGATACCTCTGGCCATAGGCGGCGAAACCTCTCAAGGCGCTGGCGCCAATTACCGCTGCGGCCGCCATAATGATAAGAGAGCTTTCCCCGGAGGTAAGGACAATATCAATACTTTTGCCCAGTAGCCTGGGTATCAGTAACTGAAAGGCGGTGCCGGCTATCAGGAAGACAAAGGCAAGGGACAACCGCCGCCAATACTTGCCGCAGAAGGATATTAATCGCACTAAAACCTTCATTTCACGCTAGCTCTTAGTTGCTTAGATTTATACTTTTATCTCTATTAGGCGTCTGGTTTGCCTGACTTTGCCCTGGCTAAACTCTGGAGATAGCTGCGTAAGCACGAGAAAGGGTTTCCCGAATACTTTTCAGCTTTGCCGCATTCGCCGTGCGGGCTTTAGCCCTGAGCAGGTGGGCAAGTCTTTCCAGCTCGCCTATAGTCGCTCGTATGTCATTAATGTTTTCAGGGATGTTTTCTTCGAACTCCTCATCATGCTCAGCCAGGAACTGGCGCCCTGGTTCGGTGATGGTGTAGATTCTTTTGCCGTCCTGGTCGGTGGTGGTAACATAACCCATTTCCTGAAGCATCTGTAGCGTAGGGTAGACCATGCCCGGGCTGGGTACGTACCAGCCACGGTAGCGGGTTTCCAGAGCCTGAATAATTTCGTAACCATAGCCGGGCTTATCCTGTAAATACCTCAGGATGATGTATTTGAAACCTCCCCTGCGGAATGGCCTTTTATGGCGGGGTTCGGCAAAAAACCGGCGCCTGTGGAACATGACATTTACTCACTGACTTGAGGCATTTTGATATATCAAAATAGATGATAGCACAGCGTGAAACACCTGTCAAGCCAGAGTGCCAGCGTATTGACTTATTCTCCGGCTCAATTTAGAATTAACTTAGCTGCTCATCAGGGTCTGACTTTCTTAAAAACTTCTGTCAGGGGGAAGGCTAGCCTTTTTAGTAGATTCCCGGTGAGGAGGTGGTATGTGATGCAGATAAATGTTTCTCAGCTGCTCAAATCTTCCATAGGGTCGATACGGAATTATGAAGCAGAAGGGACTCTGGATACTGATGGCGATAGCAATATGGTGCGGGGTGAGGTACAGCTGATGCGTACTAACCGGGGGATTTTAGCCAGGGGGACGCTGGAGACCGAAGTTAAACTTACCTGCAGCCGCTGTTTGAGCCAGTTTTACTGCCCGCTGAAGCTGGAAATTGAAGAGGAGTATTTCCCGGTTGCGGATATGGCTGCTGATACTGTCCCATCCTTGTCTGAAGAAAGTGGTTATTTCCCTATTGATGAAGATAACATCCTTGATTTGACTGAGGCGGTCCGCCAGTATGTGTTGCTGGCAATTCCTATGAAACCGCTCTGTCATCAGGACTGTGCCGGGCTATGCCTGGGCTGTGGAGTTAATCTTAATCAGACAGCCTGTCATTGCCCGCATCTATCAGCGGACGTCACTATAAGTTAGGTGAATGGTTCTAGCTGATATCGAAAGCCTGCTAAAGAAATAGAAAGGAACAATTAGAAATGCCCCCATTACCAAAGCGGAAATATGCTAAGGCACGTCAGGGTAAACGGCGCAGTCATCTTGGTATATCTTCTCCTGCCCTGGTCAACTGCCCGCAGTGTTCAAGCCCGAAGCTGCCTCACCATGTTTGCCCTGCCTGTGGCAGCTATAATGGCAGGGAGGTTATTGAGGCAAAAACTCCGAAGGCTGAGTAAAGAGGGTAACCTGTGCTCAAAACGGCTATCACTGAGCTTTTCGGCATCAAGTATCCAATCATCCAGGGAGGTTTGGCTCACCTGGGTACGGCTGAACTGGTATCAGCCGTTTCTAATGCCGGAGGGCTGGGTATAATTGGCTCCGGCTACTATGAACCTGACTGGGTAAGGCACCAGATAAACCTGACCAGAGAGCAAACGAACAAGCCCTTTGGCGTAAACATTCACCTGGCTTCCCCTTTCGTTAAGTCAGTTATTCAGGTGGTGTTTGAAGAACGGGTAACTATAGTTACTACCGGTGGCGGTAATCCTGAAGCCTGCTTGCCTGAATTCAAGAAGGCCGGGATAAAAGTGATGCCGGTAGTGGGCAGTGTTGCCCTCGCCAGGCGGCTGGAAAAAGCCGGTGCTGATGCTGTTGTAGCCGAAGGGATGGAGTCCGGAGGAAGCATTGGTGATACCGCAACCATTGTCCTGGTGCCCCAGGTGGTGGATAGTCTCCAGATACCGGTGGTTGCAGCCGGCGGTATTGCTGATGGACGGGGTCTGGTAGCAGTGCTGGCTCTCGGTGCTCAGGGTATCCAGATGGGCACCCGGTTTGTTTGCAGCACCGAGTGTATTGCTCACCCGAAATACAAAGAGAAGATTTTAAAAGCCAATGACCAGGCTACAGTGGTTACCGGGCAGATGCTGGGTTTGCCCCAGCGCCGTTTAAAGAATCGGCTGACTTACCAGCTTCAGGAGCTGGAGGAGCTTGGCTTAAAAAAAGAGGAGTTGGAGCTATTTGACCGGGGCAGGGTGTCTCTGGGTCTGGTAGAAGGCGATACTGAAGACGGGGCGCTGCTAGCCGGGCAGATTGCGGGACTGATAAAGGAAATTAAGCCGGTCAGGGTAATTATAGAGGAAATAATGGCAGAAGCCGGAAGTATCATCACCGGTCTCCAGAATAGATACCGTCAGGGAGACGATGACTAGACCAGCAAAGGTAGCCCATGTCTTTCCGGGGCAGGGTGCTCAATGGGTGGGTATGGGGCGCGACCTTTATGATAGCTTTGCCTCAGCCAAAGCCGTTTTTGAGCAGGCTGACCAGGTACTGGGACTAGCGCTGAGCCGGTTGTGCTTTGAAGGCCCGGAGACTGAGCTTCGCCTGACTATCAATGCCCAGCCAGCCATATTGACGGTCAGCTATGCCTGCCTAATGGCTATCCATGAGATAGCTGAAAGCAGCTTGCCGGAGCCGGCCTTTGTTGCCGGGCATAGCCTGGGTGAATATACGGCACTGGCCGCCAGCGGTGTTCTTGACTTTGCTGACGCCGTTTTTCTGGCCCGGGAAAGAGGGCGTTTGATGCATCAAGCCGGACTGCAGGAGCCCGGAGGCATGGTGGCTGTAATCGGGCTTGAGGAAATTTTGCTGGCCGATGTCTGTAATAAAACTGGTACCTGTATCGCCAACATTAACTGCCCCGGGCAGCTGGTAATCAGCGGGGCAATGCTTAATCTGTCTAAGGCTGCGGAGTTAGCTCAAGCCAGGGGAGCCAGCCGCCTTATCCCCCTGGAGGTTAGCGGCGCCTTCCATTCATCTTTAATGCAAACAGCCAGGGAAGGACTCTCTGAAATTATCGGAAGGCTCAACTTTCAGCGCCCGTCCATACCGGTTATTGCCAATGTAACGGCGTTACCCCTGACCACTGCTGAAGAAGTGAAAACGGAACTTGTCAAACAATTGACCAGCGGTGTTCAGTGGCAGCGCTCGGTTGAGTATATGATAAACGCTGGTGCCTCCGCCTTTATTGAAATAGGCCCCGGCAAGGTGCTCAGCGGTCTGATTAAACGGATAAACCGGGCTGCCGAAACCCGGAACTTCGGCTCTGTCGAGAGCATCAAAAATTTAGGTAACCCATCCCCCTGACCGAGGCTGTCCGAAAGTGTCATTCTTCAGAATGATAACCTTAACGTTTTCTGACGGGGGTGAGGTAGATAGGTGCTGGAAGGAGAGTGATTATGGACCTTTCAGGTAGAGTAGCTATAGTTACCGGAAGCGGGCGGGGTATCGGGCGGGCTATTGCCCTGAAACTGGCCGGGCTTGGGGCAACGGTTGTCATCAATGACATCGGTGATGCTTCGCCTGCTGAGAGCGTGGTTGAGGAAATCAGGGCAATGAAGGGACAGAGTATGGTGGTTCTGGCTGATGTCAGCTCGTCTTCAGATGTGGAAAGGATGGTGGAAGAAACGGTAGCTGCGTTTGGCAAAGTGGATATACTGGTCAATAATGCCGGCATTACCCGCGACCATCTTTTAATGCGGATGTCGGATGAAGACTGGGATAAAGTAATGAGTGTTAACCTGAAGAGTGTTTTCCTGTGTACCCGGGCGGTATTAAATCATATGATTAAACAGCGCTGGGGCAGAATCGTCAGCATCAGCAGTATAGTCGGCGTGGTGGGCAATGCCGGACAATCCAACTACGCCTCGGCTAAAGCAGCTATTATCGGCTTTACTAAATCAATTGCCAAGGAGGTAGGCTCCCGGGGGATAACGGTAAATGCTATCGCTCCGGGCTTTATTAGTACTCAGATGACACAGGGACTGAAAGAAGACTGGATACAGGAGATTCAGAAACGAATTCCCGTTGGTTCTCTCGGCACCCCTCAGGATGTGGCTAACGCAGTTGCTTTCCTGGCTTCTGAAGAAGCCCGATATATTACCGGGCACGTGTTGAATGTCGATGGCGGTATGGGAGGACTTTGATAAAGGCAGCTTCTTAAGATTGACCCTGCCTTTTTCCTTTGCTAAACTTGATTTAGAAAATAGGCAGGTGTTATAATACCGAGGCTGGCTTTGGAAGGGGACAATTCATGGTAGGGGGGAGGCGAAAGGCTAGAGAGATTGCCCTTAAGGTGCTGTATGAGGTTGCTTTTACCAAACACAGGCTGGAGGAGGTGTTAGGTCGCCTTCTATCAGAGGAAAGATTATCTGAAGGTAATGCCAGCTTCGCTCGTAATCTGGTAACGGGGGTTATCCAGAATAAAGATAAGATTGACTGGAATATTCAAAAATTCGCTCCCGCCTGGCCCATTGAGCAGATACCGGTAATTGATAAAGATATTCTGAGGCTTGCAATTTTCGAGATTTTATTTGATAATAAAGTGCCCGTTAAGGTAGCCATCAATGAAGCCATTGAGCTGGCTAAAACTTTTGGAGCTGAAAGCTCTTCCAAGTTCGTTAACGGAGTTTTAGGCTCGGTCAGTGCTCTGGCCGACAGCCAGTTAAGTTCTAAGTGAGGGAAAATGTCAACCGTTTTTGAGCGGGTAAAAAAGATAGTTATTGACCAGTTGAGTGTGGAGGACAAGGAGGTGGTCCCTTCAGCTAATTTTGTTGAAGATTTGGGGGCTGATTCTCTGGATTTGGTGGAATTGATAATGTCTCTGGAGAAGGAATTTAGCGATTCCTCCAAAAAAGTAGAGATACCAGATGAAGATGCCGAGAAGATATTAACTATTCAGGATGCCGTTGATTATGTTAAAGACCTGGGCATTCAGGATAGTTAATCAGGAACCTCCTTCCCTCTAGAGCCGTATTCTCGCTTGCGGACTCAGACCTCAGTCACTTTGAGGCTAGCTCAACGACAGTGACCCCGGCTTCTCCTTCTCCGTACTTGCCGGGACGGTATGACTTTACCAGAGGATGTTTCGCCAGCTCTGCACGGACTACCTGGCGTAAAGTTCCTGTCCCTTTGCCATGGATTACTTTCACCTGGTACAGGCCGGCTACAAAAGCATCATGAAGGTACTGGTCCAGTTTTTCCAGAGCCTCGTCAACAGTTAAATGCCGGAGGCGCACTTCATTTATCACAGCAGCATTTTAGCATTTTTCTCCCCGGGAGTGTAAAATTCCTCAGAGAGATAAGTTGGTTTCCTAATGTCATTGCGAGGAGTCCTTCAAAGGAAGGACGACGTGGCAATCTATATGGATTAATCTGTAGAGATTGCCACGGAGGCTTATGCCTCCTCGCAATGACATGGAGATATTCATAAATAATCTCTGATGGCTGAAATTTGAAAATTCTCTCTATTATTGCTAAATGGCTCTTTGTCCTTTCTCTGCCGGTGCTGCTTCTAACGGCAGCTATCAGCACGGCGTTCAACAGTGCCTGGCTTTACCGCTACGGCTTTCAGAAATATGATGTCGGCAGCGTAACCGGCCTGGCTGATTCGGAGTTGGAGAAGGTAGCTGCAGGGTTAATCAGCTATTTTAACTCAGGCGAAGAGCATATAGATGTTACTGTGATGAAAGATGGCAAGCCATTTGCTTTGTTTAATCAGCGTGAGGTCAGCCACCTTAAAGATGTCAAGGGACTGGTCTGGCTCGATTACAGGCTGCTGCTCGGGACGCTGATTTACACTCTGGGTTATAGCGGGGTTTGCCTCTTCTGGCGGAAAGGGAGATACCGGCGGCGGCTGGCTCTGGGGGTGGTTGAAGGGAGTGGCATCACGCTGGCTATTATGCTGGCTTTAGGATTGAGCATGTTGCTCAACTTTGACCGGCTGTTTCTCCAGTTTCATCTAATTAGCTTTGCTAATGACTTCTGGCAGCTTGACCCGAGCAGGGACTATCTGATAATGCTCTTCCCGCAGGGTTTCTGGTATGATGCCGCCCTGTTTTGTGCCCTGGGAACGGCCGGTATGGCAGTGGTCCTGGGCGGGGTGGCCTGGGGCTATCTGGCAAGGCTCAGAGTTTTCCAGGATTAATCCTGAGAATCCGGTCGTCCTGACTGGTAGGTACGGCACGACCGTCACGGTTGCTGGTAAGGATATAGAGCATATTATCGGGCCCGACAACAACATCCCGCAGGCGGCCAAAGTTTCTATCCAGATGCCGTTGTAGTGCCACCTTCTGGTTTCCTATGGTTGCCTGGTACAAACTTTGCCCGCGCAGGCCGGCAAAAAAGAGAGACCCGTTGAAAAAGGCAAGGCCGGATGGTGCCCAGGTCTCGCCGTCGCTGTGAATCACCGGGCTTTCCAGTCCGGCGGTTTGCTCATCACCGCGGACAATTGGCCAGCCATAGTTCTTACCCGGTTCAATCAAGTTCAATTCATCGGTGGCGCTTGAGCCGTGTTCCGTAGCCCAGAGCCTGCCCTGGTCATCCCAGGCTATGCCCTGTGGGTTGCGGTGTCCGAAGGAATAGACCGGCGAGCCGGGGAAGGGGTTATCCGGCGGAATGGTGCCATCGTCCTCTAGGCGGAGAATTTTCCCGGCCAGAGAATTTTTATCTTGAGCCAGGTCAGCATCGGAAGCATCGCCGGTGGTGATATAGAGCAGCCCGTCAGGCCCGAACTTTATTCGTCCGCCATTGTGTATTGAAGCACCCGGAATATGGTCAATGATTACTTTCTCATTTACCAGGGCGCTGTTTTCAAAGTTAAACCTCACCACCCGGTTAGCCAGGCTCTCGTTTTCCTGATATGTGTAATACAGGTAAATGAAGTGATTGCCGGCAAATTCAGGAGGCACGGCGATGCCCAGCAGTCCTCCTTCACCACGGTGAGCTACTTCGTCAATGGTCAGTAAGGGTCGGGATAACAAGCCTTCCCGGGCATCAATGAGTCTTACTCTACCTGGCCGCTCGGTAAACACGATACTGCCGTCAGGCAGAAAATCAAGCGCCCAGGGAATTTCCAGATTTTGAGCTAGCGAAGAAGCCAGCGGGATTTCCGCCGGAGTCTGGTTTTCGGCTGGTGGTTCGGCAGCCGGCGTCTCGGTAACCGAAGGCACCGGAGGAAGGTCGGTTACTCTACCCGCTCTGAAATTCCACCAGATAAGCCCTGTTGAGATGAGGATGAGAATGGCAAAGGTAATGAACAGAGTAGCAAGCACCTTCCGGCGGGTAAGATGATTCATTTTTACCTCCCAGCTTCTCAGACAACAAAATAAACTACTGGCTATTACCGGCCAGGTTAGCCGCCGGACAGCCTGCTGACACCGACAACGTCAAATAAAGAGCCAGCGTGCTCAACTATTTCCCGGGCTAGTGTCATTTCTTGCTTTCCCTCAAATTAAACGGAACAGCCTTTGAGCATTTTGTGTGGTGGCATCAGCAATATCCTGGTACGGTTCTCCCCTGATTGAAGCCAGCACCTTTACCGTAAGAGGTAAATAAGACGGTTCATTGCGTTTGCCGCGATAGCTTTGTGGCGGAAGGAACGGGCAGTCAGTTTCAACCAGTAATCTGCCTTCAGGAACGTTTTTGATAACGGTGTGTAAGCTTGCTGAGCCAGGATAGCCGACGTAAGCTCCAAAAGAAAGATAAAAACCGGTATCCAGTAGTTCCTTTGCGGTATCGCTATCGCTGCTGAAACAGTGAATTACTCCCCGAAGATGCTTGTCAGTATCGCTGTGTTCGGACATAAAGCTGCGGAGTAATTTCAACAGAGCTTCTTCAGCTTTACGGCAGTGGATAATGATTGGGAGCTCCGATTTTAGTGACAGCTCAAGCTGCCATTTCAGAACCTCTATCTGCTTCTTTCCTGGCGAATAGTCCCTGTAGAAGTCCAGACCTGTCTCACCAATGGCGACAACACGAGGATGCTTAGCAATTTCGCCCAGCTCAATAATATCTTCCTTGCCGATTTTGGTTACATCGTGAGGATGAATGCCTGCGGCTGCGTAAATTCCTGGGTACCTTTCACTTATTTCTATCGCTTTTCGACTTGATTCCAGGTCGGTACCTACAGTGATAATACCTACACCGGAATCCAGTGCCCTGGCGATTGTCTCTGTCCGGTCTTTATCAAAGGCACTCATATCCAGATGAGCATGGGTATCAATTAGAGATACTTTCATTCATATAATAAACAAGATTGTTTAGTAACATTTCCCTGCCATTCTGACCCTGACTTGCTTCAGTGGAAGAATCTCTGAGATTCTTCGTCGTTCGCCTGTAGCTCACTCCTCAGAATGACATTACTAAACGGCCTCTATAGTAAAAATGAACTAATATGTATTAAGAGTATCTGGTTCTTACTCTTTTGCACCTTTAGAGTCGATTAGTTCAAGTAAAACTCCGCTTACAGCCCTGGGATGAATGAAGGTGTATTCACAACCACGGAAAGCTCTGACACCGCCAATGAAAGGGTAGTTCTTGTCTTTCAATTCATCTATTGCCTCTCGAGTATCATCCACATTCAAGCTGATTATCATTACGCCCTCACCGTGTCTTTCCACAAACCTGGCCACCTCTCCTTCCGGGTGAGTTGATTCCATTAATTCAAACCCTACCTCACCCAGCCAGTACCTTGCTACTCGTATCTTCTCCTGCTTGTCAACATAGGTATCATCAGGTTTTGACTTTCCCAAAATCGGCTCCCATATCTTCCGAGCCTTTTGCAGGTCTTTAACTGCAATAGATATGTGGTCTATCTTGTTAACTTTCAGTATTATCTCCTTTTGTACCGGAGAACCGGTCAGCCTGAAAATCAAGCTCCCCGTCTAGATTTTAGCGAAAAAGCGATTTTGACTTTATGATATGGTGGAGGCGGGGGAGAGTCGAACTCCCCGTCCAAGAGAAGCTACCCAGAATCTACTACAAGCTTAGTCAGCTCTTTTATCTTACCTGGCTAGCCTCTGCTGACCGAGTTTAGCCAGGCCAGTCAATTGTTCTTTCGCCACCCTTATTGACATCCGGGTGATGGCACCTCAACTAATCGTCACCCAATCCCGACCCGTTGAGGTGAGGTCAGGTTGGATGTGTTGCCTATTTAATTAGGCAGCAACTAATACTGGTTCTTTGCCAGTTATTTTTTGCCACTTGTTTTGTGAGGGTAGCGGCACCTCAGCTTGCAATCCTGTAGCATACCTCCCTTGTCGAATCCACGCGCCCCCATTTTCTCAGTTCCTTTAATTTTAGCGTCTTTTTGTAGCTCGTTCCATCTCCCGCTCCGCATCGCGGCGGGCTATGGACTCTCGCTTGTCATATAATTTCTTACCTTTGGCTAACGCCACCTCAACTTTGACAAGGCTGTCTTTAAGATATATTCTCAGGGGAATTAAAGTTAAGCCCTTTTCTGTCACCTTGCTGGCAAGAGCAGCAATCTCTTTACGATGTAGTAAGAGCTTTCGGGGTCGTATTGGCTCGTGGCTCATATAGCTACCGGCATCATAGCGGGCGATATGAGCGTTGAAGAGCCAGAGTTCCTCTTTCTCGGGTCTAACATAGGCATCAGACAAGCTAACCCGGCCGGCTCTTATTGATTTAATCTCCGTGCCGGTGAGGACAATTCCGGCTTCCACCCCGTCCTGTAGATGATAGTTGTGATAAGCCTTGCGGTTGGTAGCAATTGTCTTTATCACCACACCTTATATTATACCACACAGGCTTCAGCCTAAAAAGGCTACTTCTTAGGCTCTTCTTTTTCCGGCTTCTTCAGGATTTCATCTATGATACCGTACTCGACGGCCTGCTGAGGGTTAAGATAGAAGTCCCGGTCAGTGTCATGGGTTACTTTATCCAGCGACTGGCCGGTATGGGTGACGATAATATCTTTAATGATATCCTGCTGCCGGGCAATCTCACGGGCAGCAATCTGGATATCGGCAGCCTGTCCCTGAGCACCACCGTGTGCCTGGTGCATATGGATGGTGGAGTGGGGTAAAGCATACCGCTTGCCCTTGACTCCGGCACAGAGCAGCACTGTTGCCATGCTGGCTGTCATCCCAACACAGATGGTAGACACGGGTGCCCGTATTAGCTGCATGGTGTCATAAATAGCCAGGCCGGAGTTAATAACCCCGCCGGGACTCTGGATATAGATGCTGATGTCTTTATCCGGGTCTTCTCTCTCCAGATAGAGAAGCTGAGCGATGATGGTATTGGCTACCGGGTCAGTAATCGGTGTGAATAGCATAACTATCCGCTCTTTTAAGAGCAGAGAATATATATCCCAGAATCTTTCACCCCTTGGGCCACTCTCCACTACGCCGGGTATAACGTTTGTCGGATAGGTATTCATTTTGCCCCCTTCTTTTTTGTCTCTTTCCTTATTTTGGTGCTCTTATTTATTTTACCTTTATTAGCCATTTCGGTCAATCGCTGGATTGTTTTTCTGGTGAATAACGTTTGCTCAATGGAGGTGCGGAACTGCGGAGTATTCAGAGCTTTTTCCAGTTCAACTTTATTGCTGTTGGCACCTTCGGTTATATTCTTGATTTCAGTATCTATTTGAGCAGGGCTAATTTCAATCTTCTCCTCTTCAGCAACTTTACTTAAGACCAGCGACCTGGATACCTTTTCAGTGGCTGGTGGGCGCAGCTCCTCTCTTATTTCCTCCTCGGTTTTATTGACGTTGCTAAGATATTCGTCCAGTCCCTGGCTGCTGTTCTGGAAGCGCTGGTTGAGGAAGCGAGAGATTTCCGTTTCTACCAGGATGGGTGGGAAATCCATTTCGCTGAGATTAACCACGGCGTCAACAACCCGGTCTTCATAATTCAGCCTGGCGTTCTCCTCGGCTTTGTTTTTCAGTTCGGACTCTATCCGTTTCCGGAGCGAAGCCAGGCTTTTGAAATCAGCACTAACTTCTTGAGCGAAATTGTTATTTAGCTCGGGGAGTATCTCCTGTTTTATTTCGGAGAGTTTTACTTTGAAAACTGCCTCTTTCCCGGCCAGCTCGTTCCCGGGATAGTCCGGCGGTACCTGGAGCTTAAATTTCTTTTCTTCATTATTCTTCATGTTGGCCAGTTGCTCGCTAAAGCCGGGCAAAGGAAAGGACTGGTCACGAATAACCTGGTATTGAGCACCTTTCTGGTTGATAAAAGGTTTATCTTCAACATGGCTCTCAATATCCAGGACCACCAAATCATTAAACTCTACCGGACGGTCTACCGGCTCCCAGGTAGCGTGCTGATGGCGCAGCCGCTCGATTACCTCATCAATATCTTCCCCGGTTACTTCTTTTACCGGTTCCGGGGCAATTTCAATTTGGCGGTAATCACCAAGCTTGACCACAGGCTTCAGGGGCACCATCACTTTAAATACCAGAGGGTCGGTTTGAGCTACTTCAATCTGCGGCTGGGCGAAGGCTTCGATTTCCTGCTCATTGATGGCTTTCTCGTAAGCCGAAGGCAGCAGATTATTCAGAGCCTCATTAAAAAGTCTCTCTTTACCAATGTAGCGTTCCAGTATCGCCCGCGGAGCCTTTCCCTGCCGGAAACCCGGGATTTTTGTTTTCTTAACTATCTGGCGATAAGCCCCCTCCATAGATTCTTCTACTTCGGCAGGTTCCATCTCGACAGTCAAGAATGCCTGTCTATTCTCCGTTTTCTCGTTGGTTACCTTCACTATTCCTCCCGTAGCTGCAGGTGCAGTTCGTCTAATTGCTCCTTGTTGACTGAAGAAGGAGCGTTAAAAGTTAAATCTGCGGCGTTCTGGTTCTTGGGGAAAGCTATCACTTCCCTGATGGTTTTCTCCCCGGCAAGTAACATCATCAGGCGGTCAATACCTATGGCAATACCTCCGTGAGGTGGGGCACCATAGTCAAAGGCTTCCAGCAGGTGTCCGAAAAGTGCCTCAATATCATCATCGGCATAACCCAGCAGTCTAAACACCTTCCTTTGAAGTTCACTGGAATGAATCCTGATGCTGCCGCCGCCGATTTCAAAGCCATTGCAGACAATATCATAGTGTTTGGAATAGGCTTTCTCCGGAGCTTCATCCAGCAGAGGTTCATCACCGTCTCTGGGTGAGGTAAAGGGGTGGTGCTTTGGCTGCCAGCGTCCCGTCTTCTCATCCCGCTCAAAGAGGGGGAAATCAATAACGAAGGCAAAGGCAAAAAGCCCCGGTTCAGCCAGCTCAAGCCGGCGCCCCATTTCCTGTCGCAGTTCGCTCAAGGTCATATCGACCAGCTCAGGTTTACCGGCGACGATGAGCAGCAGGTCTCCGGAAGCGGCATCAAAGCGCCTGGCAATTTCCTTAACCTGGTCTAAGGTTAAATATTTGGCTGCCGCCGACTTTATCATTTCAGGGGTCAGGTCATCCACACTGCCTGCCGACCCGCCCAGCGAGATAGTCAGCAGACCGCCGGCGCCAAGACTCTGCACCAGCTTATTCAGTTCATCAAGCTGACTGCGGGAATAGCCAGCACAGCCGGGGGCGCAGATGCCTTTAACTTTGCCTCCTTTAGCAACCGCCGAACGGAAGACAGAAAAATCGGTCTGGCTGGCAATGTCGGACAGGTCTTTTAGTTCCAGAGCAAAACGTAAATCAGGCTTATCCGTCCCGTAGCGTTCCATTACCTCGGCATAGCTCAGACGGGGAAACGGCTTTGTTAACCGCAGGTCAGGTCTTATCTTCTCTACCATAGAGGTAAGAAGCTCCTCAATCAGGTTGAGGATATCATCAACCTCAACGAAGCTCATTTCAAGGTCAAGCTGGGTGAATTCCGGCTGGCGGTCAGCACGAGTATCCTCATCGCGAAAACACTTGGCAATCTGAAAGTATTTTTCAAAGCCCGCCACCATTAATAGCTGCTTGACCTGCTGGGGAGACTGGGGTAAAGCATAGAACTTGCCCGGGTGAACACGGCTGGGCACCAGGTAATCACGAGCCCCTTCGGGGGTGCTTTTAATCAGTATAGGGGTTTCCACTTCAATAAAGCCCCTGTTACTCAGAAAATCGCGGATAAACTTTATCCCCTGGTGGCGGAGGAGCAGGCTCTTCTGCATCCGCTCTCGCCGCAGGTCAAGATAGCGGTACTTTAAGCGGAGGTTCTCATCAACCTCGACCTCTTCGTTAATATAGAAAGGCGGTGTCTTTGAGGGATTGAGTATAGCCGTATTTTGAGCGATAACCTCAATCTCGCCGGTAGCCAGCCTGGGGTTCTCGGTGCCCGGTGGACGGGGAGTCACCTCACCATCAACACTAATTACATATTCGTTACGCATCTCACCGGCTATTTTATGGCTGGATTTCGATTTTTCCGGGTTGAATACCACCTGGACGATGCCCTCGCGGTCACGCAGGTCGATAAAAGTCAAACCCCCGTGCTCCCGGCGGCGGTCCACCCAGCCTGCCAGGGTTACCTTCTTACCAATGTGCTTCTTGTTCAGTTCACCACAGGTATGAGTTTTGAGCAAAGTTCCTTACCTCTAAGAAGTCCGGTCTGGGCTAATAGCTGATTATAGTTTATAAGGGGGGCGTTCTTCAACTGGCATTTAAATTCACTGCTAAATGCGTTACAATCTAACAAAATGGAAACCGAACTCTTTAGCCTGGAAAGCCCCGTAGAATGCCGTATTGTCGAGCGTCTTAACCGCTTTGTTGTTAAAGTGTGCCACGATAGCCATTATTACCGGGCGCATATTAACAATACCGGCAGACTATCTGAGTTTCTGATTAAGGGACGAAAAGGCTTTTGTATCAGGCAGGAAGAGGGTAGAAAAACTGACTATCGCCTGTTTGCTGTAGAGGAAAGCAATCTCGGAGCTATTATTGATACCCAGCTGCAGATGAAAGCTTTTGAAAAATCACTGGCTATTAATCTCATTCCCTGGCTGAAGGGATATAAAGTCTTGAAGCGGAATGCCCGGTCAGGTAATTCTCTTATCGACTATCTTCTGGTGAGTGATGCTCAGGAAATCTTTCTGGAAGTCAAGAGTGCTGCCCTCAGAGAAGGGGATTACGCTATGTACCCCGACTGTCCCTCATCACGGGGGAGGAAGCATATCAGGGAGCTTACATCCTGTCTAAATAGAGGCGGCAAAGCTATTATAGTGTTTATTGCCGCTTTGCCTGAAGTGCAAGCCTTTAAACCAAACAAAGCTGCCGACCCGGAGCTATATGATTTGCTGGTGGAGGCTCATAAAGTGGGGGTGGAGGTAAGGTCAATAGCTCTATACTACAATCCTAAAAGTTTCTCGGTACACTTGTCCAATACGGATTTAAAGATTGATTTTTAAGCTCCGGCGTTGAACAAAGTTCAGGTAGAGGCAAAAGAATAATGCCGCATTTTATTTATGATACGGATATTTGCTCGGGGTATTTTCTTGACTACAGGAGATATGCCTGATAAGATTTTATTCGTCAAGGGGGCGGTTAGCTCAGCTGGTTAGAGCACTGCGTTGACATCGCAGAGGCCAGTGGTTCAAGTCCACTACCGCCCATTTTTGATGGGTAGAGCTGGGGTTTCACACTAAACCCCAGGTGGATGTATGTGAAAATACGCATTCTAGTGGCAGATGATGAAATTAATATACTCAGGTTCTTGCGGGCCCATTTAGAGGCCGGTGGTTATGAGGTGTTTACCGCAATCGATGGCACTGAAGCCATCGAAAAGATTGATCTACAAATGCCTGGCCTGATACTTCTGGATATAAAAATGCCCAGGATGGACGGTTTTGAGGTCTGCCGGCGTCTTCGAGAATGGTCTAATATCCCCGTTATCATGCTTACTTCTCTTGGCAACACAAGCGACATCGTGAAGGCGTTCGACCTTGGTGCTGATGATTATGTGCTAAAGCCCTTTAAAGTGGAAGAGCTGGGAGCCCGAATCAAATCGGTGCTTCGCCGTGCCGGGGCTGTCGGGGCGGTACCGGTACAGCCATCCTTCAGTAAGGGAAATTTAAAAATTGACTTTGCCGGGCGACTGGTTACCATGGCGGGCAGGGAAATCAAATTGACACCGACTGAATACAGCCTCCTGCAGGAACTGGCGCTCAATTCAGGGAAGGTGCTTACTCACGGGCAGCTTCTGCAAAAGGTGTGGGGTCCTGAGTACCTGGATGAAAAAGACTACCTGCATGTTTTTGTGGGGCGTTTACGGGCAAAACTGGAACCTGAAGCGGCCGCACCAAAGTATCTCATGACCGTCCCCGGGGTAGGTTATAAATTCAACGACGACATATAAAAATAGCATCTAATCAGGATACCTTCTGGGGTATCCTTTGTTATTGGAACTTCTCCAGCGAGTAAACCTGGCCCGTTGCAGTCCAGTTCAATTCGCCAAGTAAATGGTTGTATTGAGTTAGAATCTCCTGGGTAAGAAGATGCTCGGCTCCCTGCACCGACTGCTCTTTCACCCTGAGAGAATAAAAATTACCTTTCGTTCCGGTGGTATTGCTCCATACCTCGATGATGGTGTTGTTCTCGTTTACCACTACCAGGCGGCTGGGCATTCCCTTGACCCTGGCAATTATGGTGGCACTTCGGGTGGTTTGCTGGTCGTAAGGAGCTAACTCAGCCTTCGTATTCCGGAGAGCATTTATTGCTTCCCAGGTTTCTTCTGTCACTATCCTGGAATTATCGAGCACGTAGACATGCCCCGGTAAGGTTGTTTCCAGCATCGTGAGTAAAGGTGCTGGTTCTCCGGGAGTCTCTATTCCGACCGTATCTTGGCCTGGAGTTTCGGTGATGCGGGCATAAGCAGGGTTTACCGGCTGCCAGGGAATGAGAAGCAGCAGAGCCAGGACGGGGAAAATTATCTTCATCTTGTTTCTCATACCGGGTTGCCTCCTTGCTTTTCCTTCCAGCTTCAGGATATATCCGGGAAGAGAAACAAAAGCTAAAAATCTGCGGGGTATTTCTAAACATTTTCTAAATGTTTTTAGTCAGTTTGAAGTTTTGGTAATTAAGTGGTAGCATTGGACAAAATGGCTGAAATTGCTGAAGTAGCTGATGGTATCTACCGTCTTAGCTTGCTGCGTCCCCCCAGGGGTTGTGTGATTCATTTCATTGCCGGTGAGCGAACGTCCCTTATTGAAACCGGGCCGGCAGTAATAATACCGGGCCTCCTGGATTCCATCCGGCAGCTGGGCTATGACCCGGCAAAACTTGATTATATTTTCCTCACCCATATCCACCTGGACCACGCCGGCGGAGTCGGCACTTTTGCCCGGCAGTTCCCGCAGGTAAAAGTCTTCGTGCATCCCCGGGGTGCCCGGCACCTGGTAGACCCTTCCCGTCTTATTGTGGACACCAAACGAGCTTACGGGGAAAAATTTGAGGACCAGTATGGTTTCATCCTGCCCGTATCTGAAGGGCAGGTCCGGACGCTTGAGGATGGGGAGGTTATTTCGCTGGGTAACAGGGAACTGAGAGTAATTTATGCTCCGGGTCATTGTGCCCACCAGATGTGCTTTTATGACTCAAAGAGCGAAGGGCTTTTTAGCGGTGATGCCATTGCTGCTTTCGGCAGCAATATCTTACTGCCGGGGGCTGATTCTGACCTTGATGCCATTATCGAGACGCACGATAAATTGCTCCGGCTTAATCCTAGGATTGCTTTCACCTCTCATCGTGGTGCTTTGAGTGACGGGCTGTCTGCTCATATACAGGCAGTCCGGGACAACACAAAAAACTGTGGAGATATTATCCTTGAAGCGCTTAGAGCCGGGGAGGAGCAGGAGCAGATAGCCCGTAAAATAGGCTCCTATGAGAAAGAGTTTATACCCGCTGAGTACCGGTTAGGCGCAGAGGAACTGGGCAATGTTATCAGCTGGTACCGGAATTACTTCAAGAAAAAGGGCCTCGCTTAGCAGACTTTTTTGTCATTCCAGCCCCGTATCCCAGTACGGGGTAAACTCTGGCTGGAATCCAGGAAAGCAATCTGGATTCCGTATCAATTACGGAATGACAATGATTAATGGTCGGCGATAAGGAAAATAGAGTGAATCTTTCAGTTCAATTAGCCCCCCGAAACCCCCGGGGATTACGGCTGGATAATCCGGTGATGACCGCCTCCGGCACCTTTGGTTATGGTATTGAGTCTAATCAGGGCTTTGATATTCAAAAGCTGGGAGCGATTGTTTCCAAGGGTACCACCCTTAAACCCAGAGAGGGTAACCCTCAGCCGAGGCTGGCCGAAACAGCTTCCGGTGTGCTCAACTCAATCGGGCTGGAGAATATCGGCATTGATGCCCTGATTAAGGAAAAGGCACCGCTCTGGGCAAAATGGCGGGTGCCGGTTATTGTTAATATTGCCGGTGAGAGCGTTGACGATTATCCTGCGCTGGCAGAACGTCTTGAGGGAGTAGTTGGTATAAGCGGCCTTGAGGTAAATATCAGCTGCCCTAATGTGAAAGCCGGCGGTGTTGAGTTTGGCTGCAGTCCTGACTCAGCCGCCGGGATAACCGCCAGGGTCAGAAAAGCCACCTCGCTGCCTTTACTGGTCAAATTGACTCCCAACACCTCGGATATAACCGGGGTGGCGGTAGCTGTCGCTGAAGCCGGGGCTGACGCTTTGACCTTAATCAACACTTTGAAAGGTATGGCAATAGATGTAGTCCGGCGCCGACCCCTGCTGGGTAACATAACCGGCGGGCTATCCGGTCCAGCCATGAAACCGGTGGCGCTGTCTATGGTCTATGAGGTAGCCGGTGCCGTGGATATACCAGTCATCGGCTGTGGCGGCATCAGCACTGCCCGTGATGCCGTAGAGTTTATTATGGCTGGAGCCAGTGCTGTCCAGGTAGGTTCGGCCAGCTTTGCCAATCCCCGGGCTCCGCTCGATGTTCTGGAAGGAATAGAGCAGTTTATGGCAAAAGAAGGGATAAAGGATATAACCGAGCTTATCGGGGCTGCCCGGTGTTGAATTGGTCTGGTTGATTTGTCTGAACTGGCAATATCTGTTAATATATTTGCTATGAGATTGCGAGCTTTTGAGCTTAATGAGCCTCTTCCGGAGCTGAAGGAACCTCAGGCTCTGGCTATAATGAGGCCCTGGGTGGATGTGGGTAATGTGGGCAGCCAGGTGCTTTTGTGGCTTGAAGAGCAGTTCAAGGCTAAGGATTTAGGCAGACTCGCCAGGCCAGGGGACTTCTTCGATTTCACCCGTTACCGTCCTACCGGTTATCTCAAGGACGGACAGAGGCAGGTAGTGATTCCCAATGTCCGCCTCAGCTACAGCAAGCAAGAATCGGGAAATGACCTTCTTTTCCTTCATCTTCTGGAGCCCCACAGCCACGGCGAGGTATATATTGACTCGGTAGTGCAGCTTCTGGCGAAGTTCGGCACCAGGGGGTACTGTCTCATCGGAAGTATGTATGATTATGTGCCTCATACAAGGCCCCTGATAGTTACCGGGAGAGCAAGCGATGAGAGCATCCAGAAGGAGCTTGTAAAAGCAGGAATTGAGTCAAGTAATTACCAGGGCCCCACTTCAATTAACGGCCTGATACCCCAGCGGGCCTCCGAGATGGGAATGGAAACTCTGAGTCTTATCGTGCACCTGCCTCAGTATATCCAGCTGGAAGAGGACTACATGGGAGCGGTGCGGATGATGGACGTGCTCGGTTCGCTTTACGGTTTGCCGACGGATGAAACCTGCGTCAAGAAGGCTGAGCGGCAGCGGGAGCAGATTGACGCCGAGTTAAATCAAAACCCCCAACTGAAAGCTATCGTTGAGCAAATTGAGAGCCATTACGAAGAGCGGACTGAGAGGAAGCAAGAAACTACCACTCAGCTATCTCCTGAAGTTGAAAAGTTCCTCCGTGAGATGAACAGACGTTTCCGTGAAGGCGACCAGCCTCAAGACCACCCTCAAGCATAAATGTACCGATTATTATCCGGAATGCAACTCACCTATTGTCATTTAACGCCGGTAAACTGTTTTGCCTTTGCTTTCGGTTTTGTTCAGTCTCCTGTTCAGATGGAGTCCTTCAAGGATAAATTCCACGGCTGAAGCTATGGCTTCCGGTTTTTCGGAATCAGCCGCCGCTTTTGCCACGTCAATCAAGCCAATCATCTCTTTGACATAACGCATATAGGTTTTGGCATCCATTAATTCCGAAACCTCAATGCTGAACCCGCCATTAAACTGGGCGACTATTTCTTCCAGCTCGTTTACCTGATAATAGCGATTAAATACATTGGCTACCGCTTTCCTGATTAAGCCTTCGATGACCTTTTCTTCTTTAGTCTCCTCAAAGGTTTCCAGTTCTACCTTGCCGCCGGTGGATGACTGGATATAGGGGAGGTCGCTAATACGGGGTACAGCCAGTTTCTCACCAACTATTACTGCCCGCCTGATGGCGTTACTGGTGATGGTTTCATAGTTGGCAATTGAGGTCCTGACACTCACTCCCGAACGCTGATTGATGTCCGGGCTCTTTCTGGCTAGGTGGGTTACTTCAGTGACAATCTCCTTCATATACTGGGGTACATAGTATTCCAGCTCATCACTGGTAAACTGCCGCCGCTCCTGTTCAACGATGGCTATTTCATCTTCAATGGTGGTGGGATAGTGCGTCCTCACCAGAGCTCCGTACCTGTCTTTAAGAGGGGTGATAATCCTGCCCCGGTTAGTATAATCTTCCGGGTTAGCGCTGGCGACCAGGAATACATCAAGAGGCAGTCTGACGCGGTATCCCCTTATCTGTACATCGCTCTCCTCCATCAGGTTAAAAAGCCCCACCTGCAGCCTGTCGGTCAGGTCCGGCAGCTCGTTGATGCAGAATATGCCCCGGTTGGTCCTGGGAATCAAGCCATAGTGTATGGTCAGTTCGTCGGACAGGTATCTGCCTTCAGCTACCTTAATCGGGTCTACATCACCAATCAAATCCCCGATGGCAATATCCGGTGTGGCCAGTTTCTCCCCGTAACGCTCCTGCCGGGGCAGCCAGGCGATTTCGAGAGCATCCCCCTCTTTAGCCAGCCTTTCCTGGCACCCTTTGCATATTGGAGCGAAGGGGTCGTCATTGATTTCACAGCCCTTGACAACGGGTATCTCTTTATCGAGCAGATTTATCAGTGACCTCATAATTCTGGATTTTGCCTGTCCGCGCTCGCCCAGGAAGATAATATCCTGGCCCGAGATTATGGCATTCAGAATCTGGGGAATAACGGTTTCGTCAAAACCGATGATTCCGGGAAACATATTCTGTTTCTGCCGCAGCATGGCTATCAGGTTACGTCTCATTTCCTCCCTGATTGAGACAGACTGGTAACCGGAGGCTTTCAGTTCACCGAGTGTTGTTGCTTGTTTTTGTTTACTCATTTCATCCCTTCCCCTATTAGCGTTAGCTTTTCTGTTTTAGAAGATTGTATGCCGCTTTAGAATATTTTAAATACCCCCTTATTTTCAGGTTACATCAGCCATTTTTACCTGTCAAATTCGGGCAGGAGCCTGCTGCATTTTGAGAGGAGAGAGAAGTGCCCTCTTGTGTCATAGAGGCTGTTTAATAATGTCATTCTCGGGCTTGACCCGAGAATCTAGCCCCCCACTCCTCTCCTGGATTCCAGCTTCCGCTGGAATGACACTTGACCATTGTTAAACACCCTCTCATAGGGTATTAGGGGTTAGTTCTGGCTGCTCTTTTTTATTGCTTAAGCTCTTTTGTCAGCATCGGTACTACTTTGAACAGGTCGCCGACGATGCCGTAGGTGGCTATTTCAAAGATGGGTGCTTCAGGGTCGTTGTTAATGGCAACGATGGTTTCCGAGGTTTGCATACCAGCCAGGTGCTGAACTGAACCGGAGATGCCGCAGGCAATATAGAGCCTGGGACGAACCGTCTTGCCGGTCTGACCAACCTGGTGAGAATAGGGAATCCAGCCATCGTCAACCGGGGGGCGGGATGAACCCAGAGCCGCTCCTATTGCTGCCGCCAGTTCTTTGAGAAGCTGGAAATTCTCTGCTTTGCCCAGTCCCCTCCCCCCGGCGACAATAATATCAGCGTCCTCGATTTTTATCCGGTCAGCTAAATCAGCGACAAAGCTTAGCAGCCTGGTCTTTGAGGTGACGCCTTCTTTATTAAAATCTACCTTGATTATTTCTCCCTTTTTGTTCCCATTCGGAGTGTTTTTCTTGAAGACCCGGGGGCGGACTGTTGCCATCTGGGGCCTTTGAGTCTGGCAGATAATGGTTGCCATAATGTTACCGCCGAAGGCTGGCCTGGTCTGAAGGAGCAGTCTTTTTTCGGTATCAATTTCAAGGTCGGTGCAGTCAGCGGTGAGTCCCGTTTTTAAGATAGAAGCTACCCTGGGAATAAAGGAGCGCCCCAGGGAAGTGGCACCGGCAATAACTATCTCCGGCTTATATTCCTGGATGAGACGGGCAAGCTCCGCGGTATACAGGTCCTCCTGGTTATCCAGAGCCGCATCATCCACCAGGTAGACCTTATCGGCACCGTAGGCAATTAACTCTTCAATTTCGCCGACATTATGCCCCAGGCAGATAGCGGATAATTCCGTTCTCAGGGTATCTGCCAGCTCCCTGCCCCTGGAGAGAAGTTCATAGGTAACGCTTTTTATCTGGCTGTCCCGCTGCTCGGCGAATACCCAGATGCCGCGGTGGCTGTCACTTGCCGGCACTACTTCTTCGGCTTCTTCGATGGTTATGGCAGCGTATTCACACATCTGCTGGCAGATACCGCAGAGAGTGCAGCCTTCATTGATGTAAGCCTTTTCATCAATGACCTCTATCAGGGTGAAAGGGCAGGCTGCTACACAGGTGCCACAGCCAGTACATTTTTCAGTGTCAACTCGAATTCCCATATTTTTTACACCGAAACTAATACTAACGTCATTCTGGATTAAATCCAGAATGACAATGATGAATGATTAAAAGCCTGACATAAACATTAGATTAGCTTGCTGCCTTTCAGCTTTTCAATGAGGTTGGCTATCTGGTCTTCCAGATTTCCCTGAATTATTTCAGCTTTCCCGGCTCTTTGAGGAAAAAATGTTTTGATAACCCTGGTGGGTGAGCCGGACAGCCCCACCCTGTCCTGGTCGACATCAAGTTCCCGGGCATCCCATACTTGAATGGCGGCGCTTTTTGCTCTGGTTAATCCGCGGAGGGAAGGGAGCCGGGGTACATTTATTTCCTTTACCACGGTAATCAGGGCTGGTAAGGAAGTCTCGATTACCTCATGCCCCTCTTCAATCAGGCGCTGGACTCGCATATGTCCGTTGTCTATCTCTTCAATCTGGCTGACATAGGAGATAAAGGGTATCTCCAGCACCTCGGCAAGTTCCGGTCCGACCTGGGCAGTATCGCCATCAATGGTCTGGCGGCCGCAGATTATCAGGCCATAGTCTTCGATTTTTTTAATTGCCCTTGCCAGGGTGTAGGAGGTAGCCAGAGTATCAGCGCCGGCGAAGGCTCTATCACTTAAGAGGATGGCTTCATCAGCTCCGGTACTGATTGCCTGCCTGAGAGCTTCTTCGGCTTGAGGGGGCCCCATGCTGATGGCGGTGACTTTCCCGCCGCAGCGTTCTTTTATCCGGACACCTTCTTCCAGGGCATAGCTGTCAAAGGGATTGATAATGTTCTCAATTCCCTGTCTTACCAGGGTATTGGTCTGGGGGTCGATATTAACCCTGGTGGTGCCCGGCACCTGTTTCAGGCAAACCAGAATGTTCAATCTCGTCTTGCCTTTCTTTTCCTCAGTTCGGCAGCGATGGTTTCTCTCAGGACTTCGTTGGTACCTTCGTATATCTGGGTAATCTTGGCATCTCTCATCATTTTTTCTACCGGGTAATCCCGCATGTAGCCGGGACCGCCGAGAACCTGTACTGCCTCAGTGGTGACTTTCATAGCTACATCCGAGGCGAATACTTTAACCATTGCCGATTCTTCGGTAAAGTTCTTTGCTCCGCCATCTATTGACCTGGCAACGGCGTAAGTCAGCGCCCTGGCGGCTTCTACCTGGATAGCCATCTCGGCCAGCTTGGATTGGATTACAGGCAGAGCAATAATCGGGTGCCCGAACTGGATACGCTGCCGGGCGTAGTCTACCGCTGTCTCCATGGCTCCCTGGGCTATGCCGACAGCCTGGGCTCCTATACCCGGGCGCGACCGGTCAAAGACCTTCAGGGTCATTATAAATCCCATCCCCTCGCTGCCGATGATATTCTCTTCGGGGATAAGGCAGTTTCGGAAAATCAGCTCTCTGGTGGAAGAAGAGCGAATACCCATCTTCTTTTCTTTTTTGCCGAAGGTGAAGCCGGGGGTATCCTTCTCAACCAGGAAAGCGCTGGCACCGCGGGCCCCTCTTGTTTTATCAGTCAGGGCAATAACGGTATATATCTCAGCCTCACCGCCGTTAGTAATAAACTGCTTGGTGCCGTTAATCAGGTAACCGTCGCTTACCTTTTCAGCGGTTGTTTTGATGGCGCTGGCATCGCTGCCGGCGGTCGGTTCAGTCAGGGCAAAGGCGGCCAGCTTCTTCCCCGAAGCAACATCAGGCAGGTATTTCTGCTTCTGCTCTTCAGTCCCGTAAGCCAGCAAAGCGACGGTGCCCAGAGAGGTAGCCGCATAACAAAGAGCCACCCCGCTACAGACCCGGCTTAGCTCTTCTATTACCAGACAGAGGTCGAGACAGCCTCCACCCAGACCCTCATATTCTTCCGGGATAAAGACCCGGAACATATCGCTGTCGGCGAGGTCTTTTATTATCTCCCAGGGGAAGTCTTCTGTTTCGTCAAGCTCGGCTCTGACCGGCAGTATCCTCTCCTCGGCAATTCGCCTGGCTAGCTGTTTCAGTGTCTTTTGTTCTTCAGTTAAAAAATACTCCAAGCTAAAGCCTCTCTCTTTTTAATTGGTTTTCTCAGTTTTAAGTTTCATCAGGACTTCGTCTATAGTCTGCTCTCCGGTGGAAGCACCTCCGGTTATCCCTACCCGGTAACTGTCTTGAAACCACTCGGTCTGGATTTCATCAGCGCTTTCAATGAGGTAGGTCCTGGTGGCGCTGGAACATAAACTGGCAAGGTGGTTGGTATTGGCACTGGTATGGCTGCCGACGACGAGCATAACATCTACCCTTCGAGCCAGCTCAAGAGTCGCCTGCTGGCGCTCTCTAATGTCATGACAGATTGTATCAATGATGCGTATCTCACTGTCTTTAATCAGGATGGGGTCAACAAGTCTCCTGGCAAACTCGGTAAAACAAGCCGGTATCTGAGTCGTCTGGGATAGTATCCCCAGGCGGCGAGGTATTGGCTCCTGGCAGGTAATGAAATTTTCATCAAGGGTAGCAATACCTTTGCCGTTAGCCCAGCCTAGAATGCCTTTTACTTCAGGATGGTCAACATCTCCATAGATGGTAACAAAAAAACCAGCCCTGGATAACCTGCCAGCTGCACGCTGTGCCCGGTGAACGAAGGGGCAGGTAGTATTAATTATCTCTCTATACCTGTTTCGCATCTCACTTTCCAGTTGCGGACTAACTCCGTGAGTAGTAATAGCTACAATGTCACCTTTTGTATCATCCAGACTGCCAACTGTTTTTACCCCGATATCGGCCAGCCTCTGCAGCACCTGCTGGTTATGCACAATTGCCCCTAATGCCTCCACCCGGTCATGCTTCTGGCAAACCTTCTCCAGCATCTCGATGGCTCGCTTAACCCCGAAACAAAATCCTATTTTGGTTGCCTTTTCAACTCTCAATGTTATCCAGTTCCTTTTGCCTGGCGTAATAACCACGGTATTCCAGGGGAAGAAGTTCAGCTATATGTTCCATTATAGTATTAGTTGATTCGGTAAGCTCTTGCCTGGATACCTTACCATTTGTTGGCAGGTGGAAGGGTTGTCCTATCTTGAGCGTAATCTCGGGGCGCTTTAGTATCCAGCCAACTCCCTTAATTTTGCCTGTGCCTATGATACCTACCGGAAGGACGGGCACATTATTATGCAGGGCAATCCGTGCTGAGCCGGGGTAGCCTATCTGCAGGCGACCGTTATGGCTTCTCCTTCCTTCAGGGAATATAAACAGAGCCTGCCCCTCGTTTAAGACATTCTCTGCCTGGAACAATGCTTCCCTGTCAACCTGCCCCCGATGTACCGAAAAAGCCCCAAGCCAGTTAAGGAAATAACCAATCAATCTGAAACGAAATAGCTCTTTTTTAGCCATAAATATCAGCCTTCGGTCGAAACCAGCTCCGAGTAGCACCGGGTCAATGAGGTTAACATGATTGGCTACTACCAGTAAAGGTCCTTGTCCGGGAATGCTCTCTTTGCCCTGTATTCGCCAGCGGAACAATAAGCGCAGTATTGTCCTCAACATTAATTTAAAGATATTAAAAAACATCCTGCCACCCAATTGAAGGCTGGATAAACCACTATTTAAATAATGGTTTTAATTATAACTTACTTTGTTGGTAGTGACAAACATATTCATCTGAAAAGTGACTTGACAATGTGGCGCTGCGAGTGTAGATTTTATGCCGGAGATAACGGGACGGGAAAAGCATTGTGCCAGTTGAAACGGGAAATCTCTGTGTGAATAAAAAGGAGGCTTGGTGAGATGGGTGACAGACTAAAGGGTAAGGTGGCGGTAGTAACCGGGTCAGGGCAGAATATTGGCAGAGGTATTGCTATAGCTATGGCTAAAGAGGGTGCCAAAGTAGTCACCAATAACCGTCAGCCTGGTTCCACAGACTTAATTCTCAACAATCCGCTCCTGAAGAACCTTAAACCAGACGTGAAAGAATGGGTGCTGGAGAAAGAAAAAGAGATGAGGGGTGATGCCGAAACCACCGCCAAAGCGATAAGAGACTTAGGTGGTGAGGCGGTACCCTTCTTCGGAAGCGTGGCTGATTTTGAGACAGCCGGTAAGCTGATAAAAACGGCGGTAGATAATTTCGGGAAAATAGATATCCTGGTCAACAATGCCGGCACTTTTGAGCGAAGCCCTATCTGGGAAATGACCCCGGAAACCTGGCAGTACATTGTGGGTATTCACCTCTTCGGTACCTGGAACTGTATCAGGCACGCCGTTGGCTTCATGAAGGAGCAAAGGTGGGGGCGGATAATCAATTGTATTACGGCGAGCGGCTCGAAGAACATGGCTAATTATCAGGCTGCCAAAGGGGGAATTGCTGGTTTAACCAAAGCTGTGGCTAGAGATATGTGGGAGTTTGGTGTTACCTGTAACGCCTATTCTCCCAGCGCCAGGTCAAGGCCCAGCCTCAGAAGCGTAATTTTGGGGACTCGCGATAAAGCCAATGTTGAATCTCTACCTCCTGCAGAGGCAGTCGGCCCCTTCGTTGTCTATCTGGCTACTGAAGAAGCGGCTCATGTCAGCGGGTCAATATTTAAGGTTCACGGTGGTCATGTCGGTCTTTTCTCCGAGCCGGAAGAGATAGCTACCATTGATAAAGAAGGCATCTGGACGCTGGAAGAGTTAGACGAGCAGGTGTCCGGGGTACTGCTGAGGGGTTATAAGAATCAGGTGCAGGTCCCACCGCGTTAGGATGTTCGGTTGCGGGATTGGAGCCTTAGCTTTGAGAAAATGTTTATCACATTGTGTTATCCTTTGTTAGACAGCGGGAATTTTGTTTGATATAATGCCGTTAACTTGGAGCAGAAGATTTCTGAACTGAAAACCGAAGAGCGAGATACGCTGCCTCAGGAAGAACGGCGGTATACGCCCCTGGCGCTGGTTGCTTTAACGCATGCTTTCACCCACATGCAGGCTTCCCTCATGCCATTGATTTACCCCTTTGCTGTCCAGGAATTTGGCATCAGTTACGCGGTCATCGGTCTTCTGGAAGGAGTGTCACGCTTTTCAGGTGGCTTGCTTCAGGGACCAGCCGGTTTGCTGGGCCGGTTCATACCGCGCCGGATTTTGCTTGGCTTGAACAATCTGCTTCTGGCACTGAGCCTGGGCTTTCTGAGCCTCAGTGCCAACTTTAGTCATTTCTTTGCGGCCACAGTAATGGGCCGGATTGTGCAGAGCCCTCAGCATCCGATAGGTAATTCACTAATCTCAGAATGGTTTGGCAAAAAGCTGAGAGGGTTTGTCTTTGCTATCAATTACTCCGGTGCTAATGTGGGCAGCACCATCGTGCCGATAATTGCCGGGGGGCTTTTTGCCTGGGTGGGCTGGCGTGGAACTGCGGGTATTTTTGTCATTCCGGGGGTAATTTCCGGCTTGCTGGCTATCTTCATGCTCCGCCACGCCGGTAAGGTGGTTGTTAATACCACAGAGGGCAGCAAACCCCATCTGGGTGGAGAAATCCTTAAAGTTTTCAAAGACCGTAACAGCCGTTTTGTTATTCTCACCGACATTCTGGCTACGGGTGCGAGGGGACTTGCTGTACTGAGTGTCTATGTTCCCCTTTACCTGCGTGATACTATGCGAGAAGGATTGGGACTTGGTGCGATGGCTACCAGCATCCTCTACACTGTTTTGTTGTCTGGTAGTGTAGTTGGCCCGCTGTTTCTGGGTCGTATCTCCGACAAGTTTGGTCGTATCCGCATCCTCCGGGGCATCTTGCTGGCTTCATCACTTTCTATTTTCTCGATAGTGCTCGCCGGAAATAATTTATTCCTGGTTGTTCCTGTTCTGCTTGTCACAGGCTTCGCTACTTATTCATTTTCTCCGCTGATTCAGGCAACTCTGGCTGATGTAGCTGACCCTTCGATTAGGGACCTGACTTTTAGCGTCTATTTCCCGGCGAGCTTTGCTATGGGAGCTATATGGACCTTTGTCTTAGGGATTGTTGCCGACCAATTTGGTTTTCAAACTGTATTTATTGTTTCCTCTATTGCCCCGCTGGCGGCGCTCCCCTTCACCCTTCCGATAAAGGAATAAGGCGTAAATCAATAGTCTCCATCTTTCGTTGACGAGAAAAAAAAGTAGGCAAGCAGAATTGCCCCGACCGTTATGGAAGCATCGGCAACATTAAAAACCGGCCAGATACTGACATCCATAAAGTCGGTGACATAGCCAAAGCGCAGCCGGTCAAGCAGATTACCGATTGTGCCGCCAATGACCAGTCCGAGAGCCAGCTTGCTCTTTTTGGCGGTTAAGAAGGGGAGGTAACGGGGGAAAAGGAAGACAAAAAGAAGAACAACCCCGATACCGGTAAAGGCAGCTACAGTCAGTAAGAAAGACTGGTCCTGGAACAGACCAAAGGCAACGCCGGTATTACGAACATGGGTTAGCCGGAAAAACCCTGTCTCCGGTAAAGACCGCCCTACCCCCAGGTTAGAACGAATCCATATCTTACTGAACTGGTCAAAGAAAACAATCAGCAAGGTGCTAAGAAAGAAGATTACATTTCTCCAGTTACCGCGGGAATACTCTGCCTTTAGCATTCTTTTCTTTACAGTTTACGCAGAGGTTTGCCTGGGGAAGCACCTCTAACCGCCCCGGAGCAATAGGTTGGCCACAGCTATCGCATAAGCCATAAGTTCCCTTCTCAAATTTACTCAGGGCGTATTCTATATCGGCTAACTGCTCCTTCATCTGCTTTTCCATGGTTAGCCGTCTCTCCAGTTCAAGGCTTTCTATCGCCTCCTCTTCCCTTTTACCAAAGGGGCTTCCCTCTCGTCTCACCTCGGTCGGCTGGGCGCTGGCCTGTAACTGGGCAATTTCTTCCAGTACGTGCTTTTTCTCATTCTCTAAGCGAGAGCGAAGTTGTTTAAAGTTAGCCTTCACAGCTTCCTCCTCCTGCTTACCTGCTAGCCTCCCGGTTTTTTATATGGATGTTAACAGATAAGCTGTTATTAAACCCTTGATGCTTTAGAAGCCATAGTGGAAAGATTAGTCTGGTATTAGCCGAAGTTGGCGAATCGGCAATCGGCACAACTCCTTGCCCGGGCCATTGATTGCTGGGGGGTATTACTTAATTATATCATATATATAAAAGAATAATGCCTCCTTGTCAAGTTATGACAAAAGAGAAGCCCTGACTTGACCTTTCCTCCGGGCAGGTGCTAAATTTGATTGGTTAAGAGTCCGTCCCTGTAGCTCAGTTGGATAGAGCGGCTGCCTTCTAAGCAGCGGGTCGTGGGTTCGAATCCCGCCAGGGACGCCAGATTTTAAAGCTAAATAAGCCCTAGACTGGATTAAGGTCTAGGGCTTATTGGTGCGTTGTAAAGTAAATGGTACAACCAGAACGATACTTTCGACATCAGACTATGACCTTTCGGGGATTTACAACAGCAGTTAAATTTGCATAGAGTATCTGAAACGTGGAGTGCTCTCTCAGGCAGATTACGGGAAGTGGAAAATAGAGCTAATCAAGGAAATGTAACAAACCGGTTAGGCTATTCGTTAAAGTATTAGAAAATAAAAAAATAACTTAACCTTACCATAAATACCCAAATAGATTAATTATAAGAATATTATCATTAAGATAAGGCGGCCTGGTGAGAGGCCGCCCATTGAAGGCTTGAGAAATAAGCTGACTGGCTGGCCAGTATTCCGTTGCCTTCTTATTTATTATGCAACATTGCAAGTAAATTTTCAATAGTCATAAGTCACATCCCATGAGGGTGGTCGAGAGAAAGCAGTAATGCCGAAAGGAAGGAGGTGAAGAATGTTTACAAAGAAAGTGGTCGCGGCTTTGATTGCTACGGTAGTGGTGGTATCGCTTTTGGCTGCGCCGGTTTTAGCCGCCAATGGAAACGGTGGGGCATCCGGTGAGCGCCCCGGTTGGGGTTATGGTGATAGCAACCATGACCACACTGGACCTCCCGGGTTGAGTGGTAACAATGAGAGGCCAGGTTGGGGCTATGGTGATACTAATCATGACCATATCGGGCCAGAATAGAGCCGTGAGCAAGAAAATCTGAATAGAGATTGTGAAGAAGGAGTCGGCAGGAGGTTGGCACAAGCAATGCTCTCCCGTATTAGGGTGTTTGGAAGAGCAGGTAGCTATCCAACCTCGCTGCCCATCTGTTAGGGGATTCAATACCAGGATTTTCCCAGCAGAACGAGCTTACAAGACTAAGTCTATAGAAACGTTTTGTATCCGGAGCATAAATCGGCGTATCATTTTATGGAGGATAACATGGTGCAGGCGCTAGAAAATTTGAAAGAATTGCAACAAAAAAGGCTCCTGAAGATAGTGGTGGTCATACCGGCTTACAATGAAGAAAAAACCATAGCTAACGTAATCACCGGGGTTCGGCGGGAGATGATGGATGAAAACCTGATTGAAGTGATGGTCATTGATGATGGTTCTGATGATAGCACGGTTAGCCAGGCCCGAAGGGCCGGAGCAGATGTGATCGTAACTCACAAATCAAATAAGGGGGTAGGCGCTGCGTTCGCAACTGGCGTATCCTCCGCTCTCAAAAGAGGAGCTGATATTATTGTTACTATGGATGCCGACGGGCAATTCTCTCCCAGGGACATCCCTCGCTTGATTGGCCCAATCCTGCGCACGGAAGCAGATTTTGTTACGGGGTCTCGCTTCTCTAATGCAAACTCTATCCACAGGATGCCTCGTATCAAGTTGATTGGCAATAAACTTTTTACTCGGTTGGTAAGCTCCCTCACCGGATGTAGATTCACGGACACCCAATGCGGCTTCAGAGCATACTCACAACGCGCCGCGATGAGATTGAACACGTTCGGCGAGTTCACCTACACGCAAGAAGTCTTTATCGACTTGCTGAGCAAGGGAATGACAGTAAAGGAAATTCCTATCAAGGTTGGAGACAGAAAAGGCAAATCGAAAGTAGTCACGCACTGGTACTCGTACGGCCTGCAAGCCTTGGCAATCATTATTAGGACATTCAGGGACTATATGCCACTCAAGTTCTTTGGTTTGATTAGCCTGGCTATGATTGTTCCCGGTGTGGGCTTAGGGGGCTTTCTTACCCTTCACTGGATGGTGACTGGTAGAACTTCCCCGTATACCTCTTTGCTCTACCTTGTTGTAATTCTATTGACAATGGGTATTATCTTCCTGGTATTAGCTCTGATAGCTGACATGATTGGGAGGTTAAGAAGAATAGAAGAGGAACTCCTCTATCGGTCCAAGCTTCACGATTACAACGATATGGACTCACCTGCGTAAGATCTGAAAGAAATGCTGAATGGTTTAATAAGAAAGATGGGTAACAGAAAAGGGAAGAAGGTGCTGATTCTAACTACATCATTCCCTCGCTGGCAAGGCGATGCTGTGACACCATTTGTTTACGAACTATGTGAAAGACTCAGTACAAAGGGTCATAAGATAATTATTTTAGCTCCGCATGACAACGGGGCAAAACGAAAGGAAGTCATTGGTCAATTAACCATTTATAGATTCCGCTACTTCTGGCCCCAAAGGAACCAAAAATTATGCTATAGAGAGGGCATCCTGCCGAATTTAAGGAGAAATCCCTGGTTGTGGATACAAGTCCCTCTATTGTTCTTGTCACAACTGGTTAACACAGTAATAATTCACAGGAAAGAAAAAATTGACATCATCCATTCTCACTGGGTTATACCTTCAGGCGTAACAGCCTGGGTTTGTCAGAAACTTTTGAAGAAACCATTCATCGTAACAGTACATGGTAGTGATATATTGCCGTCAAAGATGAGGAGCCTGGAGTACCTGCTAAAACGGGTACTTAACGATAGCAATGCTTGCACGGTGAACAGCAAAGCGACTGCTGGAGCAGTTCAGGACATAACTCGCACTGAGAAGCTGGAAGTTATACCAATGGGCGTTGACCTGAACGTCTTTCACCCGGTAGTCCGGGTCTCAAACTTGGATAGGAAGAAGAGTGACAAAGTCAAGGAGCATCTTATTCTTGGTGTCGGCAGGTTGATACTATTAAAGGGAATAAATTACTTAATAGAAGCGATGCCTTTGGTATTAGAGTCAGTGCCAGATGCGAGGCTAATCATATGTGGGGATGGTCCTGAGAGGAAAAATCTGGAGGAATTAACCTCTATCATGCATGTGACTCAGAATGTAAGCTTCAAAGGAAACATCCCCCATGAGCGGTTGCCCGATTACTACAGGGATAGCGCGGTATTCGTTCTACCCTCAATAGTTGATAACGGAGCAACAGAGGCTTTAGGAGTAGTTTTGCTTGAAGCAATGGCTTGCGGAACAGCCATTGTCGGCAGCAATGTTGGTGGGATACCGGACATAATCATAAATGGCGAAAACGGGCTTCTCGTCGAGCAAAAGAATGCTCAGGACCTTGCCCACAAAATTATTGCACTGTTGCTTAACGATGAGCTAAGATACAAACTTTCAAAGAATGGACTGGAAACGGTAAGAGAGAGATTTAGCTGGGAGGCTATAGGCGAAAGGTTCAGCAAACTCTACGGGGGCCTACCATAAACACACGGCCGCCATTGGGGCAGTACAATCGATGACGCAAGCCCCGGGCAATTGTTATGTGACCGGATTGTCACCAGCTCAGAATGAAAGAAGAGTATTTCCCATGGGTCGTAATAAACTGCTTCTGTTGCTGCTTATCGGCGTACTCCCCTTATATCTCCTGTTCCTCCCTGCAGTTACAGGTCCCTATGTAGGAAACAGTCCTGATGAGAACTCATACTTATTCTTTTCTAAGCTTTTATCAGAGACCTCTTCTCTAGGATATGCTGAGCCCCTGAACGAAACCTATGACCCCGCCATTTTTCTGCCGCGAAGTTCAGTCTACTCTCAGGAAACAAAACTGGTCGGTCCCGGTGGTTTCCTGGGTATTTCTGCCATAAATGCTGTAGTGTGGAGTGTCACCGGCGAGAATTACTTTTTAAACGGTTTAATTGCCATAATTGGGCTTATCTTTTTTTACTATTTGGTGAAGGAGATATTCGACCGAAAAACTGCTCTCATTTCATTCGCCTGTATGTCGGTCCTGCCCGTATACTGGTTCTGGTCGACCAGGATGTATACGGATGTGCCATCCCTGGCATTCCTGTTTGGCAGTATGCTCTATCTAATCAGATTCAGGAAAAATAGAGAGCTCAAATATGTTGCCGTCTCAGCTATATTATTCTCCATCGCTTTTTGGTACAGGTATTTTGCCGTAACGTTTATGGCATTGTTTTTATTGATTTACTTCGCTTTCCCTCTTAACAGCATCTTCAGCAAGAAAAATATTTTAGCGCTGGGCATGTTCGGTTTCATATCACTGGTACTAATAATACCGTTGTTGGTGTTTAATAATGCATTGTACGGGCATCCATTGACCACAGGACAGATGCTTCATCCTGAGCACCATTTCGTAGAGGATATGCTGGGACAATTATCTACCAACTTCGTCAAATATTTTTTTTCGCCGGCCCTCGCTTTCAGCTTGTACAGCGTCCTCGGGGTTTTCGGACTGATATTGTCCTGGAGGTACAGGTACTTTGACAGAAGATTCTCCCTCTTCTTCATCATCAGCTTTATTTTTATTCAGCTTTATTTTGCTGGAGGCGTCTATTGGGGAGTAGAATCTGAATCGGCGGAGTTGAGTGACTCGCTTATGCGATATTATATGCCTCTTTACCCTCTCCTGATTCCTTACGGCATATTTTTTGTCTTGAGGCTCCGGTTGGCTGCAATGGTGAAATCAATTATTATTGTTGCATTGGTGATAGTCTCTGTTATCACTACCCCGTTAGCACCCGCCAACCCCCTGGAATTCCGAAGCACTAGGAACAGTCGCACTGACTCTAAGAATGTTCTGCTGGAGGCGATTCCAGCGGATGCTATTGTGTTCACCAGATTATATGACAAGTGGATATTTCCCGAGAGGCGCACAGCTATTTACACTTATATTCGAGGCCCCAGCAGTGAGAATACACATATGACTGGCGACCTGATTAAGCAACTGCTACAGGATGACTATATGGTATATTTCTTGAAAGAGGATTTAGCCAGAGAGAAAATGGAAATACTGGGCTATTTCTACTTTGATGACTACCAGGCGGAGTTCAACAGGATGGGTATCGTCGCCTATGAAGTAACTCCTGTTGTTTATCGATTAGCTTTGGAAGGACTGGAAACGGCACGCAAATGGCGTGATTAGAACCAGAAGAAATGAGTATGGGTAGAGGGACGCTTTACTTAATGTTTGCCAATAGTATTCTTTTTCTTTCTGGCTACGTTATCCATTTTGGTTTAGGACGTTACCTGGGGCCGGTGGATTACGGCACGTTCGGAGTGGTGTTGTCACTGATGACAACGATTAACTTTTTTGTGACCTCTGGTATCCCTATGAGTGCTTCTAAATATATCGCTGAAGACTATTCCCGGGCGGGGAGCGTCATAAAAGATGCTAACAGGATTCAACTGCTGTTTTGCTTCACGCTCTTTAGTCTGTACTTTGGGCTGGCTGAAGTTATAGCCAATTTGCTCAATGACCTTTCCCTGACTCCCTACATTAGAATTTCCGCTCTGGCTATTCCGGGCTATGCCCTGTACTCCATTTATAGCGCTGGTTACCTCAATGGACTAAGGAAATTCGGCCGGCAGGCAATGAGCAGTATAGGAGTATCAATAACAAGAATTATTGCTGTTTCCATTCTGGTGGTAGTCGGCTTCGGCGTAAACGGAGCAATAATGGGATATGTTGCTACCGCATTAATAGGCTTTCTGCTGGCATGGAGACTCCTGGGGCAGATAGACCAAAGTGAGGTCAATCCTGGCTGGAGGAGGCTGGTAGGGTTCAGCATCCCGGCAACGCTCTTTTCTGTCACATTCTTCTTTTTGATGAGTATCGATTTGTATGTCGTGAAGGCTATCGGTGTGGGCGAGGCTGAAGTAGGGTATTATACCTCGGCCACTACTATATCGAAGTTAACTTATTTCCTCTTCGCTGGACTGGCTACGTCCCTGTTTCCTTCTGTCTCAAGGTCTACATCGTCGAATAATGCTGAGCTAACTAACAGCTATATCCGGGAGTCGATGCGGTACATGTTCATGCTGCTAATTCCAGGACTCCTTTTGATAAGTGCCACCTCTACTGAATTGCTTACCCTGGTCTATTCCTCCAGATATGTAAGTGCGGCCAGTTCCCTGTCCATATTGGCTTTCGGTCTTGGCTTCTTGAGTATATTCTTTGTTCTGTCTAATGTAATCATGGGCAGCGACAAACCGTGGATAGTGTTAATGATGATTCTACCGCTGGTAGCATTTGACATCGGACTGAATGTCTTCCTTGTACCCAGATTTGGCCTGCTGGGAGCAGCCTGGGCGACTACAGTAACGGGGTTCTTTGGTATGGGGGTATCTTCACTCTATGTCATCAGGCGACTTGGAGCCCTGGTAGCACTCAAATCGTTGGGCAGGATATGCCTGGCGTCTCTGATAATCTATTTCATTGCTCTCCAAATCCCGCTCTCGCCATTATGGTTGCCGCTCCTATATATAGCTCTGTTTGGGCTTTACATGGGGATTCTATGGCTGACAATGGAACTTAAACGGGATGACCTGGCAACCTTCAAACGTCTCGTGCCACTTGGGAGATTCAATGATGGTGCGTCCCTTAGCCCTTGATTTACTTTTCCAGAAGCATATGAATAATAAAAACATTGAGAAAATGATTCAGGGTAACACCGCAGTCGCAAAGAGTCATGCGGTGTATATCCCGAAGGTGGTGAGCTTATGAGTGTACTGGAAGTATTGAGGATGTTTTTCGGCGGTCTGTTTGTTCTGTTCTTGCCCGGATTTGCCTGGAGCTATGTCTTTTTTGCGAAGAAAAACATAGATTGGATAGAGAGAGCGGCTCTGTCTTTTGGAATTTCGATAGCGCTGGTACCGCTGGCCGTTTTCTGGCTTAACTGGCTGTTCCATACCAAAATAACACTACTCAATACATCATTAACGGTGTTTGGGCTGATATTAATAGCCGGGGTTTGTATATTTATTAGAAAGTCTTCCTGGAGCAAGGATGCCGCTGGCAAATGAAATCGCTTCTTAGATAAGCCAGTTCACCTGATAGTTAGTGCGTGTTTGAATGAAAGCTTGAGATGCAGAATGATACTGGATTTCACTCAATTTTCTGGTTGATACCTGTGCTGATTCTGGGATACATCGGGTGGATGAATCTGATGCCGTTGGGAGGTACCGTAACCCATTTTCTTGATGTCGGGGGAGAGGATATTGACGGCCAGGCTAAAATAACCGGGCCGTTTGACCGGATATCAGGTAAGAAAGAGATTGATGGGATTAGTTTCAGGGAACTTCCAAAAAGCCCGGTGTATTTCGAACTTGATGACCGCAAATTGAATTCTGCTGCGGAAATCTCAGTGAGTGGAAGGTTCAGGGGTGATTTCCCGGAAAATGCCAGACTTACGCTCGGAGCCAAAAATGCAGAAGAATGGAGCTATCGCTGGAAAGACATCTATGCCCCTTTTTTACAGAAACTGGAAACCTTGCCCCTCCTGGCTAAAGATGATTTCATTGCAGTATATGCCACAGGACAGGTGAACAGTGCTGGTATTCAGAACGTGGGTGAATTTCTCCAGAATCCTCCTTCAGGTTCAGTAATAGCTACGATTGATAAAAGCCTGAACATCAACCAGGGAATAGGTGAAGAGCATTTGGCCGGGATAGATTTAAATAAAATTACAACCAATGATGCATCATCGAATTATGTCGATAGGGGGGCAGATGGTAGCCTGCGTATTAAAAATGCCCTCAGAGGAGGCCATACCCTGTGGACGCATGTGACTAACGGACGGCTCACTCTGGAAGTTACAAAGCAGGACCTGAATTGGTATGAGGGCCCCGATATACTGACCATTGAGGTCTACTCTGTTGACGGTGAAAGCCAGGGTAAGATAGAAATTCCGGATGATGGTGACGAAAGCAAAAGTAGTAAGATGGGACAGCCGCAAGATGATGCTACATATATGTCAGGTTTGGAGCCTGGTGTTTATCGGATTGAGTTAAAGTCTGACGAAGATGTGCTGATAAGCGAGATAGCGATAAATCAGTCAAAGCTGGTGGTTGCTGGCAGGATGTTCCCGGTAGGGATGAATCGGGCTTATTTCAAAGACGGGGCTAATTTTGAGCCATTAAAACTATACGGGAAGTATCCAGTTACGGGCGGGGTCAGATTCCGCACTTCCCATAGGGCCGGCTTACAGCGGATAACCGTGTCCGGTGATTTGAGGGCTGAATTTGACATCAGCGAGACAAATACCGATTTCAGGATGAGCTTGAAGCCCGGGGATTATGAGTTTGATGTGCCTGCCCAGGATGTAATTATAGTAACTAAAGGCTATTTCTCGTTTACGCCTGAATCATTTTTCCTGCCCCAGCGAAGCACCGTGGTTAATTTGGAGTATGACATGACATGGCTCAAAGAAAATGTCGATTACGTGGTAATTGACAGAAGAAACTATGTGCCGTCTGCGGTAGATACTGGAGGCTGGTTGGTAGGCCAAACAAGCTGGAAAACGAGAGGCCTTTATATTACTAATGACAGGCTGAGTTTCTCTCTGAATGTACCTCACCTTGAAGCCCAGCCAGATAGAGCCATTGCTATTGACTGGATTGAGATAACCCTGAAGATTCCACCCATCTGGGAGAGGCTACGATGACGAAATTAAGCTGGTTTGTAAAGACAAAACTGGTAACTAAATACATTGCGAAGTATATTGCACAAGTGGCAGCATTCATACAGGGGCTGTTTGTTGGGCTGCTGGTTACTTACCTGTTATTAATTTTAATAGAGTCCCTGTGGGTAAAAAGCGTCTCGCCTTATCTCAGCCTGAATCTTTTGCTCATCGAAGTCATAATAACAGGAGTCATTTCAGTTCTGACCTACCATGACGCAAAACAAGCAGGAGGGGAGCATCCGGACAAAAAGGGTATTATCTTTATGATTACCACAGGTTTGGTAGGGGCAGGCATCATCTGGTACAAAACACAGGACATTGGCTGGCTGTCGTATGTAATATCTATAGCCAGCGGCAGCCTGATAGTACTTCTACTCGCCCCTATCTGGCGATGGGACGGTGCAGGTGAGATTGAAGAAGAAGATAGCCGGGATAATTGAATTAAGCTACTTGCCGCTAGCGGTGGTTTTCCTGCTCCTGGTACTACTCACAGAGTCGGGTATACTAACCTTGCCCATCAAGTACGAAGTGTTTGCCTATGTGCTGCCATTGCTCGCCATCCCAACCTTAATAAGGTTTAAGACAGCTAATGAACAAAGCTCGCCAGTTATTTTCTATCTTCTTTTCGTCTCTCTAATATTTTCTTTAGGTATTAGACTTCTCCCGTTAGTTCGAAGCTCTATTCCGCTGGGATATGACCCCGGCATTTATAAGTACACTATGGAGCTTTACTACAACGCTCTGCCTGGGATACCGGAGGGAGAACTGGCAACCTGGGTTAAGCAAACGTCCGAGCAAGGGCTTTTTGTGCTTTCTGATGCCATGCATATACTCGCAGGTACCAGTGCCATGGATAACATTGTCTATCTCTTTCCCTTCTTTGGGACACTTTTGATACTTCCGTTATTCGTGGTGACAAGAAATCTGTTTGGACCGAGGGTGGGAGTCATTGCTTCTTTACTATACGCAGTCTCCTATACCCAATACAGCGCCTTCACTCTACTCTATTACAAGAATGTAATAGGACTAATGTTACTCCTGCTGGCTATCTACGCTCTCGAGAAAAGGAAAGACGGGCTGATGGCGTTGATGTTTGCCGGCCTCGGCATATTTCACCGCCCCGAGTTCCTGCTATTTGCCTTGATACTGGTACCCTATCTTATATTCAACCGGGACAGAAGGGGAGGGGTAATACTGGCAGTAATGGGCGCAGCATTATTGATTGCCCCGTTCTGGATTCCCCGGTGGGAAGCATACTGGGAGACAGTATCCGGGGGGATAGGGGCAGGCACCTTATTCGGCTTTAGCACATATACCATGGTAGCACTAGCGTACCTGCCCTTTGCCGTTATGGGGGCTGTGTACCTCGTAATAAATAAGAGATTGAACAGCGTAGTATTTTACTTCGTGATAACCTGCTCAATCGTGGTTTTCCAAATTCTCTTTTTTAACAGGTTTATTATTATGCTTGACCTTGCTATGATAATATTAGCGGCGGTAGGGGTAGAACACAGTTTGCTACAGAAAAAGGGGGTCCGGGTGGTAGCAGGCGCAGCCACTGTCTTATTGGTTCTTCTGGCTAGCGGGCTGCCTACAATGACCGAGGCCAATAATATCATGCCCCGTGTAGACAAGGAACAATTAGAGGCAATTGAATGGATAAGTGAGAATACTGAGAGTAACGCCTATGTGCTCGCTACAAGTAGCGACGCCCCCTGGGTTCTTGGCTGGAGTGAGAGAAGAGTTATCGCTCCGGGACTGTTTGAATGGTATATTCAGGGCAAAGAGGAATGGTTCAGATTCTTCGATTCTAAAGACCCCGAGGTAGCGAAAGAGTTTCTAGCTGTGTATGATAGCCCAATATATGTTTACTCAAGAGCCACTGAAAATTACCCGGGTCTGGAAAAGTTTGAGGGTGACTATTTTCAACAGGTCTACAAATCGGATGGAGCGGTAGTGTTCCGATATTCGGGAGAAGTTGAATTATGAATAGACTGGATTTGTGTCTGATGCCTCTGGTGTGGTAAGGGGAAACAGAAGGTTTTAGCAAAGGCGGATGTTTTGAATGGTTGAAGAGCTAATCCGGATGCTTGATGTACCGAATGAATTGTTGGTCATCGTTATGGCGGCCTTGCCGGTAATCGAGCTGCGGGGTGCTATACCTGCGGGGATAGGACTGTTCCACCTGGAATGGTATGTTGTTTTCGTATTGGCTATTGTAGGTAATTTGTTGCCTGTGCCATTTTTGTTGCTATTTTTCCAGACAATAGCAAATTACATCAGGCGGGGGCGTGTCGGAGCGAAGTTGATTGGCTTGATTGTCCGACATGCTGAACATCATACTGTGACTATTGAGAAATATAAAGGGGTAGGTTTGATGATATTCGTAGCAATACCGCTGCCGTGGACTGGCGCCTGGACGGGGGCTATTGTAGCGTCGCTTCTTGGAATGACGTTCAAACGTTCCTTCTTTTCTATTATGGCAGGAGTGATTATCAGCGGGGTTATCGTTACTACTCTGGTACTGTCAGGCTGGGTGGGGGTTGGTATTGTCGGCTTAGGACTGATGGCTCTGGCAATTATGAGCTTGCGGAAGATGTGACTTTCCAGGTTTGGTTCCAGGATGCCAGTCTTCGTCGTAACCCGTGTAGCGCTATTTATGATGATCGGTCCATTTGTGGACCAATTCAAGCAGGTGGTTCATGTCAAATGGTTTCATCAGGAAATCGCTGGCGCCGCATTCTAAAGCGTGGGACGAATATTCCGGATATGAGCTAAAAGCGATAACCGGCATCTTTGAAAGTTTGCGGAGTTGACGAAGGACTTCAAAGCCATCCATTTGAGGCATCTGGATATCCAGCAGCAGGATATCCGGTTCTCTTGATTTAATCTCGTCCAACCCTTTTTGGCCCGTATCGGCAGTAACTACTTCGAAATTCTGTAACCTCAAAGCAACCGTAATAAAGTACATTAGCTTGACGTGGTCATCAACCAGTAGAATTCTCCTTTTCCTTTTTTCCATACCTTTATCTCCGATAGGTTTTTCCTTATTTTTTAACCTAGCTGATAGTATACACCTTTTGAGAGATAAATCTACTAATAGGAGAGTTAGCTCTCGTAATCTTCCCATTGCTATAATCGCAGTTAAAACGATCCCGTTTAAGCGTATTTAGTTAAGGAGATGATGAATGGTCATAGATCCTTATAGCGAAAGCCTCGGACAAAGGATAAAAATGAAGAGACGAGAATTGAGAATTACGCAAGAAGAGCTGGCAACTCAGCTCGGAGTATCCCCGCAACATGTTTCTGCAATAGAGGTTGATAGACGATTGCCGTCATTAAAGTTCCTGGCGCGGTTAGCCGAACACCTGGAAGTAACCACTGACTATCTGATAACGGGAAAACATCCTGCTACTGGTGATCCGATAGTTGCAATTATGGGTGACGACAGCATGTCCGGGGAAGCGAAAAGGGCTTTGATTAGTATAATAATGATAGCCCGAGAGGCTTATTCTAATCCCGAATCGTGAAGGTATCAGGTATGGGGTTGGGCAGTGACAGCCTTTTTCTTCCTGCCTTGTCATTCCGTCTCAACCTTGATAAGTTTTAAATGTTATCCTACTGGCTTCCGGGAATGACAACATGTATTGCCTCTAACCCCGTCTTATTAAGGTTGCTCACAAGGCGTCCGTTAGGTACTGATATGCTTAATTGTCCATGAAATGTCACATTTTTGTAACTTTTTTCTGCTCAACTTTATGATTTTTACATATCCTAATCATTACAATAAGAGCATGCATCAAAGAGCTTTTGCCCTAAAATAAACTAAAAGGAGGAGGGGAAATGGCGGTAGCCTGGTTGCCAGAAATGCTGTTGAAGGTGCTATCGAAGGTGCTAAAAGCGTTGGTCTAAGTGTGGAAGATGCTGCTACCGCCGCTGCGAACGGCGCCATAGAAGGAGCGGGTGAGATTGGTGGAACCGCGGTGGAGACGGTAACGGATACCGTGCAAAAGATTGTATCGGGTGTCAAGTCAACAGTGTCACCCCGATAGGAAATCTCAGGCAGCGCCACCAAAAGTCTATTCGCACGCTCAGATGCTTAGGAAAAGGCTACGTGATTACCTAAAGAAGCTCAGGGAGAAACCGGCAGGAGCGCTCGTGCTCAATGTCATCAAAGAGCTTGGGGAGGATGGTGCCGGTGATATGGCAGGAAGCATTGCTTATTTTGCCACCCTCTCCATATTTCCTTTACTCCTGGGAGCAATTGCCTTGCTTGGGCTGTTCCTGCCATCTCAAACTGTCCATGACCGGATATTCGATTTTGTTAGCCAGTATTTGCCAGGCTCAAACGAGCTTATCGAAAATAATATCAACAGCATAATCGAGTTGCGGGGCTCGCTGGGGTTGTTTGCTTTGTTAGCTCTTTTCTGGACGGGTAGTGCTATCTTCGGTGCCATCGGACGGGTTATTAACAGGGCCTGGGGCATATATACATATCGTCCCTTTTATCTGCGAAAGTTGCGTAATGTTATTCTGGCTATTGGTACAAGTATGATATTCTTTCTCTCCATGGCATCAACAACGTTTGCATCTATCGTTCCGGTAGTAGACCTTCCTGTACTGGATTTAGGGTTAATCATCAGCCGGATAACGGGTTTTGCACTCATCTTCGCCGCATTTTTATTAATGTACAAGTTTATCCCGAATACTAAAACCTCCTGGAGCTATGTATGGCCCGCCGCTGTTCTGGCGGCTTTTTTGTTTGAGATAGCCAGAAGTGCTTTTTCTATCTATCTAACCAGCTTCGCCAGTTATGATATGGTTTATGGTTCAGTGGCAGTAGTCATTATCCTGCTGGTTTGGATTTATATTTCAGCGTTTATCGTAATCCTGGGAGCGGAGTTTGCATCCGAGTACGTAAAACTGCGACAATAAGGTAAAAAGGAGGTATGTAAATCATGTTTGGAAAAATTTTGGTTTGTCTGGACGGCTCCAGTCTGGCTGAGCAGATTCTACCTTATGTTTCAGCAGAAGCTTCCCGCTTTAATAGCAAAGTCATCCTATTTCAGGTTACTCCTGAACCGATAGTGGTCAGTCCCGGTATACCGGGCGCTGCTCCTCTACCAGTGCAGACTAAAGGGATGTTGAAAGAGGCTATGGAAGCTGAGCGAGAAGCTCAAGCCTATCTTGCAGAAATAGCGGAGCGCTTATGGAAGCAAGGTGTCCCGGCAGAAACAATGACTATGCCCGGCAGAGCTGGTGAAACTATAGTTGGTTATGCAGTAAATGACAACACCGGCCTGATTGCCCTGGCTACTCACGGCCGCAGCGGTCTTGGGCGTGCTGTCTTTGGCAGTGTGGCTGATTTTGTCCTTCGAGAGTCGGGACTACCGATTCTGGTTATTAAACCACAAGAGACTGAAGCACCTGTGTCTTTGAAGCCGAACCCTTTTGAAAAGATACTGGTTTGTCTGGATGGTTCACGGCTTGCTGAGCAGATTCTACCGTACGCTCAGGCCCAGGCCAATCGCTTTTACAGCAAAGTCATGTTGCTTCAGGTTGCGACGGTACCGACGATGGCTCTAGCCGGCGCCGGCACTGAAGCAGCTCCTGCCTCAGACCAGCTGGTCGCTGAGCAATCCAGGATTGCCGAAGGGGAAGCGGGAGAATATTTGAAGAAAGTTGCTCAAAACCTGGCGATAGATAATCTGGAAATTGTTGTATTGCAGGGAACGCCTGTCGGTAAAGCAATTTTGGATTATGCCGATGAGCAAGGAATTGACCTTGTCTGTCTTGCTACCCATGGACGCAGCGGTCTTGGGCGTGCTGTCTTCGGCAGCGTAGCCAACCAGGTGCTCAGGGAATCAGGTCTCCCTATCCTGGTAATAAAACCAGAGGGTACTAAAAAATAGGCGCTTGACAGACTAAGTTTACATTAAGAAATGTGGAAAGGATTCACGGATATGGAAATAAAATACGGAGCTGAAGTGGTTGATACAGTTAGGGTGTGACGCTAGGGAAAATTGACTATATCATGCGTGACACTTATACTGGCGACATACGAAATTCAAGGTGAATACCCCACTAGCTGAGGCATATCTATTCTACTCGACAGAAGAGGTGGCTGAAGCTGCAGAACCTTATGAAATCGATATGGAGCACTTGATGGAAACTGCTAGAGAGTGCGGACTGAGCTCTGGAGCTTAACGCTCAGCCCGAGCGCCTGGACTTGAATGACATCTATTGCAAGATGGCTAGAGACAACGGGGTTATGATTGCCATCTCTACGGATGCTCATAGTATTAACGAGCTGAATTTCATGCGTTTTGGTATATGCCAGGCACGCCGGGGCTGGCTGGAACCATCGAACGTGATTAACTCAATGACTTGGAGCGAGTTGAAGAAGTTGCTCAAGAGGAAGTGAGGATAATCACACTTTAGAGGTTAATCTTCTTGTGAAAGAAAATGAATCCGTAAGCTGGCACACTCTAGCCGTTGATGAGGTGATTTTGCGGCTGGAGACAATGGCGGATGGTCTTTCTGAAGAAGAGGCGGCCGCAAGGCTCCGGAGCTACGGCCCGAACGTAATTAAGACCGGTAAAGAGACCAGCATCTGGAAAATTCTGCTGCACCAGGTTGCCAGCCCGCTTATTTATGTTCTTCTCGCTGCTATGGTCGTCACTCTGGTAATACAACACTGGGCTGACGCTATCGTTATCGGCTTTGTCGTGGGATTCAATACCATCGTAGGATTCATTCAGGAATACCGGGCTGAGAATGCTATGCAAGCCTTGATGAAACTCAGTGCTCCGAAGGCTACGGTGAGGCGAAAGGGCGGGCAGAAAGAGATAGAGAGTGCCGGCGTTGTCCCTGGTGACGTAGTGTTGATATCGGCAGGAGACGCTGTACCGGCTGACGTGAGGCTTATTGAATCCAGCCGGTTGCAGATTGATGAATCACTACTGACCGGTGAGTCGGTCCCTTCACAAAAATCTCCCCGACCAATGGAAGAGGAAAACCTGTCTCTGGCTGACAGGGTAAACATGGCATTTATGGGTACAGCCGTGACCTCGGGCTCGGGTGCTGGCGTGGTAATTGCTACGGGGCAAAAGACCCAAATGGGGACGATAGCAGAGTCTATCCTGGGTACCGAGCGGGCAGAATCGCCGCTGCAGCACCGAATTGTACGGTTTGCCCGATGGATAAGTCTGGCTATAGTTGCAATCTCGGCCGTCGCTTTTGGCCTTGGACTGGCTCTGGGAGAGCCTCTGGTAGATATGTTTTTGACTGCGATAAGCCTGGCTGTTTCAGCCATGCCTGAAGGTCTACCCGTAGTGGTAACCATTGCCCTCGCAGTGAGTGTACAGAGAATGGCTAAACGTCACGCCATACTGCGCCGTTTGCCGGCGGTGGAAACCCTGGGTAGTTGTACTGCCATCCTCTCTGATAAAACCGGTACCCTTACCATGAACCGTATGACGGTACGCGAGATATGGGCTGGAGGTAACCGTTTTCGCCTTGAAGAAGATGGATTATTCCGGGAAGATGGCCGGGGTTCGGGCGCTGTTGAAGTTGAAATGGACACACCACTTTACCAGGTCTTGCTGGCAGGTGTGCTGGCTAATGAAGCCTCTCTAAAAAGTACAGACGGTGAAGTTGTCGGCAGAGGCGACCCTACAGAAGTTGCTCTTCTTGTGAGCGGTAAGAGAGCCGGTTTAGACCGGGACACACTCCTGAAAGAGTACTACCTGGTTGACCAGATACCCTTCGAATCCGGGCAGCGTTACTCTGCAAGTATACACTCAGGGGGTGAAACAAAAGTGGTTTTCGTAAAAGGTGCCCCGGAGAGAGTTGTCAGTATGTGTGATTCGGCAGCGGTAAGGGGAGGCCGTGACGAGATAGATAAGCAGGTTATTTTGGAGGAAGCCCGGCGTATGGCAGAGCAGGGCCTTCGTGTGCTGGCTATGGCGGTCGGTGAAGGCAAGAGCGTGACCGCTTCAGTTGAAACAGGCAAACCGGGCGGTCTCACTTTTTTGGGTCTTCAGGGCATGCTTGACCCCCCTCGGGAAGATGCTGCGAAAGCAGTTAAAGCCTGCCATCAGGCAGGAATCAAGGTTGTTATGGTTACCGGTGACAATCCGGCTACGGCGGCATCCATCGCCCAAAAAGTGGGTATACTCACCGGCAAGGCAGAAACGATTACCGGACCAGAACTGGAAGAGTTACCTGATGAAAAACTGGATAAGATAGTGGCTAATATATCTGTCTATGCCAGGGTGAATCCCTCCCAAAAACTGCGCCTGGTAAACACTCTGCGGAAACTAGGTGAGATAGTTGCCGTGACTGGTGATGGTGTAAATGACGCTCCGGCGCTGAAATCAGCCCATATCGGAGTTGCCATGGGGTCGGGTACAGATGTCGCTAAAGAAGCCAGCGAAATGGTAATAACAGATGATAGCTTCGCCACCATCTACTCTGCCGTAGAAGAAGGACGAACGGTATTTGCCAATATCAGTAAAGCAACGTTCTTCCTGATATCTTCCGGGATAGGCGAGGTCATCGCTATCCTGACCAGTCTGGCTATGAGACTTCCCTTACCGTTACTGCCAGCCCAGATTTTGTGGCTTAATCTGGTCACCAACGGTGTTGAAGATGTAGCTCTTGCCTTTGAGCCCGGGGAAAAGGAGATTTTCCGTGCTCCTCCTAGAGACCCGAAGGCAGGTATTCTGTCGCGATTGCTGGTAGAACGCTCGTTGCTTGTGGGGCTTGTCATGGCGGCAGGTACACTGGGTGTATTTGTGTGGGAGCGAAATCTTGGTGCTACGTTAGAATATGCCAGGGCAGCCGCCCTGACTACGCTGGTTGCTTTTCAGATTTTCCATGTATTCAACTGCCGTTCTGTCGAAAGGTCAATTTTCCGGAAAAGCCTGTTTTCGAACAGATTTTTACTGGTAGGTACGGCGCTGTCACTTATGGCTCATATTGGCGCCTTGTACTGGGGACCGACCCAGAATTTGCTAAAAGTGGAGCCGCTGTCGCCGGATACCTGGCTCAGACTTGTTTCGATAGCGATATCAATTCTGCCGGTTGTGGAACTGCACAAACTCTTCCGGCATCCGTTTAAAAATGTTATAGATTTGTAATGTTTTTAGGGGTTTTCTGCTTGCTCTCGTTTTTCCCCTTTTGCTATACTTCAAAGTTGTTTGGGTTTTACCCAGCGTAAACTAACCATTCATGAAGAATTTAACGGGGGAGGAAGTAATTTATGGCAAGGAACACGGCAGCAAAGAAGCGCGGCGACACTATGGTGATAGATATGACGACCGTTTATGAGAAGTCTCGCTACCTGGCGGCGATTGTGGAGTCATCAGAAGATGCCATCATTACCAAAGACCTTGATGGGATAGTAACGAGCTGGAACCCGGCGGCGGAAAGGATGTTCGGTTACACTCAGAAAGAAGCGGTGGGTAAATCTATTTCTATGATAGCTACGCCGGACCGGATAGATGAGTATACGGAGATTATTGATAAGGTCAGGAGAGGGATAACCGTCGAACGCTACGAGACCCAGCGGAAAAGGAAAAACGGGACTGTGGTAGATGTCTGGGTTACCGTATCCCCGGTAAAAGATGAAGAAGGCAAACTCATCGGCCTTTCGGCAATTGACCGGGATATCACCTCTCAGAAAGAAGCTTCTCGATATTCCCAGAGCCTGGCAGCCATCGTGCAGTCATCCGAAGACGCCGTCATCAGTGAAGCCCTTGAGGGGACGATTACATCCTGGAACCCGGCGGCGGAAAAGATGTTTGGCTATAGCGAAATGGAAGCCCTGGGCAAGCCGATGACCATCATCGGACCACCGGACCGTGTTGACGAGTTTAGAGAGCTGATTGAAAGGGTCAGGAGCGGGATAAATGTCGAACGCTACGAGACACAGCGCCAGCGTAAAGACGGCAGCCTGGTTGACGTGGCGGTGACGGTATCGCCGGTAAGAGATACTGAAGGCAGGCTCATCGGCCTTTCGGCAATCGACCGTGATATTACTTCTGAGAAGCAAGCCTCACAGTATGCCCGGAGCCTGATTGAAGCCTCCCTTGACCCGCTGGTTACCATCAGCCCCGAGGGTAAGATTACCGATGTGAATGAAGCTACCATCCGGGTGACCGGCGTCCCTCGGGAAGGGCTGGTCGGAACAGACTTTTCCGACTATTTTACCGAGCCGGAGAAAGCCCGCGAAGGCTACCAGACAGTCTTCTCAAAGGGGACGGTTACTGACTATCCCCTGACCATCCGGCACCGCGAAGGCAAGCTGACTCACGTTCTGTATAATGCTTCCGTTTACCGGAACCAGGCAGGCAATGTGCTTGGTGTCTTCGCCGCCGCCCGTGACGTTACTGCCCAGAGGCAAGCCTCTGAGTACTCCCGGAGCCTGATTGAAGCCTCCCTCGACCCCCTGGTCACCATCAGCCCCGATGGTAAGGTTACCGATGTGAATGAAGCTACCATCAAGGTGACCGGTGTTTCGCGGGATGAGCTGGTAGGCACCGATTTTGCCGACTATTTTACCGAGCCGGAGAAAGCCCGCGAAGGCTACCAGCAGGTGCTGGCTAAGGAATACGTGACTGACTACGGGCTGACCATCCGCCATATTGACGGTAAGCTGACTCACGTTCTGTACAATGCTTCACTATACAATGACATCAACGGCAATGTGCTTGGTGTCTTCGCCGCCGCCCGTGACGTTACCGCCCAGAAGCAAGCCTCTGAGTATTCCAGGAGCCTGATTGAAGCCTCCCTCGACCCCCCCTGGTCACCATCAGCCCTGAAGGTAAGATTACCGATGTGAACCAGGCTACCATTAAGGTTACCGGTGTCTCACGTGAAAAGCTGGTCGGGACGGACTTTTCCAATTACTTTACCGAGCCGGAGAAAGCCCGCGAAGGCTACCAGCAGGTGCTGGCTAAGGGCTACGTGACTGACTACGGGCTGACCATCCGCCATATTGACGGTAAGCTGACTCCCGTTCTTTACAACGCTGCGGTATATAATGACATCAATGGCAATGTTATCGGTGTCTTTGCCGCCGCCCGGGACATCGTCGCTCAAAGAAAGGCTGAGGCTGAGGTTATCGAGCAGCGTGCCAAGGAGCTGGAAAGGCTGGCGGAACTGGAGCGTTTCCAGAAAGTGACCGTGGGACGAGAACTTAAGATGATAGAGCTTAAGAAAGAAATCGAGGAACTGCAGGCACGTCTGGGCTAATCTGCTCAGGCTTGAGCCATCATCAGTTAATATAGACCGCACGGCAGAGCTGCCGGGTTCGAATGGGGGTATATTCATATCATAAGCGACCAGAAAAAGGAAAGCGAGAAAGGGCTGATGTTAGAAGACGCTTCCGGGAATGTGCCATCAGTGTCTGAGATACAATCCGCTACCCTCAATATCCTGGAGGACTTTAATGCCGAAAAGCTACGTCTGCAGGAAACCCAGCGGGCGGTGCTGAATATCCTGGATGATTTCGCCGGTGAGAGAAGGAATCTTGAAAGCATCCAAAAAGCCACCCTCAATATCCTGGAGGACTTTAACACTGAGAAGCTGAGCCTGGAGGATACCCAGCGGGCGGTGCTGAATATCCTGGATGATTTGAACCTGTCCAATGAAGGGTTGAGACAGGCTCATGATGTCCTTGAAGCTCGGGTTGCCGAGCGCACCGCTGAACTGCGGCGCTCCAATACCCTCATCGAGGAGGAAATCGAGGAGCGCAAGAGAGCAGAAAAGGTGGTCAAAGCCTCGCTTAGAGAGAAAGAAGCTCTACTCAAGGAAATCCACCACCGGGTCAAGAACAATCTCCAGATTGTCCGCAGTATGCTTAATCTTCAGTTGAGCCAGGTCAGGGACCCGGAAGCGGAGGAGATGTTCAAGGAAAGCCACAACCGGGTCTATGCTATGGCTCTCATTCACGAGAAACTTTACCAGTCCGAGTCCCTGGCGAGAATTGATTTTTCCGAATACATACAAAGCCTGATTGCCAACCTGTTCCTCTCTTACGGAGTGAGCGGTATCATAAAGCCGAGGATAAGCGTGGAAAATGTTTCCTTTGATGTTGATTCCGCTATCCCGTGCGCCCTGATAATCAATGAACTGGTTTCAAACGCGCTGAAACATGCCTTCCCGGCTTCGAAACGGACCGATGGAACGGGCGAAGTTTGCATTGACCTGCGGCGCAGTCAAAAAGGCTACAGGCTAACCGTCAGCGACAACGGCATTGGGCTGCCGGAAGGATTTGAAGTGCAGGACAGCAAGTCTCTCGGGCTTAATCTGGTCAGCGCCCTGGCGAAGCAGCTGAATGGTACGCTTCGTATCGCTGAAAACGGCCAGACCCGGTTTATCGTTGAATTTGCGGCTAAGGAGGAGTAAGGGGACTGGTATGACTGTGCCGAGAATCCTGATAGTTGAAGACGAAGCTATTGAAGCACTGGACATAAAGCAAAGGCTTGAGGGGATGGGCTACCAGGTGGTCGGTGTCGCTCATTCGGGAGAGCAAGGAGTCAGGCAAGCGAAAGAGCTGTCTCCCGGCCTGGTGTTAATGGATATAATGTTATCCGGCAAGCTCGATGGCGTGATGGCCGCCGAGCAAATCCGCTCCCGTTTTGATATCCCCATCATATATCTGACTGCCTATGCGGATGAAGATACCCTTCAGCGTGCCAAGATAACCGAGCCTTACGCCTACCTGGTCAAACCTTTCCAGGAGCGGGAACTCCATATAGCCATCGAAATTGCTCTCTACAGGTACGAGGTAGAGCGGAGACTAAAAGAGCGTAAAAAAGAACTGGAAGCTCTCTTGCGTGAACGGGGTGTACTGGTGGAAGACCTGCAAGTATACCAGGTTGAATTAGAGACACAGGCAGAAGAACTGCACCAGCAGACTGAAGAACTGCACCAGGCGCAGGCAAAAATCAGAGAGGCAAGAAATAAGTACCTGGACCTGTACGATTACGCTCCGGTTGGTTATCTTACCATGAGGAAGGATAGCCTGGTACTTGAAGCCAACCTGGCTATCGCCAAGTTGCTGGGCTTGAAAATGCCGGAGCTGCTTAACTCTCGTTTCAACAAGATGATAGCTCCTGATTTCCAGGAGGAGTTTTCTTTTCACCTCAAGCGGGTTATTGAAACGGGCCGTGATGAGTGTGAGCTGTCCGTAAAGAAGAAGAACGGGGAACAGTTTTATGTTCAGCTTACCAGCATCGTCATGGATTCGGGTAAAAAAGAAAAAACGATTCTTACCACCCTGATGGATATCACCGAGCGCAAGAAAGCGGAGGAGATTAAGAACGACTTCATCGGCATGGTTTCCCACGAGATTCGTACCCCTCTAACGGTGATTTCAGGCTCACTCAGGACAGCCATGACCGAGGGGATAGCTCCTGAAGACAAAGAGGAAATGATACTCAGCGCCATTGAGGGCACCAGCGCCCTGACCGCCATTGTGGAAAACCTTGTGGAGCTATCAAAACATCAGTCCGGCCGGCTGCAGCTAAACATCGAGCCGCAGAGCATTTCTGCTACCGTTGAAGGCGTCATTAAACAGCTAAAAGACCGTGGCGCCTCTCAGCAGTTCATATTGCACTTGCCCGCTGACCTGCCTCAAGTCAAGGCTGATGCGATGAGGCTGGAAAGAATCCTGTACAACCTGCTGGAAAACGCCGTAAAGTACTCCTCTGAAGAGAGCGATATAAATATTCGTGCTTCGAGCCGGGGTGGCGAGGTGGTAATCAGGATAACTGACCAGGGTCTTGGCATTTCCCGGGCTGACCAGGGCAGGCTGTTCCAGGTCTTTGAAAGGCTGGAGAATGACATTCAGCCCCCTCAGGGACTCGGCCTGGGCCTGGTGGTCTGCAAGCACCTGGTGGAGGCTCAGGAAGGACATATCTGGGTAGAATCAGAAGCGGGTAAGGGTTCGACCTTCTGTTTCGCCCTTCCAGCAGCGGATACCAGCTAGCAGGCTGATGGAAAAGGGAGTGCAGAGGGGCTTCGCCCTCCTTCATGAAATGTCATTGCGAGGAGTCCTTCCAGAGGAAGGACGACGTGGCAATCTGGGAGGGTGGGGTGCGTAGCCCCACCCGGATTGCTTCGCCTTCCGACTTTCGTCGGAATGGTCTCGCAATGACAGAACAGGGTAGGAAGAGTTTAAGAGGGGCGAAGCCCCTTTGCCGGGAGTCTGAGGGTGCAAAACTCTCTATAACCCGCCCCTGTGCTCACTTAATGCCCAGAAATTGTCTGATTTTGCAAACCATCTCGTCGGGGTTAAACGGCTTGGGCATAAAGTAGTTCGCTCCCATCTGTATGGCGTCGTGACAATTGGATGGGCTGGCACTAAAGACAATTACCGGCATCTGGCTGAAACATCGCAGCTCCTTCAATACCTCAAAACCATCCATTCCCGGCAGGATGATATCCAGCAGCATAATATCCGGGCTGGCTGTCCTGGCAAGCTCCAGGGCTTTCTCACCAGAAGTGGCGCCAATGACCTCGAAATCGGAGAGTTTCAGGCGTATCTCAATAAACCTCAACAGTTTGGGCTGGTCGTCCACTACCAGTATGCAGGGTTTCTTATTGTTCTCAGCCACTCACGCACCACAGCTTGATGAAAAATAACACCTTTGGTTAGGCCATAGATGTTGAGCTAAGTGTACCAGAAAGAAGGTTGCAAGGCAACCCGTTTTCTAAAAGGCTTTTTAATAATTCAACCTGTTCCCTTTCATTTTCAACTTTTCCGGGGCCTGCCTCTCTTTCTCCAGCCAAGTGCTTTCAGTATTGCTTCAGCGGTAACATCATCCAGACCGGGAGGACTTATTACACGCTCTGGCTTAACTCGGTATCGATTATTTCTACCTTCGCGCGTTTTTGTGAGGTAATTTTCTTCGAGCAAGTCATTGATAATTTTTAGAGTTGCCCGTTCGGTGATACCTATGATATTGGATAATTCTCGGGCTGTAATACGTGGTTTTTGCGCTATATGACTGAATACCATCGCGTGGTTGGTAAAAAATCTGAATTCCGGCAAAATTGTTCTCCTGTCGTTGCTCTTCCTTTAATATCCTCTAAGCTAGTGTAGTGTCTCAGAGATACCTTTACAATACACTTCATATTGTCATTCCCGCGAAAGCGGGAATCCAGCATCATCACCCCACCTGGATTCCGTATCAAGTACGGAATGACATTGTTAAGTTGTTAGTGAGACACTCCTGGCAGTTGACAGTTACCTTAGGGTATGATAGAGTTACTTTTTGGTATTTGTGTAATTAGGTAGTTCAGTAAACCGACGGATAGATTGAACCCCCATT
>JAUYHA010000078.1 GCA_030690265.1 Dehalococcoidales bacterium | reverse complement strand
TCTGACCTCGGTCCTCGGACTGAAGGCTCGGCCTGAAGTCTGAACTCGGTCTGAAGACGATAACTCGTTACCGAACCTCGCTACAGGTAACCTGCTCCGAGCTTGTCGAGGCAAGTCGGAACGAGTCGCTCGCAATGACAGAATGATGTAAGGGGGAAAGGGATACAGGGGATGGGGTTTAATATATAATATGGAAAAGGGTGTTTAAGAGGGCAAAGCCCTCTTCTAGGAATCTTCCCCTTCCCTTTTGTAAAGGGAAGGGGATTAAGGGGATAGGATTTAACGGGAGAAAACTATGCTTGACCTGAAATTTATCCGGGAAAATGTAGCACTGGTAAGGGCGGGTCTGAAAAAACGCCTTGATACCACTTCGCTGGATGAAATCCTGGAGCTTGATGAGGAGCGGCGGGGGAAGGTAATTGAACTGGAAGATTTAAGGCACGAGAGGAAAGAGGCGGCACGAACCGGGAAAAAAGACAAGGAATCCGTGGAAGAAGGGCGTGACCTTCGCGCCATGATAAGGGGGCTGGAAGAAGAAGTCAGGAACCTGGATAAGCAGCTGGAAGAGCTACTATTGCAGCTCCCCAACATTCCCCACCCCTCGGTCCCTGTTGGACAGGGGGAAAGCGACAATATCGTGGTGCGCTCCTGGGGAGAGTGGCCCCGCTTTGATTTTTCGCCCCTTCCTCACTGGCAGCTGGGTGAGTCCCTGGACATTATTGATTTTGACCGGGGAGTAAAGCTGTCCGGCACCCGGTTCTATGTGCTCAAAGGGTTGGGTGCCCGTCTGCAGAGAGCCTTAATTGCCTTTATGCTCGACCTTCATACCCGAGAGCATGGCTACCAGGAGATTTACCCGCCGTTTATGGTCAAGCGGGAAACTATGGTCGGCTCCGGCAACCTGCCCAAGTTCGCTGATAACCTCTACCACGATGAGGAAGATGACCTCTGGTTCGTGCCTACGGCTGAGGTGCCGCTTACCAACCTTCACCGCGACGAAATCATTCCGCCGGGAGTTCTGCCCATCTATTATGTTGCCTATACCGCCTGTTTCCGCCGGGAAAAGATGTCAGCCGGCAAGGATACCCGGGGGCTGAAACGGGGGCACCAGTTCGATAAGGTGGAAATGTACAAGTTCACCGAGCCGGATAGCTCTGACCAGGAACTGGAAAAAATGGTCGGTAATGCCGAAGAGGTCGCCCAGAAACTGGGGCTGCCATACCGGATATTGCAGCTTTGCACCGCCGAGCTGGGCTTTGCCTCAAGCAAGTCCTACGATATTGAAATGTGGGCGCCGGGGTGCGGGGAGTGGCTGGAGGTAAGCTCCTGCTCCAACTGCACTGATTTTCAAGCCCGCAGAGCCAACATCCGCTACCGCGCGACTCCAGACTCCAGACCCCAGTTCGTCCATACCCTGAACGGCTCTGGGTTGGCTTTGCCCAGAGTGATGATTGCCCTGATGGAGAACTACCAGCAGGCTGACGGCAGCATCAAAGTCCCCGAGGTGCTCCAGGACTTCGTGGGAGCGGAAGTAATCAGCCGATAAGTATCTCTGTTTAAGACTCACGGATTCTAGCCAGTAATAGACGTCCCCCGAAGAAGACAGCTAACAGTGCCGCTAGTCCGGCGAGGTATGGAGCTAGCAAAGTAATGATGCCAAGCAGGGGGGTGGTGGTGTTATCGGCTGTTTCCCGGGCAAGCCGGGACTGAGATATGCTTTCCTTCAGTTTGCCTTCCCGCAGTAGAGTTGTTGACTCTCCCATTATTGGCTCCGTGGTTCCCAAACGCCAGGTCCTTCCTTCAGATTTAGCCCGGGCGATGGCATCTTCAGCCTCGCTGAAAGCTTTTTCGGCGCTTTGCCACTCGGTAAAGAGGCGGGAAGTGGACTGAATTTGGGACAGGGCTTGGGTGAAGTTGCCATTCATAATAAGCTCCCTGCCCTTATCCAGCTCGACCTCTACATTGGTGATACCGAGAGATCCTCTTCTCGCGGTGATGGTTTCTTCAGTTTCACGGAAGGCTTTTTCGGCGCTTTGCCACTCGGTAAAGAGGCGGGAAGTGGACTGAATTTGGGACAGGGCTTGGGTGAAGTTGCCGTTCATAATAAGCTCCCTGCCCTTATCCAGCTCGGTTTCAACATTGGTGATACCGAGAGATCCCCTTCTCGCGGTGATGGTTTCCTCTGTGTCCCAGTATGCTTTACCGGCAGTGTCCCACTGGTCGATAGCTGTGCCGAAAGTCTCGGGTACTATCCAGCCTGCGAAGGTTGTCTCCATCTCCTGCCCGGTACTCGTTTCCAGAATGTGCAGGTAGTCGAACCAGTCTACAAGTTGGTTTGCCCAGTATACTACCTGGTTAGCCTCCTGGAAGACGGCTGCTCCGTATCTGCTGTAGAGGTCAAAGACAAAAACAAAGGACTTACTATAGCCAAAGGATGTTAGCGGCCGGTTCTCTTCGGTTAAGACAGGGGTATACCGCCACAAGGAAAGAGGCAGTTGAAACTGGTCCTCGTTCTCCCCGTAGAAAGAGGTGCGGTATTCCATTATCTCTTTTTCTGCTGTGCTGCCTTTCCCCAACTTTACCAGGGTTAAATAAGCATAGAGTTCAGCAAGCCCTTCCCGCATCCAGGGTTCTTTCCAGGGTGGCTGATTCGCCCAGTAGTGAGCGAGTTCGTGGACGATGACATTTTCACTATCCGTGCTTGTATATGAGATGAGTATCCCGTCTGCTCCAGCATTAGCACCGGCATATCCCCCGATTTCCTCTCTGGTAACCTCCTCGATAACAATCTGGTATGCCGGGGGGAAAGCCACGCCGGTAACATCCTCCATTACGGATAAAGCAGCTATGCTGAGGTTCAAGATATTTTCTGCTTTGTCTTCTTCGCCATCCCAGAATTTCACTGTTATCTCTACTTCTCTTTCCTGAAGTTTAACCGTGCCGGTAAGAGGTTGGGCATGGGACTTCCTGACTGCCTCGACGAGGGTATAGAAGCGCCAGCCTTCCTGCTCCACGGCGTAAATATAAGTTGTGCGGGTGGCTGTCTCGCTGATGAAGTAATCACCTGATGAAAAGCTCACCTCATCGTAATACTGCCGTGGCAAAATCACCTTGATGGTGCTGGCTCCATTACCCTTCCCGTAGGCTCTAAAAACGGCTATATTCCGGGTGATTACCAGGTCATACTCAATGGTGAAGGCATAGGTCTGTCCGTAATAGAGCTCCTTGTTGAATTGTAATTCCAGATAGGTCCATGAGCCCTCAGTATTTTCAGTAAAGTGTAGCGTCCTGTTGCTATCATACGCCCTGATGTTTGTTGCTTCCGACGGGATACTGGCATTCCAGCCGTAATAGTATGAACGCCGTGACCTAGTTTCCTCATCCAGGTTCGTGATGTTATAGGAAAGGGTAACAAGGACTCTCTGTTCATCGGGGATGACTTCATAGGTAGCTACCGTCGTTTCCCCCGCCGGATTCCAAGCAGCCTGTGCTTCCTGGAATTCCAGGAACTGGGTCAACAATGAAACACCGAGAAGTATTGTGGTTAAAAGAGTAAGGCGCCGCGTCAGCTTCATCTTCAGTTACCTAATAATATAGAAAACCCCCGCACGGTTCAAAGCATTCCATTTACACGTTCTAGCTCCACTCGCCGGTCTCAGATGTCCAGACGCGGGCGAGTTCTTTGACAAGGAGCTGGTGCTCCGGCTTTGCCAGTTTTTTATCTTGCTCGAAGAGCCTGATTGCCTCGGTGCGAGCTACCTCAAGGATATGGACATCGGAGAGCTTTGCCATCTTGAGGTCGGGCAGGCCGCTCTGGCGGGTGCCGAAGAACTCACCGGGACCCCGTAGTTTCAGGTCCTCATCAGCCAGTTGGAAGCCGTCCTGGACATTCTCTATTATATCCAGGCGCTGGCGGGCTACCTGCGAGGGATTTTCCGCCAGGAACATACAGTAGCTCTGCTCCTCCCCCCGCCCCACTCTGCCCCGGAACTGGTGCAGCTGGGAAAGTCCGAACCTATCGGCACTCTCCACCAGCATCACCGTGGCATTGGAGACATCAATGCCGATTTCCACCACCGGAGTTGCCACCAGGATATTCAGTTCCCCGGAATGAAAGCGGTGCATCGCCTGCTCCTTTTCCGCGGCTGACATACGCCCGTGGAGCAAGCCCAGCTTCAGCTCGGGGAAGACCTCTTGAGATAAACGCTCGTATTCGGCAATAGCCGCCCTGGCCTGGACCGTCTCCGACTCTTCAATTAAGGGGCAAATAATGAATGCCTGGCGACCTTCGGCAACCTGGCGCCTGATGAAGGTGTAGGCACTTTCCCTCTGCGACGGTTTGAGCCACTTCGTCTTTATCGCCTGCCTGCCCGGGGGAAGCTGGTCAATGACGGAGAGGTCGAGGTTGCCATATAAGGTGAGAGCCAGGGTGCGGGGGATGGGGGTGGCGGTCATTACCAATAGGTGGGGATTAAAACCTTTCTGCCTCAGTGCCGAGCGTTGCTCCACGCCGAAGCGGTGCTGCTCGTCTATTACGGCTAAGCCCAGTTTATGGAACCCGATTCCCTGCTGGATGAGGGCGTGGGTGCCGATAATAATGTCTATCTCCCCGTTTGAAATGAGCTGTTGAAGCTCCCGTTTTTTTGCCTGGGGAAGAGCTCCGATGAGCAGAGCTATAGTCAGGGGGCGGGGTAAAAAGCCGGAGTAGCTGTAGAGATAATCATCCTTCTTTTCCGGTTCACACAGTCGGGATAAAAACTGGCGGAGAGTAGCGAAGTGCTGCTCGGCAAGGATTTCGGTCGGTGCCATCAAGGCTCCCTGGTAGCCGTCGGCTGCCGCCATCAGCAGGGCGGTGGTAGCCACCACCGTTTTGCCGCTGCCTACCTCCCCCTGGAGCAGGCGGGACATAGCCTGCCTTTTTGCCAGGTCGGAGAGTATCTCCTTGAGGGCTTTATTTTGGGCCGGGGTCAGCCCAAAAGGTAAAGACTTCAGGAAGGCTTCCAGCACCGGTCTGCTGGTACCGATGGGGTTAGCCGGCTGGCTCTCCTGCCAGTCCCTCTTTTTGCTCAGCACCCCTAACTGGAGGAGAAAAAGCTCGTCAAAAGCCAGGCGCGTCCTGGCACCGGTCTTCATCGCTTCATTGTCGGGGAAGTGGGCCTGGCTTATTGCCCGGGGCAGCTCAAGCAGTTTCTGCCTCTCTCGTAACTCCGGGGGCAGGAAGTCCTCAATCTGCCATGCCCACAGGTCAATAACTTTCTTCATCAGCTTTCTCACCTGGCGGGGATATAAGCCTTGAGTAAGATGGTAGAGGGGAACCAGGCGACCGACATGAGTCAGTTCCGTATCTTCCACTTCCCACTCCGGCGATTCGAAAACATGACGTCCTTTAAATAAACTTACCCGGCCGCTGATAACCAGGCGGCTGTTGGTGGTTAGTTTCTTAGCCAGGTAAGGATTGTTAAACCAAACTACCCTGACATTGCCGGTTTCGTCGCCGACGATAGCCTCGGTGCTCCGTCTGCTCCCCAGCCTTATTTCTTGAGCCTGCCAGACATTGGCTACGATGGTCTCTTCATTACCCTCGCTAAGCTGGGAGATGGTTTTTCTCTGGCTGTAGTCAAGGTGGCGGTTGGGGAAGAAATAGAGCAGGTCACGGACTGTTTTGATGCCAAGCTTGTTAAATCTGGCTGCCGTGCTTGAGCTAATCCCTTTGATGACAGTAATGGGTGAATCAAGGGATTGGGTAGATATCGTCTTTTTCTTTGGTTTCGGGGCTGGCCGGCTGGTGGAGGGGGTTAATCGGGCTTTGCCTTTTTCTTTACCCTCCAGCTCGGTCAGGAAATCAAGCAGGCTTCTTATCCACTCTTTACGCTCTTCCCTGGTTAATGAGGCATAGCTGGATTTGGCTATGCCGAGTTTATTAAAGCGTCTCAGGAGCTGAGGGGTGGGTATTGTCTCTACAGCCTGGTGTGCCCAGTTGCCGAGAAACCTGTCCAGGCCACCGATTACCGCCGAATCCAGGTAGCCCTTGTTACACTCAAGCTCGAGGATTTTACGTAAAGATTCGGCATTGATTTTTATCTCTTTGACCATACCATTATGTCGGCGTCAGAGTGGGTGGGAAAGCTGATGAGTGGAGGCCTATTTCTTTTCCGTCTCCAGGACAGTTACGGCGATTGCACCGGGACCGCCATGAACTCCCAACACCGGGCTGACTGTTGACCTGTGGATACGGTCTGTCGGGAAAATTGAGTTCAGGCGCTCAGCCAGTTTATCAGCTGCGGCAGAAGTAGTAGTGTGCTCTACGGCTAGCTCCTCGATATTACTGGCAAAGCCGGCAACGAAATTGTAGAGGTAATCCATGCCGGCGGCTAAAGCCCGCACCCTGGTCAGCGGAGCCATCTCGCCGTCCTTAACGGTGAGTATCGGTTTTACTGACAGCATCGAGCCCAGCAGTCCCTTTGCTTTGCCGATACGTCCCCCTTTAGCCAGGTACTGAAGGGTATCAAAATAGACAATAAAATGGGAACGGCTCATTGACTGGCGTACTGAAGCGGTAAGCTCGTCCAGGTTTGCCCCGGCCTGGGCTTTCCTGGCAGCAGTGATAACTATCAGGCCGAGCCCCATTGCTACTTTCTGGGAATCAATTACCTCGATACGGCATTTACCACTGGTCATGCTTCTGGCGCTCAGTGCCGATTGATAGGTGCCGCTGAGCTTGCTGGAGAGGGTAACCACCAGGATTTCGTCCGTTTCCTTTGCCAGCTCATCGTAGACCTCGGCGAAAGCGGCAGGGGTGGGCTGGGTGGTGGTAGGCCAGAGAGTACCCTGAGTCAATCTCTGGTAGAACTCGTCCGCCGTTATAGTAACCCGGTCAAGGAAGGCTTCCTGACCGAAGAGGACGGTTAAGGGCACCACGGTAATCCCCAGCTCTCTGGCTAATTCGTCAGTAATATCGGATAGACTATCGGTAACAATCTTAACTGCCATAATCAAAGTTCCGCCGTTGTTTAACAACTATCCTGTCATTGCGAGCCGAAGGCGTGGCAATCCCTATAAATAATTCAATTACTTGAGATTGCTTCGTCGCTAAAGCTTCTCGCAATGACAAATAAAGAATTGCTAAACAATCTCAAAGTCCTCCTTTTTATTCAAGGGAGATAATATAGTTATAGTGAGGTTGACCGCCCCTCACTATCTCGACCTGAAGCTGAGGATACTGCTCACGAATGCTGGCGCTGACCTGCTCGGCTTCAGCTAAATTGGTATCTGAGCCGTAAAAAATGGTAATTATTTCAGAGTTCTTTAAGTCCAGCCTGGCGAGTATCTTATTAAGGAGGTCAATGGTATTATTGCCCGCCGCCAGCATTTCCCCGTCCACAAGGCCGATAACCTGTTTCTTCCTGATTTTTAAGCCATCCAGTTGGGCAGAGCGTATGGCCTGGGTAATCTCAATCGTTTTGACCGTTGATTTCGCCGCTCTCATAAGCCGGGCATTGGTCTCAAAGTCAGCTTCATAGTCAAAAGCCAGAAGGGCAGCTATGCCCTGGGGTATTGTTTTTGTGTCTACTACCTCAATTCTTTTCTTAGTTAGAGGCTGAATCTGCTCGGCAGTCAGCACGATATTTTTGTTATTGGGTAAAATGATGACCTTGTCTGAAGCGACGGCTTCTACTGCCTGAAGCAAATCTTTGGTACTGGGGTTCATGGTCTGCCCCCCGCGGACAATGGTTGTCGTTCCCAGGCTGGAAAAAACCTCAGCCAGGCCATCTCCAGAGGCAACCGCAACTGTAGCTACATCAACCGCCGGGGCCCTCTGTTTCTGCATCTCCAGGAAGTCCTGATGCTGCTCATCCATATTCCGAATTGTTACCTGATGCATAGTACCTAAGGGAGTAGCATAGTGAATGACTTTGCCCGGGTCCATGGTGTGGATGTGAACCCTGACCGTAGTCTTATCGCCGACTACGATTAGAGACTGCCCCTCCTTCTCCATTCGTGCCTTTATCTTCTCCGGGTTGAGTTTTTTCTTCCCTTTAATGAGGAACTCGGTGCAATATCCAAAGGCTACTTCTTCACTAGCTACCATGTGCACTCTCGCTGGTGAGGGGATGCTGCTGGCAATCATCTGGGGCTTGCGGAACTGCATCTGTTCTGCCTCACCTCTGAGATAGCGGAGAGCACCTTCCAGAATGGTATACAGTCCCTGCCCGCCGGCATCCACTACTCCGGCATCTCTCAGTACCGGCAGTAAGGTTGGGGTGTTAGCCACTGATTCGTTGGCGGCACTAACTATAGCTTCCATAACTGATATGAGGTCGTTTTCATCACTGACTGCCTGAGTTTGCCCGGCCAATGCGGCTTCTCTAATTACGGTAAGAATCGTCCCTTCTACGGGATTACTTATCCCGTGATAAGCTGCGATTGAGGCTTGTCGCAGGGCTTCAGCCAGGTCACTGCCGGTGAAAGATGGCTTATCCTGCAAGCCCTGGGCTAAGCCTCGCCAGATTTGGGACAAAATTACGCCGCTGTTACCTCTGGCTCCCATCAAAGCTCCTCTGGCTATAGCTTGAGCCATTTCGGCAGCACTGGAATCACCGGTCTGATAAGACTCCTCTACGCTGGAGCGCATGGTGAGGAGCATATTGGTGCCGGTATCACCATCGGGTACGGGGAAAACATTTAAGGCATCGATATCTGAGGCGCTTTTTTCCAGCCAGCTGGTAGCTGTTATTAGCATCTCTCTCAGCTCTCGCCCGTTGACAGAATCAACCTGTCTCATCTTGTCCCGGCCTTGCTAATTTTCTCTGGCTATGATAGTATCCCGTATTGTATCTTAACCAAATTAAGTCTAGCGGTCAAGGGGAGAAAAAGTTGAAGTGTGATTTGTGTGGTAAAATACCTCAGTTCGGGCATAATGTAAGCCATTCCAAGCGACGGACCAACCGGCGCTGGATGCCTAATATTCATCCGGCTACCCTGATTATAGAAGGCAAGGAAAAACGGCTTAATCTTTGCACCAGGTGCTTGCGGTCTCAGTATAAAGTGGCTAAAAAAGCAACGGCTAGTGTCCTGTCAGGCTAATTCATTGACTCCTTTCCCATTGTCATTCCGGACTTGTTCCGGAATCCAGGTAGGGTGGTGCGGCTGGATTCCCGCTCCCGTATCAAGTACGGGACAAGCTTCGCGGGAATGACACATTATTTACCCTGACGCGACACTAGTCCAGACTGTCCCGCATTCGCTGTAATGCCTGGGCAGCCGTCTGTTGGGAGTTGAATATGGCTGACCCGGCTACCAGCACCCTGCCTCCGGCCTGCACCACTTGAGGGGCGTTGCCAGCATTGATACCGCCGTCCACCTCCAGCTCAGCAGTCGAGCCCCTTTTGTCCAGTTCAGCCCGCAAACGGGCTATTTTATCCAGCATATCCTCAATAAAGCCCTGTCCGCTAAAACCGGGGTTAACTGTCATTACCAGGACTAAATCCAGGGAGGGAAGAATATCGGTGAGCCTGTCTGGAGGGGTGCCCGGATTGAGAGAAACTCCTGCCTTAACCCCCAGCCTTTTAATTTGCTCCACTACCTGGTGAATATAGGGACAGGCTTCTATATGAACGGTTAAAATGTCAGCCCCGGCATCAGCAAAGGGCTTGAGGTAACGCTCCGGAGCTTCAATCATCAGGTGGACATCCAGGGGCAGGTTGGTATGAGGACGAATCGCCGCTACTACCGAAGGGCCGATGGTTATATTGGGTACAAAGTGCCCGTCCATCACATCAATATGGATATAGTCAGCTCCAGCCCTGGTGACTTCAGCTACCTGCTCGCCGAGACGGGCGAAATCAGCCGATAGAATGGATGGGGCGAGTTTTATTTTAGCCACTGGCAACAGTCCTTTCCAAAATTGTTTCTATTGCCTGTTTATTATACTAACGATTATATCACATTAGTCGTTTGTTTATTTTGCACAAAAACGCCACCGATTTTTCTGGCATTCTGTACCTAGACTCCTCTTTGTAGTTTCCCATAAACTGAAAGTAATTAAAGCTCTTGTGCATTTGCAATAAGTGGAAATTGAGGAGGAAGCACAAATGTCAGTCGAAGCAATCTTGGCCGCAGTATCTTTCGTTGGACTTTTCACCGCCTGGGTAATTCTGCCAAGTCGCCTGTGCAAGCGTCGTGCCGACAAGGAAACAGACGGTACCTGCGAATAATCGGGCGGGAGTTGAACTGAAATAAGCGATGACGACAGAAAATCGGTGAAACTGAAAAGGAGAATCTGGCAATGAAACATCGTCAATTATCGAGCGTTAAAGAGTCGCTCAAAACTGCTCCGTTGCGAACGCCGCTACTCAAGCGGCGTTGGTTTATGGCGCTGACCATGTTGCTTATCCTGTTTGTAGCCTTCTGGGGCGTCCCTGCAATTGTGCATGCCGCTGACCCAACCGGTACGGACACATTTAATGCCGACCCCAACAGTGCCGTGAATATGGCCTGGACCCTCATCTCCGGCTTTCTGGTCTGGTTCATGCAACTGGGTTTCGCCTTTCTGGGGGGAGGTCTGATTAGAGCTAAAAATCAAACCAACTACTGGACCAAGAGCTTTATGGACTTTTGTATCGCCTCGCTGGGTTTTTGGGCTTTCGGTTTCGCCCTGATGTTCGGCGGTTCAAAACTGTTCTCGGGTCTGGACGCCGGTAATGCCATTATCGGTTACTCCGGCTTCTTCCTGAGTGGTGCCAGCTACGATGTGTCAACGATTATGATGTGGTTCTTCCAGATGGTTTTCGCCGCTACCGCTGCTACTATTGTGGCGGGGGCGGTGGCGGAGAGGATGAAGATAACCGCCTACCTTGGCTACAGCTTTATTATTGGTGCCTTAGTCTATCCTATTTATGGACATTGGGTCTGGGGTGGAGGCTGGCTGGGCTCTCTGGAAATTCTGGGGGCGGTCGGCGTTAAAGATTTTGCCGGTTCGGGGGTGGTACATATGGTCGGCGGGCTAGCCGCTCTCATTGGCGCTGCTATGGTTGGAGCTAGAATCGGGAAATTCAATCGAGATGGCACTCCGAATGTGATTAAGGGTCACAACCTGCCATTTGTCGTTATTGGCACCTTTATCCTCTTCTTCGGCTGGTTTGGCTTCAATGCCGGCAGCACTCTGGCGGCTACCGATTTGCGTATCTCGGTTATTGTCGTCAATACCTTTCTGTCCGCTGTTACCGGAGCGATAGTAGCTCTCTACTGGAGCCTTGCCCGTACCGGTAAGGCAGACATAATAGCTGCCTGTAATGGTAGTTTAGCCGGACTTGTTGCAATTACCGCCCCGTGTGCCTTTGTGCCACCCTGGGCAGCAGTAATCATCGGTGCTATTGCTGCTCCGGTAATGATGGCGACCGCCTGGTTTGTCGAGCGGAAGCTCAAAGTAGATGACCCGGTTGGCGCCGTTGCCGTTCACTTCGGCGGTGGCTTATGGGGATTACTGGCGGTCGGCATCTTTGCCGATGGCACCTACCTGGGAGTTAAGGGACTAATCACTGGCGAGGTCGGGCAACTCATCCTCCAGTTAATTAATATCGTTGTTTTAATAGCCTGGGTCTCAATCACCGCTTTTCTCACCTTTTACTTCGTCAAGAAAACGATAGGACTCCGTGCCAGCCGCGAAGAAGAGCTGCAGGGTCTGGATATCCCGGAGCATGGTATTGAAGCCTACCCGGCTGATTTTGTTACGGCACCGGAATGAAGTGAAGAAATAATAAACAGGAAAGAATCTAAAGTGCCGAGTACGGTTTAAAAAATTTAAATTAGGAGGAACTATGAAACCCGAAGAAATACTCGCGTTTATCAAGCAGAAAGGCATTAAAATCGTCGACCTCAAGTTTAACGACCTGCCGGGACTCTGGCAGCATTTCTCGATGCCGGTAAGTGAGCTTACTGACATTGATGACCCTACTCAGGGTATCTGGGTAGACGGCATTGGCTTTGATGGTTCCAGCATCCGCGGTTTTAAGGAAATCCAGGAAAGCGATATGCTACTCATACCCGACCCGCAGACCGCCATTATTGACCCTATCTGCGAGGTCCCCACCCTGAGCATCATCTGTGATGTCTTTGACCCCTTGGTAAAACAGCCCTTCACCCGTGACCCCAGATATATCGCTAAAAAAGCCGAGACCTACTTGAAATCTACAGGTATCGCTGATACCAGCTACTGGGGCCCGGAAATGGAGTTTTTCCTCTTCGACGATATCCGGTTTAAGCAGAACGAACAGTGCGGCTTTTACTATATTGACTCGGTTGAAGCCTCCTGGAATACCGGTAAAGAAGAAAAACCTAACCTGGGTTATAAACCGCGTTACAAAGAGGGCTATTTCCCGACACCCCCCCATGACGCCTTCCAGGACCTGAGGTCAGAAATTGTCCTGACCATGATTGATTCCGGTATTCCTATTGAAGTCCATCACCATGAAGTGGCCACGGCGGGCCAGGCCGAAATTGATATGCGGTTTGATACTCTGAAACGAATGGGCGACAAGATGATGCTGTATAAGTACATCGTCAAGAACATCGCCCACAAGCATAACAAGGTGGCTACCTTTATGCCCAAACCAATCTTCGGCGATAATGGTTCCGGAATGCATGTCCACCAGAGTTTGTTCAAGGACAGTAAGAATGTCTTCTTTGACCCGGATGGCTACGCCCTGACCAGCCAGGCGGCAAAGTATTATATTGGGGGTCTGCTCAAGCATGCCTATTCCCTCTGTGCCCTGGTGGCGCCGACCACCAACTCCTACCGTCGCCTGGTTCCCGGCTATGAAGCTCCGGTAAACCTGATTTATTCGGCACGCAACCGCAGTGCCTGCGTCCGTATCCCGATGTACACCGATAACCCGAAAACGAAGAGAATTGAATTCCGCCCTCCGGACAACTCCTGTAACGGCTATCTGGCGCTGGCCGCCATGCTCATGGCAGGGCTGGACGGTATCGAAAACCAGATTGACCCCGGCGAGCCTCTGGACAAAGACTCCTACCACTTGACTAAAGCGGAGGCAGCCAAGATAAAAACAGTGCCGTCTTCACTGGAGGAAGCCCTGGCGGCTCTGGAAAAAGACAATGACTACTTACTCAAAGGTGATGTTTTTACCCCGGATGTCATTGAGACCTGGCTTGAGTATAAGAGGAGTCAGGAGGTTGATGCGGTAAGGCTCAGACCCCATCCCTACGAGTTCCATCTCTACTTTGACATTTAGTTTCCGCCGGCGATATTCCGGGCACGGAAGAGGGCTTTCGCCACCATTTGCGGGGCGGTGCCACCGATATTATCCCTGGCGGTTAGGGACGACTCTACCGTAATAGAGTAGACATCATCGCTAAACAGGGGGGAAAACTTCTTATATTCGGTGAGCTTGAGTTCGCTGAATGATTTGCCCTTTTCAGCTGCATAGCTTACCAGCCGGGCGACTATATCGTGGGCGGTGCGGAAGGCTGCTCCCTTCCTGACCAGATAGTCAGCAAGGTCGGTAGCCAGAATGTAGCCCTGCCCGGCTGCCCGCCCGGTATTTTCTGCCTTGACCCGCAGAGTTTTAATCATGCCGGTGAATACCTCCAGGCTGGAGAGCAGGGTATCCACGCAGTCGAAAAGCCCCTCCTTATCTTCCTGTAAATCCCGATTATAGGAGAGGGGCAGGGCTTTCATCGTGGTCAATAAAGCCAGAAGCCGGCCGTAGACCCGTCCCGTCTTGCCGCGAACCAGCTCGGCGATATCCGGGTTCTTTTTCTGGGGCATAATGCTTGAACCGGTGGCATAAGCCTCGTCAAGCTCAACGAAATCAAACTCGCTTGAAGACCAGAGAATAATCTCCTCGGCCAGCCGGGAGAGGTGCATCATGCAGATGCTGGCGGCGGCTTCATACTCCAGGATAAAATCCCTGTCCGAGACAGCATCCAGGCTGTTCTGGCTGAGCTGGCGTAAGCCCAGTTCTTTAGCCAGGAACTCACGGTCAATACTGTAGGCAACACCGGCTGCCGCCCCGCTGCCCAGTGGCATAACATCGGTTCGCTTTAGACAATCGTTAAACCGGTCAACATCCCGCTGGAGCATCTCGAAATAGGCAAGCAGGTGATGAGCAAATAGGACCGGCTGTGCCCGCTGTAAGTGGGTGTAGCCGGGCATAGTTACCTCTTTATTGGCTTCCGCCAGGCTGATTAGAGCTTTCTGAAAATCTTTCAGACCGAGCAGGGTATAGTTGATTGTCTCCATGGTAAAGAGGCGCATATCCAGGGCAATCTGGTCGTTCCGGGAGCGGGCGGTGTGCAGCTTGCCCCCCGCCTCCCCGACCTTTTCAATCAGCCTGGCTTCGATGTTCATGTGAATATCTTCCAGCTCCGGCTTGAACTGAAACTTGCCCTGCTCTATTTCCTCTTTGATAGAAGCCAGTCCCCGGGTAATTTTCTCGGCGTCCTGGCTTGAGATTATGCCTTGCTTTGCCAGCATTTTGGCGTGGGCGATTGAGCCGGCAATATCATAAGGATAGAGCCGCCAGTCAAAAGATATCGAGGCAGTATATTTCGCCGCCGCTTCATCGGCACCTTTTTGAAAACGACCCCGGATATTGCTCAAACTATCCTTCCTTCTTTTCTTCCTTATGCCCCATAATGCTGAGAGGCCCTTCTTTGTCGCCAAGCAACTGCACCTGAGCCTGAGTTCTGACCGGCAGTCCCCAGAGGTGAATAAAACCTACCGAGGCGCTCTGGTCGAACCGGTCTCCTTTATCGTAGGTGGCAAGGCTGAGATTGTAGAGCGACCTGGGTGACTTTCGCCCGACTATGCTGGAGTTCCCCTTGAACAGCTTTATCCTGACCGTGCCGGTGACGTAGCGCTGGGTGCTGAGGATATAAGCTGACAAGTCTCTATTCAACTGGCTGAACCAGAGTCCGTTATAGATGAGGTCGGCATACTCCTGGACTACCTTCTGCTTGAAGCGCAGCTGGTCTTTGGCAAGGGTCATCGCCTCCAGTGCCTGGTGAGCCTGTAAGAGGACGGTAGCCGCCGGAGCTTCATAAATCTCCCGTGACTTTATCCCCACCAGACGGTTCTCGATGTGGTCAATCCTGCCCACGCCATGTTTGCCAGCCAGTTCGTTCAGCTGTTGAATCAGGCTAACCCCGTCCAGTTTCTGCCCGTCAAGAGTAACCGGTATTCCCTGCTCGAAGCCGATTTCTACATAAGCCGGCTTGTCCGGTGTCCGGTCGGGTGATTTTGTCCACTTGTAAGCGTCTTCCGGCGGCTCGACCCAGGGGTCTTCCAGGACGCCGCACTCAATACTTCTCCCCCACAGGTTCTCATCAATGGAGTAAGGGCTAGCAACGGTAACAGGAATCGGGATATTATGCTGCTGAGCGTAATCGATTGTTTCTTCGCGGGTCATGCCCCACTCCCGGGCCGGAGCGATAATCTTTAAGTCCGGAGCCAGGGCATTGATGCTGACCTCGAATCTCACCTGGTCGTTGCCTTTGCCGGTGCAGCCGTGGGCTATTGCCGAAGCCTTCTCTTCAAGGGCAACATCCACAAGCAGCTTTGCCATCAGGGGACGGGACAGGGCGGTAGCCAGGGTATACTGCCCTTCGTAGATAGCGTCTGCCTGCAGGGCCGGGAAAATGAAGTACTTGACGAATAGCTCTTTGGCATCAATCACCAGAGCCTTTATGGCACCAACATCAAGCGCCTTCTGGCGCACCGCTGAGAAATCGCGCTCGTTGCCGACATCAATATTGACGGCAATAATATCCAGCCCGTATTTCTCCTTGAGCCATCTGATGGCTACCGAGGTGTCCAGTCCTCCGCTGTAAGCCAGCACTACTTTATCTGACATAATGAGTCTCCCGTATTTTTATATCCGCCCTGTCCAGTTTTGAAAGAGACTGTCTGAAAACATCGCCCCAAAACCATTCTGTCATTCCGGCCCCGTATCAGGTACGGGATAAACTCCAGCCGGAATCCAGTGTTATTACCCCACCTGGATTCCGTGTCAAGCACGGAATGACAATTTTCGGATAGTCTCTTAAACGCTCCTTTCTGCTTCTGCTTTTTCTGTTGCTATTTTACAACTTCCTTGCCAACACTGGATAGCGCCTTATCCAAAATGCCCAGTGCCTCGTCAACCTCTTTGTTGCCAATGGTGAGGGGAGGCATCAGCCTGAGGGCATTCGGTTTCACCCGGTTGACCAGCATGCCCCCCTCAAGGCAGGCGGTGAGCAACTCGGTGCCGATATCAGAGCTAAATTCCAGGGCTACCAGCAAGCCCCGCCCCCGCACTTCAGTGATAAAGTTAAATTTTCTTTTCAAGCCCTCTAACCCTTTGATTAGATACTGCCCCACCTTCCCGGCGTTTCCGGCGATATTATGGTCAATAATATATTTTACCGTAGCATAAGCGGCGGCACAGGCCAGGGGGTTGCCGCCGAAGGTAGAGCCGTGGTCTCCGGGAGCGAAAACCGAGGCTCTATCTTTGGCCAAAAAAGCACCGATGGGTACACCACTGGCCAGACCTTTAGCCAGTGTTATTATATCAGGCTCAATGCCGTATTGCTCGTAGCCAAAAAGGGTTCCTAGCCGGCCGATACCGGTCTGAATTTCATCCAGGATAAGTAATATGCCTTTCTGGTCACACCAGTCCCGCACCTCTTTCAAGTAATTATCATCCGGCAGGTTGACTCCCCCTTCCCCCTGGATTGGCTCCAGCATCACGGCACAGGTCTTATCGCCGGTGGCTGATTTTATCGCCTCAATATTGTTATATTCCACATTGACAAACCCAGCAGGCAGGGGCAGATAGGCTTGCTGGAATTTTGCCTGTCCGGTGGCTGCTGTCATTGCCAGGGTGCGGCCGTGAAAGGAGTTTGTCGCCGTAATGACCTCATAAGCCCCGTTTAGCTTGAGCTTCCCGTAGCGGCGGGCTAGCTTTACCGCCCCTTCATTAGCCTCGGCGCCACTATTACAAAAGAAAACCTTATTTAAGCAACTGTTTTTTACCAGAAGCTCGGCCAACTGAATCTGGGGAAGAGTGTAGAACTGGTTCGAAGTCTGGATGAGGGTGCTTACCTGCTCGGTTACTGCCTGAATAACGGCCGGATGGCAATGCCCCAGACTGTTGACCGCCCAGCCGGCGACGAAATCCAGGTACTCCCGGCCGTTCTCATCCCACACCCGGGTTCCCTTTCCCCTGACCAGGGTTAGCGGCACGCGGTTTACGGTGTGCATAAAATATTTACTTTCAAGCTCCTGCCAATTAGTCATTTTACATTCCTGTTGGCTTCTGCCTTCCCTTCTAGCAACAATTTTTCAGGCGGCGTTTATACCAGATGAATCGTTGTAGTCCCCAGGCGAGAATAACCGCAGCTAGCGCCAGTAGTAATCCACCCCCTATATTGGTTAGCACTGAGTCAAGAAAGTGTATCAGTGACCCTCCTCCAGCAGCCAGAGCCAGGGATGTTCGTATATAAGCCATGAAAGTGCGCTCGTTGGCTAGGTTTGTGCGGTCTACTGCCAGGTAGTCCCGCAGGATAAGTTCCCCTTTTTGAAAGCGAACATAGGGATTTTGGTCCATCTTAACCTCCAGAAATTTTTAAGCTTCTATTGCTGTCCCCCTGCTGTCTCCCTCAATCTCTTTGAGCAAGGCGTGAGCCTGTCTGCCGTCTATGACGCAGGTTGCTGCTGTGCTTGATAGTGCCCTTAGGCAAGCCTGAATCTTGGGAATCATTCCTCCCGAAGCCACCCCTGAAGCCAGTAAAGCCTCAGCTTCATCAGGTGATAGCCGGGGTAGGAGCTTGCCTGTCCGGTCACAGACCCCGGCTACATCGGTCAGGAAAATGAGCCTCTCGGCACCGATGGCAGCGGCAATTTCGCCGGCTACCACATCGGCGTTGAAGTTAAGTGTCGGCGGAGACTCGGCGGGTCTGTCAAAAGAATTGAGACCCACCGGAGCCACCACGGGAATAAAACCTGAGTCTAGCAGAGCCTCCAGGATAGCCGTGTTTACCTTTACTACCTCGCCGACATAGCCCTTTTCTTTATCCCCGATTCTGCCTTCAATGAGGGCTCCGTCAACACCGCTGATACCCACCGCCCTGCCCCCCAGGCTATTGATATCCGTCACAATCTCCTTGTTCACCAGTCCGGCCAGCACCGCGGTTACCACCTCAAGCGTTGCCTTGTCGGTTACCCGTTCTCCCCGGATAAATCTACTGGCGACTCCCAGTTTCTCCAGCCACTCGGTTATCACCTTGCCGCCGCCGTGCACCACCACCAGTGATTTGCCCTGCTTTTGTAGCTCAACTATGTCCGCAAGGGCGGTGTCATGACTAACTAATGTAGCCCCACCAATCTTTATGACAATCACTTTTTCCAACATAAGTTAAATCCTAAGCACTAATTTCTAAATCCTAAACAAATTAAAAATCCAAATTCCCCAAGTTTAGAGTTTAACATTCAGGATTTAGCATTTATCGTTTCAGGTCGTATACTGGCTGTTAATGGTTACATATTCTTCTGATAAATCACAACCCCAGGCGGTAGCCGAAGCCGTACCCAGATTAAGCTGGACAGCTATCGGCACCTCACTCTGCTTTAATACCCGGACTATTTTCCTCTGGCTAAAGGATAAAGGTCTGCCGTTCTTTAACACGTCAATATCCCCGATGGAGAGGTCAATCTTTGATTCTACCATCTCCACCCCGCTCTGCCCTAGTGCCGCTATAATTCGTCCCCAATTGGGGTCGCCCCCATGTACCGCTGCTTTTACCAGGGTTGAGCTTACTATTCCTCTGGCAGCTAATTTAGCCTCAGCAACACTTATTGCCCCATTGACGGTTACCTCGATAAGCCTGGTGGCTCCCTCGCCATCACGGGCGATGGCTCTGGCTAAATGGATACAGACCTTGTTAAGAGCCTGCTGAAAAACATCTGCCTCATAGCTTCCCGGGGTAACCGGGCCTTTCCCCGCCAGACCGTTAGCCATAATGAGCAGGGTATCACTGGGGCTGGTGTCCCGGTCAACTGAAATCATATTCAGGGAAACATCCGCCGCTTTGACTAATGCCGACTTTAGAAAATCCGGGTCTACCTCGGCATCGGTAGCCAAGAAACAGAGCATAGTAGCCAAATCAGGATGAATCATTCCCGAGCCCTTGGCTATGCCACCGATGGTGAACTCGCTACCGTCTGTCCTGACAGATACCGCCGTTTCTTTAGGCACGGTATCGGTAGTCATTATAGCTCTGGAGAGTTCATGGCCGCCATCACGGGAAAGGATAAGCTGACTGATACCGTCTCTTACCTGCTCCATAGGCAGCGGGTGACCGGTAACTCCGGTACTGGCGACGAGGACATCCCCGGCCGATACCCCGATACCTTCGGCAGCCAGAGTTGCCATCTCGGCGGCGTCAGCCAGACCCTGCTCGCCGGTGTAGGCATTGGCACAGCCGCTATTTACCACCACTGCCACTGCTCTGCCTTCCTTTAATCTTTCCTGACATAAAGTTACAGGTGCCGATTTTATCCGGTTGCTGGTGAATAACCCGGCGGCTTTACAGGGCACTTCGGAAAAGAGAATGCCGAGGTCTAACTTACCTTTTTCTTTCTTTATTCCGGCGGAGACAGCTCCGGCATAAAATCCTTCAGGCGAGGTAACCGTGCCCTCGGGAATGAAATTGATATTGCTCTCTGCCATAACTCATAAACTCTAGCACACTAAATGTGGCCAGGCAATAAGGTTGTTTATCTACTTTATACTCCTCACATAGCAGCCAGGCGTCTCCAGTAGAGCAGGAATGAAAAACGATAGCAGGTCTGGAAATCTGGCGACACTGATTGTATAATTGCCTGGCAGTAGCAATTCTGAGCGAAGCGGGTGTTAAAAAGAGAAAAATGAAAGAAGACCTGGGTAAAATAGCCACCGGGTCGAGAGTGGCCGTGGTTGGCGGTGGACCTAGCGGTAGTTTCTTTGCTCTCTACCTCTTGAAGTATGCCGTGGAAGAGGGGGTCAGTCCCGAGATAACCATTTATGAGCCGCGGAACTTTGCTGAGCCGGGTCCGATGGGCTGTAAGGGGTGCGCCGGAATACTGTCCATGTCCCTGCTCCAGAATCTGGGTGAAATTGGCCTGACCCTGCCTAAAGAGATAATTCAGGGGAGAATAGAGCAGTACACCGTTCACAGTCCCTATGCTTCTATTACCCTGAGTAAGCCAGCGGGGGATATACAGATTGTCAGCGTCTACCGGGGGGGTGGGCCGCGCTTATCTCATGATGTGAGCACGGCCGGTTTTGACGATTGGTTGCTGGGTCAGGCTGAGAAGCGGGGGGCAAGGGTGCAAAGGGAACGGGTGACCTCTATTTATCCCGGTCGGGAGGCAGGTATCGAGGTCGGCGGTAAAGAGCTAAAATATGACCTGGTAGTGCTTGCCTCAGGAGTAAATACGCCTCCGGTGAAATTGGTCGGGCTGGACTACATTCCGCCAAAGACGCAGTTTATGGCTCAGGATGAGATTTATCTTGGTATCGAGGAGGTAAAATCACGGCTCGGTAATGCTGCCCATGCCTTTTTGCTTCCCCGTTCCGGGGTCATTTTTGGTACCCTGGTGCCCAAGGGGCCATTTGTTAATGTCTCCGTCCTGAGCCGGGCGGAACATCCCGTCTCGGTTAGCTCTTTTCTGAAGTATGACCTGGTACAGCAGATACTGCCTCAGAACTACGTGCGTGCCTGTGGTTGTCGACCTAAAGCCGCGGTCGGTCCTGCCCAGAACTACTACGCCGACCGTTTTGTCACGGTAGGTGATGCTGCCGTATCCCGGCTTTATAAGGACGGAATTGGCTCCTCCCTGCTTACCGCCCGGGAAGCCGCCCGTACCGCGGTTTATCACGGCCTGTCTCAGGAAAGCTTTAAGAGCTATTATCATACCTTCCGCAACAGCATCAGCCGGGACAACGAGTGGGGGAAGAAGCTTTTCTCAATGACGGAACGGGCTAAGGATTCCCGGCTTTTTCTTCTGGCTCAGCACCGGCTGATTGGAAACGAGCAGAGCAACATGAGAAGCCGCCAGTTCTTTACCCGGGCAGCCTGGGGGATGTTTACCGGAAGCTATAGCTATCGAAGTATTGCCAGCATGAGCCTCAACCCCATTTCACAGGCCAGGCTATACCTGGCTTTGTTGCAGGAAGGGGTAAAGAGTCTATTCCAGCGTCAGGTTTCCGCTCCAAGGCAGCTACAGGTGGTAGGCCGAAAGGTTCTGATACTGGGTAGTGGCTTTGGCGGGACTTATGTCCTGCGGAACCTGGTTCCCGCTCTGAACCGAAATGAGAATGTAGAAACTACCATGGTAAGTGATGAAAACTTCTTTCTCTTTTCTCCTCTGTTACATGAGGTCGCTATGGGCCGAATAGAGACCCGGCACATTGCCTATCCCATCAGGCGACTACACTGGCGGGACAGGTTTAATTTTGTTCAGGCCAGCGTCCGAAAGATAGACCTTACTCAGCGCCGGGTGCTCACCACCAGGGGAAGCTTTGACTTTGATTACCTTGTCCTGGCGCTGGGTAGTGTTACCAACACCTCGGAACTGGGCCGGATTGGTAAGGGAGGTAATGTTTTTACCCTTAAGACTTTACATGATTCCCGGTTGATTAGGAATCATATCATCGGGCTTTTTGAGCAGGCCAGTCTGGAGAAGAGACCGGAGCGGCGGAGGCAGATGTTGACCTTTGTTATCTGCGGAGGCGGGTATACCGGGGTGCAGTTGGTGACCGAACTCAGGGATTTCATCTACCGCAACCTGCTGAGATTCTACCGGACAATAGAGGCGAGCAGTATCCGGATAATACTGCTGGAAGCGGAGGCAAAAATTGCTGCCGAGCTACATCCGAAGCTTGGTGCCTATGTGATGAAGCACCTCAAACGCACCGGAATCGAGGTTAGACTGAGGTCAAGAGCAACCCGAATCTGGAGGGGTGGGGTGGAAATTAACCATGCTGAATCTGTGCCGGCCAGCACGGTTATCTGGGTGGCTGGGGTGGTCGCTCATCCTTTGATTGCTGGGCTTCCCGTTGAGCGGGACAATATTGGTCGGGTCATGGTGAATGAATATCTGGAGATTCCGGAAGTGGAAGGGGTATATGCGGTTGGCGATTGTGCCCATTTTAAAAATCCCCGCTCCGGGAGGCCAATCCCGCCCCGGGCTCATACGGCAGTGCGTCAGGCCAGGGTGGTTGCCCGCAATATTCTGGCTAACATCCGGGGGAGAGATAAGCGGCTCTATCATTATACCAACAGTGCCGAAGCCGTCTCTTTAGGTAGCACCGATGCTGCAGTGCGTTTCTACGGCCTGCGGTTATACGGCTTGCTGGCACGTCTTATCTGGCTGCTTGGTTACTCGTATCTTGTTACTGGGGCTCCCAACCGGGTCAGAATTGTGATGGACTGGCTGCTATCGCTGGTATTTGGGCGGGATGTCACCTTTATCAAACTATCCAGATTGGGGTAATCTGGCCTGAGAGGAATACTCCCCATTCATTTAGCCAGGGCTTTCTTGCCGGTAACCTCGTGCCTGGTATACCAGTTGTCTACAAGTTCAACCACCTCATCGGGGTGGTCACAGACCCTCAGCAAGTTAAAGTCTTCCTCCGAAATGAACTTTTTTGCCAGGACAGAACTGCGCAACCAATCCAGAAAGCCTTTCCAGTGCTTGCTATCAAACAGTACTACCGGGAAGGGCCTTATCTTCAGCGTTTGAATCAAGGTCAACACCTCGGTTATTTCATCAAGTGTCCCCAGCCCGCCGGGCATGGTGACGAAAGCAGTGGCATACTTCACCAGCATAACCTTACGAATAAAAAAGTAATAAAAAGTGATTGACTTTGTTGTGTAGCTATTACCAGCCTGTTCCTCCGGCAAGTCAATGTTGAGTCCGATTGAGCTAACGCCGGCTTTGAGGGCGCCTTTGTTGGCTGCCTCCATCACCCCGGGTCCTCCGCCGGTTATAATCGAGAAACCTTTGCCTCCAAGACGGTAGGCGATTTCTTCCGTCTCAGCGTAAAGTTTATCGTCCGGGCTCAATCGAGCCGAACCATAGATTGTTACCGCCGGCTCGATACCGTCAAGGGTATCAAAACCCTTCAGTAATTCATTGGCTACAGTCTGTGCCATTTGCCATGAATCTTCTCTTGCCAGTTCGTTTATTTCGTATCCGTGCTTTATTTTATCCTCTGTCACCTAAAGTCTCCTTTTCAATTTCTGGTAGGTTTCAGCCAGAGCCTCAGGCACTACCCTTATATCTGATATTACCGTCATAAAATTGGTATCGCCCTGCCAGCGGGGCACGATGTGGGTATGTACATGGTCGACTACGCCGGCGCCGGCAACTCTGCCGATGTTTATGCCCAGGTTAAAACCCTCAGGATTAAATTCCTGCCTTAAAAGCTTGATACCCCGGTTAACAATAGCGAAGTGCTCGTGGTTTTCCTCGTCAGTCATTTCTTCCAGGCTGGCTACGTGCCTGTAGGGGGCTATCATCAGATGCCCCGGATGGTAGGGGTAGCTATTCAGGATGATGAAGTTCCTTTCTCCCCGGTAGAGGATGTAGTTTTCAGCATCGTTATCCTCTTCGGGTTTCTCACAGAGGATACATCCCTGCGGTTTCTCACTTCGGATATACTCGATGCGCCACGGTGCCCAGATATGCTTCATATTTTTCTCCTTAATTTTAGCCTGATAGGCTCATTTTAGCTAATGGCAGCAGCGGCGTCAAAAGACCCAGATAATATTGTTTATTAACCCATCCCCTTCAGGGTGAACCCCTGCCCCCTTCCCTTGAAAAGCGCTTTGTACCAAAAGTGAGTTCCTTCATGTCACCCTGAGCACGTTCACTCCGTTCACTCTGACGATAATCGGAACGAGTTCACTCTGACCTCGGTCCTCGGACTGAAGGCTCGGCTTGAAGTCTGAACTCGGTCTGAAGACGACAACCTGCTCCGAGCTTGTCGAGGCAAGTCGGAACGAGTTCAGTGTAAACGTAGCGAAGGGTCTTGGGGTGGTGCGGATTCACGGATTCACCACCAGCCCCACGCTTAGATTCTTCGTCGCTTCACTCTGACGAATAATCGGAACGAGTTCGCTCCTCAGAATGACATTTGATACAAAGCCCTAAGATTGGAGAGGGGTTCATTCTGAAGGTTCACCCTGAAGGGGATACAGGGGGTGAGGTTGCTAACAACCTCACGGAGATTGTAAAAAACTGGTCTGTCCTGTATAGTTAAATTGGTATGGGAAAAGACCAGTCACCTACTGAGACGATAACTTTTTTGGGCACCGGCGGTGCCAGGTTCATGGTAATCAGCCAGCTTTTAGCTTCGGGAGGTATATGGCTGAATCTGGATGGCACGAGACTACTTGTTGACCCCGGTCCCGGCTGCCTTATTCAGACTATTAAGAGGAAGCTCAAAGCCGAGAAATTGAGCGCTATCGTCTTATCGCACCGTCACCTTGACCATTCCGCCGATGTTAACATAATGGTGGAGGCGATGACAAACGGCGGAATGAACCGGCACGGTCGTTTCTTTGCTCCGGCTGATGCTCTGGAGGATGAGCCGGTTATCTTTTCTTATCTTAAGAATTATCTAGATAGTATTGAGGTCTTAAAGGAAGGCGGGTCCTATTCGATAGGTAATGTTTGCTTTACCACCCCGGTCCGGCACAGCCACCGGGTAGAAACTTACGGCCTGGTTTTCAAAACTGCCCGGCATACCTTCTCTTATATTGCCGATACCCGCTATTTCGAGGGCTTGTCTCAGCATTACGGTGGTGAATTGCTGATTATAAACCTGGCTTTTTTGTACCCCCGTCCTTTTATTGACAACCCGCTGACGCCTGCTGACCACTTGTCGGTAGCCGATGCTGAGCTGATTATCAGTGAGCTAAAGCCCAAGGTGGCTATCCTGACTCATTTCGGTATGAGTGTATGGCGGGCAAAGCCCTGGCTGATAGCTGAGAGCCTGACGCAAAGAAACGGGGTTAAGGTCATCGCTGCCCGGGACGGCATGGAGTTTGACCTCTCGGAGCTGGACGATTAAAGCGAATCTTTTTACTGAATTACCGGCTGCTCTGTTCTCCTGTCTTAAAATATAATATAGATATGGATAAAATGAAACAACTGGATAACATCCTGTACCGGGTTAAAAAACCGGCCCGCTATACCGGCGGTGAATGGAACAGCATCCAAAAAGACTGGGACAAAACGCCTGTAAGGATTGCTCTTATCTACCCTGATTTGTATGAAATAGGTATGTCCAATATGGCTATCCCGATTCTCTATGAGCTGCTCAATAACCAGCCGGATGTCCTGGCGGAAAGGGCTTACGCCCCCTGGGTAGATATGGCGGCAGAGATGCGAGCCGCAGATATCCCCCTTTTCAGTCTTGAATCCGGGCACCCGCTCAGGGAATTTGATATCCTTGGCTTTTCTCTGGGTTATGAACTGACCTATACCAATGTGCTTGATATGCTGGACCTGGCTAAAATACCGGTGCTGGCTTCGGAAAGGGACGATTCCCACCCGCTGGTCATCGCCGGAGGCAGCTGCGCTCTCAACCCGGAGCCGATGGCTGACTTCGTTGACCTTTTTGTTCTCGGGGATGGTGAAGAGGTAGTGCTGGAGCTGGTTGATAGTTTCCGCAACTGGAGACAGCGGGGTATTTCCAGAGGAGAACTGCTCCGCCGGGCGGCAACTATCCCCGGCATTTATGTGCCCGGTCTATATCAGGTGGAATATCAGCCTGATGGCTTGATTAAAAGCGTCAGTCCCCGTGTGCCTGAGGCGAAGCCTTCCGTTCAGCGGCGGATAGTATCCAAGCTGCCGCCTCCGGTGACCAAACCGGTGGTTCCCTACATTGAAGTGGTTCATGACCGGGGGATGATAGAGATTCAACGAGGTTGCACTCACGGCTGCCGTTTCTGTCAGGCAAGTGTTATCTATCGGCCGGTGCGTGTCCGTCCTCAGGAGGAGATTTTACAGGCGGTTGAGGACATTATCGCCAGCACCGGCTACACTGAGGTATCTCTGGTCTCACTGAGCACCAGTGATTACCCTGATATCGATGAGCTTGTCTCCGGCATCCGCCGGCGCTACCCTAACCTTGCCCTGTCATTACCCAGTCTCTATATTGACAGCTTCTCGCTGGAGTTGATGGACTCTTTATCCCTTTACAAAAAGACCGGGCTAACCTTTGCTCCTGAGGCGGGGAGTGAAAAACTGAGGCAGGGCATCAATAAGAATATCTCCGAAGAGGGACTGCTGGAAATAGCCGGGAGTGCCTTTGATAGGGGCTGGACGGGTCTCAAGCTATATTTTATGCTGGGCTTGCCCGGAGAAACCAGGGACGATATAGAAGGTATCGTCAACCTGGTAGATAAAGTCCGCTCCGTGGGCAGGCAGACTAAAGGGAGGACTCCCCAGATAAGGATTACCCTGTCCACCTTCGTGCCCAAGCCCCACACCCCATTTCAGTGGCAGGCCCAGGAAAGCGGGGAATCCATTCAGGCTAAGCATGAGTTGCTTAAATCGGGTTTGAGCCGGAAGGGGATTAAGTTCTCCTGGCGGGACCCTGAAACCAGCCTGCTTGAGACGGTATTATCCCGGGGAGACCGGCGGCTGGGTCAGGTCATCTATCGTGCCTGGCAGCTGGGCTGTGTTTTTGACTCCTGGAGTGAACACTTTAACTACCAGAAATGGTTAGAGGCTTTTAAAGAGGCTGGGCTTGACCCCGGCTTCTACGCCTGGAGACAGCGCTCTCTGGACGAGATTCTTCCCTGGAGCCATATTGATGTCGGGGTGAGCACGAACTTTCTCAAGAGGGAGTACCAGCGTTCCCTGCAAGGGAAGCTAACCCGTGACTGCCGTAAAGAAGCCTGCCTTGCCTGCGGGTTGGAAAACTGGCAGCCAGCCTGCCAGCAAAAGCTGGCTGAGGCTAAAAAAAGCTCATTGACAGCCGCTAAAAGCTAGATTATATACTAATATAGATAGAAGGGTGTTTACCTGTCATTGCGAGGAGTCATTCCTTGGAAGGACGACGTGGCAATGACAGGTTGAGCCTCTAGATAATAAAAAGTGGCAAAGCGACTGAAGAACTAAAAGAGTGAGACCCTTCGCTTCGTTTACACTGAGCTCGTTCCGACTTGCCTCGACAAGCTCGGAGCAGGTTGTCGTCTTCAGACCGAGTTCAGACTTCAGGCCGAGCCTTCAGTCCGAGGACCGAGGTCAGAGTGAACTCGTTCCGATTATCGTCAGAGTGAACGGAGCGAATGTGCTCAGAGTGGCAGTAAGAGGTGGAGAGAGTGGGAGAAACAAAGCCTTTATAGTATAGAGCGTTTAAGAGGGACTTAGTCCCTCTTCCAAAACTAATTTCCCCTTATCAAGGGGAAGGGATTCACCCTGAAGGGTTCTCCGTTCGGCTGAGCTCAGTTCTGGTGACAGTTCTGGTGACATCACTGGAACCATCACTGGAACCACGGCGAAGCCCTGAAGGGATAAAGGGGATAGGGTTGGAAAGAAATTCAATTAAATTTGGCACTGATGGCTGGCGGGGCATTATCGCTGATGATTTCACCTTTGATAATGTGCGCATTTGTGCCCAGGCGGTAGCCATATACCTTAAACAATCAGGCCTGGTTGAGCGGGGGCTGATTATCGGTTACGATACCCGCTTTGCCTCGGAGGACTTCGCTTTGGCAGCCGCCGAAGCGGTTGCCGCTAACGGCATCAAGGTCTATCTCTGTCCTAAAGCTACGCCGACACCGGTAATAAGCTTTGGCACCATAGCCATAAAGGCAGGTGGGGCTATCACCATTACTGCCAGCCACAATCCGGCTGCCTGGAACGGCTTTAAGTACAAAACGGAGGACGGCGCCGGGGCTCCGGATGAGGTTACTGCGGAAATAGAAAAGAATATTTCCTCTATCCTGTCAACGGGAAAAGTGAGTCGGATGTTACTGGCTGAAGCCGTGGAACAGGGGCGGATAGAATATTTTGATTTAGCTCCACTCTATTTCCAGCAGGTAGCTAAACTCGTTGACCTTGATAGCCTGCGCCGGACAGGATTGAAAGTTGTCGTTGATTCTATGTATGGAGCCGGTATTGGCTATCTTAAGACTTTATTAAGCGGTGGCGCTATGGAGGTAGTGGAGATAAACGGCGAGCGCAACCCGATATTCCCGGGCATTCGTCCTGAACCGATTGCCCCTAACCTGGCTAAACTATCAGCCACTATTAAAGAACAGCAGGCTGATGTGGGGCTGGCTACAGATGGCGATGCCGACCGCCTGGGTGTTGTGGATGAAGAGGGCAGGTTTATCACTACGCTTGAGCTTTTTGCCCTGCTCTGTCTTTATCTCCTGGAGGTCAGGGGAGAGCGGGGGACTATAGTTAAAACGGTGACAACCACCAGTATGCTCTACCGTCTCGGTGAGCTGTTCAATGTTCCGGTTCGCGAGACGCCGGTTGGCTTCAAATTTATAGCTCCGATAATGATGACGGAAAACGCCCTCATCGGTGGAGAAGAAAGCGGCGGCTTCGGCTTCCGTAATCACGCTCCGGAAAGAGATGGCATTCTCTCGGCTCTCTATTTCCTTGACCTGATGGTAAAAACGGGTAAAAGCCCCTCGCAGCTGCTCAATCACCTCTACAGCAAAGTGGGGGAGTATCATTTCGACCGTGTGGATATTACATTTCCCGAGGCAGAACGCCAGAAGGTGATTGAACGCCTGAAGCAAAATCCCCCCGGAAGTATTGACGGGGTTGAGGTAGTAAAAGTCGATACTGCCGATGGCTTTCGTTTTATCCTGGCGGATAATAGCTGGCTGCTTATCAGGTTTTCCGGCACCGAGCCTTTGCTGCGTATCTACGCCGAAAGTACTACCCTGGCTAAAGTAAAGAGACTGCTCGGGCGGGGTAAAGAGATAGCTGGCGTTTAGCAATGAAGCTCTGGAGGATTTGAATATGGAGAATGAACTTCCTCGCAGGACGGAAAAACCCTGGGGATATGAACTCTTGTTTGCCTTGACGCCAAAGTATGCCGGCAAGGTGATTTTTGTGAAGAAGGGGCACCGTTTTAGCCTTCAGTATCACAAGGAGAAAGACGAGAGTATGTATATTTATGAGGGGAAGGCTCTCATGGATATAGAAGAGAAGAGCGGGCTGGTTCAATCGGTAGTGGAGCCCGGCCACTCTGTCAGGATTCGTCCCCTCATCAGGCACCGCATCAAGGCTTTAGAAGATACCACCATTTTAGAGGTTTCAACGCCCGAGTTGGAAGATGTAGAAAGACTGGATGATGACTACGGACGAAACAAAGCGGCGGGCAGCTAGTTTGACAAGGCGGCTCGCTCCTGCTAAATTCAAGTAAGTAAGAAAGGTTTGATTTTCTCTTTACTTCTTTTTGAGTAACCCGGCCCCGTGGTGTAGCGGTCTAACATGCCACCCTGTCACGGTGGAGAGCGGGGGTTCGAATCCCCCCGGGGTCGCCAGGTGTTTTCCCGGGTTTAATATCTTCTCCAGCCGGCAATCATATTGAAGAAAGCGGGCTAAAGGTCACCTCTTTTCCTAAAGTAGGCTAGATACCGTGAGATAACATTGTTGAAATTATGCTCTCCGGGCCGGTACTGTTCAGGGGCATGCTCCATTTGATAAGCCTCTAACTTCTTTCCAATCTCTTCTTTCGTTTCTCCGGCTCTCACTGCCTCCAGGATAATCTCGTTGTAGGCTTTGAGATTGTCCTGGATTGACCGGACAAGCCCGGTTACATCACAATTCACGGCGCCGCGGGGCGCAAAAATTATCTTTGCTTCGAGCTGGCTTAATCTGTCCAGTGATTCAAGGGTGGTATCAAGGTCGAAGCCGTTAGTCGGTGTGGTGATACTGCTCAGCGAGTGGCTGAGGGAGTCACCACTGAAAAGCCCCTGACTTTTGCTTTCATCATAGATGCACATATGGTGGGTGGCGTGGCTGGGGGTATAAATTATCTTCAGCTTTTTATCACCCAGGCGAACGACTTCCCCGTCTGCTGCGGCACGGACCTGCCTCTCAGGTACGGGCAGTATCGGGCCGTAATCATCTTCAAACCTCTTGCCGTAAGCCTGGCGGGTGCCCGCAATAAGTCGCGAGGGTTCTATCAGGTGCCTGACGCCTTCAGGGTGGACGAGGACCTGGACATTTGGAAATTGCTGAGTTAAAGTACCCGCCCCTCCGGCGTGGTCGAGGTGGATATGGGTAAGAATAATATAAGAAAGCTGAGACGGGTTATAGCCAAGCTGCTGGATGGCATCAATGACAAAGGGAATTGCTACAAACGGCCCGCTTTCGACAAGAATTGGTTGCTCACCGGCAATAAAGTAGACCGTGCTGCACCGGGAAATTCCTATTGCTCTGGCGGTCTCAATCTGGTAAATGCCGTCAGCTACTTCTGAAAAATCGACCATACTGTTCCTTCTCCTTCCTGAAGTGATGAAAGGGTGCTGTCAAAGAGTAGTTTAGTGTAAGGTAGCTAGTGTAGTGCATCTTACGCTTCGTTATTTTCGGTTAACCGTACCGACGAAAGTCGGTATCCAGACGTGTAGGCTCATCCGGTATCGCCTGGATTCCGGCTGGAGTTTATCCCGTACCTGATACGGGGCC
>JAUYHA010000077.1 GCA_030690265.1 Dehalococcoidales bacterium | reverse complement strand
TCTGACCTCGGTCCTCGGACTGAAGGCTCGGCCTGAAGTCTGAACTCGGTCTGAAGACGATAACTCGTTACCGAACCTCGCTACAGGTAACCTGCTCCGAGCTTGTCGAGGCAAGTCGGAACGAGTCGCTCGCAATGACAGTTTAGTTCGCAATGACATAATGGCTGCTAAACAATCTTAGATATTGGCGAACTGGTTTCTCCTGATAACCTGGTATCCTTTTATCAGTTCAGCGATTCCGTCTTGTAAGGAGACATCCGGTTTAAATCCGGTCCCTTCAATCTTGGCATTACTGACGATGTAGTTTCTTTTGTCGGGGTCTTCCCCAATTTTTGATTCCATAAAGTAAAACCGGTGCACCTGTTTCTGAATCTCCTGGCAGAGTTCCCACTTACTCAGGTTAGCCTCGCTCAGTCCCACATTATAAGGCTCATTTTTCATTGTCTCAAAGTTATCCAGACAGTGAATGAAGGCTTTAGCAACATCCCGAAGATGGATATAGTTTCTCTTAAAATGGGCTTCAAAGAGCACCAGAAAACGGTCAGTTACCGCCCGGTAGGTAAAGTCGTTTACCAACAAATCCAGGCGCATGCGGGGGCTGATACCAAATACCGTAGCCAGCCGGAGGGTAATACAATTGCCGGCATCCAGCAACATTTTTTCTATATCCACTTTGAGACGACCGTAAAGGGAAATCGGCTTCAGGGGCGTTTCCTCGGTGCAGAATATCCCTTCCTGGCCAATTCCATAGCCGCTGTTGGTGGTTGGGAAAATAATTATCTGCTCTTTGCTCCGTAGCTCCAGCAGCATCTTAACGGCATCAAAGTTGGTTGTCGTTGCCATTACCGGGTCTCTATTGCAGGCCGGAGCTCCAACAATACAGGCTAAGGGGAAAACAGCCTCAACCTCTTTAAGCTGCTTTGAAATCAACTCTTTATCACGGGCATCGCCGCGGATAATAGTCAATTTTTTGTCATAGCAGCAGTCGAGCAAAGATGCCTGGTTATACATAAAATTGTCTATAGCAATGACTTCGTAGCCCGCCTTTAGCAAAGTGGACACCAGAATTGAGCCGATATAACCGGCGGCACCGGTAACCAGTATTTTCATTTCACTAACCTCATTTGCCAGGATTGGGGTTCAGCCTTCAGGCCGAGCCTTCAGTCCGAGGCCCGAGTTCACCCCGAGAGGAATTTTCCTACCTCTTCTTCCACCAGTTCGCAGACGATATGACCTATGGTGATATGTGCCTCCTGAATTCTGGCGACATTATCTGAAGGCGCCATCAAGACCAGGTCAGCCACCTCACCCAGCCTGCCGCCACTACCCCCGGTTAAGGCAACAGTTCTGGCTCCTTTTGTTTTCGCCAGCTTTATTGCCTCAATCACATTGGGCGAATTCCCGCTGGTACTGATACCTATTACAATATCCCTCTCATTCACCAGGGCTTCTACCTGACGGCTAAAGACCGATTCATATCCGTAGTCATTGGCAATGGCGGTTAATACCGAGGTATTGGTGGTGAGAGCTATAGCCGGCAGAGCCTGCCTCCTGAGCTTGAACTGTCCTACCAGTTCCCCGGCGATATGCTGGGCATCGGCGGCGCTGCCTCCGTTACCAAGCAAGACCACCTTGCCCCCCCGCTTATAGGTCTCAAGGATAAGCTCTACCAGGCGGTCTATCTCATCAATTTTATCTTGAGCCAGTGCCTCCTTCACCCGGATACTTTCCTTCAGCCTGCTGATGATTTCATCACGCCTGGAACCTGCCTTCGGCATCATACCTCCCCTTAGACGCTATTCTAGTCTCCCACTGTCCCACAGTCAACTCTTAGCTGACCAGCCAGCTTGACAGTCAATCGGAACAGGCTGTATAAAAGGAAGGACGCATCAGCCTGAAGGAGGCGGTAGAGTGAGAGAGCTATTTCTTCAATTCGTGGAAAATGAACTGGGCTCTAACTTTGTCCTCATTGCCTGCGGACTGCCCGCTACCGGAAAAAGCGGGGCAAGCCGGCAGGTGGCCAGAATTAAGGGCTACCCGCTGTTCAGTACCGACCTGGTCAGGCTGGAGGTATTAAAAGATGAGGACATTTCCGATGAAAAAGTCGCCGCAAATATGGACAAACGGATGCGGGTCTATGACGAGACCTTCCGGCGAGCCGATGATGCTCTGAAAGATAATAAAGGAGTGATACTTGATGCCACTTTCTTCACCCAACTGCTGAGGAGACGGGCGGCTGAAATAGCCGCCAGGCACAAGCGTAGCTTCATTATCATGCAAACCGAATGCCCCCAGGAAGTAGCCATCAGGCGAATACTGGACCGGGCTAAAAAAGAGGATTATGAATCGAACGCCCTGACCGAACAAGCCTATCTGAATAACAAAGCCAGCTTCGAGCCGGTAGACCTGGATGACCTGAAAAGGTTGTATCCTGCCCTCAGTATCACCCATTTAATAGTTGACACCCGGCATGACCCGCCGGAAGACTGGTATGTCATCAATGTGGAGAAAAGATTGCAATAAAAATAAATTATGGAGTTGAATTAAAGGCACCATTTCACTACAATTAAAAAACAAACTGGAATTTTATTTAAAGAGAGGAGGAGGGCGTTAGGTTTTCCTGAAAAAATATGAGCCAAAAAAACAGCGATATTAAAGACCATTCCCTGGCTTCAGCCGGCAAAGAGCGCATCGAGTGGGCGGGCCGCGAAATGCCCGTAGTGAAGCTGATTAAGGAAAGGTTCTCAAAAGAGAAGCCCTTTACCGGCGTCCGCATTTCTGCCTGCCTTCACATTACCACGGAGACGGCGAATCTGGCTCTGGCTTTAAAAGAAGGCGGAGCCGATATTATCCTCTGCGCTTCCAACCCGCTCAGCACGCAGGACGATGTTGCCGCCGCTCTGGTGGACTACGGCATCCCTACCAATGCCATTAAGGGTGAAGATGATAAAACCTACTACCAGCATATTAATACTGCCCTTGATAAGGAGCCGCATCTCACTGTAGATGACGGGGCTGACCTGGTTACCATCCTCCATACCAAACGAAGTGATTTGATAGAAAAAGTCATCGGCGGCACCGAGGAAACCACCACCGGCGTCATCAGGCTCCGCAGTCTGGAGAAAGACGGCAAGCTTAAGTATCCCATAATTGCCGTCAATGATGCCCAGACCAAGTACCTTTTTGATAATCGTTATGGCACCGGGCAAAGTAGTATTGATGGTATCACTCGGGCGACCAATATCCTCTGGGCAGGCAAAAAAGTGGTGGTTTGCGGCTACGGCTGGTGCGGGCACGGCGTCGCTCTGCGAGCCAAAGGGCTGGGTTCACAGGTGATTATCGCTGAAGTGGAGCCGGTGCGGGCTCTGGAAGCGGCTATGGATGGTTTTCGGGTGATGCCCTTATTGGAAGCCTCCAGAGAGGGCGATATTTTCATTACTGTCACCGGCGACAAACATGTCATTGATAAAGCTCACCTCCAGGTAATGAAAGACGGGGCTATTCTGGCTAATAGCGGGCATTTTAACGTAGAGATTAATATCCCGGCTCTGGAAAGCTTGGCTAAAGGCAAGCGGAGGATTCGCTCCTTCGTTGATGAATACGCTATGAAAGACGGCCGCCGCCTCTATCTGCTGGGGGAGGGGAGACTAATCAATCTGGCCGCCGCCGAGGGGCACCCGGCTAGCGTTATGGATATGAGTTTTGCTAACCAGGCACTCTGCCTGGAATACCTGGTGAAAAGCAAAGGCAAGCTTGAGACCAGAGTTTACCCGGTGCCGGAAGAAATTGATAAGCAGATTGCCCGGTTAAAACTGGACTCAATGGGTATGAAAATAGATACCCTGACACCTGAGCAGGAAAAATACCTGACCAGCTGGCAGGAAGGAACCTAGAAAAGATAAATAAGGAGAAGGAATGACCAATAGTTTCAACAGCAATAGTTTTAGCACTTCAGCCAAATACCTGCTTACATCGGAATCAGTAACCGAAGGGCACCCGGATAAACTGTGTGACCAGATATCTGATGCTATTCTGGACGCTATCCTTAAACAAGACCCTTACGGCAGGGTTGCCTGTGAAGTTGCCACCACCACCGGACTGGTAATCGTCCTGGGGGAAATCACCACCAGCGGCTATATTGATATTCCTAAAATAGTGCGGGGTGTGGTAAAGGATGTAGGCTACACTCAGCCGGAATATGGCTTCGATTACCAGTCCCTCGGGGTGCTTAACGGCATCAAGGAGCAATCTACTGACATTGATATGGGGGTAAGCAAGTCACTGGAGGCTAAAGAAAGCACGGGAATCAGTCACCTTGACGAAATTGGTGCTGGCGACCAAGGTATGATGGTCGGCTTTGCCTGTAACGAGACTTCAGAACTTATGCCGTTACCCATTTCTCTATCTCACCAGCTATGCCGCCGCCTGGCACAGGTAAGAAAAGACAAAACTTTAACTTACCTCCGCCCTGACGGAAAATCACAGGTAACCGTTGAATACAACAAGGGTATCGCAAAACGGGTCACTAGCGTGGTCATCGCCGCTCAGCATGATGCCGATGTCAGCCGCAAGCAGATGGAGAAGGACATTATTGAGCAAGTAATCAAACCAATCGTTCCTGCCTCATTGATAAGTGATGAAACCAGGTTTTACATTAACGCTACCGGTCGTTTCGTTATCGGCGGGCCGGTATCGGATACCGGCTTCACCGGTCGCAAGATTCTGGTTGATACCTATGGCGGGATTGCCCGGCACGGCGGCGGAGCTTTCTCAGGCAAGGACCCGACCAAGGTCGACCGTACGGCGGCTTATGCCGCCCGGTATATCGCCAAGAATATCGTTGCCGCCGGGCTGGCTGAGCGCCTGGAGCTTCAAGTGGCCTATGTTATCGGCGTTGCCCACCCGCTTTCCGTCTCCATTGAAACTTTCGGTACCAGCAAGGTCGAGACTGATGTCCTGCTTGAGCTAATTAACAAGCATTTTGACCTCAGGCCTGGAGCCATTATCCAGGACTTTGACCTGCGCCGTCCCATCTTCAGACAGACTGCCGCCTACGGCCACTTCGGGCGGGACGACCTCGACCTCCCCTGGGAAAAGACCGATAAAGCCGCAATCCTCAAAAAAGAAGCCCTGGGGAAGTAGGAATAAACTATACCCATATACCCCCGAAGGAGGACATTTTGGAAGGAGCTAGACATGAAAGAGGATGAAGATAATTCAAATAAATTGCCTGATATTAGTGATTTTTATCTGAATGTACCGCTTTACAAGTCATTCACTTTTAACGACCAGCAACGTGATGCGCTGTTAAAATTGTATCATTTCAAAGGCCATATCGATTGCTACTGTATTTCATGTCAACAACCAAGTGTATTCCATACAGATAATTCCGTAATGTACCTAAACCAGGGTAGTAACCGCCCACCAAGTCTTGTTGATGAAAACAATCGTATTACCAAACATAAATTCTCTTGCTCTCGTAACGAAGAACACCAATTATTCTTCTTCTTTCTCATACACAATAATACCATTACTAAAATTGGTCAATATCCTTCACTGGCAGACCTCGCCGCTGTTGAGATTCGTAAATACAGAACTATCTTAGGTAACGACCTTTGGTTAGAGTTTAGTAAGGCAGTTGGCTTAACTTCCTATGGAATAGGGATTGGTGCGTTTGTCTATTTACGACGGATTTTTGAAAATCTTGTTGAAGATGCGCACCAGAAACAGATTGCTTCTAATGGGTGGGATGAGGATTTGTATAAAAGAAGTCGAATGGATGAAAAAATATCATTATTACGACACCCCCTCCCAGACTTCCTTGTGAAAAATAAATCTGTCTATTCTATTCTTAGTAAAGGGATTCATGAACTCAAGGAAGATGAGTGCCTGGACGTATTTCCAATAATCAAACTTGGTATTGAACTGATACTTGATGAAAAGAGTGAGCAATTGCAGCGTGAAAAGAAAATCAAACTCGCATCAAAAGAAATAGGTGAATTAAATCAGAGGCTAAAATCAACAGATTCCAAATAAAGAGCCATAGAAAAGGAAATGGAGAGACTGAAAAAAGGCGGAAGATAACACGCCCTTTCACTATGAATGAGCGAGGAGTCTTAGAGGGACGAAGTCCCTCTTATAAAATCTTCCCCTTCCCCTTATCAAGGGGAAGGGGATAAAGGGGATAGGGTTACCTAAGTTAATTCACCGCCAAAATGGATGAAAAAGCTGTTATCTGGGATTTAGATGGTGTGATAGTAGACACCATACCTTACCACGCGCAGGCGTGGCGTCAGCTATTCAAAGAAGAGGACAAACCGGAACCGTCAAAAGAGGATTTCGGGATAATTCTAGGGCTGAGGGATGAAGACACTATAAAGAAGGTCTTCGGGGAGGAAACTCCCCCACCGGAAGTAGAAACCCTCTCTGAACGCAAAGAGGAATATTTCCGCTTCCAAATAGCCAGTAAGAACATCGAGCCTATGCCGGGGGTTGCGGAGCTTTTGTCTTCATTAAGAGATAACGGATTTCACCAGGCCGTGGTTTCCTCCGGCCCCATGAAAAATGTATCTTTCCTCCTTTCTTCCCTGAAAATAAAAGAGCTTTTTGAGGCGGTTATCGCCAGTGAAGATGTAAGCCGGGGTAAACCGGACCCGGAAGGATTTCTGCTGGCGGCAGGGAAAATGAAAATTAATGAGAAAAGATGCGTTGTTATCGAAGACACCATCCCTGGAATAAGAGCCGCCAGGCGGGCGGGGATGAAATGCGTGGCAGTCACCGGAACATACCAAAGAAAAGACCTTGCCGAGGCGGATACCGTGGTTGAAAGTCTGGCAGAAATAACAGTTAAAGACCTGGAAGCTCTTCTGGAGTAGTGCTGGCAAAATGAGAGCCGGAGCAGCATAAGAGGTAAAGATGACAACTCCAAGAGAGACGGAAGAAGATAAATTGTTAATCGAAAAATTACTGGCCGAATATGAGCAACTGTGTGAGGACTGGCGGAGTAGAGATAGATACGTTTTGGACAAACTGGGAGCCACAGGCATTTTATTCGGTCTATTGGGGGTAGCCATAGGTACCATACCATCAACAGCGTGGTTAACCAGACTCGGTCTGGCAGTTATCGGTGCTTTTTTCTCTTCCATATTGAGTATTTCTATTGCCAAAGATACCTATTACCGGGATGGTTCTGAGCAGTTGTTGAAACGTTTATCCGCTCGGCTAGGCATAAGTCATTCTCTTCAAACTTTAGAGTCTTTGGATGTCTTTCTACCGGATTATAACGGCAGACCCTTCTCGCAGTTCCCGAGGAAAATTAGCCTACAAAGAGATAAGTCTTCGCTAGCGATTCCAAAGTGGTTATTGGGGAACTGGTTACGGGATAAACTCTTAAACCGAAACACCTTCAAGTGGATTTTGACTTTTTACGTTGTTTCCTCTGCCATTTTCGTTATTCTATCTATATTGATTTTGGTCGACGCCTGGATATACTGGAGATACGGATTAAAGTTGCCTGTCTGAAGAGAATAAGTAATTGAAATACTGTGTTTTGATAATTGATGGCGCTGCGGGCTTACCCCTGACTGAACACGGGGACAAGACCTGCCTGGAGATGGCTCACACTCCAAACCTGGATGCTATGGCAGCGGAAGCTACTCTGGGACTGGTGCGCACCATTCCCGCCGGACTGGAGCCTTCCAGCTCCAATGCCTGCCTGTCAGTGCTTGGTTATGACCCTGAGGTGCACCGTCTGGGACGGGCAGCGATTGAAGCCAGAAGTCTGAACATCCCGATAAGTAACGGGGAGGTCGTTTTCCGCTGTAACCTGGTATCTATTAACGGTGGCAGGATGGCAGACTACAGTGCCGGGCACATCAACAGCGATGAGGCACATCATCTTATCAATGCCCTGAACAAAGCCATGGGCAGCGATACGGTTCATTTCTACCCCGGGCTCAGCTACAGGCATATCGTTAAAATAACGGGCAGAGAAGATGCGCTGCTGGCTGGCTGTACCCCGGCCCACGATATTCCGGGCAAGCCTGTAGATGAGTTTATGCCTCGCGGCTCCGGGAGTGACCTGTTACGAGAGCTGATGAAACGCTCGGAGGATGTGCTTCGGGAGCACCCGGTAAATTTAGCCCGGCAGTCACGGGGGGAGCCTCCGGCTAATATGGTCTGGCTTTTCTGGGGTAGCGGCCGGGAGTCAGATATCCCTGCTTTTAAAGAGGTTTACGGTCTTAACGCCGCGGTAACCTCGGCGGTGGATGTTATCCGGGGACTGGCACAGATGATGGGAATGAAGGTGCTGGAGATACCGGGAGTTAAAGATGGCATGGATAATGACTTTGCCGGCCAGGCATCGGGAGCTTTAGCGGCACTCAGGGAGTATGATTTAATTGTCATCCACATTGAAGCAACCGATGAAGCCGGTCACACCGGCTCAATAGAGGATAAAATAGAGGCTATCCATAAGATAGATAGCGAGGTTATCAGCCAGATTAGAGCCTGGCGAGAAGATGCTCTCCGGGTGCTGGTTATGCCCGACCACCCCACCCCGATTGAAGTCCGCACTCACACCGCTGACCCGGTACCCTTTATGCTCTGGGGAAAAGGATTTGCGCCTAATGGAGCCAAAAGGTTCACCGAAAAGGAATCCACCCAAAGGGGCTTGTTTCTTGACCCAGGATATAATATTATGGGTAGATTGATAGAGGAAAATTAATGGCACTAATAGTCCAAAAGTATGGTGGCACTTCGGTAGCGGATGCTGATAAAATCAAGAATGTTGCCCGGCGGATTATCGCCCGGAAAAAGAGTGGTGACCAGGTAGTGGTAGTCGTCTCGGCGATGGGAGATACCACCGATGAGCTAATCAGACTGGCTTACCAGATTACCGAGCGGCCTGATGAGCGGGAACTGGATGTTCTCTTATCCACCGGTGAGGTTGTCTCCAGCACCTTGCTGGCGATGGCTCTTTCTGATATGGGCTATGAGGCAATCAGCCTCAGCGGTGCTCAGGCGGGGATACAGACCGATGCCAACCACAGCCGAGCCAGGATTCTCGGCATTGACGCCAAACGAATAGTCAGTGAATTAAAGCAGGGGAAAATTGTCATTGTGGCTGGTTTCCAGGGTATCAGCCAGGAGATGGATGTAACCACTCTGGGGCGGGGTGGCTCTGATACCACCGCCGTAGCCCTGGCCGCCAGCCTGGGAGCTAAAGTATGCGAAAGGTATACCGATGTTGAAGGGGTTTATACTGCTGACCCCGGTCTGGTTCCTGAAGCCCGGCAGTTAACCGAGATTGGCTATGAAGAGATGCTGGAACTGGCAACCTACGGCTCCAAGGCGATACATCCCCGCGCCGTTGAGCTGGGAGAGCTGTTCAAGATTCCTATTCTGGTAGCCTCCAGCTTTACCGATAATCCGGGCACATTAATTCATGGAGAGGTATCTATGGAGGTAAGAAACAAAGTTAGAAGCATCGCTTATGACCTGGATGTGGCTAAGATAACAGTGGTTGGCGTTCCTGACCGTCCGGGTATTGCCGCCGCTCTCTTTGTACCCCTGGCAAAAGCAGGTATCAGCGTGGACACCATTGTCCAGAACGCCAGTATCAATAATATTACTGATTTGACTTTTACTGTGGCTAAGAGCGAAATTGATAAGGCAATGAAAGTAGTAGAACCCATTGCCAACTCAATCGGTGCTAAGGAATGTGTCAGTGACCCCAGGCTGGGCAAGGTCAGTATCATCGGCACCGGGATGCAGAATACCCCCGGCTTTGCCGCCAGAATGTTCAGCACCTTCAGCGAAGAGGGCATAAACATTCAGCTTATTACCACCTCAGAGATACGCATCACCTGCATTATTGACGAGTCCAGAGTTAAGGACGCTGTTCGTGCTTTGCACCGGGTGTTTGAGGTAACTTCAAAGGTAAACCAGACTTAAAGAATGATAATTGAGGGAAATGAGAGATGTATCAGAAGGCACAGAGCCTGAGACGGCTGTCAACTCAAGAGGCTGTATCCCTGGCTATGGAGGGGCGGTGGAAAGAAGCGGTAGAGGCTAATAAGAGACTACTAGAAAGCTTCCCGAATGATATTGATGCCTGCAACCGTTTGGGTAAGGCTTACATGGAACTGGGAGAGTATTATCTAGCCAGGGAAGCCTACGAAAAAACTCTGGAACTTGACCAGTATAATACTATTGCCAAGAAGAACCTTAACCGTCTTTCCCATTTAGGAAATGCAGCGGTTGGTTCAGGAAGCAGCCTTCCAAAAGTGGAGCCGCAGCAGTTTATTGAAGAAGCAGGCAAGAGCGGCATAGTGAACCTTACTAAACTGGCGCCACCGGAGATACTGGGCAAAACGACGGCTGGTGAAGCGATAAATCTAAAGATAGAGGGGTCCAACCTGATAGTGGGAAATAGCCGGGAGGAGTATCTGGGGCAAATTGAGCCTAAGGAAGGGCAGCGGCTCATTAAACTGATGGAAGGGGGCAACAGATACGAAGGCGCCATCATCAGTTCAACGGAAGAAGCGGTAACTGTCATTATTAGAGAAGTATACCAACATCCCAGTCAAGAGGGACGGCACTCCTTTCCCCCGAAAAGAGCTCCCGAAATCAGGCCCTTCGTCAGCGATAGAATAATCAGGCAGCAGCTTGAGAGTGAGGAAACTTTACCCGAGGAAGTTGATTATACTGTGGTCGGCGGGGAGGAAATTGAGCTGCTGCCCAAAGAACTTGCCGATGCTGATGAGGAGAGTGATAATGAAGAAGAGGAAGAATAGGAGTTTTAATTAGCCATGGTTTTAGGAAAGACAAAACCGGTCAATATAGAAGATGAACTGCGCAGTTCTTATCTTGATTATGCGATGAGCGTTATCGTCTCCCGGGCTTTGCCTGATGGGCGTGACGGTTTGAAGCCGGTGCAGAGACGCATCCTTTACGCTATGAATGATATGGGGATTAGCTCTACTACTTCTCATAAGAAGAGCGCCCGCATCGTCGGCGAAGTCCTGGGTAAGTACCACCCGCACGGTGATGTTTCCGTTTATGATGCCATGGTGCGTATGGCACAGGATTTCTCCATGCGCTATCCCCTGGTTGACGGGCAGGGCAACTTTGGCAGCGTGGATAACGACCCCCCCGCCGCCATGCGCTATACCGAAGCCCGCCTGACCCAGCTTGCCGAGCAGATGCTGGTTGATATTGACAAAGACACTGTCGACTTTACCACCAATTTTGATGATAGTCTCAAAGAGCCTTCAGTTCTGCCCACCAGGTTGCCGAACCTGCTGGTTAACGGCGGCTCAGGGATAGCCGTGGGTATGGCAACCAATATCCCCCCCCACAACCTGGGGGAAGTATGTGATTCCATTTTTTATCTCATCGACCATCCGGAGGCTGACATTGAGGAAGTTACCCGATTTATCAAAGGGCCAGACTTCCCGACCGGTGGCATTATCCTGAGCCAGGAAGGAATTAAGAGCGCTTATACCACCGGCCACGGCAGAATTGTAGTCCGGGCTAAGGCTCATATCAGCAACCCTTCGGATACCAGGCGCCACGAGATAGTGGTCAGCGAGCTTCCCTATCAGATAAACAAGGCGGCACTGGTGGAGAGAATAGCCGAACTGGTAACCAATAAGAAAATCAACGGCATCAGCGAATTACGGGACGAGTCTGACCGGCAGGGGATGCGCATCGTTATTGAACTAAAGAGAGAAGCTCAACCCCAGCAGGTGCTCAACAGCCTTTACAAACATACTGCCATGCAGTCGGTCTTCTTCGCCAATATGCTTGCCCTGGTGGATGGGCAGCCCCGGCTGCTCAGCCTTAAAGAAATGCTCCAGAACTATATCGATTTCCGACAGGAGGTTATCAGACGGCGGTCCCAGTTTGAGCTAAAAGGAGCCAGGGCCAGAGCACATATCCTGGAAGGGCTCAAAATCGCTCTCGACCAGATAGACAAGATAATAGCCACTATCCGCAAATCGGAAAATGCCGAGAAGGCCCGCCAGAGCCTGATGAGCGATTTTAGTCTATCCCAGGAGCAGGCACAAGCCATTCTTGATATGCCCCTGCGCCGGTTAGCCAACCTGGAGCGACAGAGAATATTTGACGAATACACCGAGATTTTGAAAAACATCAATTATCTCGAGGAACTGCTGGGCAACCCGAGAAGGGTGCTCTTGCTGATAAAGGATGAAATAAAGGAGCTAAAGTCAAAGTTCGGAGACCCGAGACGGACCGAGATAAGCGACCAGGAAGAAGTAGAATTTAACGAGGAAGACCTTGTTCCTCATCAAAAAGTGGTAGTAACGCTCAGTAACCGGGGATTTATCAAAAGAGTGCCCTCACAGCGCTACACCCTGCAGCACCGTGGAGGTAAAGGCATCATCGGTATGGTAACCAGGGAGGATGATGCGGTCAGGCTCCTCATCGTGGCTGATACCCATGACAGCCTGCTTTTCTTTACCAGCCGGGGCAGGGTCTTTTGCCTGAAATGCTATAAAATCCCCGAGATAAGCTCCCGGACAAGCAAAGGGACGGCAGTGATTAATCTTTTCCCCATTGCCGAGGGTGAACGGGTCACCAACATAGTACCGGTGAGCGATTTTACACCGGATACTTACCTCTTGATGGCAACACGCCTGGGGGAGATAAAAAAGACTTCGTTAGACAAGTTCACCGCAGTTCGCAGCAACGGGCTTATTGCTGCGGATATAGAAGATGAGGATGAGCTGATAGAGGTGCGTTTGGCTACCGACCAGGATGATATTATACTGGTAACTCAGAAGGGGCTGGCAATCCGGTTTATTGTCTCCAGCCTGAGAACCAGCTCCAGGACCAGCGGCGGAGTGCGTGCCATCCGCCTGGGAGCCGATGACACCTTAGTCAGTATGGAGAAAGTTGAAGCGGATGCCTTCCTGCTGCTGGCTAGCACCGGTGGTTATGGCAAACTCATCCCCCTCAACCAGTTTGCCCAGCAGCACCGCTCCGGTAAGGGCGTGAAATCCTTTCCCATCAACCAGGATACCGGTGATGTAGCCGCTGCCAGAGTAGTTTCGCTATCCAGCCAGGTAATGATAATATCCGCCGATGGCCTGGTCACCCGCACGCCGGTGAAAGAAAAGGACCCCAAAAAGGGCATCCCTACTCAGAACCGGCGTTACAAGACAAAAGTAAGGCTGATGAGGCTCGGGGAGGGGGACAATGTGGTTGCCATCACCTCCTTTAACTAGTTGAGGGTGTTTAACAATAATCAAGTGTCATTCCAGCGAAGCTTGTCCCGTACTTGATACGGTAGCTGGAATCCAGGAGAGAAGTGGGGGGCTAGATTCTCGGGTCAAGCCCGAGAATGACACTGTTAAACAGTCTCGAGAAAGGGAGTCAGAGTTGACAGACAATCTGGAGTTTAAGGACAAAGGACTGATACCGGCTATCATTCAGGATGCCGATAGCGGCGAGGTGCTGATGCTGGGCTATATGGATAAAGAAGCCCTGAACCTGACCTTATCCGGCGATGAGGTGTGGTTTTACAGCCGCAGCCGGCAGGAGCTATGGCACAAGGGAGAAACCTCGGGCAATCGTATCAAGATAGAATCAATATGGAAAGATTGCGATAGTGATACCATCCTGGTTAAGGCCCGCCCCACCGGCCCGGTTTGTCACACCGGCAACAGGTCATGCTTCTTTCAGCAGATAGCCGTAAAAGAGTGAACCATCAAACCATCAGGTGACAGGCTGAACTGTTTCCCCCGCTTCGTCGGTTTCTACTATTTTCTCCATAGCCGCCAGAGCCACCTCCAGCTGCTTGTCATCAGGTTCTCTGGTCGTAAGCGCCTGGAGCCATAACCCCGGGGTAAGAACAGCCCTGACCAACCCGTTATAGCTATGCCTGCCGCCGAAATAGATAACCTCATAGGCAAGAGAAGCAATCAACGGCACGAGCAGAATTCGTGACAGCACCATTAACCCTACCGAATGCACACCGACCAGTGCAAAAACAAAAACAGAGATAATTACCACAACAAACAAAAAACTGGTGCCGCAGCGTACATGCGCCTTGCTGCATCCTTTAGCTGCCTCCAATTCTAGGGGAAGACCGGACTCATAGGCATTTACCACCTTATGCTCGGCACCGTGATAAGCAAATACCCGCCTGATATCAGGCATCATTGCCGTCAGCTTAAGATAGGCAATAAAAATAGCTACCCGGATTAGACCATCTGCCAGATTAAAGAGCAGGGATGACTTGATATTAAGCAGCCCGGTCAGCAGGAGAGGGACAATAAAGAAGAGGAAAACGGCAAAGACCAGGCTCCCCAGCAGAGTAAGCCAGATTAGCCCCCTTGAAATCTCCTCGTCCTCCCCCTCTAGAGACTGGTTCGCCGAGTAGAGCAAAGCCCTGGTGCCCAGAACCAGGGTCTCAAGCAGGACAATAATACCGCGGGCAAAAGGCACTTTCCTCAGCCAGCCAGTGTAGAGACGGGATAATGGCTGGATATCTATAGCCAGCTCTCCGTCAGGGCGGCGAACGGCAACCGCGGCCGCTTTCTGCCCCCTCATCATCACTCCCTCGATAACCGCCTGCCCCCCGTAATAAACCCTCTCCGCCAAGCTAGCCCCCTTTAGAAACAAGTGCTGATTCAGGTCATCCTGAGCCCTTCAGGGAGAACCCCTCGGGGTGAACTCGGGCTGAACCCTTCAGGGTGAACCATTCGCTTCCTGTCATTCTGAGCACGTTCACTTCGTTCACTCTGACGATAATCGGAACGAGTTCACTCTGACCTCGGTCCTCGGACTGAAGGCTCGGCCTGAAGTCTGAACTCGGTCTGAAGACGATAACCTGCTCCGAGCTTGTTCACTCTGACTTATCGGAACGAGTCGAGGCAAGTCGGAACGAGTTAGCTCCTCAGAATCTATCATGCCCATTTACAAGGGCACCACAAAGTATGAAAATACGAGTGCTCTGCTTCAAAGTCCCTGTCATTCCGTGCTTGACACGGAATCCAGGAGGGGTAGGGATAGTTACGCTTTCTGGATTCCGGCTGGAGTTTATCCCGTACCTGATACGGGGCCGGAATGACAAACTAGTCTATTTTCATAACAATGACTTTTGAGACCAGGCGAGACAAACCAAAGGGGAGCGTGCAATAAGCCGCTCCCCTGATTGGCTATATTTACCCGTTGAATCCTACCGCGAGGTCACTCTTCCCGCAGCCTAGGCGCTCATCTTGTAGCGCCGCCTGAAGCGTTCCACCCGCCCCTCGGTGTCCATCATCCTCCGTTCCCCGGTAAAGAATGGATGGCACTTACTGCATACCTCCACCTTCATCAGTTTCTTGGTGGCACCGGTAGTGAAAGTATTACCGCAGGCACAAACTACCTGAGCATCTTCATAATACTTGGGATGAAGCTTATCCTTCATAAGTTTTGTCCAGCGTAAACGCTGACCTTCCTCCGGTTATTGCTGGCAGGCTCAAATTTAACGCTACCGTCAATCAGGGCAAACAGGGTGTAATCCCTCCCAACCCCAACATTGCTGCCCGGATGAAGGCGGGTGCCTCTCTGCCGGACCAGTATCGTTCCGGCATTAACCCTCTCTCCGGCATACCTTTTCACGCCGAGACGCTTTGCTTGACTATCGCGACCGTTTTTGGTTCGTCCCCCTCCTTTTTTATGGGCCACTTTCCTTACCTCCCTTGTCCTAGAGACCGCTCAATTGTCATTGCGAAGAGTCCTTATAGAAGAGCCCGCAATGACAGGTCAAATTACTAAACAGCCTTCCTGATTCAATTATTTCTTTGCTTATGGCTCAACTATCTTATCTATAGACAGCCTGGTATAAAGCTGACGGTGCCCCGTCTTTTTACGGTAGCGCACCTTAGGCTTATACTTGAGAACAATCACCTTCTTACCTTTGCCCTCTCCCAGCGAAGTAGCCATAACCTTCGCCCCCTCAACAGTAGGAGTACCTACAGTTACCTTACCATCATCGGCGAGAAGCAATACCTTTTCCAACTCAACGGTCCCCCCTTGAGCCACGTCCAGACGGTCTACCTCTATAACTTCGCCAGCGGCTACCTTATATTGCTTGCCAGCGATTTCCACAACGGCGTGCATCTTTAACCTCGCTTACACCAGTTACCTATATAATAGCACAGAATTGCCACGAAACAAAAGATTTTACCATTTGCTATAGCTGAGAGTCAAGAGCCGGAGCCACGGCTGTTTAAGAATTCCTTTGTCATTGCGAGCCATTCGCAGAAGGCTTCAGCCTTCAGGCCGAGCCTTCAGTCCGAGGCCCGAGTTCAGCGTTCGACTGAGCTCACTCGTTCCGATATGTCAGAGTGAATGCCGAAGTCCCGAGGGCTTCGCCCTCGCAATAACATATTGTTGTTAAACGATTCTCAGAGCAGCGGTTCTTTTGACAAATCACAGGAGATAGATTATATTGAAGGTTCAACAGCGGTTCTTAAGAGAAAAGCCCAAAATAAGAGGAGGCAAAATGGAGAGAGCAATGTTTTTTCTTGACCAGAAGGACATGCCGACTCACTGGTATAATGTCCTGCCTGACCTACCCGAGCCGCTCCCCCCACCACTGCACCCGGCAACAGGACAACCGCCAAAACCTGAAGACCTGGCTCCTCTCTTCCCCATGGAGCTTATCAAGCAGGAGATGGGACAGGACCGGTACTATGAAATCCCTGAGAAAGTGCAGGCGATTTACCGCACCTGGAGGCCCACGGTGCTGCACCGGGCTTTCCGGCTGGAGAAAGCCCTGGATACGCCGGCTAAGATTTTCTACAAATACGAAGGCACCAGCCAGGCGGGAAGCCATAAGCCGAACACGGCCGTCGCCCAGGCTTACTACAACAAGCAAGAAGGCATCAAACGAATAACCACCGAGACCGGCGCCGGGCAGTGGGGCAGCGCACTGGCTATGGGCTGTATGTTTTTCGGTATTGAGTTGAAAGTCTACATGGTCAAGGTCAGCTACGAACAGAAGCCATACCGCCGCATTCTGATGGAGACCTGGGGTGCCCAGGTTGTACCCAGTCCCAGCCGGGATACCAAAGCAGGACGGGATATTCTGGCTAAAGACCCAGATACCACCGGCAGCCTGGGTATCTCCATCAGCGAGGCAATAGAGGATGCCGCCACCCGTGACGATACTCATTATTCAATAGGCAGCTGCCTCAACCATGTCCTGCTCCACCAGACCATTATCGGCGAGGAAACAATCAAGCAAATGGAGATGGCAGATGCCTATCCCGATATTATTGTCGGCTGCGTGGGGGGTGGCTCAAACTTCGCCGGGCAGTTCCTGCCCTGGCTCAGAGACAAGTTCAGTGGCAAAAAGCCGGACCTGCGCGTCATCTGTGTCGAGCCTACGGCTGCCCCCACGCTGACCAAAGGACCCTATGCCTACGACTTCGGCGACCAGGCTGGCCTTACCCCCCTGCTTAAAATGCATACCCTGGGGCATGACTTTATACCCCCGCCGGTGCACGCCGGTGGTCTTCGTTACCATGGCATGGCACCCATCGTCTGCCACCTGTACAATCTGGGCTTAATTGAAGCCAGGGCAGTACCCCAGGTGGCTACCTTCGAAGCCGGGGTGCTGTTTGCCCGCACCGAGGGTATTATTACCGGCCCTGAGCCGTGTCATGACCTGAGGGTAGCTATAGATGAAGCCCTTAAGTGCAAGGAATCAGGCGAATCAAAGACTATCCTGATAGCTCACAGCGGGCACGGGCACTTCGACCTGGCTGCCTACGACGAGTACCTCTCGGGCAGGATGCAGGATTACGAGTATCCCGAAGAAAAGGTCAAAGAGACGCTGGCTCACTTACCCAAGGTACCCGGTACATAATGGCACCTATTATATACTAATATAAGGGGGCTGAAGTCACATCCAGCCCCCTTAATTATTTCTTAACATCTTTCTGATATGCTAGAATAAACTGTAATGAACAGGATAAGTATAAGAAACACAGCTCTTTCTCTAATTCTCATTTTTTCTCTTGCCTGGAGCGCCGGCTGTAATGTTTTGCCTGATTTAGGCGGCCAGACTCCCCCACCCACTTCCCCTCCCGTCACCGAGAATACTCACTCCAATGATTCTGAGCGGGCAATACCGCCTGCCGTCAGCCAGGCACCGATATTACCCAGCATTGCTGATGTCGTTACCTCGGTTAAGCCATCAGTAGTCGCCATCAATACTGAGGTAGTTACCATCATTTTTAACCGACCAAGCACCCAGGAAGCGGCTGGCTCAGGATGGATTATCAGTCAGGACGGCTATATCGTCACCAACAATCACGTCATCGAAGGGGCCAAGACCATTACTGTAATCCTTGATGATGGCCGACCTTTTACCGCCCGGGTGGTCGGTGCTGACCCGCTAACCGATTTAGCCGTGCTTAAGATTGATGCTGAAAACCTGCCGGCAGCTAAAGTCGGTGACTCCTCCATAATGAGGGTTGGCGACTGGGTGGTCGCCATCGGTAACTCCCTGGGGGAGGGAATAAGAGCCACGCAGGGTATCGTCAGCCGTCAGGATGTTTCGGTGGTGGTCGACCGGAACCAGCAGCTCTACGGGCTTATTGAGACTGATGCGGCTATCAACCCGGGAAACAGCGGTGGGCCACTGGTGAATATGGCAGGGGAGGTGGTGGGCATCACCAGTGCCAAGCTGGCGGCAGTGGAGGTGGAAGCTACCGGCTTCGCCATAAGTTCCGAGATAGCCCTGCCTGTTATCCAGCAGCTGATTAATACCGGCCGTGCTGTTCACCCCTGGCTTGGCGTGAGCCTTTATACTGTGGACAAGTTTGCGGTGGAAAGGTTTGGACTGGAAGTTGATAAAGGCGCCTTTCTGGTGGAGGTGGTTGCCGATAGCCCGGCGGGGTCAGCCGGCTTACAGGCAGAGGATGTCATCGTTCAATTTGAAGGTAAAGAGATAAACACGGTTGACGATTTGATACAGGCGATACGACTGGCTGAAGTGGGACAGCAGGTGGACATAGTCTACTGGCGGGGCAATTCCAGGAATACCACTTCAACCACCCTTATTGAAAGACCGCCAGCCCCCTAGTCCAGCCTTTCAAGGTGAACCTTTCAAGGTGAACCTTTTCACTCCCAGCAGCACCTCGTGGCCGTTTAATTTGTAGCTTTCCCTGAAGTCAACCTCTTCCGGCAGCCTTTCAACAAGCTTATCAGAGAGAGTTTCCTGCCTGATATAAGCGGCAAGTCCCTTATCTCCCATCACTTCCCTGATGTAATCATCACCCTGATAATAAGTCTCTATATGGTCGGCAATATCAAAGTCAGCCGAGCGGCGCATCGTCTGCAAGCGGTGCACAATTTCCCGTGCCATCCCCTCCGCCTCAAGCTCCGGCGAAATATTAGTAGGTACTGCCACTAAGTGAACACCAACTAGGATAGACCCCCCTTTTTGCTCCAGATCATGTTCTAGTCGCCTTTCTTCAACACCAGCGACTACGTAACCGGATACATCCACATCTAGTTTCGCCACATCTATATATCCTTTAAGTATTATATCTTTAACGTTCAGCTCTTCTAATATTTGTGACTTAAATCTTTCCAAGCTTCTTTCCTCGCTGGTTCCGTGAACATTAACAACTGCATGGGCTAATGGCTGTCGAACCTTAATACCGGCTTTACTACGCGCCGCTCGCCCTGTACTTGATACCTCCATAACCAAACGGACATCATCAGCTAATTGTTTATCAATTTTGCTTTTATCAGCCACAGGGAAATCAGCCATATGCACGCTCTCCTGAGCTTCGGGAAACACAGACCTTACCAGGTTCTGGTAGAGTTCCTCAGCCAGGAAGGGAGCAAGCGGCGACATCAGTTTTGACAGAGTCACCAGGCACTGATAAAGAGTATTATATGCCGCCAGCTTATCGGCATCGTTCTCGCTCTTCCAGAAGCGCCTCCGGCTCCGGCGCACATACCAGTTGGACAGCCCGTCAACAAAGCCCTCTATCTTTCTCCCCGCCTCGGTCGGGTTATACCCATCCAGAGCTGAATCGACATCGATGATAAGCTGATTAAGCTCGGAAATAATCCAGCGGTCAAGCTCCGATAGCTCTGGAGTCAGGAGTCTGGAGTCAGGAGTCTGGAGTCTGGAGTCTGGAGTAAAGCGGTCTATATTGGCGTAGGTAACAAAGAAGGAATAAACATTCCATAGCGTCAAGAGAAAGCGACGGGTTACCTCAAGCACCATCTTCTCATCGAAACGGTACACATTACCCGCCGGTGCCGAAGTAAAGAAATACCAGCGCAGGGCATCAGCACCATATTTATTAATCATCGCTCCCGGCTCAATCACATTATTCCTGGTCTTGCTCATCTTCTCTCCCCTGGCGTCCAGGACATGCCCCAGGCAGATAACATTCTTATAACAGGGACGGTCAAAGAGCAGGGTGGAGATGGCGTGCAGGCTATAGAACCAGCCGCGGGTCTGGTCAACCGCCTCACAGATATAGTCCGCCTGCTTGAGCTCTTTTTCAAACAGCTCTTTATTTTCAAAGGGGTAGTGAAGCTGGGCTACCGGCATTGCCCCGGAATCAAACCAGCAGTCAATCACCTCCGGCAGCCGCCGCATTTTAGCCCCGCACGCAGGACAATCAAAGGTCAACTCATCAACAAAGGGACGGTGCAAATCCAGAGGCTCCTTTAAGCCGGCAAAGCCAGCCTTCTCTTTCAACTCCTCCACACCACCGATACACTCGTATCTCCCGCAGGATTCACATTGCCAGACAGGTAGCGGCGTCCCCCAGTATCTTTCCCGGGAGAACGCCCAGTCCACATTATTGTTTAGCCAATCACCAAAGCGCCCGTCCTTGATGTGCTCCGGGTACCAGTTTATCTCTTTATTCCCGGCAATAAGGTTTTCCTTTACCGCCGTCGTCCGTATATACCAGGTCTGCTTGGCATAGTAGAGCAGGGGCGTGCCGCAGCGCCAGCAGAAAGGGTAGGTATGGCGGATGGTCTCGCTGCGGAAAAGCAGCCCCCTCTTCTCCAAATCAGCCAGAATATCTTTATCAGCGTCTTTGACAAACTTACCAGCAAAAGGATAGGTGCCGGTGATTTTCCCCTGCAAATCTACCGTATGAACAAAGTTCAGCCCTTCATCCTGCCCCGCTTGATAGTCAGCCTCGCCGTAAGCCGGGGCAATATGAACAATGCCGGTGCCTTCTTCCATCGAGACAAAATCAGTGGCAATAACGTGATAGGTTAGCTCATTATCAGGCGCCTCCGGCTTGAGTTCCCCGTGATTTTGAAAACGCCTCCGCTCTATACCAAAGTGATGAGGGTTGAAAAGAGGTTCATAAGCCAGATTCACCAGGTCGCTGCCGGTTATCTTCTTCACCACTTGATAGCCATCCAGTCCCACAGCTCCGACCAGCAAAGAGGCCATAACCAGGTACTCCCGGTCACTTTCCACCACCGCATACTCAGCCTCAGGAGCCACTGCTAGAGCAGTATTACCCGGCAGTGTCCAAGGGGTAGTTGTCCAAGCAAGCAAGCAGGCTGGTTTGTCAGAAGAGTGAAGAAGGTCAAAAAGTTTTCCGCGTATTCCTTTACCACCCACCGAGCCCTTGTTTATCTTAAACTTTATGTAAACAGACGGGTCTTCGGTATCATCCTGGTAGCCCAGGGCTACCTCGTGGGAGCTAAGGGAGGTGCCGCAGCGGGGGCAGTGGGGGGTAACTTTATAGCCCTGATATACCAGTCCCCTATCCCACATCTGCTTTATCGCCCACCAGACAGTCTCGATATACTCGTTCTTCATGGTGATATAGGCGTTATCCATATCAATCCAGAAACCAATACGCTCGGTCAGGGCTTCCCATTCCTTGAGGTAACTGAAAACGCTCTCCCGGCACCGCTGGTTAAATTTATCAATACCGAAATCCTCAATGTCCTTCTTGCCGGAAAAGCCAAGCTGCTTTTCTACCTCCAGTTCCACTGGCAAGCCGTGGGTATCCCAACCGGCAATGAAAGGCGTCCAGTAGCCCTTCATTGCTTTATAGCGGGGGATAACATCCTTATAAATACGGGAGAGGACATGGTGAATACCCGGGTTGCCATTGGCGGTAGGCGGCCCTTCATAGACGACAAAACGGGGGGAGCTCTTACGCCGCTCCAGGCTTTTCTGGTAAATTTTTTCCCCCTGCCACCAGCCGAGGAGCTTCTCCTCAATCCGGGGAAAACTCACTTTACTGCTTACCGGACGAAACATGTCTAGGTCTCATTCCTTTTGCAGGAAATAACCACCCGGCGAGACTCGCCTTCGCCAATACTCTCGGTCACGATATCCGGATGGTCAGCCAGAGAAAGGTGAATAAGGCGTCTCTCGTCAGGCGGCATTGGCTCAAAAGCGAAGGGCGTTTGCCTGGTCCTTACCTGCTCTGCCATCTGCCGGGCAAAAGCCTGAAGTGTCTGATAACGGCGCTGTTTATAACCTTCCACATCAATAGCTATCGGCACCCAGTTCTTCGTCTGGTGACCTACAACCAGTCTGACGATATACTGCAGGCAGGAAAGAGTATGCCCCCGCCGCCCGATTAAAACACCAAGGTCATCACCATGTATATTGAAAACAAGAGAAGAAGTGGTTTCTTTTTCCGCTTCCGGAGCCGGCTGAGCCTGAGATGTCACCGAGCCAACCACATCCATCAGGGCAAGCAATCTCTCCAGAACATCAATCGCCACTTCAGCGACATCCCCTTTAAGCACCGGTACCAAAGGCGTCACCCTGACCACCGCCTCATCGGCACCCAGACCCAGAATGCCGGACCTACCTTCTTTTACGACGGTAATCTCTACCTCCTCCTGGCTTACGCCTAATTGCTCTAAGGCTTGTTGGATAGCTTCTTCTACTGTCTTGGCGCTTATCTCCAGACTCTCCATAACTCATTCCTTCTTCCCGGGCAGAATCCGGCTCAAGCACGATATCGGCGCTGATATCAGCTTCCCCCAGAGGTTTCTTTTGCCGGACGGCACGCCCTTTAATTTCTTTTTCTTTAGCGGGTTTCTTTCTCGCCCCTGATGGCACCAGGCTTCCCCAGCCGGTAACGAAATACTGCATAATAATCCTGATAGCGGATGAAGTCACCCAGTACAGAGCCAGACCACTGGGGAAGGATAAAGCAAAAAAGCCGAACATCAGCGGCATCATATACAGCATCATCTGGCTCTGAGCCTGCTGCTGAGGGTCAGTGCTCCGGGGAGACATCATCTTTTGCTGCAGCCACATGGTAGCCCCGACCAGAACAGCCATAAGCAAATCAGGGGTGGCCAGGTCCAGCCAGAGGAACTTGTTACCCAGAGGCACCTGAGAGAAGACAGACGTCCATGATGGGTAAAGACGCTGGGAGAGATTCAGAAAATCCTCAGGAGATACGGCTAAAACCCGGATAATCGATTGGTAAAGGACTATCCAGACCGGAAGCTGGACTAACATAGGCACCAGGCAGCCGGCAGGGCTGACCCCGGACTCTTTAAAGAGTCTCATCTGCTCCTGAGCCACTTTTTGCTTATCTTTAGCATACTTCTTGCGAATCTCGGCAACTTCAGCCTGAATTTCCTGCATCTTCTTGCTGGCATGCAGCTGCTTCTTGGTAAGAGGATACATCAAAAGATTGACAACGACGGTCAGCACAATAACGGTCAGCCCGAAGTTATCAAAGAGATAACCGGAAATCACGATGAGAGCATTTATCATCGGGTTCAGGATAACCAGGTCCCAGAATGCCCCAATACTCAATAGAATCTACCTCATTAGGCTTTGCGGCGCCTGCCCAGCGCCGATATTGCCATTACCAGAATCAGACTAACCACAGCAATAAGTACAATGAATCCCCAATTTGTTTTGGCCGCCGGTGGTGGCGGTGCCTCCTCTTTCATGGAAAGGCTCCAGAGCTGAGCACCTGACCGGGCATTCAAGGCATAAACTTTATCAGCACTGGTATGAATATAGACTGTTTCCCCATCAGCAGCTAGCGACGCCCGCACATTTTCTGCCAGATTTATTAGCTGCTTTTCTTGCCCGTTAATGGTATCCAGAGCGAATACTGTCCCGTTTTCCGCAGCCACGATAATCGAGTTACCCATCAGCACCGGTGAAGAGGCAACCGGACTACCAAGCTCAAATTCAGACAGCTCCTTACCGCTTATGGTATCAAAGGCATAGACCTTACCGTCCAGATTAGGAGCGTATACAGTACCCTCATAGATTAACGGTGTCGCCCAGAACCAGTTATCAGCCCGGGATTCGGACTTCCACACTAGGTTACCACTGGCAGAGTCTACAGCGTAAAAATGCCGGTCAAAAGAACCGAAATAAAGCGTATTCTCATAAATAACCGGGGTTGACACGATAGCCCCTTCAGTCTCAAACTGCCACTTCAGGGAACCACTCTCAGCGCTCAGGGCATAGAGTTTGTTATCAAAAGAGCCGATGTATAGGGTCTCTCCGCTGACCACCGGGGTTGACCAGATTTTATCTCCTGTCTCAAACATCCACTGCCTGTTACCATTAGCAATATCCACGGCATAAACCTGGCCGCCGGAAGTAGCGTAATAGACTTTATCCCCGTCAATAACAAGCCCGCCGACAATGGAGCCGTTGGTATTCTCCGCCTGAGAATCCCATCTTGGTTCCTCACCAAGCCTGGCTCCTTCAAATACAAAAGCTCTGACCTTACCGTCATAGCCGGGAACATAAACTGAACCCTCATCCACATCCAGAGAACCATAAACAGCTACACCAGAAGTGTCCAGAGGTACCGCTGACAAAAGGCTGCCATCCGTTGCATTCACCGCCACCAGACTGCCCGTCATAGAACCGATGAAGAGGACTCCATCATCTATAACCCCTCCCGACCAGCCTTTGGGCACAGCCCCAAGACCCGGGGGACGGCAACCGGTTAAGACTAGTCCGATCAGAAGAATAAGCAGCAGGAATGGTGTTTTGAACACTGATTTCACTATCATGGCACAGGGTCATAGCCTCCAGGATGAAAGGGATGACAATGAGCCAGGCGCTTTACTCCCAGAACCACCCCTTTAAAAAAGCCATACTTGGCTATAGCCTCATAAGTGTATTGAGAGCAAGTCGGCATAAAACGGCAGGATGGTGGCAAAACCTGTGAAAAGGTCAATTGATAAAGCCTGATTAATCCTAAACCAACCCTTTTCATATTCTTTCACTAATTAAACCGCTCGCTCCCGGCTATCACCGCCGTCAACTCCCACCAGAAAAGCTGACTCTTCTCCGGTCTGCAGTAATCCAGCCCGGGATAATAAACCGGCAACTGCCCTCTTAAGGCTGGCATAGTCAGCGGTAGCTGCCGCCGGACGGGCGATAAATACAATATCCCATGCCGGTTTAAGGGGCATTATCCGCAAGATTTCCCGCAGTAAGCGCTTCACCCTGTTTCTCGTTACCGCCTTACCCACCCGTTTGCTAACCGAGAAACCGTACCGGGATAGAGCCAGGCCGTTAGGTAAAGCCCTCATCACCACCAGACTGGATGCCCAGGAACCACCCCGTCTATAAACTAAAGCATACTGCCGGGGCTTGGTGAGATATTGCTCTCCCTTCACTTTAAACCACCGTCAATCGCTTACGGCCCTTCAGCCTTCTGGCTTTTAAGACAAGGCGGCCGGCCCGGGTACTCATTCTCTTCAGAAAGCCGTGCTCACGCTTACGCGGTATTTTTTTGGGTTGATAAGTCCTCTTTGGCATTTTAACCTCTCTGTGAACGGTAATGCAGAACAAGAAAGAGGGATGAATAAAGCCCCAGCTTTTTTAACTACTCAGCTATTCTCATACTCGGCACATCAGGTAAAAAAGCTGGAACATAGGGCAGTAAAGCTAAGTGCCGTGCCCTTTTTATCGCTCTGGCTAAGATACGCTGGTGCTTGGCACAGGTCCCGGTTCTACGACGGGGCGCTATCTTCGCTCTATTGGTTAGATAGCCGCTCAACTTGTCAGCATCTTTATAATCTATTGCCTTAACCTTAGAGGCACAAAAAGAGCAAACCTTGCGCCTCGGCGTATATCTTGAATCACGACTTCTTGTCCTTGACTGATTAAATGTTCGCTTTGCCACCCGTTATTAACTCCTTAAAAGGGAATATCATCAGGCTTTAATTCGCCAGTTTCACCTTCCTCGACCTGCCCCTCACGAAGAGAGCCAACTGCCTGCCTGTCAAGGAAGCTTACTCTATCGGCTACTATTTCATTCCGGGAACGTTTCTGCCCATCCTGACCTTCCCAGCTATGGGTACGAAGCCTGCCCTCAACATAGACAAGCCGACCTTTAGTCAGAAACTGATTACATTGTTCCGCCAGCTTACCCCAGGCGACCACGGTAAACCATTCCGTTTCCTCACGGCGCTCGCCTTCAGGAGTAGTATATCGCCAGTTAGTGGCAACACTAAAAGAGGTTACCGGTCTGCCATTCGGGGTAAAGCGCATTTCCGGCTCACTACCCAGATTACCAATAATTATCATCTTATTCACACTAACCATCGTCTCAAAACTCCTTCCGCTTCTCCTCAAGAACCGGGGAAGAGTGGCCTGCCCGGCTACTCACCCAACCTTATCAATAGATGCCGTAACACTTCCTGAGAAACCCTTAGACTTGCTTCCACTTCTTTCCCCGCAGACGGTGATAATCTTAACTTAAACAAGACATAACTACCCTCCATAAAATGTCTTATCGGGTAGGCTAACTTTCTTTGTCCCCATCGTTCTGTATCGGAAACAATGCCTCCCTTCCCGATAATAAGCCGGGTGACATTATCTATTGCTGCTTCCAGGTTTTCCCCGGCAACCTCAGGACTTATGACCACCACCAGCTCATAATCTCTCAACTGCCTCTCTTCTGTAATTGATAAGTTTTCAGTTACCATCTCTTTGCCTCAAAATTTTCTTACCCCATTATATCACAGAAACCAAGAAAATAAACAACATCATGAAAATCGGGAGAAATCCCCCTGCACCTACCCCTTAGTTACGCCCACAGGCACTGATTTTAGCACTTTGAGAGAAATACCCGCCTGATGGGTCACCTCAACTACATCCGAGACATCTTTATAGGCTTCCGAAGCTTCCTCAGCCAGCGAAGCCAGGCTACCTGCCTTAACGGTAATCCCCCTGGCTGCCAGTGCCTGAACAACATCGCTGCCTCTCAAGCTGCGTTTAGCTGCCGAGCGGCTCTGCATCCTGCCCGCCCCGTGACAGGTAGAACCGAGAGTTTCTTTCATAGCTGTCTCTGTACCCACAGCTACATAGGAGTAACGCCCCATGTCTCCGGGAATAAGCACCGGCTGACCAATGTCACGGTAAATCGGGGGGACATTTGGGTGCCCGGCTGGGAAAGCTCTGGTGGCTCCCTTGCGGTGAACACAAAGGGTCTGTTTCTTGCCGCTGACACTGTGCTCTTCTATCTTGGCAATATTGTGAGCCACATCATAAACCTGCTCCAGTCCCAGTTCTTGCCGGCTCCTGCCAAAGACCTTCATAAAAGATTCTCTCGTCCAGTGAGCAATACACTGGCGATTGGTCCAGGCATAGTTAGCGGCGCCAGCCATAGCGGCCAGATAGTCTCTACCTTCTGCTGAATTAACCGGAGCACAGGCTAGCTGGCGGTCAGGGATGTTTATGCCATATCTTTTCACCACGCCGCCCAGCAAAGCCACATAATCGGTACACACCTGGTGCCCGAAGCCACGGGAACCGGTATGAATCCAGATTACCACCTGCCCCACCTCACCGATACCCATCACTTTAGCGGCATCAGGGTTATAGACTTCATCCACCACCGCCACCTCCAGAAAGTGATTGCCCGAGCCCAGGGTTCCCAGTTGCGGAATCCCCCTCTGTTTCGCCTTTTTGCTTACCTTATCAGGATTTGCTCCTTTGATACAGCCTGACTCTTCAGTAAGGACAACATCCTCGGCATCGCCAAAACCATTTTCCACCGCCCACCGGCTACCCTTAACCATAACCTCATCCAGTTCTTTTTCACTCACCCTCAGCTTGCCTTTGGAGCCCACCCCTGAAGGAATGCTGCTAAAAAGCTCGTCAACAAGCTGCTTGATTTTTGGTCTTACCTCTGCCTCGGTAAGATTGGTCCGCAAGAGGCGGACACCGCAGTTAATATCAAAACCGACTCCGCCGGGTGATACCACCCCATCTTCTACTCTGGTGCCCGCTACCCCACCTATGGCAAAGCCGTAGCCCCAGTGAATATCCGGCATCGCCAGTGAGTAGCCAACGATACCGGGCAGAAAAGCAACATTGGCTACCTGCTCAAAAGCATTGTCCCCAATGATATGGCTGAGCATATCTTCGCTGGCAAAGATAAGACCGGGCACATTCATACCTGCCTTATAGCTGATAGGAATCTCCCAGCGGTAGTCATCTATCTTCTTTAGCTTTCCCTGCCACGGTGTCGCCATCTTTCACCCCCCTACTAAATGGAGACCGTTTAACTGTCATTGCGAGGAGGCGTAGCCGACGTGGCAATCTGGGAGGTAGGGAGTTCCCCTCCCCACAGATTGCCTCGCCTTCCGCCTATGGCGGAATGGTCTCGCAATGACAGTTTTAAATTAGAAACAGTCTCAAATATCAAACACTACCTGAACCCTACAGCCATTATTTTTATCAATTTTCAACATATGGTAAGTGGCTGCTTTAATCCCTATTTTTATTTCCTGGTCGGTAACTCTTTGCCCGTAACTCTTCGCCTTAAGATGTCTCTGGCTAAGCTGGGTAATATCAAACCTCTTAAAGAGCATATTCTCGGCATCAAAGTAATAGATAAGCTCGTTTAACCACTTCACCAGCAGGCTCTCCTGGTCCGGGGACGTCATCTCTATATCCCGGTACTCAATCTCCTCCACATCGCTGTCAGTTATCAGGCTGAACATACCTTTAGCCGCATTGGCAAACGCCTCGTTAATATCACTGCCGTAGGCGATAATGCCCACATCAGCGGTATGATTCAGAATTTCAAACTCTTTTTCCATAACAAGCCAGCTATACTGTACATTATATCATCCGGGGGGAGGTAGACACAGCTGGGCTCGTTTAGTAATGTCATGACACAAAGCGAAGGGTTCACCCTGAAGGCTTCGCCGTGGTTCCAGTGATGGTTCCAGTGATGTAACCAGAACTGTCACCAGAACTGAGCTCAGCCGAACGGGTTCTCCCTGAAGGGTTCAGAATGACAGAAAAATGTTACTAAACAATCTCACGGGTGTCTTTTGGTAATTAAGAACTCTGTCTGCTAATCTCCCGGTAGCGACCTGACAGTTCTCCAGGGGCAGGTAATCCTTGCCTTGCCCCTACTTTTGTGGTTGAAAACCGGGCGGTAATATCACCGAGAACCCCACACTCTCTGGGGTCTCTTCCTCTCAGTAAACCGTAGAGGAATCCGGCAGCAAAAGCGTCTCCGGCTCCGATGGTATCTATGGAAACTAATTCACCCGGGTCAGGCACCTCAATTATATACCCCGCCTGAGCATCTCTAATATAACTAACAGCAGTAACCCTTGTCGGAGCCGGCGTTTCTCGTTGTATTTCCAGTCCTCTTCCAAAGGTGACCACAATCATCCTGCAGCCCAGCTTAAGGCATTCTTCAGTACCCGTTTCAAAATTCATCCCGGTCAATTGCCGTATCTCATTCTGATTAGTGAAAAGTACATGAGTCCTGTTTAGTATCGGTGCCAGAGCCTTCAGCCCCTTAGCTGCGTATAACGCTCCGGGGGCAAAACTGACTTTGACAGACGAGTCTAATTTCCCCATCAGCTCCAGTAATATTTTGAACTGCCTGTTACCAGCAAAAGAGGACATATGGAGTATTTCCGCCTGATTCAGATATTCTAAATCCAGGTCGTCCATTGTCAGCAGGATGTTCGCTCCGGGGGTAACCTGAATAGAACGGAAATTAGCTTTGTCGATGAGGCATCTTGCCCGACCCGTTTTCACTCCAGATTTTACCCTGATTCGGGTGGTATCCACCCCCGCTTTTTTAAGGTCCTGGAGCAGTGCCCTGCCATTATCATCATCCCCGATAGCACCGATAAAGCCGGTTTTCACTCCCAGCCTGGCTAAGCCGTAAATAGTATTGGCAGCCGAACCGCCAGGGAATTTACCCGGGGGCTCCAGACCTTCGTCTTTATATTTACGAAGGTCTGTGGTCTCTCCATCTCCCAGAATGGACTCTACCCGGTAGATATAGTCCATATTCATCGCCCCCAGCCCGACCACCTGAATATTGCTCATTTTATAACCCTATCCCCTTTATATGCTATCGTCTGAAAACCCAGTCAATATTCTGTGTCACCCTGAACGAAGTGAAGGGTCTCGGAGGGGTGGGTGTGCATTCATTGTTTGCCCCTCCCCAAGATTCTTCGCGGAGTTTACATTGAGCTTAGCGAATGTGCTCAGAATGACACTTTTGGACAGCCTTAATAGTTTCCCAAAAGGGCTTCGCCCATCTTAAACTCCCCTATTCACCCCAGATTGCCGGCTTCTTCCCTGACCAACTTTCTTATTCGTTTGTGGACGGCGATAATTTCGTCCAGGTCTCTTCTGCCGGATAGCCAGTGGAAGTAACCCCGGTCTCCTTTGCCGCCGGCTTTTTCTTTCTGTTTAACCAGTTTTTCCACCCCTTTTCGCTGGCTCTTCTGCCAGGTCTGAAGAATTTCTTTCAGGTCGGCAATAGAGGTAGAAGCCAGGCCCATTGTTGCGTAGGGCAGGGCATACTCATTGGCATTGAAGGCAATTGCCAGTCCTCCTGCCTCCTCTACCACTTGAAGCATCCGGGAATCGGTGATGCTGTCTCCCACCACCACCCACTGTGATAAAGGCTTGTCCTGAGCTTGTCGAATGGGCTGATTATGAGCCTCAGCAAATCTGTTCAGGGCAGTCACCTTGCGCCGTCCGCCAACCGGCTTTACCTCTTTTATTGCCTTACCTATTTCAGTACCGGGCAGTTTCTCAAGGTAGAAAGCGTCCAGGGTCTGCCTGATACGCTCATCATCAGTCGGGGGGTAAAGAGCAAGGAACTCTTTTTCAGCCTGCTCTATGAGGGTAGCTTCCTCTTTAGCCAGCAGTCTGCGGAAGCGGCTTAGCGGCAAGGAGGTGCAGGCGACATTATGGGAGTAGATACCCAGTTTCTGGGTGATAAGAAGGGCATACTGCTGGTAGCTGGTGCTGATGCAAAAAGCCCTCCAGCCGTCAACCTGAAGCTGATAGAGCAGGTCAGCGGCACCGCCGGTCAGGCTGGCTCTGGCCGCTAACTCAGCAATATCAGCCTCCGAGACATCATGGAGGACGAGGAAAGGTACAATAAGAGCCAGAGTATCCCCCGGCTCATAACCTTCCCTTTCAGCCAGCGCCAGCAGGTCATCATAGCGGCTGATAACCTCAAAAACCTTACCCCCATCAGGAAAGAGCTTCATCAGCTCATAAGCGTTATCCTGCGGGGAAAGCGGCCCCTCTAAATCAAAACAGATGTAATTATTTATCTACCTCACCCCCCTTTGCCAAATCCTAAATCCTAATTCTAAATACAAAAGTTTAGGATTTTATATTTAGTGCTTAGAATTTGACTAACTGGTCTATCTCATCAGTCAGATCATAGCCTTTTATGAGTCTGCCTTCAGCATCAACCACCTGCTTTTCTGTATTTATCTTAATTGTACCCTCACTGAAAGCCTTCAGGGTAGCTATTATCAGGAGAAATTCCCTTGCTAGGCCGTGTTTGCGGATTAGTTTAAAAAGGTTATTATTCTCCCCCTGACTCTTTTTAATCTGCTCCACGGACTGGCCTTTTATTTCACGCCAGTACCTGTCAAATGGCTCGCCCCTGATTGGAAAGGTACAGTAGGCTACCGGGGGGCCCTGGTCAAGCTCAGGAGTCACCAGGTGCATCATCACTCCAGTTTCTCCAGCATCATTTTTAATTAATTGCCAGATTACCTCCTGCCAGGTGCCGGCAGGCCCACCGGGGGCGGCCGGGTGGAGGTTAATCATATTGTATCGCTGGCACATCTTTTTACCAACAACGAGCATATAACCGGCGAGAACACACAGGTCAGGACTGAAACCCTGCAGCCGGCTCATCACCTCCAGGTCATAGTCGAGACGCCATGCGGGCAAAGCTGACTGGTCTGTAGTAGAGGAACTCTGTCTGGCTTTAAACTTCTGGTAGGAGAAACAGATGAGGGGAATGTGGTAATCTTCAACCAGTGTGATAAAAGAATCGCTCTCTTCTGCCTCACCGGGCTCGCGGCTGCAAAAAACAAAGGCGAGCTCGCCTTCAATCTCACCCTGCCTGATGCTATCTTTTACCGCCGTTAAGAGGTCTCTGGCAGCACTGTCCCTGCCCGTGGAAAACCAGCCAAATTGGTAGGAATTAATTACCAAATCACAATTACCAAATTCCAAATACCAAAAGTTTAGGATCTAGAGTTTAGAGCTTGGTATTTTTAAACTAGAGCAACTGTCCCAGCTTGTATTTGAGCCATACCCAGGTGCTGGCAACGTGGACGAGCAGGCTTGAGCGGTGCATCGAAATCCTGCCTGCTCTTATTGCCCCGAGAAATTCATCTTTACCATTGAATTCAGGCATTTCAAGATAAGTTCTGCCTATTTCATTAGGGGTATGAGCATCGCTGCCTACAATTTTGGCAAGATCGTACCTGGTGGCAAAAGCCCGGGTTTTACTTTCACCCATAGATATAGGACTCCTGGCGTTAAAAACTTCTACCAGGTCGATTTGCTCAGCCAGCTCCTCCAACCTGTGGCCATTCAGCCTGAGCCCGCGGAAGGGGTCAAAGGGGTGAGGCAAATAGACCAGAGCGCCCTGAGCCTTGACGCGGGATACGGCTTCTTCGACAGGGATACCACTGGGAATACTTTCTTTGAGAAACATGCCGCCAATCTCACCGTGAGGCGTTAGAATCTCCTCGGCGACAATCACCTTAAAAGGAGCCATCCCCTGCAACTCCAGTGCCCCCTCTACAGTACCGTGGTCGGATATGGCAATACAATCAACCTGAGCTTTAAGACAGCTCTCAATTATCTTTTCTAAAGGCATATCGCAGTCCATCGAGTATTTTGTATGGACATGAAAATCAGCTTTTATCAATTTAATGAACCTTCAACTCCCTCCAGATACCCCGCAGTAGTTTAAGAGCTTCTCTCTACGTAGCTCCCGTCACGGGTATCAACCTTGATAATTTCGCCTTTGTCAATAAACAGAGGCACCTGGACAGTCACCCCGGTTTCCAGCGTGGCTGACTTGGTGCCGGCAGTAACGGTATCTCCCTTAAAAGCAGGGCTGGTATCAGTCACCTCAAGCTCAACAGTAATGGGCAGCTCCACCCCTACCAGTTTGTCTTTATAGCTGGATATCTGCAGGGACATACCTTCCTTGAGATAGTTGACAGCATCCCCCAGCTGGTCAGCATCAAGCGGTATCTGCTCAAAGTTTTCCTCATCCATAAAATAGTACAAATCACCATCGTTATAGAGATACTGCACACCACGGAACTCCAGGCGAACCCGGGGGAACCTGGCATCTGACTGAAAGCTCTGCTCAATGGTATGACCCGCCTCAATGTCCCGGAGCTTTACCTTGGCGAGGGCAGTTCGCTTCATCTTGACATGATGGTAATCAATCACCTGATAGAGTTTATCATCCAGTTCGATAATAACTCCTTTTCTTAGCTCACTGCCACTTATCATATTGAACTCCAGTCGGCATATTATTTCCTCCCTTTAGATAATACCTTAACTCCATCCTCCGTCATCAGCACCAAATCCTCAATCCTCACTCCTCCCCAACCAACCAGGTAGATTCCGGGTTCAATAGTGAACACCATACCTGCGCTAAGAGATTCAGCCGAGTTCCGGCTGAGGCGGGGAGCTTCGTGAGGAGCCAGCCCGACACCGTGGCCTAACGAATGCCCGAAGGCTTCGGCGTAGCCCGCTTCCTCGATAACCCTTCTTGCCAGGTTATCTGCCTCTTCCCCACTCATCCCTTCCCTGATTGAGTCTATAGCAGACAGCTGCGCTCTAAGAACAATATCATACACCTTTTTGAAAGTCTTGTCAGGTTCCCCGAGGCAGAGAGTCCGGCTCAAATCGCTGCCGTAGCCTCCGACCCTGGCTCCCATATCAATTACTACCGGCTCGCCGGAACCGATTTGGCGCCGGGAAGGTCTGGCATGAGGCAGAGCCGCATTCGGTCCCGAAGCGACAATAATTTCAAAAGGGAGAGGCTGGCTGCCCTGCTCACGGTGAAACTTTTCCAGCTCCCAGGCTACCTCTTTTTCCGTCATACCGGGATGAATTATGCCTTCAATATACTCAAAGGCTTTATCGGTTATCTCCGCCGCTTCAGTAATCAGCTTAATTTCTTCAGGCTCTTTTATCACCCTGAGAGACTCCACCAGTCCTTCCACGGGGACAAACTCAAGCTGAGGCCGGACTTTTTTCAGCCCTTGAGACAGCTTCCGGTAGAGGTTAAAAGTGACCCCTTCAGCCTCAAATCCCAGCCGGTTCAAGTCCACTTCGGCTATCAGCCGGGGAAACCAGTCCAGTGTGCTGCCGGTTATACGGAAGACCCGGTAATCCGGAGCCACCACCTTGACCTCCTCTATATAACGGAAATCCGTGGCGACAATGGCATCTTCCTGGGTAATCAGCAAGTAGCCTGCCGAACCATCAAAGCCGGAGAGGTAATAGCGGTTCTTCGGGTGCGCAACGAAAATTCCGTCAAGCCCTCTTTCAATCAAATTCTGACGCAGCTTTCCCAGCCGTTTTTTTACTGATGTCAAAACTAACCTCCCTTACTTTTCTTCTCTAGCCAGGGGATGGGCGGACAGATATACTTTTTTCGCCTGAGTCTGGCTGATGTGGGTATAAACCTGGGTGGAAGAAAGACTGGCGTGCCCGAGCAGCTCCTGGACTACCCGCAAATCGGCTCCTCCATCAAGCAAATGGGTGGCGAAGGTATGCCTCAGCATATGGGGATGAACCCTTTTCCCGATGCCTGCCATTCTGGCATAGTTCTCTAAGCCGCTTTGGACACTCCGCTCTGTCAGGCGTCCCCCGTAGCGGTTGAGGAAGAGGGCACGGTTTCTCTTTTCACCCAGTAATTTCTGCCTGCCGTCTTTGAGATAAGCGGTCAAAGCCCGGGCGGCAGGCTCGCCCATCAGCACTATCCGCTCTTTAGCACCTTTGCCCAGCACCCGTATTTCACGGCTGCCGAGGTCTACCTTCTCCAGGTTCAGGCTTACCAGCTCACTCACCCTGAGGCCGGAGGCATAGAGTAGCTCCAGCAAGGCACGGTCACGCTGCCCCTGGGGCGTGGCTGAACCGGGGGCTTCCAGCAGGCGGGTTATCTCCGGTATGGTCAGAAAAGAGGGTAAACGCCTGTCCAGCCTGGGTGAAGAGGTCTCCTGCACCGGGTTTACTGACAGTATCTCTTCTCTTACCAAATAGCGGTAGAAAGAGCGGATTGCCGATAGCCGGCGGGCGATGCTAGCCTTGACCAGTCCCCGCTCTAGCAGATAGGCTAGATAATCACGCATTAAATGCCTGTCCGCCTCAGCCAGCGATTTTATACCCTTTTCATTGAGGAAGGTAAAGAACCCCTTGATATTCTTCGAGCCGAGCAGGTCGGTGGTGTAGTTACGCACCGTATAGGGCGAAACATTCCTCTCCGCCTCAAGATAGTTTATGTATCTGTTAAAAATTTGTTGCATTGCTACTTTCAATTATCCTTCACAAAGAGTGCCGGTGGGACTGGGGGCAAACCGCACTCTAACTGGTTTTGTCATCTTTCTTTTAACTCGTTATTTAAACTATTCCTCCAAGTTTCTGGATCATACCAAAAACACCCGAAGCAACCTTGCTCATCATCATCTGCTACATTACTATCCCAGGAATCATCTCCTGTATAGAAGTAATTTATACCGATAAAAGTACCTCTCTCCCCAGTTTTCTTACAATATTCACAATAACGGCTTTTCCATAAGTTATTCTGTGAGGCATTTCTTTTCTCTTCATTAGCTTACCTTTTCAAATCTTAAATCACTACTTTTCACTTCATACCGGAAAAGAGAGATTCCTCTATCGCTAAAATCGCTGTCTCTTGCTTTTGTCATTGTTTCTTCATCAAAACCAAAGGCAATCAGAATAGGTCGAACAGTTTCTATTTCACTGTTCGCCAGCCGACCCGCTACCCATTTTGAGTAATTGATAACCTGTGTTACGTCTTCGGGTTTGGCTCTATCTCTTTTTAATTCTACAACGCTAAATTGATACCTAATCGGGAAACCTGTGTATTTCATATTCTTGTGATAACAAAGGACGTCAATATTTTTTCGTGTAACATGATAAGGCACATTATTAGCAAACCATTCTATATCCTCGGTAGGACCAAAAATATCCCTTAAATCTTTTCGGTTGGGGTTATCAATATTTGAAATTAACCACGCTCGTAATATATCTTCCAAATAGACCTTGCCCTCTCTATCCAAAGGTAATGTAATTTTGGTAATATTTTTTGAGGGGTAAGGTTTAATCCAGGAGGGCTTGTTTATGGCATTCCCGTTCATCTTTACAAGCAATTCAATAAGGGCCTCGGTGGCCTCAGGATTTATAGTGTTAATTCCTCTCGCACCCTGTATTTTCCTGTAAAACCACCCCCAAAATTTGGATTCATATTCTCTCGTAGAGAATAGGTAATCTTCAGGCACCGGTTTAGGGAAATAATTTAAGCATTCTATCTTTACCCTCATAGGCCAAATTTCCCCAACACACCCTATCGGCGTAGCATCAAAAAATGGCTCACTCGTAATTTTATATATTCCGTGGAATCCCACTTGTCTTTCATAAAGAAAAACCACATCTCCTATCCGTGTACCTAAAATATCGCCCATCATTCCAAAATATGGGCTCCTACTATTCCTTAAATTTTCCTTAACTACTTCCTCTAATGTATTGGGTATATCTTTTATCCCTACGCCCCAGAAACTGTTATCTCTGACTATCGGGAAGGTATCTTTGTCGGTTATAAAAACATGCCCTCTCATAACATATTCTCCCTAATTACTATGTTAAGAATTCTTGCTTGATAATATCTTTAATCCGATACATACCTGATTTGCCCATACTTGAAGCAAAAGGTTTATCATAAATTTTATTTCGATGGCTATCATAAAGTTCCAACCACCATACGCCATCACCAATAAAATCATCTATATCAAATGAACCAGAGTAAAAGAATTTATCCCCGTTAACTACCTTAGATTTCAGTTTAGGCATATTCCCTCAAATTTTTCATACTGATATTTTCATTTCAATTAAAGTTTTGACTAACCAATCGGAATCGCTTCTGTTAATTCGTAATCCACGACTTCAAATTGCTCATTATCTCCGTCACTGATTTTCATTTCAGTTTCTACATCAAAAAGTGCTGCGACTAATTTTGCCTCTAAATCCTCTCTTGGCAAAGATGAAACCACTTTAGCTATAATTGTAATCCTATAATTTTCCAATTCCATTTCTCCCTAACCTTCGGCACTCAATCAGGGTAGTCCCACTACCAACAAAGGTATCCAGAACCCAATCGCCTTTCTTGGTATATCTGAGCATCATTTGATGGGGAATCTGCGGAATGAAATTGCCCCAATACCAGCCCAGGTGGGCACCTGATGCGTCTCTCTTATCTAACCGCCAGAGGCTATCGGTAATAATCTCATCGTATTCTTTCCATCTATGAAGATTAATATCATTTATTTTGCTGGTTTTGACTTTTTGAATTCCGTCTTCCAGTCGTTTCAAATAATATTTAGCTCTTCCAATAATCTGCGCATCTAAAATCTGATTGAGTTCAGAAATCAGCACATCTTTACGAAGCGATATTGTATCTCCGTTAGAATCTATATTAAGTAATCCCTGACTATCATCTCTGGGTGAGGTTATTATTTGTCGTATCGCTGCTATTTTATTTTTAAGCGATGAAAAGTCATCTATTGAGTTACACTTCTCCAAAGCATCGACAAATCTTTCCTTGTTAAGAATAGCTATTCCAAAAGATAACTGCCTTGGTTCTACATCCTGAAAAATGTCAGTCGTAGTACTATGATTAGATTTCATAGCTTCTCCTTTTGCCTATTTTACCACCCCACCCCCTAAGATTCTAGCAATTCTATCTATCTTTTACTCACGCTTGTCTCTGCCTCTTTAACCTTCTCCCTCTGCCCGCATTTAATACATCTGCCCCAGTTTTGTCGGTAGAGGGTCATCAAGCCGCCGCATTCGGGGCAGGGCTGAGGGAGGGGCTTGAAGTTGGTGGCGAAGGTGCACTTCGGGTAGTTGCTGCAGCCGTAGAAGGTGCGTTTCTTTTTATTTACTCTCTGGATTAAATCGCCGCCGCACTCGGGGCACTTGACGCCCGTCTTAATCTGAAAGGAGCGGGTATACTTGTGCTCCGGGTACTTGCTGCAGGCAAGGAACTTGCCGAACCGCCCGGTCTTGACCACCAGGGGATGGCCTTCAGGGCAGGTTTCGTCGGTTACTTCATCGGGTATTTTCACCCTCTCCATAAGCTGAGTAGCCCTGGCTAAGTCCTTCTCAAAGGAAGTGTAAAAGTCCTGCACAACGCCCACCCAGTCTCTTTTTGCATTGGCTATTTCATCCAGCTCGTCTTCCATACGGGCGGTGAACTTGATATCGACAATCTCGGGGAAATACTGGTTGACCAGGTCATTAACGATAAAACCCAGTTCCGTAGGCTTAAGACTGCCGTTGGCTCTGGCAACATATTCCCGCTCCTGAATGGTGGAGAGGATGGGGGCATAGGTGCTGGGACGCCCGATACCCCACTGCTCCAGCATCTTAATCAGGGTGGCTTCGGTGAAGCGGGGCGGGGGCTGGGTAAAATGCTGCTCCGGGAAAAGTCCCAGCAGGTTCAGCTTATCCCCCTTTTCCAGGCGGGGGAGGGGGGACTGCTTTTCCTCTTCCTCGCCATCGTCCTTCTGCTCGGTATAGAGAACGATAAAGCCTGGAAAGCGGTTGACCGAGCTGGAAGCTCTAAAAAGATAGTGAGTAATGAGACACCTGGCTTCAATATCAACAGTGGTGTTATCAAATATGGCGGCCGCCATCTGGCTGGCTACCATCCGCTTCCAGATAAGCTCGTAGAGCCGGAACTGGTTATTATTTAAGTATTGCTTAATCCGGGCTGGCTCCCGTTGAATTCTGGTGGGGCGAATCGCTTCGTGTGCCTCCTGGGCTCCTTTAGCCACTTTGATAAAAGAACGGGCGTGGGGAGGAAGAAACTCAGCCCCGTATTTAGCCTCGATATATTCCCTGGCTTCAACGATGGCAGAACGAGCCACGCGGGTGGAGTCGGTCCGCATATAGGTAATAAGCCCGACACTTCCCTCATTGCCCACAGGCAAACCCTCGTAAAGCTGCTGGGCAATAGCCATCGTCTGAGCGGCCGAAAAGCGGAGCCGGCGCCAGGCTTCCTGCTGCAGGGTGCTGGTGGTAAAGGGCGGCGCCGGCTGGCGGGTCACCTTTTTAGTCGTCACCTTGATAACCCGGTAATCCCCTCTCTCCAGCTCCTTTTCAATCCTGCCGGCTTCCGCCTGGTTATTAATCTCCATCTTATCGCCGTTCACCAGGCCAACCAGCAGGGCACGGAAGCCTGCTTCTTTGGCTTTTTTAGTCAGCTCGGCTTCAATAGTCCAGTACTCTTTCGGCACGAACTGCCCAATTTCTCGCTCACGGTCGACAATAATCTTCAGTGCCACCGACTGCACCCTGCCTGCTGAAAGCCCTCCTCTGACCTTTTTCCAGAGCAGCGGGCTGAGCTTGTAGCCGACCAGTCTGTCCAGAACCCGCCTTGCCTGCTGGGCATTGACCAGCTGCATATCTATGGAGCGGGAATGCTGGAAGGCATTTTTGATTGCCTCTTCAGTTATCTCGTGGAAGACCACCCGCCGGTAAGGTGTCTTGTTTGATTTCATCACCTCGACCAGGTGCCAGGAGATGGCTTCTCCCTCACGGTCGGGGTCGGTAGCCAGATAGACGGTAGAAGCCGTTCTGGCGGCTTCTCTAAGCTCACGGACAATCTTGCTCTTCGCCCTGGGCACGACATAGGCCGGGGTGAAGTTGTTTTCGACATCGACCCCCAGCTTGCTCTTGGGCAAGTCTCTGATATGACCCAGAGATGCTTTCAGGCTGTAATCACTGCCCAGAATTCTGCCCAGTGTCCTTGCCTTAGCCGGCGATTCCACAATAACCAGATTTGTTTTCTTAGCCATTATTCTGCTTTAACCCCGTATTCCTCCCTGGTTTCTCTAGCCAGGATATAATTCATTGCTCCCACCTGCCTGACCATGCCCTTAAGCTCCATCATCGCCAGGGTGCTGGAGACCGTTGATATGGGTAGACCGCTGGAGCGGCAGACCTCATCAATATGAGCCGGCTCGGCACCCAGTTGCTTTAATAATAAGGACTCGGTATCCGATGGGGGTATTATTTCTTTCATTTCTATCTGCTGGGCAACTGCCGTCAGGTTCAGCTCCTCCAGAATGTCGGTATAGCTACGGACCAGCTTGGCTCCTTCCTGGATAAGCTGGTTGGTCCCCCGGCTGGCCGGCGAAAGAATGCTGCCCGGGATAGCAAAGACCTCCCTGTTTTGCTCCAGTGCCAGGTGGGCGGTAATCATCGCTCCACTACTTTCTCCGGCTTCAACCACCAGCACTCCCAAGCAGATTCCGCTCATGATGCGGTTACGGCGGGGGAAATTATCCGCTCTCGGCCTGGTGCCCAGAGGGTACTCACTTATCAAAGCTCCCTGCTGCATGATGCGGCGAGCCATCTCGACATTCTCCGCCGGGTAGACAATATCCAGCCCGCAGCCAAACACGGCCAGGCTCCTGCCCCCGGCTGCCAGGGCAGTGCGGTGGGCTACAGAGTCAATCCCCTTAGCCAGGCCGCTGACAACGGTGATTTTACTCCGGGCAAGGTCAGCGACAATCTCTTCCGTTACCTGTCTGCCGTAGACGCTTGCCCGGCGGGTACCCACTACCGCCAGGGACCACTCGTCCTCGGGGAGCAGGGAACCCCTGACATAAAGCACCGGCGGATAGTCATAGATTTCTTTCAGGCGGGAGGGATAACCATCATCGTGGCAGGTAAACACCTTTACCCCGTAGCGCTCCAGCTTCTCCATCTCCGCTTCCAGAGAAACTTTGGGTCGCCAGGAGGTAATAGCCCGTATCGCCCCGCTATCCAGCCCCGCCTGCCTTAGCTCGGCAGGAGCCGCCTGCCAGGCATTCTCCAGGCTTTTAAAATAGCTCTCAAGCTGACCGAACTTGACCCGGCCGATACCCGGTACCAGGCTAAACCCCACCCAGTATTTAATCTCTTCCCTGCTCATTTCCAGAGCAATTCTAGCATAGAGATAATTTGATGACAATTTAGCTTGCTGTGAAATGGTATAATAAATATAATAAATTAGAGGTTAAGATAAGAGGTGGTCAAACAATTAATTCAAGAGGATAAAACACTCTATTTGTGCGAAGCCTGTGGTGCTGCCTATCCGGAAAAGGAATGGGCGGAGAAGTGCCAGGCATGGTGCGAAGCCCACGGCGGAACCTGTAACATTGAAATCATAGCTCACTCCGTGCCGGTAGAAAAGGCAGGGGAGCAGGGCTAAAATCTTTATAGATTGCCACGCTCCCGCCTGAAGCCTTGCCAGGCAGGTCGGTCGCAATGACAGTACAGGGGGTCGTATGTCATTGCGAGGAGTCCTTCCTGGGAAGGACGACGTGGCAATCTCTATAGATTATTCATATAGATTGTTTCGGACTGTGTCCCTCGCAATGACATTGAATTGAGTGACAAAAGTTACAGACCTGCTAAAGACAGTGTGATTAAATACAATGATAAAGAAGATAAGGAGGGAAAAGAACCCGTAATAGATAAATATAATGTGAAGGTTCCCAGGCTCTCCAGGATTATGGCCTCGTAATTGCGAAAAAGAGGCACCCATCCGGCGGTGACAGCCGATAGGGAGAGAAAGTGGAACGAAATGTGGGCAGGGCTTCAAATAGAAGGTCTGCTCTTTTTGTTTGCAAAATATACTTTCCCGGAGCAAAGAAAAATTGGAGCCATACCCCTGTCAACTTCACTCTCTCGGTCCGTAGCCCAGCCGTTTAGCCCGGTCAGTCCAACCTCGTTCGGTCTTGAAAGGGACTCCCTTTTTGCCAGCCCCGTAAGCCCATTCACAGCGGAACTCTTTGCACACTTTCGGTTTAGTATCATGGATTGTGCAGATATATTTGTCAGGACTGATTTTCTCAATAAACGGGCAATATCCGGTCCCTTCATCGTCTTTTATGGCTATCCACAGGTCGCCATAACCTCGCAGGGGAGGCTCCGAAGCATAGCGGAGGATATCCCACCTTTCCTGCCGTATCCACCGCCGGTAGTCTGCGGGCTTGGTAATTAAGACAACGGGCGCCCGGCAGCACTCGCCACACATACAGCACCTGGGTCTCCTCCTGAGTTTAGTGCCCATCTTTTTTCCCCGCTGGCTTGTCAGCCTAAGCTACTTGAGAAACGGTCAGTCCCGACTTCCCCACAAAAACAGGGAGCAGGCAAGGTTCACTGCCAGGGCAGTAACCCCTACCACAGTAAAGCTGGTGCCGAAGTCAAACCGGTCAAAAAGATAGCCTATTGCCGGCATAAGCAGGCCGGGCCCCCCTCTACTGACGAAATAATAGATGCCAAGCGCTGTCGAACGCTTGCGTTCCGGGACATGAGTAATAACATAAGCCTCGCTCACCGGCATAGCCGCATACTGACAGATGCCGAGGACAACCAGAACCAGAGAGATACTCCAGCCAAAACTCACCAGGCTCAACAGGTAGATGGCAGGGCCACTTATAATGCTGACAAAAAGCATCACCGGAACCTTGCCTACCCGGTCGGAAAGGTATCCACCCAGAGGACCTGCCCATAAACCGGAGGAATGAAACAAAGACAGCAAAGCGGCTCCTGCTTCCTCACCAACTCCAAGGTGGTCAACGGCAAACAGGGGAATGAATGAAATCGTTGAGAAAACCGAAATCTGGACAGTCGTACCCAGAATAATGAAGGGTATCAGACGGCGTAAATAGCTCCGGGTTGGGGCTGTCTCAGCATGACTCTCTGGTTTTTGCTCTTTATTCTGTCTGGTATAGCCCCGTTTGCCCAGAAGGACAAATAATATAATGCCGAATATGAATATGAGCACAGACAGTGCGGTGAAGGAGCCGCGCCAACCCCCCAGGGCGCTGGCAATACCGACGGCAATTAGCGGCGTCAGGAAAAAACTGGCGGTGCCCCCTATCTGGTGAAGCCCCAGTGCTCGACCACGGTTTTGCTCCTCAACTGATGCCGAGACCAGAGGTGAGGCAGCCGGATGATAGCCTCCACCAATGACTCCCATCACTACCAGGAAAATAACCATTACCGTGTAGCTTGGTGAAAGACCAACCAGGAATCCACATGCCGCCACGCCTGAAATGCCTAAGGTAATCAGTATGCGGGAGCCGATACGGTCTGCCAGCCACCCCGCCGGCAGCTGGGAGAAGCCGTAAGCCAGAGTGAAGGCTGACACTACCCAGCCTGCCTGAGCGTAACCGAGGGCAAAATCATCACGGATAAAGGGTAAAAGCGGCTGCAGCAGTGCAGCAATGAGATGATGACCGAAGTGTGCCAGCACAAAGAGAGGCACTAACCCCAGGAAAAATGAACCAAAACGGGATAGTCTAATAGCGGTGTTCCTTTCGACTATTCAAATGTATTCCATCTACAGCCGTAGCCTCCCTTTTGCTGGCTTGTCAGCCGTAGCCAAAACAGCCTATCGCCCGGCTTTGAGTTGTGCTAGCTCCTTCATTACTTCATTAAAAGTTATCACTTTGGCAAAATGCATGTCGTATACCTCCAATGCTGTCTTACGGCGTTCTTCACTAATTGAGGCGGTTAAATCACCAACAAAGAATACTTTGAAACCAAGCATCATCCCATCCATAGTCGTCGTTCCAACACACACATCTGTGGCAACCCCGCAGATAATGAAGCTATCTCTACCCAGCCCCCGAAGTAACGGCTCCAAGGTGGACGAACCCGGGATTAGAGCACTGTAACGGATTTTGGTAACTATATAATCATCCTCATCTACATTCAACCCGGGACAAAATTCAGCACCCTTTTTCCCTTCGTATGCCTCCATTTCGCCAACCGCAGGTTTTGGCTCCAAATCTTTCATAAAGTCTGAGTCAGATAAGTCAGCACGGCGGCTCATCTTGACGAAGATTACCGGGATTTTGAGTGAACGGCATATGGCGGTAAGTTCATTTATCCCGGGCACCATCTCTCTAGCCCCAACGCATTCAAAGGGAGCTCCCTGGTCTACGTATGCCCGTTGCATGTCAATCACTACCAGAGCCGTGTTCTTAACCCCGATAGTCCAGCTTTCTTTAATCTCGGAGAATCTCGCCCGGACCATTTGATATTACCTCCTTATGGTATCCTTTTTTGACATACCACATATTTTATTTATCTTTGCCAGCGTACAGCCTTACTTTTGCTGGCTTGCCAGCCATAGCTTTAGAGCAGGGTGGCGGAGAGGGTGGGATTCGAACCCACGGTAACCTTGCGGCTACACACGCTCTCCAGGCGTGCCTGATAGGCCACTCCAGCACCTCTCCGCAGTAACTTACTTCCTGGTTTTGACCGCGCCTTCAGGCCTGAACCTGAGCGCTGACCAGTCATTATCAATGGCTACTTGCGCCACTGGCCTGTAGCCATAAGGCTTCAACAAGTCACACAAGCTGTCGCGATTAATATCTGTTTTTATTGGGGAAGAGCTTTTAGGATAGGCAATCCACAGAATACTGTCATACTCAATACTGTCCAGCGTTGTCTCTATTCTACTTTCAAAGTCTCCCTAGTTTCTAACAAATAACACGGTAAATCTGGAGCTGCCTTCTAACGCAGTTGCCAAACCCGCCCCTGCCAGCTCTTTCTCAATGGCTGCCGGTGCATTTAAGACAACACCTCCCAGGTCTTCCCGATAACGTAATTTTTTTAATACGCCTCCCAGCACCCCGATTCTCCTTTCAGAAAAGCTTATTATTTGTAAACTCCTCAAATATAAACATACCACATATTTTATCTGTCCTGTCCAGCCATATATCTTCCTTTTGCTGGCTTGCCAGCCGAAGCTTTAGCGCAGGCTGGCGGAGAGGGTGGCCAACTACGCTCTCTGACCCGCCTGCCAAAGCTCGGCGGGCAGGTAGAGCTTCGATGGCTAAAGGATTCGTTTTTGCAAGAAAGCCCTCCCCGACCCAGTCTTTAAATATTGTTCAAGTTCAATAGCTCTGGGCTGGTCTTTAACAGCAAAATATGCTTCCAAGCTGAATGGCATCCTGTTTTTCGTAGAATCAACCTTCCCAGAGTTGTGTTCACTCAAACGACGGCTAATGTCGTTTGTTGAACCTACATAGAGATTCTTATCCATTGCACTCATCAGTATATATACATACCACATAGTAAGTCCGGCTTGCCAGCCGAAGCTTTAGCGCAGGCTGGCGGAGAGGGTGGGATTCGTTTATTCCGAGCGAAGTCGAGGAAAACCCTTAATTAAGTTCTCCTTTTTTATCTTAGACCAACCCTTAATTTGCTCCTCTCGTTTCCTCGCTTCAGAAGCGCTATCATACTTTTCGCTATAAACCAGAGTCACAGGCCTACGAACGGCAGTATATTTAGCTCCGATTCCTTTATTATGTTCTCTAAGGCGACCTTCTAAGTCAACTGTAATGCCGCAATACAGGGAATCGTCTCGGCACCTGCCAATATAGAAAAACCATTCTTGTTCTGTTATTGCCCTTCGACTCATTTCATTCCTTCGGCAGACTCAGGATAAATCGCTCAGGGTTCACCCAGAAGGGCTCGTCCCGAAGACTCGCTCTGAAGGATTCTCCCTGAAGGGTAAACGGAGAGGGTGGGATTCGAACCCACGCTCCGTTATACACGGAGACCGCTTTTCGAGAGCGGCACCATCAACCACTCGGACACCTCTCCAAATGCTTGTTTTGCTATGGTCATTATACTTGCTTGGCATAGCCCCGTCAAAGCGGGCGACCGCTTATTAAAATCCGAGGCGACCTGAGCAATATGAAAAGGGAATTTCTATGTTATCCCGTTTCCCATTGTCGAAAGAACCAAAGAGCATCTTCATCAATTCCAACTTTTTATCTATTCTAAGATACGTGCTATAATAGCCACAAAACGCCCGCCTAAGGAGATTAAGAAATGTATGACAAGATACTTGTTCCGCTGGATGGTTCAAAGCTGGCTGAGTGCGTTTTCCCTCACATTGAGAAAATTGCCGGAGATTGTGGGGTAAAGGAGGTTATCCTTTTTCGAGTTTGTGAAGCACCGAGCATACTTTCAGACTATCCAGAAAATACGCCGACGAGTTGGGAAGAACACGTAGAGGAACTTACATCTTCTTCACAACAGCAGTGTAGTCTCTACCTTAAGGATGCAGAGAAGCGATTGAAAGATTCGGGACTTAATAACATAAGATTAGAGGCTACTTTGGGTGACCCGGCTACCGAGATTGTAGAATACGCGTCAACGAATGGGATTGACCTTATCATCATGGCAAGCCACGGGCGTTCCGGTCCGAGCCGATGGGCTTATGGGAGTATCGCTGACAAAGTATTCAGAAGTACCTGTGTGCCTGTTCTAATGGTAAGGGCACCGGGATGCGCGACAGCATTAGCTTGATAGACTACAGCCCGGATGCAATAAGATGCACGACCCACAGCCGCTCTATCGGACTCATTACCTGAAAAAGCCTGTTGTATACCGGGAAGACAAATGAGCACTGAAATAGAAGACGGGGCTACTGAGACAGTCAAAAGGCGATACGATAGAATCGCTCCAATATATGACCGGGTAGTGCAAACTGCCGAAAGGGGACGGTTTAAGAGCTGGCGTTCCTTACTCTGGAATAAGGCCGAAGGTAAAGAAATCCTCGAGGTTGGCGCTGGTACCGGCCTGAATTTTCTCTACGCTGACGCTATCAACCACAACTTGACAGCCATAGACCTCAGTGATGGCATGCTCAGGTATGCGCGCCAGAGAATGGCTAAGGCGCAGATAAAGGTAGAGCTGCTCCAGATGGACGTGCAGAACCTCCACTTTCAGGATGACTCTTTTGATTCCGTGATTGGCTCATTCCTGTTTTGCTCGGTCTCGCACCCGCTGACCGGTTTGAAAGAGGTAAAACGCGTCTGCAAGCCTGGGGGCAAGGTTGTATTGCTGGAACACGGTCTCAGTGAGAACCGTGTGATAGGTGCGTTAATGAATGCTGCTGACCCCATAGTAGCCTGGGTAACCGGAGCGGAACACATCAATCGAAAAATAGAGGAAGGTGTGGTAGAGAGCGGTTTGCGGCTGGAAAACATCACCAAGCTTGACCGCACCGGCATTTTCAAACTGCTCGAAGCGAGGAAGATATAGTATCATTCTGAGCACGTTCACTTCGTTCACTCTGACGATAATCGGAACGAGTTCACTCTGACGATAATCGGAACGAGTTCACTCTGACCTCGGTCCTCGGACTGAAGGCTCGGCCTGAAGTCTGAACTCGGTCTGAAGACGATAACTCGTTACCGAACCTCGCTACAGGTAACCTGCTCCGAGCTTGTTCACTCTGACTTATCGGAACGAGTCGAGGCAAGTCGGAACGAGTTCAGTGTAAACTCCGCGAAGAATCTTAGTATCTACCTCACTCCCTCAGTCCCCTTCAGGGCTTCGCCGTGGTTCCAGTGATGGTTCCAGTGATGGTTCCAGTGATGTCACCAGAACTGTCGCCAGAACTGAGCTCAGCCGAACGGAGAACCCCTCGGGGTGAACTCGGGCCTCGGACTGAAGGCTGAACCCTTCAGGGTGAACCCCTCTCCTTAAAAAGAAGAGGGGGAAGAGGTATAGAGAGAGGCAGAGCCTCCCAGCACTACCGGCGCAATAACCGTAAATGTCTTTTTAGAAAAGTTCAGGTCAATTATGAACCTTCAATTCCGCACATTTTCCTTCTCCTTTTCAGACACCTCCTGTATTTATTTCCGCTCTCGTCTTACGCCACTCTGTCGCCTGTTCGTAGGCGTGGGCGATTTTGAGGATGATCTCCTCGGCGAAGGGTTTGCCGATAATCTGCATACCTATGGGCAGGCCGTCAGCGAAGCCGGCGGGGATGGAGATTGCCGGCAGGCCGGCAATGTTTACCGGCAGGGTGCAGACATCGCTTAAATACATCTGGAGCGGGGTGTCCGTCTTCTCCCCGATTTTGAAGGGGACGGTGGGGGAGGTGGGGGTTACCAGAGCATCGAACCTTTCAAACAACTGGTCGAACTCCCGCCTTATCAGGGTACGCACCTTCTGCGCCTTGAGGTAGTAGGCGTCATAGTAGCCGGCGGAGAGAGCGTAGGTGCCGAGCATAATACGCCTTTTCACCTCGGGCCCGAAGCCGAACTGGCGGGTCCTCTCCATAGCGTCCCACATATTTTCCGCCTCTTCAGCCGAGAAGCCATATTTTACTCCATCGTAACGGGCGAGGTTCGCCGAAGCCTCCGAGGGGGCGATAATGTAATATACCGCCAGGGCGTAGCGGGTGCTGGGGAGGGATACTTCTTCCACCCTGGCTCCAAGCTCTTCGAGCTTCTTAATAGCCGTTTTTATCGCTGCTGCCACCTCGGCCTGCATTCCTTCGACAAAATACTCTTTCGGGACGCCGAGGCGGAGCCCTTTAATATCGCCGGTCAAGCATTTGGTGTAGTCGGGGGTGGGCTGGGGGACGGAGGTTGAATCCCGGCTGTCGTAGCCGGCGATGGCGTTCATCACCAGGGCACAGTCGGTAACATCCCCGGTCAGGGGCCCTATCTGGTCAAGAGAGCTGGCGAAGGCGACCAGCCCGTAGCGGCTCACTCTACCGTAGGTGGGTTTCAGTCCGGTGACGCTGCAGAAGCCGGCCGGCTGGCGGATGCTGCCCCCGGTATCCGAACCGAGAGCATAGATAGCTTCACCGGCGGCTACCGCAGCCGCTGAACCGCCACTGCTTCCGCCGGGAACCCGGGTCAGGTCCCAGGGGTTATGAGTGACAAAGAGAGCGGAATTCTCTGTAGATGAGCCCATAGCGAACTCGTCCATATTCGCTTTGCCCACCATCACCATACCGCATTCATTCAGTTTTTCAATTACCGTGGCATCGTAAGGAGGGATGAAATTCTGAAGCATCTTTGAGGAACAGGTGGTTAGCATTCCCCGGGTACACATATTGTCTTTAATCAGTCCCGGAATGCCGATAAGGGGACTGGCATCACCCCTGGCAATAAGCTCATCAGCTTTTTCAGCCTGCTTCAGAGCCAGCTCATCGGTAACGGTGACAAAGGCGTGAACCTGCGGCTCCACCTGCCTGATACGCTCCAGGCAAGCCCTGGTTAGTTCCACTGAGGACAGTTGCTTCGTTTTAAGCAGTTCGTGTGCTTCGTGAATTGATAACTGGTTTAGATTATTTAGCAACCTCACCCCCTTAATCCCCTTCAGGGAGAACCCCTCGGGGTGAACTCGGGCTGAACCCTTCAGGGTGAACCCCTCTCCTTCGAAGGAGAGGGGGAAAGGATTTTATTGAGAGAGGAGGCTTCGCCTCTTTCAAAGACACTTTTCCCCCCGTTTTGCTCACTCTTCTTCGTGGGAGACACTCTCCCAGCCTTCCTTGAGCAGCCAGGGAATAAGAGCTAAAGCTGCCACCGGGTCTGCCCACCACCAGCCCCAGAGGGCATTGGCGCCAAGCCCGACGAGCAGGCTCAGGTCCTGGAGGTCGCAGGCCAGGCTCTCTTTGGCTTCCGCCCGTAGAGCCGGAGAGCCTAATTTCCGGGCGATATTCATTTTGCCAAAGAAGAGGACCGTCATTACCACGGCACTGGCGACCACCAGGATAATACCCACCAGGCTCTCCTTCGGTTCAGTAAACCAGCCCAGAAGAGTGGCAATGGCTTGAAAAACGATATAGGCTGATAGCACGAAGAAAGTGATTCCCACCAGCCGTAGCGCCTTCTTTTCTCCGGCTTCTTCATGCTCTTGCCCTCGCCACTCCCGGCGCAGATGCCAGATTAAGACTCCCCCGGCAAAGAGTTCGATAAGGCTGTCCAGGCCGTAAGCCAGCAGGGCTACACTGCCGGCACTCCTGGCTGAGAACAGGGCGACTCCGGCTTCAGCTATATTCCAGAGTTCGCCGAGCCAGACCAGCAGTAAAGCCCGCCGGCGAAGTCCTTCCTTATACATAGAGCCTCTCTTTATTCATTCACCATCTCACTCCAGGACGGCCCGCACCCTGAAGAAGCTCGCTTCTTTTTGCGGGGCATTAGCCAGAACCTGCTCCGGAGGCAGGGATGGAGCGATTTCATCCCTGCCGACCACATTCTGGAGAGCGATGGACTGGGCGGTAGGTGGAATATCAGTGGTATCTACCTGCTTTAGTATCTCAAAATTTTCCAGGATATTGGAAAGCTGCTCACTCATTCGAGCTACATCCTCTTCGGTTAAGCCCAACCGTGCCAGGCGAGCCACATGCAGAACTTCCTCACGGCTCAGTTTCATCGTTTACCTCCTGAATTATCCGGATGCAAATATATTAGAGGATTTTAGCACCCTCATCCCGATATCCGCAATAGAGTCTTCCTGTTATAATAAGAGCGGAGGGGCAATGACAGGCAGGCTTATTTTTTCTATTATCAGCACCATACTTGAAGAGACCGCCATAGTGATAATCGTGCGCTGGGGTTTGCCTCAGGCAGGGATTCAAATTCCCTTGTGGGGGCTTGTTATCATAATGGCTGCCTGGGCTGGCTATTCTGTCTTTACTCACCGGCTTGGCACCCGTGCCCTGTTAAGAAAACAGGTGGTCGGTTTGCCCCACATGATTGGTACCAGCGGTGTGGTGGCGAGTCCGTTAACCCCGGAGGGGCTGGTCAGAATTAAAGGGGAACTCTGGGTAGCAAAATCAGCCAGCGGTGAAATGAAGAGGGGCAAAAAAGTTATTGTGGTGGGGCAGGAGAGGCTAAAACTTATGGTATGCCAGAGTAGCAGCACTGACAGCTCCGAAGATAACGGATAGCTTATTCTTCAGCCGGAGGCTGCCTCCGCTTATAGACGAATGAGACCACGACCAGTACTACCCCTCCAACCAGCAAAGCGAGGCTGAAAACCTCCAGCGGGGCGATGAGGTCATAGGAAAGCTGGATTATCCAGCTCTGGAGTGAAGCCGGTACTCCGGGCATCTCCACCTGTTTTTCCGCAAAATACCTGGCAAGCCAGATGCCGGCGTACTGCAAGGCTCCGTAGGTAAGCAGAGGAGTGCCCAGACGGCGGGAGATATCTACAACATCGCGGCTTATTAGTATTATACCCGCGACCAGCAGTAACATAATGACAATCAAAAGTTTATATCCAAGCTGGAAATAGGCAACATACTGCCTTATCTCTGTGAGCGTTTCCGTGGTTTGGGCAATCCCTTCGGCAATATTTGCCGGGGCATCAGTGCCTATCACAGTCTCATCCAGTTGAAAAGTTGAAGGTATCTCCTGTGAAAACTCATCGTAAAACTGGTTGAAAATTGGTTCTCGCATGTTTGGGGGTATCGCCGCCAGTTCTGGAGGCGGTGATTCAAGAAAAACCTGTAAAAGCTTATCCCTCAGGTTTCTCTTCACCTCTTCCAGGGAAATCGATACGTCCAGAGTCTGGCTCTCCATCAGCAGGTAGTCAAATACCGGGTCAGCAGCGGCGACAATCTCTTCTTTTAGCGAGGGTTCAGCCGCAGCAATGGCATCTGTTATATATTTATCCAGATTCGTTATTTCTACAGGGATTGAGCCTGCAAATTGCTGGCTGATGAACACTCCGGCCAGCGATGAAATATCGGTATTATCCACCACGGAAGAAACAAAATCCGCACTGAAGAACGTATTCCTCAGTATTGATTTCAGGTCCAGGCTGTCAGTTTTTCCCAGCAAGTAGTCATAGACAGAGAAAATGGCAGAACCCAGCTCCTCTTTGATGACAGGCTCGACATCCGCAACTGTCTTATTGATTACCTGTTCAAAATTCGGTACTTCCGGAGGGGATTCTATATCAACGAGCTCCTCTGCAAGTGCTGACGCATCCAGGCTGTTAAGTTCAGCGACAACAAATTCCGGCTTGAGCAGAGTGCTATCCAGCATATAAAGCAGACCGAAGATAGACAGGGCAAGAAAGAGAAAAAAGCCGAGCAAGCTGAGAGACAAAGCTTTAACGAATTTCATTTAATACCTGATAACTACCTGGTAACGATGCAGATTACTTTCAATCAATTTTGTTTTTCATCATAATAGCACAGCCGGCCCGGATATAGCCAATAGATTAATTCTCGTTATCACCCTCACCCCCTTTATCCCCTTCAGGGAGAACCCTTCAGGGTGAACCCCTCTCCCTCAAGGGAGAGGGGGAAGATTTATTAAGAGGGGCTACCGCCCCTCTTAAACGCCCCTATCCATTTATGAGCTTCTTTCGGATTCCTTAATAAATAATTTACCATCCACCTTGCGACAAAAGGCTATCGAAGGTTATTATATAGGAATAGAGCTAATTTTTCTTAATCAATCTTCTTTTGAGGTAAACGAATAATGGCATACCGGGTAAGCTATAGAAGAGCGACTGGTTTCAGTCTGGGCCCTATCGGGTTCCTGATAGTAGTAAACCTGCTGTTGTGGCTGGCAACCTCGATAAGACCAGACCTTTTTCTCAATCTGTTCGGCCTGTCATGGCGAAGTTTTCTGGCCCAACCGTGGACCATAGTGACCAGCATGTTTATCCATGCCCCCCTCCCCAGCATAGGCCATATTTTAGCCAATATGCTGACTCTCTACTTCTTCGGCAGTTATCTCGCCAGACTGGTCGGCGAGAGGAATTTCCTGATTGTTTATTTTCTCGGCGGGCTGCTGGGGAATATTTTTTTCTTACTGATGGCTCCCCATTCTTATCTCGCTATCGGTGCTTCGGGAGCTATTTTTGCTGTGGCGGGGGCACTGACGGTATTGAGACCAAAGTCAACGGTATTTATCTTTCCCATTCCTGTACCCGTGCCTCTCTGGATAGCCGTTATCGGCGGTTTTTTATTACTTTCTTTCTTCCCCGGTGTAGCCTGGCAGGCCCATTTTGGCGGGCTGGTGCTGGGTCTAATGGCGGGTTACATATTCAGAAGGAGACGACACCGCCTATTCTTTTAGCTTTAGCCCTTACTTAACCGCTGGCGAAATTCACCGATAGCCCTTCTGACATTCGGCAGGCGAATAATCAGCAGCAAAGCCAGCACGATTCCGTAAATCAACGGTCTGGTGAAGTCCGCTTTAACCTGCCACAAAAAATGGACTATCGCCAGCGCCCCTGCTGAGTAAGCCAGCCAGTGAAGGCGCCCCCAGTTTTTACCCAGTCTTCTCACCCACCCTGCTGTCGAGGTTACCGCCAGCGGCAACAGGCTTAGAAAGGCAGCCAGCCCGGCCACTATAAAACGCTTTTCGGCAAAATCCTCCCAGACCAGAGGAAAGTTAAAGCCGTAATCCAGCCCGAAGAAATTGAGGAGATGAAGGCAGGCATAGACGAAAGCATAGAGGCCGAGCAGAGGGCGGAGCTGGAGTATCTGCCTGATTCCGAAGACGATGTTAAGCGGAGTGCAAGCCAGAGAGAGGATTAACAGAGTGAGGGCGTATCTACCGGTACGTAGCTGGATTTCCTGAATCGGGTTGGCAGTAAGCTGTCCCTGGGAGAAGTCCCAGACCAGTACGAGCAAGGGTAGCAAGGCGGCGATATGGGTCAGAAGCCGGAGCCACTGTCTCTTAAGCGTGCGCATCAGAAGAATTTTCTCAGGTCAATACCCTGATAAAGGTAAGCAACTTCCTCAGCATACCCGTTGAAAATTATTGTTCTCCGGCGCCCGAACTCACCAATCCGGCGCTCACTCGACTGGGGCCAGCGGGGGTGGGGTACTTCCGGGTTGACATTAGCATAAAAGCCATATTCGTGAGGAGCCGCCGCCATCCAGAGAGAGGTCGGCATCTCCGTCACCAGGTCAATTTTCACAATTGACTTGATATTCTTGAAACCGTATTTCCAGGGCACCACCAGGCGAATCGGAGCCCCGTTCTGAGGCAGGATAGACTTGCCGTAAATACCGGTAGTTAGCAATGTCAGGTCGTTCATCGCCTCATCCAGGCGTAGACCCTCGACATACGGCCAGCTGAACATACCGGACCTCTGGCCCGGCATCTGCTCCGGGTCGTAAAGGGATTCAAACCGAACATACTTAGCTTCAGACTTCGGCTCCACCTCTTTCAAGAGCTTTGCCAGAGGAAAGCCGAGCCAGGGGATAACCATAGACCAGCCTTCCACACAGCGCAGGCGGTAAATTCGTTCTTCCGGAGGGAAGATACGGTTCAGGTCATCAATATCAAAGGTGCGGGGTTTATTGACCAAGCCGCCAACACTTAGCGTCCAGGGTGATGTCTTAAAATCTTTTGCCAGCTCTCCGATGCCCTCTTTTCCAGTGCTGAACTCATAAAAGTTGTTATAGCTGATGATTGATTTGTAATCCGTTAGAGCATCACCCAGCTCGTCCGTTTTACCGCTTACCTGCCCCGGCTCCACAGAACCTCCACCTGGTAATTCAGACGAACCGTCAAGACGTCTACACCCGCCAAAAAGCATAAAACTTGCCAGCAAAGCACTTATACCCACCAGAAAATCACGACGGGAATAATAAACATACTCAGGAGTGATTTCAGAGGGATTTATATTAATCATATTACCCCCCTCCGTCCTTCAAACAGCCCAGCTTTTTTGAATCCCTACATTATAAAGAATAGCAAATTACCTGGGCTTTCGGCAAGTAGACAGAACATGGGACAAAGACTATAATCACGAGTAGCGATGAGTGCTCAAGCTAAGCGTCAAATTCTTTTAAGCCGGCAGGAGATAGAAGTTACGGTGGGCAAGCTGGCGGCTGAAATCAAGATTGATTATCAGGATAAGAACCCTCTCTTAATAGGCATTCTCAAAGGTTCGTTTGTCTTTCTGGCTGATTTGATTCGACTTCTAAACTTCCCCCTGGAGGTGGAGTTTGTCAGATTATCCAGCTATGGTCGGGGCAGGAGCGCTCCGGGCAAGTTAAAGGTAGTGCAGGGTCTTCATACTCAAATCAAGGACAGGGATGTGCTGGTGGTTGAGGATATAGTTGATACCGGGCACTCTGCGGCTTTCCTTATGGACTACCTGCGGAAGAAAAAGCCTGCCTCCTTAAAGCTCTGCGCCCTGACCGATAAGCCGTCCCGGCGAGAAGTGACGGTTACTATTGACTACCTCGGTTTTACCGTTCCCAACAAGTTCATTGTGGGTTACGGTATTGACTGGGACGAGAAGTTTCGTTACCTGCCTGATATATGTTACCTGGAGACAGAGAAAATACTAAATACTAATCTCTAAACTCTAAACAAATGCCAAATAACAAAACTCAAATGTCAAATGTTTAGATTTTGGATTTTGAAATTCAGATTTGTTTAGGATTTAGTTCTTTGGATTTCGGATTTGCTCAGGAAGGACAGGGTTGATAAATAATCGCTTAATCTCAGTAGCTAAAGGGGAGTTGCCCGCTGACCTGGTTCTGGCTAATGCCCGGGTAGTGAATGTCTTTACCGGCGAGATTGAGCCGGGCAATGTGGCTATTTACGGAGGCAGGATTGCCGGAGTCGGTGATTACAGCCATGCCAGGGAGGTGCTGGATTTGGGGGGTAAGTATCTTGCCCCCGGTCTTATCGACGGGCATGTCCATATAGAAAGCTCAATGCTTGATATGGCTCAATATGCCCGTGCCGTAGTGCCGCGGGGCACTTTAGCCGTAGTTACCGACCTCCATGAAATAGCCAATGTTTCCGGGCTGGACGGTATGAGATATGTGATGAACTCTGCCCGCCGCCTGCCATTGGAGCTTTTTTTGATGGCTCCTTCCTGCGTGCCGGCTACCCACCTGGAGACCTCCGGAGCCAGTCTTGGCATTGAAGAACTGCGCCAGGTCTTGAGATGGAGGGGCTGTATCGGACTGGGGGAGCTAATGAATTTCCCTGGGGTGATTGGCGGGGATGAAAATGTGCTGGGCAAAATTGACCTTGCCCGGGGAAGAGTGATTGATGGACATGCCCCCGGCCTCAGGGGTAAGAACCTGAGTGCCTATATCGCCGCCGGCATCCGCTCTGACCACGAATCTGTCTCCCTGGAAGAGGCTGAAGAAAAACTGAGGCAGGGTATGTTTATCATGATTAGAGAAGGCTCATCGGAGAAAAATCTGGAGGCTCTACTGCCCCTGGTCACTGACAAAACCTATAAAAGATGCATGTTTGTCGTTGATGACCGCAGCTGTGTTGACCTGCTCGGGGACGGCGATATTGATGCTGTGGTGCGAAAAGCGATTGCCCTTGGTCTTGACCCGGTGCGGGCGATTCAACTGGCAACCATTAATCCCGCCGGATATTTCAGGCTGGAGGGGCTCGGGGCGGTAGCTCCCGGCTACCAGGCTAACCTGATTACCATCAGCGACCTGCCCAGCCTGCAAATAGATATGGTCTTTTATCAGGGCCGTCTTGTTGCCAGAGAAGGGAAACCGCTATTTTCGGCAGATAAGGTTAGCGGTGGAGGATTAACCAGCACCGTGAAAATCAAGCCCTTCAATATTGAGGCATTGAAACTTACGGCTTCTGGAGAAACTGTGCCGGTTATTGAGATTGTGCCGGGCCAGATAATTACCCGGAAAAGAATGGAGAAAGTCAAGGTTGTTGATGGGACTGTTATGCCTGATGTCAGCCGGGATATTCTCAAGCTGGTGGTGGTGGAGAGACATAAAGCGAGCGGCAATATCGGACTGGGGCTGGTCACAGGGTTCGGCTTGAAGAAAGGGGCTCTTGCCTCATCTATTGCCCACGATTCTCACAATATTGTCGCTGTCGGCACCAACGATGAAGACATATTCGCTGCCGTAAAGGAAGTTGAAAAACTGCGGGGGGGCCTGGTGGCGGTAGCCGGTGGCAAAGTATTAGCCAGCCTGGCTTTGCCTATCGCCGGGCTGCTCTCCGACGAACCGCTGGAGACGGTGGTGAATAAACTGTCCAGGCTGGAGCAAGTAGCGGCTGAACTGGGAACCAGGCTGTCCTCCCCCTTCTCCACCCTATCTTTCGTGGCTCTGCCGGTAATCCCCGAGCTCAGGCTGACCGACCTGGGGCTGGTAGATGTTAACGAGTTTAAGCTGATTAAATAGTCAACTCCACCAGTAATGATTCGTTTTTACTTTGCTTAGAACTTTTCAGTAGTTCCGGGAAAAGTGGGAAACCATATTTCTCGCGTAGCCAGACCGAAGAGAACAAGACCCAGCAGAGTTATGGCAATAGCTATGTTCGGGGCTACAACCGTCCAGGGAGCCGTCAGCATGTACCGGGGTCCCGCTCCGCTGAGCATGTTCCCCCATTCAGGAAGCGGGGGCGGAATGCCAAAACCGTAGTAGCTCATTGGAGCGATGACCACTACCGCCAGCCCTGTGGCGACTCCAAGGTGGACAGGAATGGCTGATAAAAGAGAAATAAAGCCTTGCTTTAGTCCATCAATGGAAGCGCTTCGCATGGAAAAATAGACTGATGGTAAGAATATGAAGGACAGCAGCAGGCCGGTGATAACCATAAACAACCCTGTATTTCCAAATCCGTGGATGGAAGTCATTAGTCTGCCGATGGAAAGAAATGGTATAAAACGTAATACGACCATAGTTGCAGCCAGAAGCACGGTAAGCCCTCCGATGATGGAAAGGGCAATTAAGGCCACCTTCAGGATATTTTGTGCCTTTCTGCCGGCCCGAGCAAAGGTAATTCCCGGCAGGATGCCAAGAAGGCTGGCGATGCCAACAGCTATCAGACCTGTTCCCAGATAGGGGCGCGAGCCATAAACAAACCGGCTGAATATATCCCTGCCAAGATTGTCCGTACCCAGGATAAAATCCCCGCCGGGTGGTTCCAAGAGCTGGGTCATATTCATCTGGTTAAAGAAATAAGGGGCTATTACCGGAGACAGCGCGGCAAGCAGTATTACAGCCAGCAATATTACCGCACCAGGTATCCCCCAGGGCCTCTTTTTGAGCAGTCGTATCGCTTCCATAGGCACCTCCAGAGCTAGAACTCGGGCAATCGAAGCAATTATACAATTCCCTTTTTTTAATGTAAGCCTTACTGGTGGTGGGAACTAAGAGCTAAATAGAACAAACCACCAACAAGAATGACAAAAAAGGCAGTAATTAAGTGTTTTGGACCAAATAAGCCGATGACTATGCCTGCTATGATTAAAAAGCCTAGAAATTTATAGAACCAAGAATTTCGAGACCGTTTCTTTTTATTAAAAGCAAAATTACCTGGCATTTCTGGGCATCGTATACCTATTATTAAGTAAAGTCAATCAATATCCAGATGTCAGAGGGTGGCTGAAGAATGGTCAGCTTGTTCTTTGCCAGCCTAGGCCTTTTCCGGCGGTGCCGGGTTCTGGTAGCCTTCCAGTAATACTTTAGGCACCTGGTCTATTAACTCATCAACAGACCACAAGCCTTCTTTTTTCTTTATAATCTTATTTTTTATCGGCTCCGAGTAAATAGCGATAGAACCTCCGGTAACATCAAACACCTGCCCGTTGATATCAGCCGCCTGGTCAGTGCAGAGGTATACCAGGAAGGGAGCTACTGTCTCCGGACTGGGCGGATTGGTCAGCTCTTCGTATCTCTCTTTGGTCATCAGCCCGGCTTCAAATCTTTTCTTAAAACCGGCTACTATATCTTCACTTAAAGTGAACCGTGTTGCCGCCGTCGGGGCGTAGGCATTACAGGTTACTCCGTACCTGCCCATCTCCCGGGCAACTGCCCTGGTCAGACCGACGAGTCCTGCCTTGGCGGCACCATAATTACAGTGTCCCACAGTGCCCAGCCAGGCAGTGGAGGTGGTATTTATTATCCTGCCCCACTTTTGCTCTCTCATGACACCACAGGCAAAGCGGGTGCAGTTGAAAGAGCCTTTGAGAAAGGAATCCAGGCAGATATCCCAGTCCTCTTCGGTCATATTCCAGACCATACGGGGCTGGTCGGCACCGGCATTGTTCACCAGGATATCAAGCCTGCCGAAATTATCCACCGCCGTTTTAATCAGCTTCTCGGCTACTCCAAACTCGGAGATACTGCCAAAGAAGGGTACCGCCTGACCACCCATACTTGTAATCTGCCCGGCTACGGTCTCCGCATCTCCACCTGAAGTTCCTGCCCGACGGTTATTGGTTACTACCTTAGCTCCCTCCCTGGCAAAAGCCACCGCTATAGCTTGACCGATGCCCTGCCCCGAGCCGGTAACTATCGCTACTTTGTCTTTTAATCTATCACCCATATTTTGCCCTCCGTAAACTTGATAAATTAGCCTCTGGATGGCAAGATGACCGTCACCCTGGCCGTAGTTGTTATCTCCCCCTGCCCATTCTCCACCCAAACATTACAGTTGAGATAATGCTTGCCCTCTTCCAGATACTTTTTGGCGACCTTCCCTTTACACCACCAGGTCTCTCCTTCCTGAGGCTCGGCTATTGTTCTCATAGGACGCGGGTAATCCACCGCCCGGAAACGGCAGGAAAATTTCTTCAGAATACCTTCTTCCCCTATCCAGTCAGTGATTAGCTGAACCAGCCAGGCACGTTTCAACTGTCCGGTGACAATCGGCTTACCGGCTCCCTGGAAAGCAGCAAAGGCATCATCATAGTGAAGAGGGTTAAAATCTCCGGAAGCCCCCGCCCACCTGACCAGCATCTGGGTGGTAGCCACCTTGGGTAGCGGGGTAACTTCACTATCTACCTCAATATCCTCCCAGTACAGGTTATTACTCACTTCTTTCTTCTCCGGAAGAATTACCCGGCTGTCGGTTGACGAAAATCTGGCGCACTTTAGCCACCAGGTCTTCATTCTGATTGGTATAGGTGGTCTCGATAATGACGAAGACCGCTTTCCCCTCCCCGTCTTTCCGCTCGGCAATATCTTCAATCACCGCCGAAGCTGTCAGGCTATCACCAGCCCGAACCGGGCAAAAAAACTCGTAATCTATCGCCCCGTCAATAACCTTGGTATAACCGGCTTCTCTTAAGCCGGTTATCAGCTTCAGCATAGCTCCCGAAAAAACAGGGAAGGTGCTGCCTTTCTCCCATTTAGCCGGCCAGCCGAAAAAACCGGGAGGAGCAATAAGCGAGCCGTAAGATGACTTCCTGGCATACTCCTCATCCCAGTAGAGCGGATTGGGGTCATCCACGGCATCAGCATACTTCCTGATGGCTCCCTTCTCCACTTCAAAGGTGCTGACTTCAACTTTACCTGCAGACTGGCTAATCTCTTCCGGCAACATATCTACTTCCGCTTGCTTTGACCGAAGGAATTTTATCGTCTTTAGAGGCTTCTGTCAAAGGGGAGAGCGGAGGTTGTTTAACAATTCCTTTGTCATTGCGAGCCATTCGCAGAAGGCGAAGCAATCTCTTCAAATGTCATTACGAGCGTAGCGTGGTAATCTCAACAAATCTTAGAGATTGCTTCGTCGCGGAGTTTATACTGAACGAAGCGAATGTGCTCCTCGCAATGACATTGATAAATTTACAAACTTTTGACCATATAATGGTTTTGCAGGCTGGAGCCAAGCTCGGAGCGGAAATACTCCCTGGCTCCCACCCCACACAGTACCACCATCTGCCCCGCCTGAAATTCTTCCCGGGCAATCCTCTCGGCTTCAGCCAGCAAAGACCTGCCCAACCCCCGGTGCTGGACTGCCTCAGGATTTTGCTGCCTCAAGGGAACCTCAGCCCCATAAACATGTAACTCCCTGATTAAAGCTAAATTACCATCAGTTTTCTGCCCCAGCCTGGCTATGGGTTCAGACTGGATTCTCATCCGCAGCAAGCCAAAAAGGGTCTCATTGTTATCTTCGAAGGACAGGAAAACCTCCCTGCCATCTGAAGCTTCATAATCCATTCTTACCATCCGCGGCTCGCCTGTTTCACAGCCGGCCCGGCGCCGGTGGCCATACTCCCGGCACCGGATGCACCGGCACTCGGTGCCGAGCTGGCTCATCTGCTGTTTCACCACCTGCCTCAGCGAATCTCTTAAACCACCGATGATATATTCCGAAGGGATGTCCCGCAGCACCCGTGAAATCCTGACATACCCGGGCACAACAGATTTAAGAGCCGCTACCAGATTAATCATCGTCTCACTTGAGTATGGTTGATAACGTCCCTGCCGATACCACCCTGCCAGCTCGGTGCCCTCGATTACCATGGTGGGATAGATTTTCAAGCCGTCCGGCCTAAAGCGAGCATCGCTGAATAGCTGTTGAAACAGGGTCAGGTCTTTCTCCGGGGTTGAGCCAGGTAGTCCGGGCATCCAGTGGTAGTGCACCTTAAACGCATGCTCCTTAAGCAGGCGGGTAGCCTGAACCACATCTTCAACCGTATGTCCTCGCCGCACCTGCCGGTAAATTTCGTCATCCAGAGTTTGCACCCCCAGTTCGACCCGGGTGGTGCCAAACTCAAGCATCCTGTTTATTTCTTCCTGCCCGCACCAGTCCGGCCTGGTTTCGATACAGAGTCCGGTGCAGCGGTGGCTGGCTTTCTCATTAAGCTCTTTTGCCTCTTCCAGCGTGGCTGACTCTTCACCATTCAGAGCGTCAAAACAGTCCTTGATAAACCGGTATTGATACTCCTCAGGACAGGCAAGGAAAGTCCCCCCCATGACAATAAGCTCAATTTTATCGGTGGGATGCCCCATTTCAGACAGAATTCTTAGTCTTAACCTGACCTGCTCCCCGGCATCATAGTTATATTCCCTGGCCCGCAACACCACCGGGGAACGGGGAGTATAGCTCTGGGGAGTAGCGGAAAAAGTGGGGCAATAGACACAATGCCCGGGACAGCCCATCGGTGAAGCCATCACGGCAAGCGGAGTAACCCCGGATATTGTCCTGGTAAATTTTTTCATTGTATACTTCACTATGCCCCCTAATAATAGTTTAACAAATTTTAGCCCCTGAGAGAAATGAAAGACATATTTAATGAGATAGCCCCGGGCTGGTATAACTTCAGGCACTGGTCTATATTCCGTAAGGAGCTGGAGGCGCTGGCAGAACGGTGGCAGAAAGGCAGCCTGCTTAACATCGGCTGCGGCCACGGAGCCGATTTCCTGCCCTTCAGGGAGAACTTTGAGCTTTACGGGCTGGATTTTTCCGCCCGGATGCTGAGCTTTGCCGTCAAATACTCCCGGAAGTTTGACTTCAGTACCAACCTGTTTTTGGCCGATGCCAGCTACCTCCCCTTTGCTGACCAGACCTTTGACTGGGCAATCTCAGTAGCCACCTACCACCACATCAGGAGTAAGCAGGAAAGACTGCTGGCAATAAGGGAATTGAAGCGGATTTTAAAGCCGGGGGGAGAAGCTTTTATCACCGTCTGGAACCGCTGGCAGCCCCGCTTCTGGTTCAGCGGTAAAGAAATCACCGTTCCCTGGCGGACAGGAGAAAAAGTCCTGGGGCGCTACTATTACCTGTTCTCTTACCCTGAACTGGAAAAGCTGGTGGAAAAAGAAGGCTTCCAGATAATCAAATTATCCTCTGGAAGCTCCGACCGTCACCCGTTTAAGTTCTTTTCAAGGAATATCTGTTTGCTCGTGAAAAAAGAGAGTGGAACCAATTGACTTGCTTTTTGAGAGCCATGAGCCTAAACTAGGCATAAGAGACCGCTGAAAAACCCAGTTTTTCAGCGGTAGTTAAATCTAAGGTAGCTTTACTGAAAATGTCCGAAGGACTTTTTCAGTAATCTCATAAAATAGAAGCTTTTTTGAAGAAGAAGTTAGCACTCTATTGTCAGAGCGTTTTTTTGTTTGAACACAGGGGAGTAGTGAGTGAAAAGGGACAGTGATAGAGACAGAGAGATTGGAATAAAACCTGATATAGGAGTTGAGCCTGCTATAGACGAGGGTGGACTCTCTCTGCACAATCTAAAAACTTTCACCTCCTTGAAGAACCCGGTCTACCGCCTCTATTTTCTGGGTATGCTGGGGCAGCGAGCCTCAATGAATATGCAGATGATGACCCGTTCCCTGCTTATCTTCCGCATAACCGGCTCAGCAGCTATCCTGGGAATGACGTCTCTTTTTAACGCCGTACCCCAGCTAGCACTGTCTCTCTTCGGCGGGGTCATCGCCGACCGGGTGCAGAAGAAGTATGTCCTGCTCGCTGGCTTAGCAAGCTCAGCCGTTGTCTCCCTGGGTGTTGCTCTTGCCCTGACCCTGGGCTACCTGAGTGTCGAACGCAGTGGCTCGTGGTGGATCCTGGCGGTAGCCTCCCTGTTTCAGGGGAGTATTATGGGCTTGATGATACCCTCACGCCAGGCTATCATCCCTGAGATTGTTAATGAAGAACAAATCATGAACGCCATATCCCTGGACGCTTTAGGAATGAATACTCTTCGGATAATGGCTCCAGCGTTAAGTGGCTTCCTCATCGATGCCATCGGCTTTAAAGCCGTCTACTTTACCATGACCGGCATGTACCTTATAGGTCTGGTCTTTATTGCCCTTATGCCCCTCACCAGCACGATGACCATCCGGGGTAGCGGTGCCTTTGCCGAAATCAAAGAGGGCTTTCACTACCTTCGCCAGGAGTCTAGCCTCCTCATTATTCTGGCTTTCAGCCTCTTCACTGTCGTACTTTCCATGCCCTACATGCTGCTCCTGCCGGTCTTCACCGAAGATGTCCTCAAGGTTAGTGCCAGCGGACTGGGAGTGCTGATAAGCGCCTCCGGTGCCGGTGCCCTGGTCGGCTCCCTTGTCCTTGCCTCTCTACCCAACCGGAAACGGGGCTTTATGCTGCTAGCCAGCAGCCTCACTCTGGGTCTGGCTCTGGCGGGCTTTTCCTTCTCCAGCTCGTGGTCTCTCTCTCTGGCTCTGATTGTCTTCGTTGGACTGGGGCAAGCGGGGCGTATGTCATTGAGTAACACCCTTCTCCAGTCCTACTCTGAGGAGGAGTACCGGGGACGGATAATGAGCATCTATATGATGCAATTCGGCCTGCAGAGTTTCAGCAGCTTCGCCGCGGGATTACTGGCAGAAGGAGTAGGAATACAGTGGGCAATTGGCGGCTTTGCCATGGTTCTGGTCTTCCTGTGCATAATGGCACTGTTCTTCGTCCCCCGCTTACGGAAGCTGGATTAGCTACACTTGCTGGTATTGCTTGTCCAAGCACCTCTGGAGGCAAGGCAGGTGTTTTGTTTGCCAAACTTGAGCTACAAGTGTAAACTATGAGAACAAAGCGGAGAATTCAAGGAAAAGTTTGGCTTTCCAATTAGGGAGGAGCTTTTCCTTTTGTTTGAAAGTAGGGGAGTAGTGAGTGAAGAAGGAAGCATATGAATACCGAGGCAGGTTCAAGAGTTGTCGGAGGGGGGCGGGGCGGATTCTCACTACGTCCTAAGACTTTCAGTTCCTTCAAGAACCCGGTCTACCGCCTTTACTACGGTGGTATGTTGGGTCAGATGGCAGCTATGAACATGCAGCTGGTAGTCGGCTCTCTACTTATCTACCGCTTGACCGGCTCAGCAGCTATCTTGGGGGTGATGTCTCTTGCCAACGCTATACCCATGATTTGTCTATCTCTCTTCGGCGGCATCATCGCTGACCGGATGCAGAAGAAATATGTCATAATCATCGGGCAGACAGCCTTCGCCGTAGTTTCTCTGAGCATCGCCCTCGCTCTGACGCTGGGTTACCTGAGCGTTGAAAACCCCGGCTCGTGGTGGATTCTCGTGATATCCTCTATGCTCCAGGGGAGTACTATGGCTCTGATATTGCCCTCGCGTCAGGCTATCATTGGTGAGATTGTTGGGGGAGAACAACTGATGAATGCTATATCTCTGAATGTCATGGGGATGAACGCTCTCCAGATCTTGGCTCCGGCGCTAGCAGGCTTTCTCGTTGACGCCTTCGACTTTGAGGCAGTCTACTATACTATGACTGGCATGTACCTCATGGCTGTGGTCTTCATTGCCCTTTTGCCACTCACCGGCACAACAGTTAAAGGCGGCGTCAGTGCCCTGACCAGTATAAAAGAAGGACTCAACTATGTCCGGCACGACACCATTATCCTCATTGTCCTGCTCTTTACCCTCTTTGCTATCTTACTGGCAATGCCTTACATCATACTACTACCTATCTTTGCTGATGACATTCTGAAGGTTGGTGCCAGCGGCATGGGGGTGCTAATGAGCGTCTCCGGTGTCGGAGCTATGATTGGCTCACTCGTCCTCGCCTCCCTACCCAATAAGAAGCGGGGACTTTTGCTTTTGGCAAGCGGTGTCCTTTCTGGTTCAGCCTTAGCAGGCTTCGCTTTCTCCAGTGTGTGGCCTCTCTCCCTGACCCTGATTGTCTTCGTGGGACTGGGACAGTCGGGGCGAATGGCTCTGAGCAATACCCTGCTCCAGTACTATGTAAAGAATGAGTACCTAGGAAGGGTGATGAGTCTCTTCTTGATGCAGTTGGGTCTAGCCAGTTTTGGTAGCTTCGCCGCCGGGGTACTAGCAGAGGCGATAGGAGTACAGTGGGCAATTGGTGGCTTCGCTATAATTCTTGTCTTCGTGTCCATAATGGCACTCTCCTTCGTTCCCCGGTTACGGAGGTTAGAATAGCTATATCAATACCGGAAAGGGAAGCCCTTGACAGCATGGCAGGGAAAACTTAAAATTTCCGTCGGGCTCCAAAGGTCAGTAGGTAAAGATGAAACAGATGAGACGATAGGCTGGTGTTATTGAGAATAATTTTGGTAAGGAGGTAAGGATGGCAAAGATACCGAAAAAGATTGAAACCTGGCAGATGGTAGAGCCGGGAAAACTGGCTAGAGCCAGCATTGATATCCCGGAACTGAAGGAGGGGGAAGTACTGGTAGAAATCGCCGGCTGCGGGGTATGCCACACTGATGTGGGCTTCTTTTATGATGGCGTACCCACAGTGAACAAACCACCTTTAACCCTGGGACATGAAATCAGCGGCACGGTAATAGCAGGGGACAGCGCCTTGGTGGGCAAAGATGTAGTTATTCCGGCGGTAATGCCCTGCAATAACTGCCCTATTTGTGCCGAAGGTAGAGGCAACCGCTGCCTGGCTCAGAAAATGCCGGGGAACAGCACGGGCATTTTCGGCGGCTTCGCCAGTCATATCGTCGTTCCCAGCCATGATTTGTGCCAGATTCCAGAGGACAAGCAAGGGATACCTCTTTCCCATTTCGCCGTCGTTGCCGATGCGGTAACCTCGCCCTACCAGGCAGCAATGAAAGCCGGGGTAAAGCCGGGAGACTTGACCATTGTCATCGGGGTTACCGGCGGGCTTGGTATCTACGCTACCCAGATATGCTCTGCCCTGGGGGCAAAAGAGGTAATCGGCATTGCCCGTAACCCGGAGAAGCTGAAGAGAGCCCTGGACTTTGGCGCCACACATACTATTCAAAGCGGCGGAGACGTCAGGGCAATCAGAGACGAGTTCCGGAACTACTGCAAAGAAAAAGGGCTGCCCAATTACGGATGGAAAATTTTTGAGTGGACTGGCGTGGCTGCCGGACAGGAGATTGCTTTAGAGCTGCTCTCCTTTGTCGGCAAACTGATTATAGGTGGTTTCGGTATGCAAAAGACGGAATATCAGCTATCAAGACTGATGGCTTTTGATGCTGATATTATGGGCAGCTGGGGCTGTTTACCCCAGTATTACCCCCAGGTTCTCAACATGGTGTTGGAAGGTAAGATACAGATAGAGCCTTTTATTGAGACAAGACCGATGAGCACGATACAGGAAGCATTTGAAGAAGCTCATAAGGGCGGGCTGACGCAGAGAATAGTGCTAATCCCTGATTTTTAATTAAATAAACTAAACGGGAGGTATTAAATGTCTTTAGATTGGATACCCAGAGATGATGTCCTGAAAAATCACCAGATTTTCGGTGACGAGCACTTTGGCACCGAAGCACCGTGCACCATGTTCGAGAAAAAGCTGCTGGTTAACCCTAATACCGGGGAGACGGTTGAGGGTCTCTATACTACCTGGATTACCCTCAATAACCCCGGCCAATACGGTTCTTACACCACAGAAATGGTAAAGGGGGTTATCGCTGGTATGCACAAGGCTTCGATGGATAGAAGCGTAGTCGCCACTATCTTCACCGGCACCGGCGACCGGGCATTCTGCACCGGCGGCAACACCAAGGAGTATGCCGAGTATTACACCAGAAGACCCAAGGAGTATGCGGACTACATAGACCTGTTCGTTGGCATGGTAGACGCCATCCTGAAGAGCCGGGTGCCGGTAATCCAGCGGTGTAACGGTATGCGCGTCGCCGGCGGCCAGGAGATTGGCCAGGCCTGCGACCTTACCGTAGCGGCTGATACGGCTCAGTTCGGCCAGGCGGGAACAAGACACGGCTCCACACCGACCGGCGGTTCCACCGATTTTCTGCCCTGGCAGCTGCCCACCACGGAGCTGGCAATGTGGAACGCCTTCTCTAACGAACTGTGGAGCGCTTACAAGATGGAAAGGCTGAACTCCATCACCAAGGCTCTCCCGATTAAGAAAAACGACAAGGGAGAGTGGGTAAGAGACCCCAGGGTGATTACCGATAAATATGTGGAGAACGGCGAGATAGTTTACGGCGAGATGAAAAAAGGGGACGAGCTTAAACAGGCTACGGATACTCTAAAGGGACTCCAGACCGACTGGTCGCTGCTGGATGCTTACATTGATAAAATAGTCTGGACAATGGCTAACCTCTTCCCTCTCTGTGAGATGATGACCGTTGAGTCGATAAGAATGAAGAAAAAGTTCTTCTGGGACGAGACCAAGGTACACTCGATGTACTGGCTGGCTGCCAATATGAATACCGAAGCCTGGCTTGGCTTCAATGCCTTCAACACCGCCGGACTGACCGGCCAGCGGGAGATAGACTTCATCAAGCTGCGCCAGCTTCTCGCCCAGGGTCATCCGTATGATGATGAGCTGATGGAAGCCGTCATGCCCAAACCCAAACAGCAGTAATTAAGTCGCTTACCTGTAATGCTAGAAAGCCCGGCAGATAGCCGGGCTTTCTGTTTTTGATTGACAAGGAGACAGGGATAAACTAGAGTATTTCTAAAACAGGAGCCTAAAAGCATTCAAGGAGAAGGTATGGAGCTTCAAAATATCACCCTGGAGAAAAAAGAGGGCATAGCCAGACTCACCATTAACCGTCCCCCGGTCAATATCATTAATTATGAGACGATACAGGAAATTAATGCTGTCCTGGAAGAGCTGGCTAAGGACGAGGAAACAAAAGTTTTGCTCGTTTACGGCAGCGGCAACCGGGCTTTCAGCGCCGGTGTTGAAATAAGAGACCACCTCGGGGAAATGGCAGCCAGAATGCTCAAGGTATTCGGAAGAATGTTTCAGCTATTGAGAAATCTGGGCAAGCCAAGCATCGCAGTGGTGAACGGCGTGGCTTTAGGGGGGGGCTGCGAGCTTGCCGTCGGCTGCGATATGGCAATTGCCTCCGAGAAGGCCCAGTTCGGCGTGCCGGAGATTACCCTGGGTGGTCTTGCCTCCGCCGCCGTTGCCTATTTCCCCAGAATACTGGGGGAGAAGAAAGCCTTTGAGCTTATCATGCTGGGTGAAATCATCAGTGCCAGAGAAGCGGAACGAATCGGCCTGGTCAACAAGGTGGTTGCCGAAGAAGAACTGGAAAAGACGGCTGAGGAACTGGCCGCCAAATTCCTTGAAAAAAGCGGCATCGGGGTAAAACTGTGCCGGGATGTCTTCTACCAGTGTGCCGATACGGCTCAGCTAACGGAGGCTCTGGAAAAGGGAGCCGAGCTCGGCATCAAGACTTGGGAAACAGAGGACAGCCAGGAGGGACTGAAGTCTTTTCTGGAAAAGAGAGCCCCAGTCTGGAAGAACAAATAAACGGGGGAAAAGGGTGGCGCTAAAAGTAATCAAGTCCGACTGCATCATGTGCATCAATAGCTGTGGCATCAATGCCTATGTTGATGACGGCAGGCTGGTCAGGGTAGAGGGTATGCCCGAACACCCGGTAAGCGAAGGGGTAATCTGCCCCAGGGGTGAGGCACTGCCGGAGTATGTCTATTCGCCGGACCGCCTGAAATATCCAATGAAAAAAGCCGGCGGAGGCTGGCAGAGAATCTCCTGGAACGAGGCTCTGAATACCATCGCTGAAAAATTACAGGCAATCAAAGAAAAACACGGGGCGGAGGCTCTCGCCGTCTATAACGGCTCAATTGGGACAGAGAATATTGAGCTGGCTACCTTTGCCCAAATATTCTGCGGCGCTTACGGCACCCCCAATCTACTCTCCGTGGAAGGGAACTGCTTTCGCTCCCGGATTATGGCTCGCCAGATGACCTTCGGCAGTTACCTCATTGAAGAGCCCTGGAACGCCAGATGCGTTATCGTCTGGGGACAGAACATGGACCGGACAAGAATGACCATGGCCAACAAGATTTATAAAGCCCTGGATAGCGGTACTCTGGAGCAGTTAATTGTTATTGACCCCAGACGTATCCCGATGGCGGAAAAGGGAATTTACATCCGGATAAGACCGGGGACTGACTGTGCCCTGATGCTGGCAATGCTGAATGTCATCATCGCCGAAGGACTCTACGATAAAGACTTCGTGGAGAAATATACCCTGGGATTTAACCAGCTGGCAGAACATGTAAAAAGTTATTCCCCGGAGAAAGTGGCCGAGATAACCTGGGTGCCGGCTGAAGACATCAGACGAATTGCCCGCCTTTTCGCCACCGTCAAGCCCGCTTCCATAGTGCCCGGCACCGCCGCCCTTGACCAGCATATCAACGGTTTCCAGAATAACCGTGCCCTTTCGCTTTTGCAGACGGTAACCGGTAATATCGATATACCCGGGGGATGGGTAGGCATGCCCTACCTCCGTCTCGGCGCCCGGGAACTTCGAGTTACCGAGACGGGTGAGGCGATTGGAGCTAAAGAGTACCCTCTTTTCCACGGTTTCTGGGGCAGAAAAGCCCCCTTCAGCCAGGAAATGCTTTTTGCCGATGCCGTTCTAGAAAGAAAGCCATATCCCATTACCGCCTTGATTGTCAACGGCGGCAACCCCGTCCTTACCCTGCCCGATTCGTCCCGAATCAAGCAGGCACTGGAGAAGCTGGATTTCATGGTAGTGATTGACCTGTTTCTGACCGAAACTGCCGAACTGGCCGACATTGTGCTTCCGGCTTGCTCCTTCCCGGAGAAGAGCGGGGTAGGCTATGTTTACGGGGTAACCGCAGGCATACCCTATCTTTTACTCCGTAAAAAGATAATCGAGCCTATCGGGGAAAGCTGGGCTGACTGGAAAATCTGGACTGAAATAGGACGGAGGATGAGCTACGGGGAGTTCTTCCCCTGGCAAACCGAGGAGGAGGTTATTGACTTCTTTTTAGAACCAAGCGGTTTAACCAGAGAGCAACTGGAGAGAGACCATCCTGAGGGAGCTTTCTATGCCGAGAAGAAGTATCGCACGTATCAAACCAACAACTACCGGACCCCTTCCGGCAAGATAGAGATTTACTCTGAAACGCTTAAAGAGAACGGCTATGACCCGCTGCCTGTTTATGTCGAGCCCAGCCAGAGCCCGGTCAGTGCTCCGGAACTGGCGAAGGATTACCCTCTAATCCTGACCACCGGCGCCCGAATACCGCAATACACCCATACCCAGTTCAGGAATATTTCAACCTTAAAGAGAGCAGCCGTTGAGCCGGTGGCTGAGATTCACCCTGATACCGCCGCACAGTATGGCCTGGCTGATGGCGATATGATGAGGGTGGAAACAAACAAAGGGCAGATAGCCATTAAGGTAAAGACCACCGAAGATTTAGCCCCCGGCATTATCAGCATCCCCCACGGCTGGGCTGAAGCCAATGTTAACCTGCTGACCAGCCTCGAACCCCGGGACCCGGTAACCGGCTATGCCGAGCTTAAAACACTACTATGCCGGATAAAGAAGATTTGATTTTCGGCTGTCTATTAAGCTTTAGCCGATGTGGTATTTTGATTAAAAATTTTAAAATATCACCTGGAAAGGACTTGACAAAAGCAGTTACATTATATAGAATTATATAGCGTTAAATTAACGCTATACTTTTCTAGTGATATGCTAATTTTTCGTCCTAGGGCTACAATACTTACCCTCTATGGGGATTATGTTCGCCACAGAGGTGGAGAAATCGGGATTGGCGGTTTAATCGAGCTATTGGCAAATTTTAGCCTTTCGGAACAATCGATAAGGTCAGCGGTGTCAAGGATGAGTCGGGCCGGTTTATTTAAGGTAAGGCATAACGGGTTACGAAGCTACTATTCGCTAACAGAAGCTGGCTTTGACCTGCTGGATAAAGGAGCCCAGCGCATTTTCGAGCGAAAAACGAGCGGCTGGGATGGAACCTGGAGTGTCGTAGTCTACTTTATCCCTGAAGAAAAAAGGGAGGCAAGGGACAAACTGCGTCAGGAACTAAACTGGGCGGGATACGGACCTTTAAGCACCGCTACCTGGATTTCACCCCACGATTCAAGCAGGGAAATAGCCGAGATAATAGCCAGGCTTCAAATCAAAGAATATGTCCAAATGTTTAAGGCTAAGCTTCGGGATTTCACTAATCCCCAAAGCATAATATCCCGCTGCTGGGATTTACACCTTATCCACGAAAAATATGCCAGCTTTCTTAATGAATATTCCTCGAAACTGGAAGACTACCAGGGACGGTTCCAGGATGGCGAGCCGATAGAGGCAAGCTGGTGCTTTGTGGAGAGGTTCAAGTTGATTCATCAATACCGGCGGCTGCCCTTCTTTGACCCTGATTTGCCGGAGGAGCTATTACCCAAAGACTGGCTCCGCTCTCAGGCAGCCGACCTGTTTCATCAGTACCATGACCTTTTAGCGGAAAAAGCCAATGAATATTTTGAGTTCGTCTTTAACCAATATAATGAGCCACAATTGTCAAACAGGAATTAATTAAGGAAAGGAGTAGAAATTGGAAGCTTCGGAAATCTTGAAACAGTTTAACGACATCTGGCAGCTACGGCATGAATATGCCAAAGACTGGAAACAGAAAAACGGAGGCAAAGTAGTTGGCTGCATGTGCACCTACTATCCGGAGGAGGTGATGTATGCGGCTGGCATGCTTCCAGTGCGCATCTTAGGCGGGCATGAAGCAACCTCCCAGGCCGCACCCCACATGTTCGATATGTGGTGTCCTTTCAGCCGCGATTGCCTGAACCAGGCTCTGAAGGGAAAGTACGACTACCTGGATGGTGTAATGGAGGTCAACACCTGCCTTCATATGCGCGTCGCTTATGGTGCCTGGACGGCTAATGTTCCGACTCCGTGGAGCTACTACTTTGTCATGCCCAATGCGGTGCGCAGTCCCCACGCCAAGACCTTCCTGCGGGGAGAGCTGGTTGAATTCAAAAAAGCTCTGGAGGAATGGACCGGTAAAACCATTTCCGAAGAAGACCTGGACAGGGGTATCGACATTGTCGACACCAACCGGCGCTTGATGAAGCAGGTTTATGAATTCCGCAAGGAAGATAATCCCCCGATAACCGGCACTGAAGCGATGACCATAGTCTGGGCAAGCCAGCTGATGGACAAAAGGGAGCAAAACGAAATGCTGAAACAGCTCCTCGAGACACTGCCTGAACGCAAGCTCGACCGGGAGACCGGAGTCCGGTTGATGATTGTCGGCAGTGAGGATGATGACCGGGAGTTTCTAAACATGGTGGAAACTGAGCTGGGAGCCACCTTCGTCATTGAAGACCATTGCACCGGCACCAGGTATTTTTGGGATGAAATTACCCCCCAGAAAGACCGCCTTCAGGCTATTGCCGACCGCTATTGTGACCGGACCCCCTGCCCCAGTAAGGATTGGGGGATGGAAGATGGGAGCAGAGTCCGCTTTGACAAGATTCTCGAGTTTGCTAAAGAATATCGGGTTCAGGGAGCAATCCTTACCCAGCAAAAATTCTGTGACCCCCATGAGCTTGATATTCCAAGCTTGAGACGGGTTCTTGAAAATAATGGCATACCCTGTTATTTCCTGGAATTTGAGGTTACCGTGCCTCTGGGACCGTTCAAAATCAGGGTGGAAGCCTTTATTGAACAGCTCCTGGCGGAAGAACTATTCGCTTAAGTACATACTCAAGATAGATTAAATAGATTTATAAGGAGGGGAAATGGCAAAGTATCAAACCAAACTTTTGGATTGTTGGGGCAGAGCAAAAGAGCTCAGGATGGAGTATTACAAGGACTATATGGAGGCACATGACCGGGGTGCCCTCCGCTGGGAAGGCGGCACCTGGTCATTTGATGCGGTACCCCAGGCTCTGGAGGGTGAGGTTCATGGGCTAACCGAAGAACCTTACGGAGCCAGTGTTGCGGTTGACCCTGAACGACAGGTCCGCTTTCAGGAAGCGGCTGAAGGCAAGTGGGGCTGTGCCCGCGACCTCTGCGCCTACATGCGTAACTACTGGGGTTCTATTATCCTGAATGAATTTGTCTTCGGCGGACCGTGGCCGGAGGCAGATTTTATCTTCCAGAACCACATCTGCTGCAGCCACGGTAAGTGGATGCAGGTAGCCGATGAGCTTAGCGGGGGCAAGACTCCTTACTTCTGTTTCGATGTCGGCGTCGGGCCTTATGACAAGATAACCGACCGACACATTGACTATGTCGCCGCTCAACTGCACGATGGGATTGCCTTTTTAGAGAAACACACCGGCAGGAAGATTGATGACGAAAAACTGGCTCGTAAGGTGAAAAATACCTACGATTCCTGTTGTTACTGGGCAAAGGTATGCTATCTCAACATGGCTGTCCCGGCACCACTGGATGAAAAAACAATGTTCTCCCTCTATGTCCTGGCTACCCTGGAGAAGTCAAAAGACGCGCATGCCGATTTCTATAAGAACCTGCTCTACCCGGAGATCCAGGATAGAGTAGCCAACAAGATTGCTGCTGAAGCTAACGAGCGATGCCGTTTATTAACCGACAGCCAGCCTCCCTGGGCATTTCTTGATATTTATCGCTACTTCCAGAAGTATGGAGCCGTCGCCGTGACTAACATCTATACCAACGGCCTCGTCGGGTGGTGGAAACAGGATGAGCAGGGAAACTGGCTGCCTTATCCCACCCTTGAAGAGCAGGGAATAACCATTAAAAACCGTGACCAGGCTTTAAGACTGCTGGCAGAGGGAGAGGTGAGAGGTAAGTTAATCTGGGCCGAATTCTACGGGGCTGACTACAAAAACGCCGTGCTAACCCAGTTAGCCAAGCAGTGGCAATGCAATGCGGCGATAATCCACCTCAACCGCGGTTGTGAAGGAACCGCCCAGCACCAGATGGAGTCCAAGATAGCCCTGCAAAAAATAGGCCTGCCGACACTGACTTACGAAGGAAACATGGCTGATGAGAGGGACTTCGACGAGGCTCGAACCCGCCGTATGGTTGACCTCTTCTTTAGCGAAACGTTAGGGATGGATAAGCTTACTGACTAAACAGGAAGGAGACAAAATGATAGTCGCTGGAATAGATGTTGGTGGTAAAAATGTCCACGCCGTTATTATGAATGACGGTAAAATACTGGCCAAGGTAGGAGAGACATCGGGAATGGATAAAGCCAAGGCGGCTGAGGAAGCATACGAAGATGCCCTGAAGCAAGCCAGGCTGGAGCGGAAAGATGTTATCCGGGTAGTAGCTACCGGCAGCTCTGGCAAGAGGGTTACATTTGCCGACGGATATATTGCCGATGCTGCCGCTGACGCCCGAGGAATAATCCGGCTTATCCCTACTGCCCGAACCGTTATTGATGTCGGCGCCGAGGAGGGCCGGGCAATTAAAGTTAGCCCTGAAGGCAAGGTACTGGACTTTGCCATTAACGAGAAATGTGCCGCCGGCACGGGCACTTTTGTAGACACTATGGCCCGGGCTCTGGAAATAAACGTGGAGGAGATGGCCAAGATATCACTGAACTCAACCCGTTCCATTCCAATGAATGCCCAGTGCTCTGTCTTCGGAGAGTCCGAAGTGGTTGGACTTATTCACCAGAAAACATCGAAAGAAGACATTGCCCGGTCCGTTCACGATGCCATAGCGGGCAGAGTCGGTTCGGTAGCTCGCATCGTCGGGCTGGAAAACGATATCGTTATGATTGGCGGTATGGCCAGAAATGTCGGCTTTCTTGACTCACTAAGAAAGGAACTGCAAATGGAAGTCACCGTGCCTGATAACCCCGATTATGTCGGGGCTATAGGTGCTGCAACAGCAGCCGAAAGCGGCGTCACTGAAGAAAAAGTGGAAGCCAAGGTCGTGGAAAAAGAGGATATCCAAGAGGGTAAGTAATAGCAGATATCAAATACTAATTAAGGGGGAAAAGCATGGTCGAGACGGAAAAAAAGGTAGACTTCTGGAGATGGCCGGAAGGCACATGGGTAAATGAGGACATTGACTGGCAAAAAGGGAAATTTATCACCGCCGGGGTCGATATTGGCTCGGTTAGTTCCCAGGCTGTAGTTATGATTGATGGTGAGCTTTATGCCTATGGCAATACCCGCACCGGTTCGGATAGCCCGGAGAGTGCCCGGAAGGTGATGGTTATGGCTCTAGAGCCATCTCCTATAACACTGGACAATATTGACTACTGCATAGGAACCGGTTACGGCCGTGTTAATGTCCCAATGGCTCAGCAGACGATAACCGAGATTGCCTGTCACGCCAGGGGGGCGAACTTTATGTATGGGCCCACTGTCAGAACAGTGATGGACATGGGCGGCCAGGACTGCAAAGCAATCCATTGTGATGAAAGAGGCAAAGTGCTGAAGTTCATGATGAACGACAAGTGCGCTGCCGGCACCGGCCGGGGAATGGAGGTCTTTGCTGACCTTATCGGCGTACCTGTCTGGGAGATTGGCGAAAGGTCCTTACAGATTGCTAAAGAGCCGCCAATGATAAGCAGCACCTGCGTTGTCTTTGCCAAGACAGAGGTTGTCGGCTTAATACAGGAAGGAATGCCGGCAAATGAAATCATGGCTGCTTACTGTGCGGCTATGGCTCACCGGGTGGCGGAACTGCTCCACCGCCTCGGTATCGAGGAGCAATTCGCTATCACCGGAGGCATTGGTAAAAACATCGGCGTGGTAAGCAGGTTGGAGAAGGAGCTAAATGTTAAAACAGCGGCACAGGTGTGGGCCGACCCCAAGATGAAGGAGCAGAACCTTCCCTTTGATACTCAGATAGCCGGTGCCGTTGGTGCCGCCCTGTTTGCCCACGCTCTGCTGGAAAGAGGCAGAGCACAAAGCGCCCGAAAAGCCTGATGAAATAAGGATAAAATGTTAGCTAATTACGGATTTAAAGATGGTTCCGGAGACTGGTTCCTGGCGATTGATACCGAAAAGTGCGATGGCTGTGGCGACTGCGTGCCGGTCTGCCCGGCAAGTGCCCTTGAAGTAGGCGAGGACGAGTATGACCCATTCCGGGATGAGCCGGTAGCCAAGGTGAAAGCCGAGCACCGCAAGAAAATCAGGTACAGTTGTGCTCCCTGTCAGCCTGGCTACGGTGAGAAACTTCCTCCCTGTATTGCTGCCTGTAAACCGGGGGCTATCTCTCACTCAGATGGCTGGAAGGTTGCATACAGCCGCTAGCCGGAAACGGTCTCCTAGATAACCTTATGGCAAAAATCATTATTGACGAAACTGAAGTTACCACCGCCAAAGGAACGACAGTTCTAATGGCGGCACTCCAGGCAGGCATCTATATCCCTCATATCTGCTGGCACCCTGACCTACCTCCCGTAGAGGCTCAAAAGCCCGCCGGAGTTATTTACCGCGGTACAGTGCCTTTTGAGAACAAGCAACCAGAGCTGGCATACGAGGGTTGCCAGCTCTGCGTGGTAGAAGTTGAGGGAAGGGAAGGTTTACACCAGGCATGTAATATTCCGGTAGAGGAAGGGATGGTAGTCCGCAGCAGCACGCCGGAGGCTCTGGAATTCAGACGTGACAAGCTGGCGCTTATCCTGGCAAAACACCCTCACGCCTGCCTTACCTGTGCTCAAAGGGAAGGCTGCGCCCGCTTCCCCTGCTCAATGAATATCCCTGAGAATGAGAGATGCTGTTCCCTCTTCGGCAACTGTGAACTTCAGCGGATATCCGAGTATGTCGGCATCAAGCCGGAAACCCCCCGCTTTATCTTTGAGGATTTGGCTCAGATAAAAGACGAGCCATTATTTGAAAGAGACTATAACCTCTGTATCGGCTGCACTCGCTGTATCCGGGGCTGCCGGGAACTTAGAGGGATTGAGGCTATCGATTTCGTCTTTAATAAAGACAGCCGGGTTACCGTCGGCTCCGTCGGACCCAATCCTTCGGAATCAGCCTGCCGCTTCTGCACTACCTGTGTCGCTGTCTGTCCCACCGGCGCCCTTATGGACAAGGGGAAATTTGATGAAGTGCCCTGTCAGGCAGCCTGCCCGGCCGGTATCGATGTGGCCCAGTATGTCTATCTTGTTGGCGAGGGCAAACCCGCTGAAGCTACCGCCATTATCAGGGAGAAAGTACCCTTCCCCAAAGTGCTGGGCTATATCTGTCCCCACCCCTGTGAGCAGGCATGCCGGCGTACCGACCTGAACGGGCCGATTGCCATCAGGGCTCTGAAACGGTTCGCCGCGGAAAACGATGACCACCGCTGGAAGGGAAGACTTACGCCGGTTACGGCTACGGGCAAGAAAGTCGCCATCGTCGGCTCCGGGCCAGCCGGGCTGACCGCAGCTTACTATCTAGCCAGGAAAGGGCACCAGGTAACGGTATTTGAAGCCCTGCCGGTTGCCGGCGGGATGATGCGGGCAGGGATACCTGATTACCGGCTGCCTGTTGAAGTGCTGGAAGAAGAGATAAAAGAGATTGAGGACCTGGGGATAAAGATAGCCACAAACAGCCCGGTAGAGTCATTAGATGAGCTGTTTGAGCAGGGTTACAGTGCTGTCTTTACCGGTGTGGGTGCCCACCGCGGCACCAGCATGGGGATAGAAGGAGAAACTACCCCCGGCATAGTAGACGGGGTGGATTTCCTCAGAGAAGTCAACCTCGGTAAGGAAGTAAAGATAGGAGACAAGGTGCTGGTAGTGGGAGGAGGCAATGTCGCCATCGATGCCTCACGAACTGCCCTCCGCCTCGGAGCTAAAGAGGTAACCATTATCTACCGCCGCACCCGGGCCGAGATGCCAGCCAGCGAAGAAGAGATAGAGGAAGCACTCGAAGAAGGGATTAAGATAACCTACCTGGCTAACCCGACCAGGGTTACCTCTGCCAATGGTAAGCTGAAGCTGGAAGCGATACGGATGCAACTGGGCAAGCCGGATGCCAGCGGCAGACCCAGACCGGAGCCGGTAGAGGGCAGCGAGTTCAGCGAAGAATACGACCTGATGATAAAAGCCATCGGGCAGGAGTCTATAGTGCCGGACAAGTACGGCCTGGAGACGGCCAGAGGAGGCAGAATCAAAGTAAACGCCGAGACATTAGCCACCTCAAGGCAGGGAGTCTTTGCCGGGGGTGATGTTGTCAGCGGGCCTGCCACGGTCATTGAAGCTATTGCCGGCGGCAGGAAAGCCGCTTCCGCCATTGATAAATACCTCGGCGGTGACGGCAACATTGAAGAAGAACTGAGCCCGGAAAGAGAATCACCCGCCTGCATGGGCAGAGAAGTCGGCTTTAGCGATAAAAGCAGGGTCAAACGAAACCTGCTGGGTGTCCAGGAGCGGATAAGCTCTTTTGACGCCGTGGAATTCTCGCTGAGCCAGGAAGAGGCGGCTGAGGAAGGACGCCGCTGCCTCAGGTGTGACTCGAGATTCAATATCGCCGCATCTATCTGGCCACCCCGCCAGAAACTATGGACGGAATTCACTCCGGAGAATATCAGCCAGGCGCCGGAGACAGAGGGGGTCTATCAACTGCTGGATGAGCAGGAGCAGGTTATTTATATTAAAGGAGCTATGAACCTGCGCCGGGAGCTTGGGGAGCAGATAACCCTCAAGGAAAACGCTCGCTACTTTGTCTGCGTGGAGGAACCGATGTACACCAAAAAGGAAAGCGAGCTTCTCCAGCAATACATCACGGCACATGGTGAGATGCCCGAAGGCAACCGGGAACTGGACGACCTCTTTTAACCTCCTCCACTATCCTCTTTTTCAATCCCACTCGAAAACCAGGCCTGAATCCACACTTGACAAACTGAGCGAATTGTGCTTTACTGACAGTGAAGCGACACGATGCTAACTGAATCTGCTTCGGGAGGTGTAAGATGAAGCTTCAGGTTGTGCTGATGGTGTGGCAGGTTGACAGTTGAAGCCCCACAAGGGTGGGGCAACGCAAACTCGAACTTGCTCTAGTGTCAGTGAGAGAGGCGGTTCTCCTGAAAAGAGAAGCCTACTGTGGGTAATCACCACAAGTGAGTTAAGTTCGAGAAAAGAACTGGACTTGAATGGAGGGCACTGATTAGGTGTCCTCCATTATTTTTTGAAACCAGATACGAAGAAACGGGATACCCGCTGGGCCATTTCTTCTTCATAACCCCGCCAGAAATGGTCAGCCCCTGATACCACTTGGTACTGCCCGGGACGAGAGAAATCCTTACCAAGGCGCTGAAAGCTATCAAGCGAGAAATGAGGGTCAGCATCACCAACAACAAGCAATTTGGGGTTTGGATACTTCCTTAGCTGGTTCCAGATGGCCTCATCCGATAGCGGTGGCGAGACCAGTGCCAGAAGACTGACCCGCTCATCCTGAAAGGCAGCCGACAGAGCTACCCTGGCACCGAAAGAGTACCCCGCCAGGCCAATTTTCTCACTGTCAGTATTTGGAGAGGAGACGACAAAATCCAGGGCTGCCTTAACATCTTCCTGCTCGGTGATACCTTCTCCATAGTTGCCTTCACTGCCACCCACTCCCCTGAAGTTGAAACGAAAGGTGGCGACCGAGTGCCGGGACAACGCTTCACAAATGGCGGTGACAACATTGTTCCGCATATTGCCGCCATAAAGAGGGTGGGGGTGGCAGACAATGACACTTGGAAAGAGTTCATTCCCCTCGGGGAAATGCCAGTCTCCCTCTAAAGTAATATTACCGCAGGGAAAGCTGACCCGGATGGAATTCAATCCTCCTCCCCTTTTTCAGCCCCGCCCGCTTTCTTCTTACCGGACCACCATTTTTTGAGCCGGTCTACAACCTGTTTCTCATATCCCTGCCCGCCGGGAGAGTAAAACTGTTTTCCCTGGAGTGAATCAGGCAGGTTCTGCTGTTCAACGAAGTGTTCCGGGTAGTCGTGAGCATATTTATATCCTTCGCCGTAGCCCATCTGTTTCATCAGCGGCGTCACCGGATTACGCAGGTACAGGGGCACTGAACCAGCCGAACCCTTTTTAATCTCCTGCTGAACTTTAGAGTAGCCTTCATACAGAGAGTTGCTTTTCGGCGCCGTTGCCAGGTAGACGGCCGCCTCGGCCAGAGCCAGGTTACCCTCCGGCATACCGATAAAGTGGACCGCCTGCTGAGCCGCCATGGCTATCACCAGGGCCTGCGGGTCGGCCATACCGACATCCTCCGAAGCGAAACGAACTAAACGGCGAGCAATATAGAGAGGGTCTTCTCCCGCTTCCAGCATCCTTGCCAGCCAGTAGAGAGAGGCATCCGGGTCTGAACCCCGCATCGACTTGTGAAGGGCTGAGATAAGGTCATAGTGCTGGTCGCCAGCCTTATCGTAACGGAGAGCCGGGTGCTGGATGGCATCTTCAATGGTGGCTAATGAAATGGCGCGTTTTCCTTTAGCATCCGGTGGTGTAGTGAGGGCTGCCAGTTCCAGCGCATTAAGGACAATCCGGGCGTCACCCTTGGAGGTAGTAATAAGATGGTCTACTGCCTCAGGGGCTAATTCCACGTTTAATTCTCCGAGACCTTTGAGCCTGTCTCTCAGCGCCCTCATAATGATAACGCGAATTTCATCCTCAACAAGGGGGTTTAAGGTAAACACCTGACACCGGGAGAGGAGGGGTGAAGTTACCTCAAAGGAGGGGTTTTCCGTAGTTGCCCCGATAAGGGTAATAGTCCCATCCTCAACATAGGGTAGAATGGCATCCTGCTGAGCCTTATTGAAACGGTGTATCTCATCAATAAAAAGAATGGTTTTCTGCTGGTAAATTCTGCGGCGCTCTTTGGCTTGTTCAACTACGCGGCGTAAGTCGGCAACACCGGCACTGACAGCGCTTATTGGGTGGAAGTGTGAATTGGTAGCATTGGCCATAAGATAAGCCAGGGTGGTTTTACCACAGCCGGCCGGACCCCAGAGAATGATGGAAGGTAGCCGTCCCGCGTCAATAGCCTTCCTCAGTACCCGCCCTTTACCAACCAGGTGCTCCTGCCCGACGAACTCGTGGAAGCTGGTAGGTCTCATCCGGGTAGCCAGCGGTGCCTGCTGTTCTCTTTGCTCCTCAGCCTTTTGCTCAAACATGTCCATCATTCTACCTCACCCCCTTTATTCTTGCCTCATACGATTATATCATCCAGGCGGCGCTTGGGCACATGGTGGACGCTTTCACTATCGCGCCAGTAAGTAGTCTTTCCGTCCGGCCCCACACTATCAAGAACCGCCTTTTCTTTGGGCTTACCCAGAGACAGCACCAGGCGGATTTCATAGCGGGGCGGTATGCCAAGAGCCTGGCTTAGCTCTTCCTTCTTTACCGAGCCATGCATAAGGCCACCCAGCCCCTTTTCTCTGGCACCGAGCAGAATGGTCTGAGCGGCGATGCCGTGGTCGCAGTCAACGGATTCGCTTATCTCTTTGTCCAAAAGGATAACGATATGGGCGGATGGTCGTTCTCCTTCAGAAGGACCGGGCCAGTCTTTCAGGTCTCTAGCCCAGCCAAGAGTCTTGAATACCAGGGCATTCTTTTCCGGGTCACAGGAAAGGATATATTTGAGAGGCTGTCTGTTGCTGGAAGATGCGGAGCATCTTGCCAGGTCAACCAGCTCTCTCAAAGTTTCCTCTTCTACCGGAACCTCCTGATAAAACCGCCGACAGCTCCGGTGCTTTAATACCAAATCTTTTATCATCTTTTCTCCTTCATATCCATTCTTATTTATTTCTATTATCCTCACCCCCTGTATCCCCCTCTCCTTCAAAGGAGCTTTGTATCATAAGTACCTTCTGTATCAAAAGTCAGGGAGTTGCATCAAAAGTCTGGTTTATTCTGCCTGACCTATTATTAATTCTTCTATTTGCTTATTCATTACTTCTGCTTTAGAAGTAACGTCTTGCTGTAAAGCAAATACCTTTGCCCTCTCATCCCTAAACTTTTTAATAACTACTTCCTGTGCAGGCAGTTTGGGGACAGGTATTTTTATTTTAGCTAACTCTTCCTCTTTTAACCTCATATATTGGCCTGTTGCCAGCGCATCCATAATCATCTGCATAGGGTTTGAAATTAAAGCAATAAATAGATATTCTTTAAGCACCTTTGGCTTTCCTGATTCGTCTAGCTTAGGAACGAATTTATAATATTCACTTGTCGCCCTTATTTCCTCAATATTGTCAGGAACGAAAGCAATCATGCCACTTTTAATATTTATCCTAGATGCAACTAAGTCTCCAGCCTTAAATACCCTATCCTCTTTACCCTTAGGATCGTTTATTCCGTCAATCTCCCCAATTTCTATCTGATTATTTTTCGTTATCTTCTCTACATATTTTGAGCCAAATGCATTTACGTCATCTGGCTTACATATTTCCTCAACAAAATCCACTAAATTACCTATACTGTCAACATTCTTATTCTTTTCTATCTTGTTTATTAGTGCCTTAAACTTCGGATTGTAGTATTTGGGGTCTAGCCTATTTCTATAGACCTTCTCCTTGTCATCATAAAAATTTTCCAGTTCTTCATTTTTAACTATGAACGAAAACCGAAAACTGCTTTTTTCTTCGCTGTTGTACCTTAACCACTCCTGATATATCTCATCTAAATTGTTTGGCATTTTCCATCCTAGTTTGCCGTAATTCTCTCCCGCATGTTCTGCAATAGCCATAAATATATCTTTTTGAATCATGTTGCCATCGTTTTTCTGTAAGATAAGGATACTTGTTCTGTTTGTAGCGCCTCTTTCTCTAAATATCTCAAATGGCAATGATACAACTGCCTTGATGAGAAAATGATTGTATATCCAATCTCTCAAGTATGCGTCAGAAGGGTTATTTAATACTCCATCGTCTAACACAATGCCTAAGTATTTTTTACTTTTCAGGAGATGATAACACCTTTCAATAAATAGCTTCTTTGAATCTTGGCTCCCTCTTATATCCTTTATGCTAGGGTCTGTCTCAAATTGCTTAGTTTTCATATTATATCTATGGGAGTGCCCCAAATCGTATTCTTCCAATACGTCTCGCTCATCGCTATCCTTCATGGTATTTTTTTTCACACTAAGGCTAAAAGGCGGATTAGTAACGACGCAATCAAAACTGTTAGGAGGCAATATCTGCCTCGTCTTGGTTTTAAGCAGTGAATTCCCGTAATATATTCCTACACTACCATCGCCATGCACGCTCATATTCATCATAGCGGTATTGGCTATGCTTCTCTCATTATCATAACCAACTAAAAGTTCGTTACACAATTTATCCTTGAATGCTCTGTATTGTTCTTCTGCTTTTTTATTTTTAAAATCCATGTTTTCGTTCATGAATTCTTTTTTCAAATCCCTATCCATTTTCTCAAATACATAAAGCAAGAAACCACCAGACCCGCAACACGGGTCGCAAACTACCATTCCCTCTTCTCCCCATTCAATACCCGTCATTTTAATAATGAAATCAACAACAGGTCTCGGAGTAAAATATTGCCCGTTTTCTCCTCTGAATATCGTGCTAACGAAGTTTTCATAAACATCGCCTATAGGCTCATATACTTTCCCATCCTCATCCACTAAAAACCTTGACTGCAATTTCTCCACGATAAGATTTACGGTATTTGAATCCAGTTTAATTTCATCTTCCGGCGCAAATATGGGAGTCCCCTTTTTTCAAAGTAGTTCTTAATATCTTCAAATAGAGTCCCTCTGATATAATTATCTCCCTCTATCAATTTTTTATAAGTGGTAAATCTGTTCTCTTCCCCTCTTCGTTCCCTTCTATCCTCAAATATCTTTATGAAGAGGATTTTATTCATTTCGTCAAAGGCTTCTTTTCCCGTTTTAGCCTCTTCTGCTTCTCTCATATAGTCTTGGCATTTATTCAACAGTCTTTCAAACTCTTTCTTACCAGTTATCGGAGTCCTGAATACTGTCTGTATCTGCTCCATTTTGGATTGGCTGAATGGAATTATCTGGTCTTTATGAAGAAGCGATATTAGTTGAGGAAGTTTATCATCCAACTCCTCTTCTTTAATCGTCAATACCTCTTTTCTGGTATTGTTGTCATATACGTGGATTTCTCTAACATTAGATGTGATGTGATACCAAACTTTAGGCTTTAATTCATTTGCCCTTGAGTAATCATAGGCTTGTCCTTCGGCATCCTCTTCTTTTGACTCTAAGGGGTGTCCGTACCTTTTGGCTTCAATAACAAACACTGGTTTTTTCGCTTTTCTAACAACAATATCACTCTGACCACCAAATTCTTTTACCTTATTGCCCTGGTTGATATGTAAAACAGGTTTTATATCGATATCGCCGGTTACATATCCCAGAACGCTCTTTAATATAGGGATTAAGAAATGGACTATCGTTGAATCTTCTGACGGAGATAAATTTAATATACCCTCAAGTGTTTTATGCCCTTCTTTCCAACCGACGAGTTCTTTAAACTCTACACCAAAGACTTCACTCAGAAATTTCAAGGTTTTGTGGTTCTTTACTACTCCGTTACTGTCCATATTCCACCTTCTTTTGGTATCTCCGTTATTCAGCTAGTTTACTTATACCTCTTCACTTGAAAGCAGTAGAGCTTTATCGGTTCTTTGGGGCCGATGCCGGCTTTCTGGCAGCAGATTTTAATCTGCTGGTCAACGGTGTCCACTCCTTCGAGGTCAGGGAGAAGCAAGCCCCGCCGCCAGCCGCACTGGGCGATAACCCCGTATTTTTTGGGGTCCAGCTCGTCCTTGTTCTCCACCGGCTCGGGAGAGGTAAGCACATCCACGCTGTAGTCAAGGTCTTTAAGCTCACTGCGGGCAACCTGGGGGAAGCGTGGGTCTCTGATGGCTGAATTAATGGCGTTGGCAATAACTTCCTCGGCTACATTCTTCCTGGTGGGTTCAAAAGTGCCGATGCAACCGCGCAGCTCGCCAAGCTTATGGATAGAAACAAAGACGCCGGCTTTTTGCTCCATTTCCGGGGTAAGCTCCCGGGGTGGAGAGGGCACCTTGCCCTGTCTCACATAGCTCTCTACCGCCTCCCGGGCTAACTTCGCCAGAGGTGATAAGCCGATTATTATTATCCCGGCGTAACCTACCACGCTGGCGTAATCCCTGGTGGTGTCTCCGCTGGTCATGTATTTGACCAGCTCTGCCTTTCCGGCACCCAGTTCCTTAGCCGCAGAAATGAGGCTGACTGCCGGGGCGTAACCACACATTGATATGTCCAGTTCCTGCACCCGCTTCAACAGCTCATCCTCGTCGAGGTCCAGCACGGCTTCTATCGCCTGATTGTCCTTCTGCCGTGCTGATTCCTGAGACTCATAGTGGGTCATATCACTGGAGGCAATAATAACCACCTCTTTGTTCAGCTCCTTAGCGGCCCGGGCTATCCCCTTACCGATTTCCTTGTAAACCTCCCCGGTTGCGTAGCTGAGGCAGATGGGGACAAATTTAATGTCCGGTTTGAAATACTGCAGAAAGGGGAGCTGAACTTCAATAGAGTGTTCATATTGATGAGCCAGGTGGTCTTCCTCCAGGTATTCAGATGATGCCAGAATCTGCTTGCCCAGTTCCGAATCAATCTCTACCTCCCCGAGAGGTGTTTTCCAGGCGCCTTCGGTAATAATACTGAAAGGTTTACCCGCCCCGGTATGATTGGGCCCCATAACAACAAAGGTATCCTTAAAGCTAACCCTGGAGATAGCAGCTCCGGCTACCGCTCCCGAATAGACATAGCCGGCATGGGGTGAAAGCAGACCGATTACTTCTTCCCTGGTCGCTTCTTCGTCAACCAATTCTTTAATCATCGACCTGAGCCGGTCGGGTGTTCCCGGATAGAACTGTCCGGCGACAACTGGCTCTCTAACCATCAACCTCACCCCCTGTATCCCCCTCTCCTTCAAAGGAGAGGGGGAAGATTTTGGTAAGAGAGGCTCAGCCTCTCTTCGACTCTCCCTTATGTAGTTGTCCTGAAATTAAGCTCC
>JAUYHA010000076.1 GCA_030690265.1 Dehalococcoidales bacterium | reverse complement strand
AGTCCACCAAGCGGGACGTTCCTTCGTAGCTTGACCGCCTCCAGAAGCGAACTTAAAGCTGACGCCCTGGTCGCCTAATTGCTTTAATAGGCTCATTAACTCTAACCCACCAATAACCCATAAAGCCCCTCCTGATGGCCTCTTGTCAATTACCTCGAGCCCTCGACTACGAAGACGTTCCACGAGGCTCAAATTCAAAGGAAGTGACAATTCTGAAGCTGGATTGCAGGATGGGTGTTGGTGGCATACATCCATCACATTAACGAAAGACCGGACGATGTCTCGTTGTAATAAAGAATTCTTCTCCGCTTCATCAATAAAAGAGTCAATGAAATTAAGGGAGATTCTATCGTTTGATTTCCATGAATACGCATGTTCGTGAAGACCTCTGAGTTTATACAGGAGCTCCCTGTTATTGGCTTTGCCAACCTTTGAGATCTTAATAAGACCGATTCCATTGCTCACCCATTTACGCATGAATTTGCAGCCTTCAGGGCAATAATCCTTGTAGATGGGATACTCGTATTTTAAATCCCAATTAGCTAGCCCATGTTTGACAATTAGGTTTTTAAACAGATTCAAAACGGGCAGTTTTTGGGCATGTTTGTCACCACATCGGGGTTTCAGGTCGTTTAGAGTACCTGTGGCGGTAGTGTTGCGGTAATACCTACTGCCTCCAATACTTCGCGGGCCCTGCTGCTGCCTCCGGTAACACCCTGCCGTCTTTCAGTCCCCACCTGCATCCGGACAACGTGGATAGTACGCAGGGCATCCAGGGCAGCTTCACCCGATAAATGGCTGCCTGCAGCCTTCAGCTTCTTTTCCAGCGCCCTTTTGAGGAGAAAGGCCAGAACAGCCACGAAAATGTGCCCCTGCACCCGACCATCATCCCGGTGGTAAATAGGGCGCATTTCTATAACGTCCTTGAGACAGCGGAAGGCCCTCTCCACCTCACTGAGTTCCTTATAAGCCGCCACCGCCTCCACCGGAGAAAGACCCTGTTCCTCCGTCTGGATGAGGTACTTCCCTTCATAGGCTTTCTCCCGCTCCAGGTTGGAATGCTCAAAGTAACGAAACTTCCCTTCCTTCACCTCCCACCCAAAGTAACGATGACCATGGTTTCGCGAAAGGATTTGAGCGGCGGCGGCGCCGATCTTCTCCGGCGCTTTCAGTTTGCCTCCAGCCACTCGTCCCTCCAGCTTCTCCAGTGCTTTCCCAGTGCGTTCCATAGACCGCTCCCGCATGGCCCGCTCATAAGCCAGACGCTCCTCCGAGTGGACAACAAAAACACGTACCCCCGGCTGGTCACCGGATACTTCCTGCACCAGGGTACTGTTTCCGGTAGCCCTGGCCCCAGCTGGCAGGGGACATTCCTGCCAGGTCCCTGTCGCCTTCCCGATGAGTTGATAGATATCTTCGCGGCGTCTCCGCTGCAGACCCACCAGGTAGCCCTGATGCCGCTCCCGCAGCATCTCCAGATTGTCCGTGGTCACCATCCCTCTATCGCCGACAAAGACCACCCGTCCCAGCCCAAAACGCTTCTCCAGGTCGTCTAATACCCCTTTTACCGTATCGAACTCCCGCCAGTTCCCCGGGAAAACGTGGTGGGCTATGGGCCAGCCATTGACCATCACCACCCCTATCTGCACCTGCTCGTTATGGGGTTTGCTATCACGGCTGTAACCATGGTGACCCAGTCCAGGCGGGCCTGCTCCCTCAAAATAGGTCGAGGTCAGGTCATAGAAGACCAGTTCTGCTTTTAGGGAAAACAGATCCCGCAGTTTCAAATAGAGGGACTGTTCGATTCCCTCTTTGCTTTCTATCAGCTTATCCAGCGTCCGGTACCACCTCTGTAGCCAGGTCAGGTTTACCTGTACTCGTCCATGCTCCTCCCACAACGGCAGCCAGCGCTGACCATTCCTGTCACAAACATAATCCGTCTCCAGCCAGTTTGCCAGGTGGTGCTCGCTTCCGGGAGAACATAGCCTGTTGACTACCAGGACAAAGGCCCGCTCTGAAAAAGAGGCGCCAGCCCTCCGCTTTTTTCCCTCACAGGCATCAAGGATATCGTCCAAACCCAGTTCCTGCCACAGGTGTCTGGCCACCAGAACCACTCCCCAGCAGGCTGCTTCCTCCGGCTTTACCTCGGTAGCCTGCACCCATTCACTGTCCGGGCCTTCTCCACCCAGCACCCGCACCAGGCTGTCCAGATGAGGGGCCAGCAGATCCTTGCGTCCCAGGCTTATAACCACCCGCTGCCTGGTGCGGTCGTTTTCCCGATAATTCTCCACCAGGCGCAGGTACTCATGCTGCTCCCCTTTTTTGCCCCTTGCTTTTACTGTCCTGATAAACATATCTGTCACCCAGGACTATAGCACAACATATAGTTCTTGTCAATAGGTCAGAATAAATAATGCTGTCACCACATTATCATTTCTCCCAGCTTCAAACAGTTATAAATCAAAGCTGGCTAAAATGGGCAAATGTCAAACATGGGCTAGCTTATGTCCAAAATCAGGGCTAACGGCAAAGCAGAAACAGGAATAAGGAAACTCGCGTGAATCAGTGAGTTTGCTGAGTATTTCGTACGACCTCAGGCGCGATCGAATGTTGGGAAGCAGAGTAACGATTGATTCGACTTCATCAAATAGCACTACCAAACCGCGTAGACCGATCGTACGACACAGGTCTGATAATATCTTCAACCTCTCAAAAAGCAGGTAATAGTATGCTCCACTCCGATATTGTATGTCACAGCAATTTATGTGATATTTGAAAATGGAGGGATCTAGGCCGTCAGCCGAAGTCGCTAATCTGCTGATGTAATAACCAATTCCCCATCTAATAGCGGGTGTGTCAGCCCAGCGG
>JAUYHA010000075.1 GCA_030690265.1 Dehalococcoidales bacterium | reverse complement strand
GCTCAGGGACGAGCCCGATTACAATATTGAAACTGGATTCCTGCTTTCGCAGGAATTATTCATGTCAATTTGCAATTGACACCACTGAGTATGAAGATATGATTTCAATGTGTATCAGTGGCACAGGTCTCTGGCCTGTGCCACTATGAGTAGAGTCTATTTTCGTGACAATCCCCCATGCCCGCTTGCAGCGGGCGCCAGGAAGGATGAAAATATTTATGCGCTGGCTGGCGAAAGGAGTTCGGTAGTCATTGGTGCCATGAGCCCGAGTGAACAATCTGAACCGGCGACCCTGAGGCACCATAAATTGTGGCCTCGCTTTGGCGAGAGCACGCCAGGCAATATCTTTGCTTAGCAGGGCGCCCACCGACCAGTAGTTTAATATAAGGAGAATCATATGGAAGTAGTATACCCCCGGTGCTGTGGTCTGGATATTCATAAGAAAAGTGTTGTGGCCTGTGCGATCACCTCTGGGGGTAAGGAGACGCGTACTTTTAGTACGATGACCAAAGACCTTCTGGAGCTTAAGAACTGGCTGCTTAGTCTTGAAGTTACCCATGTAGCAATGGAAAGCACCGGAGTATACTGGAAACCAATCTACAATCTCCTGGAAGATAGGTTTACGCTGCTGGTGGTAAACGCCCAGCATATCAAAGCAGTGCCAGGTAGGAAGACCGATGTCAAAGACGCGGAATGGATAGCCGATCTGTTGCGGCACGGATTGTTGCGGGGCAGCTTCATTCCCGATCGTTCCATGAGGGAACTTAGAGAGATGGTGCGCTATCGGCGCAGCCTTATCCGCGATCAGAGCCGGATAATCAACCGCATCCAGAAAACCCTGGAGGGAGCTAATATTAAACTCAGCAGTGTAGCTACCGATGTGGTTGGAGTTTCTGGCAGAATAATTCTGCAAGCCATGATTGACGGCATCGAGAATCCGAAAGAGTTGGCGGCCCTGGCAAAAGGAAAGCTGCGTAATAAAAGTGAGAGTCTTGAAGAAGCCCTCCTGGGACTTATGGGCCCTCATCAGCGCAGGATGCTTGAAAGCCAGCTCGGCCATCTTGATTACCTTGATAAGGAGATTAAGAAACTGGATGATGATATCTCTGGTCGCATGGGACCTTACCAGCATATTATTGAGCGACTCGATACGGTAAACGGTATTGGACAGCGTGGCGCCCAAGAGATTCTTGTTGAGATAGGGCCTGACGCCGTTTCTCGCTTTCCCGATGCTCACCACTTGGCCTCGTGGACCAGGATATGTCCCGGCAATAATGAGAGTGCAGGGAAACATAAGAGCGGTA
>JAUYHA010000071.1 GCA_030690265.1 Dehalococcoidales bacterium | reverse complement strand
CGTTTTTGCGTTCGTTCGTAAAGCGATTGGAAACTGATGGTAAATCTGTCACGGTGCGCTACAAGCTGCCCCTGGTGCAGGGTCCGAGCGGTTGGGATGATGTATCAGTTCTACCTATTGATAACCTTGGTGGAGCTGAGGGGATTCGAACCCCTGACCTCTTCAATGCCATTGAAGCGCTCTCCCGATTGAGCTACAGCCCCACGAGATATTTTACTATTTTTTTGCCCGGTTTGATACCCCGGTGGTAAAGGTCAGTGTATCGTCAGTGAGGTCGACGACGACGCTGCTGCCTTCCTTGAATTCTCCCTGGAGTACTTTGGTTGACAGCGGATTCTCCACATAGCGTTCTATTGCCCGCCGTAGCGGTCGCGCTCCATAGAGAGGGTCAAAGCCAACTTTGGCAAGCCACGATTTGGCTGCGTCAGTCATTTCCAGCTTTAATTTGCGCTCCGCAAGGCGCTCCTGTAAGTCCTTCACCATTAAATCAACTATCTGCCGGAGTTGTTCCTCACTTAGCTCATGGAAAACGATGATGTCGTCCAGCCGGTTAAGGAACTCGGGACGGAAGGTCTTCTTTACTTCATTTAGTACTTTTTCTTTCATATCTTCATAGCTCTGCTGCCGGGCCATAGCTCCACCTCTCTGCGTGGCAAAACCGAGGCTTATCTCACGCTTTATGAGTTCAACACCGGCATTTGAGGTCATAATAACCACCGTATTCTTAAAATCTACCGTCCGCCCGTGTCCGTCAGTCAAGCGCCCGTCATCAAGAAGCTGGAGCATGCTGTTAAACACTTCGGGATGAGCTTTTTCAATCTCGTCAAGGAGAATGACACGGTAAGGACGGCGCCTTACCGCCTCGGTAAGCTGGCCACCCTCTTCGTAGCCCACATATCCCGGCGGGGCACCGATAAGGCGGGAGACGGTATGCCTCTCCTGGTACTCGGACATATCCAGGCGCACCATGGCGTTCTCATCATCAAAGAGGAAGAGAGCCAGGGTGCGGGCCAGTTCGGTCTTACCCACTCCGGTAGGACCAAGGAACATAAAACTGCCGATGGGCCGATTCGGGTCTTTGAGACCGGCCCGGCTCCTGCGGATAGCTTCAGAAACAGCCGTAACGGCTTCTTCCTGGTTAACCAGCCTCTCGTGGATTCGGTCTTCCATATGCAATAGCTTTTCGGCTTCACCCTCAAGCATCTGGGATACCGGAATACCGGTCCAGCTGGAGATTAACCTGGCAATGATCTCTTCATCCACCGTCTCATCAATCTTCTCCTTCTCCAGCCACTTGTTTTTCGCCTGGTTGTACTCGTTCTCCAGGCGCAGTCTTTCTGACTTAAGCTCAGTAGCATGCTCGTATTCCTGGCGCTGAGAGGCAGCCTCTTCCTCATTGGTCAACTGCTTCAGGTGTTGCTCCAGGGATTTGACCTCCGGCGGGGCGCTCTCGGTATCGATACGCAGCTTGCTGGCCGCTTCATCAATGAGGTCAATCGCCTTGTCCGGAAGATGCCGGTCCGAAATATAGCGCTGGCTTAACCGGGCTGCCGCCTCCAGAGCTTCATCGCTAATCTTAATCTTGTGATGAGCTTCGTATCTCGGTCTCAACCCGCGGAGCATCTCGATAGTATCCTCAACACTAGGTTCACCGAGGAACACCGGCTGAAGGCGCCGCTCCAGGGCTTTATCCTTTTCAATAAACTTGCGGTATTCATCCAGAGTGGTCGCTCCCACACACTGTAGCTCACCGTGAGCCAAGGCCGGCTTGAGCATGTTACTGGCATCAATAGCTCCCTCGGCGGCACCAGCCCCGACCACAGTGTGAATCTCGTCAATAAATAGTATCACTTCACCCTCTGACTGGCGGACTTCATCCATCACCGCCTTAAGCCGCTCCTCAAACTCGCCCCGGAATTTGCTTCCCGCCACCAGAGCTCCCATATCCAGTGCCACCACCCGGCGTCCCTTCAAAGAATCAGGGACATCATCAGCGGCAATCTTCTGAGCCAGCCCCTCGGCAATAGCAGTTTTACCCACTCCGGCTTCACCGATTATCACCGGATTATTCTTGGTCCGCCGGGTAAGCACCTGCATCACCCGTTTAATTTCCTCTTCCCGGCCGATAACCGGGTCAAGCTTACCCTGACGGGCAAGTTCAGTAAGGTCACGCCCGTATTTCTGTAGCGAGCGGTATTTACTCTCCGCCCTGGCATCGGTAACCCGGTGCCCGCCGCGAAGCTTTTGCAGAGCCTGAAATACTTTCTCCTGGTCAACGCCAAATCTCTTCAGGATTCCGGCTGCCTCTCCCCTCTCGTCTCTGGTGATAGAGATTAGCAAGTGCTCGGTGCCGATAAACTCGTCCTTTAGCCGCTCCGCCTCTGACTCTGCCGTCTGAAAAAGCTGAGCGATGCGCGGCGTAGCGTAAATCTGTCCTGTCTGGTAAGTGACTTTCGGCATTATCTCCAGCACAGCTTCTACCTGCTGTTTCACTCTATCCACATCAATACCGAGGTCACGCAATATCTCGCCGACCAGCCCCCTCTCCTGCTGGAGCAGTGCCAGCAGGATATGCTCCACATCCCACTGGTTATGCTGATACTGACGGACCAGGTCCTGAGATAGAGCCAGTGCTTCCCGGGCCTGTTCAGTAAATTTCTCCTGCATCACGGTGTTTCCACCTCCAGATTACTTGTATTGCCAAAGTTAAGGCTTAGAAAAGTCTCAATTTGCTGCTGGACTTCAGGGTAATCCCAGTTATAGTCATGGCCAGGGATATTGGTACAATAGGTAAATTTCATTCGTTTCCCCTGCAGTAGATACTTAGTCCAGCGGAAGGGAGCAACAAGATAGGCTTTGATTATGACCGGAACATTCCATTCCATCAAAGCATCTGGCATCAAACCATTGCTATCCACGACCAGCGTGTTTTTAGTAATGACCCGCCGCGATTTATACGGAAAAGGTATGCCCAGTTCTATGCTAAAAACCCGCTCCAGGCCGGCAACATGCTGCGAGACGGCGTTAGTAAAAGCTGCCCCCAAGCTTGCTCCTACCAGCACCACCTTGATGTCAGTATAATACTGAGTAATAAAGCTGAGCCCGGCCGCCATTACCTTCGCTTTGGAAGCAAAGAAGTGATACTGCTCTTTAATATCCCCCATTCTCTCGCTCCAACCGCTCCCCGTACGAAAATACTGAATCAGCGAGTAGGTGTATCCCAGCCTGTCCAGAGTGGCACCAGCCCCTGACACGATGCTCCTCTCCCACTGTAAAAGGTTCTCCAGATGAGTGGTGCCCCATCCCCCCGGGTTATGGACGAGCAGAAAATCTTTATCTTGAGCCTTGGCACACATAGCCAAAAGCTGGCTGGTAAACCTTAAGCTTCCTTTTGTGTCATCACCAAAAAGTTGTTCCGCCAGTTGACTGATACCTGTGCTTAAAGCTGAGATAGTTTCCACCATTTTCAAAGTCCGAAAGCTCTTAATATAAAACCCAGTCCCAATTTGCCGACAAAAGCGATAATTGAAAATTTTACCGTTTTCCCGGCCCAGCTAATGAAGAAAAACCGGGCTAGCCCCATACCCAGTGAGCCGGCCGCCAGACCAGCAGGATAAAAAAAGGGATTGATAGGCGATGCCGAAGCAAAAAAAACAACCCAAGCGCCTCCCTTCCCTCTTACCCAGCTAGTTAAGCGATTATAAATCGCCTTACTTTCCCACCAGGAACGAAGACGGGGCAATTTCACATCCTCACTCAGCCCGAGCCGGCGTTGAAGAGCCTCTTCCTTTGCCTGAAGTCTGGAGAGTATAGTTCCCACCCCACTCCCGACCAGATAAACTGTTATCCCCCCCAGCGCTCCACCCAGGCCGGCTATTAAACCTACAATTGGCGGGTTCAACACATGACCCAGAGTGAACACCAGCCAGAAAGTAGGAAAAGGAATGACAGTTATTCCAGCCAGGACTCCGGCAATAAAAACACCTAGATAACCATAACTTTGAGCTTTTTGTATCGCCTCTCTAAAGTAGACCAGCATAGCCATCGGGAGGACAATAAACAAAATCACCACGCCGATAATAAGCAGATAGGAACACCAGCTACTTTGGCTTTTTCTCCTTTCTATTTGTGCTACCTCCAAGAATCCTCCCTGGTTATCGGCTTTTGAAAGCAGTAAGTTAAGTTATTTTAACAAATTTCAAGAATTTGCCACTCCGCCCCGTTAAAGAAAACAAACCACCCGTATAGTCCAGAATCTTCTTTCTCATACCGTCATATATCACCAGAACACCGTCTTGTTTCAAAACTCTATGCAGCTCTTCCAGTACCGGCCGCCTCCGGCTGATTTCGTGGAGCACATCACATATCCAGATTACATCTATCGATTCATCGGTCAATCCTGTTTCCCGGGTTGAAAGAATCGTCTCCACATTGTTCAGCCCGGCTTTTTCTGCCCTGTCCAGCACTCTTTCCAGCTGAGGGCGGAAACAGTCTAAAGCATATACTTTCCCCTGCTCACTCACTTTCCTGGCAGCGGGGATGGTGAAATCACCGGTGCCACAGCCGTAATCAAGAAAAGTTTGCCCATCTTCTACCAGGTTATATTCCTGCCACTTTCTGAGAATACCCCGCCCGGTGTATCTCCTCCACAGCGGCCAATAATAGACCCAGAGAGCGTAGTAGGCTTTATAAACTGGAAATAACCTCTCTTTAAGAAAGCTCTCTATTCCCAACAGGAGCTTAACCTCACCGGACTTTCAGCATCTTTAGAGAGTGCCTTCACCTGTTTTAACCGAGGCTGCATCTCCACCCGAACGGGCGGAAATTACCAGACAGGTGGCACCATATTTATTATGCCAATCTTTTCAGAGTTGCGCAAGATATTGCACCCGATGATTACCCATTGCGGCAACTCAGAACATCAAAAACAAGGGAACCTACCAGTCCTAACGCTGACCCTATCGGTATTATCGCCAATATACTCCCCTGCCTTACGAAAAGAGTGGCTCCAAAAAGAAGCATAATAATGCCGACAATATGAAAAGCTATCCCCGCAATTCTCAAAACTTATCCCCCATCCTTATTTTCTGTCGTCCGTCCTTTATTATTAATCCCTATCACCACTGCACAATCCGCCTCTGAATACGCTGGCAAAGGAAGTATACCGGCTGCTGGCAATGTCAGGGCTGATAGAGTTCAGACTCGGCGACAAGCTCAGCCAGGTCTTTGACTTTCATCTTCTCCGCCACTCCCTTAGCCTTTAGAGCATCATCAAACATCTGCAGGCAGAAGGGGCAGGCGGTAGCAATTATCTCCGCCCCGGCTTTGATGGCTTCTTCCGTTCTCTGTTCGCTGATTCTGGTGCCGATTCGCTCCTCAAGCCACATCCGTCCACCCCCACCGCCACAGCAGAAACTCCGGCTCCGGTTGTTTTCCATCTCCACCACTCTAACTCCGGGCATATTGCCAAGTATTTCTCTTGGCTGTCGGTAAATATCGTTGTATCTGCCCAGATAGCAGGAGTCGTGGTAGGTGACCGTACCGCTCGGCCCCTTCACCAGGCTAAGCTTCTTTTCCTCGAAGAGCTGGGCGATAAACTCGGTGTGGTGAGTTACCTCAAAGTTACCGCCGAACTGAGGATATTCATTCTTGATAACCTGGTAGCAATGGGGGCAGGAAGTAACTATCTCTTTGATATTGTATCTCTTCAGTATTTCTATGTTGCTCTCCGCTACCATCTGGAACAGGTACTCGTTGCCCAGGCGGCGAGCCGGGTCACCGCAGCAGCTCTCTTCATCACCCAGAATACCAAATTTAACCCCGGCAGATTGGAGCACCTTTGCCACTGCCCGTGCCACCCTCGTGCTCCTTTCTTCCAGTGCCGAAGTGCAGCCGACCCAGTAAAGCACATCCACATCACTGTCATCAGCCAGAGTCTTTACATCGAGCCCTTCCGTCCAGTCCGTCCGGGTGGCTGTCGTACCCCGCCAGGGATGGCCCCGGTCCTCGATACTGCGCAGTGCCCCCTCCGCAGTTTCGGGTATATTCGACTGCTCCATAACCAGGTTCCGCCGAGCCTCAACAATCTTATCAATATGCTCCACCCAGAGCGGACATACCTCATCGCACGCCCGGCAGGTAGTGCACGCCCATACTTCATCTTCGGCCAGGACCTTGCCGGCTACCGAATTCTCCGGGTTGATTTCGGCAATCGCTGCGTCATCCTTGGCTTTAATCAGCCGCGGTGCCACATCAAGAAGCTGCATCTTCAGGTCCTGAATTATCTTACGCGGGTTGAGAGGCTTACCGGTAGCCGTAGCCGGGCACTGCTCCTGGCAGTTATTACAGATGACACAGGTATAGAGGTCGAGGATTTGCTTCCAGGTGAGGTCGGTAATCCGGGAAAGGCCGAAGTTCTCCGCCGTCTCAATATCAATCTTGCTCAGGACACCCTTTGGTGGCGCCGCTTTAAAGAAGATATTGATTGGCGCTGCCATAACATGGAAATACCTTGTGTAGGGGATAATCACCAGGACAAAGAGCACGGTCAGCCAGTGCGCCCAGAAAAACCAGATACTGGCTGTCTCTACCGTACCTACCGGGCTACCGCTGAAGATACTACTCAGGGCTGAACTTACCGGCGGCAGGGCTGCTCCCAGACCGACCGGCGGGTGCCCCAGAGCGATGCTGGTTGCTTCCTTAAAGAGGTGGGTAATGGGGTGGAAAAAGACGCTGCCCAGGATAACTATAGCTTCGAAAGTGCGCTCGGTAGCGAGCCGTTCCGGCCTGACCACATAGCGGCGGATGATGCCCCAGCCTGCTCCGGTCACCACCAGGACAGCCATAATATCCATTACCCAGGCATAGTAAAAGAAAAACCTGGTGTGCTCCAAAGACTCGGAAAGGCCAAAGCCGGCACCGAGGATGATAAACAGGAAATAAAAGAAAACAAAGGTAACAAAGCCCCAGAACATAAGGGCATGACCGATGCTGGCTCTATCCTTAGCAGTCAGGTTTTTGAGCTGGCACCACTGGGTCAGTGAAATCCAGAAACTATCAAAGCCTCGTTTGAGTGTCTCACCAAAGCCCGCCGGCTTCTTCCCCAGGAACATATACCGCCGGAGTTGAAAGATACGGTTCAGAAAAAACCCTGCTGCAAGCAGGGTTACTCCCCAGAAAATCACATAGCCGGGAATGAAGCCGAAATAGGTTATGTTGGTTGCGGACATAAACAAACCCTCCTAGTTTTCAAATCAAGAAATTTTTTCAGAGGCGAGGCTGACAATAACATCTGAATCAGGCATGTAATCGTAAGCTAATATAACACAATAGCGGGGATATAACAATAACCTGCAGAAGCCATTGTGAGGTCATTTAGCAATATGTCATTGCGAGGGCAAAGCCCGTAGAAGTTCACCTGTCATTGCGAGGAGTCCTTCCCTGGAAGGACGACGTGGCAATCTGGATGGATTAATTCATATAGATTGCTTCGCCTTCTACGAATGGCTCGCAATGACAAAGGAATTACTATTTCTTAAAGAGGAGAAATGCTATACTTAGGATAAGTATGACAGCAGTTTTAGCCAGGCAAGATATTCTCAGACTAATAGAGCAAAAGCCTCCTTTGATAGAGGGCTACATTGACCTTGAGGCACAACTTCAGCCCAACGGGTTTGACCTTAGCCTCCGTGACATAGCCATGCTCCGGACGGCGGGCAGAATAGGCCAGCATAACAGTCAGAGGATGGTCTCTGAGCTGACCCCGCTGGTATTTAACGAGGCAGGCTTTATTGACCTGGCGCCCGGCGCTTTTATCATTACCTACAATGAGATTGTCCACCTGCCCGACAATATCATGGCGTTAGGCAGACCCAGGTCCAGTCTGCTTCGCTGTGGAGTTAGTATCGGTACGGCGGTATGGGATGCCGGCTACTCCGGCCGCTCCCAGTCTCTTATGGTGGTCCATAATCCCCAGGGATTCCGCCTGCAGAAGAATGCCAGCATTACCCAGCTTGTTTTCTTCCAGCTGACCGGGGAGACAGAAGGCTATCGCGGGGCCTATCACGGAGAAAATGTAGAGTGAATAGTCAATGAGTACTAGTCCAGGTATTTTATCCGGGATGAAGGTCTTTCCTTGATGTCAATCTCTATACCGGCTTCCTTGAACAGGTCTAAAAACTCACGGTCATTATAGGTGCCGTAGCTGACAAAGCGCTTTATCCCGGCGTTAACCAGCATCTTGGCGCAGAGTACACAGGGGGTATGGGTGCAGTAAACAGTGCTTCTTTCAAGGCTGATGCCGTGGAGAGAAGATTGAATGATTACATTCTGCTCGGCGTGAACACCGCGGCATATTTCGTGTCTTTCTCCCGAGGGTATACCCAGCTCGTCTCTCAAGCAGCCAAGCTCAAGGCAATCTTTCTGCCCGGATGGAGCTCCATTGTAGCCGGTAGCCAATATGTGTTTGTCTCTGACGGCTATGGCACCGACATTATGCCGGCGGCAGGTTGCCCGCTCAGCCACCACTGAAGCTATCTTCAGAAAATACTCGTCAGCACTTATTCTTTCTATTTTTTTCTGTTTTGCCATTTTAATCTTGAGATAACCTTTTTCGCCTCCCCCCTCAGCTCTTCCAGAGAAGCTTCATTGATGATGGTGAAGTCAGCCACGGCAATCGGCCCGGCCTTGTTCACATTTTCAATTTCAGCTTTGTCCCGGCTGGCGGCTTCCTCCAGGGTAAGGCCCCGATATGCCCTGGCGGCTAAGCGGGTATACCTTGTTTTCGGTGATGACCAGACGGCTACCACGGAAAAGCCTGCGCCATAATGAGCCTTAAGAAACGAATACTCCTCCCAGGAATAAAGCCCGTCAATGACCACATCCGAGTGTTTCAGGGCTGACTCAATCCTAGGCAGGTTCAGCCTGGCATAAGCATCCATCCCCTGCTCCCGGCGAAGAAGCTCCCGCACATAGCGCTCGTTTTCTTCGTTTATCTCAAGACCCCTCTCTCTTATTTCCTCCTCGGTCACATCGCCGAACCTTATCTTGATAAAACCGTTATTCTCAAATACGGCGGCAACCTCAGACTTACCGGCTCCAGCCATCCCCACAATTGAAACCACTTTCATAGCCTATATTCTATAATAGCAATTAACTTTAAGGTTATCCAACCCCATCCACCTGTATCCCCCTCTCCTTTGAAGGAGAGGGGGAATTCTATTAAAAGAGGGGCGAAGCCCCCTCTTAAAACGTCCTGAGCTTGTTTAACTCTTCACCACCTTAATTGTGCAGGGGATTTTCCCATAGTCTTTTCCATTGAACTCAATACCAATATCAAAGGTGTATTCCCCGGGCTTAACATCTTTTGAAATTTCAATGATAAGCAAATGTTTAACCGTCCCGGGGAGCCCACCGCCCTCCTCCCCTTCCTTGACTTCTATACCAGCAGGCACATTACTAACCGAGAGATTTAACTCAGGATTTTCGTGGCCTCCTCCTGCTTTCCTGGCTGCAACAATATTATTTCTGATTTCCCCTGCTCTGGTTTCTATCTCAGCCCGGTAACTGATGGTGATATTGTCCGCCAGAACCACATCCTTGCTGATAATCGGAGGCCAGGGATTCCTCACCCCCTGCTGCTGGAAGTTAGCTTTATAGGTAAAACCACCCGGACCGTAGGTTAGGTCATCAGGTTGCCCTGTTGCTACCGGGCCGCATCCAAAAGTTAGCGTCAGAGCCGTGGTAAGTATTATTATGGTAGCCAATCGTCTCATAACTATCCCTCTCTCTCCACCTTCCACACCTGCCCGCCTTCGGGCAGGACAAGGATGTCTTCGCCGGAGAGTTTGGCGGCGAGGCTTTTCTGGAGTTCGGCGATGGGGATTCGTATCTGGTTCATGCTGTCCCGCTCACGGATGGTCACCTGGTTATCTTCCAGCGATTGGAAGTCGATGGTGATACAGAAAGGGGTGCCAATCTCATCCTGGCGCCGGTAACGGCGGCCGATGCTCTGGGCATCGTCATAGCTTACCATCCAGCACCGGCGCAGTCCGGCGTAAACATCATTAGCCATCTTAACCAGCGGCTCGCGCCGGCTCAGGGGCAGGATTGCTGCCTTGTAGGGGGCAAGGGAGGGGTGAAAGCGGAGCACCACCCTTATTTCATCCTTGTCTTGCTCCTCATCGTAGGCGTCGCAGAGGAAAGCCAGCACCGGGCGGTCGACCCCGGCCGACGGCTCGATTACATAAGGGACTATATGCTCTTTGGTCTCTTCATCAAAGTAACTCAGGTCTTTGCCGCTGAACCTGGCGTGCTGGGTGAGGTCGAAGTCCCCCCGGTTGGCGATACCCTCCAGCTCTGCCCAGCCCATGGGGAAGAGGTAGTTGATGTCAACCGTCCGCCGGGAATAATGGGAGAGTTCTTCTTTACCGTGCTCTCTAGGGCGGAGGTGCTCTTTATTTATACCCAGCCTAGCATACCAGTTAAGACGCTCATCAAGCCAGTAGTCAAACCATTTTTCATCCGTGCCCGGCCTGACAAAAAACTCAATCTCCATCTGCTCGAATTCGCGACTGCGGAAGATGAAGTTGCCGGTGGTAATCTCGTTGCGAAAGGCTTTGCCTATCTGGGCGATGCCGAAGGGTAGCCTCTTTCTGGTGGTATTGAGCACATTCTGGAAGTTAACAAACATGCCCTGGGCTGTCTCGGGGCGGAGGTAGACCACGCTGGCATCGTCCTCGACAGGCCCCATAAAGGTCCTGAACATCAGGTTAAACTGGCGGGGCTCGGTCAGTTCACCTCCACAGGCAGGACACCTGTCACTTTCAAGCTCGTCAGCCCGGTACCTCAGATGGCAGTTCTTGCAGTCCACCATCGGGTCATTAAACCCTTCCAGGTGGCCGCTGGCTTCCCAGACCCGGGGATGCATCAGGATACTGGCATCAAAGCCGGCAATATCATCCCGCTCCTGGACATTTGCCCGCCACCAGGCTTCCTTGACATTCCGCTTCAGCTCCACCCCCAAAGGCCCGTAGTCCCAACAGCTCTGAAGCCCGCCGTAGATTTCACTGGAAGGGAAAATGAAACCCCGCCGTCGGCAGAGAGAAACAATCTTTTCCATGTCAACTTTAGCTGGTCTCTTTTCTGTCAATATATCACTCCTTGCTAATTCCCCAGGCCCGCCTTACGGCGCTGATAAAAAATGCCCCCAGAATTATGCCACCTAATCCCATGACAATCAGGGCAAATAGCCACAGAGGTAGCAGGCGTATCCGGTATGAATTGTAGATGAAAATATCCAGCATAGCAAAGGCGAGGATGGTTTGGGGCAGGGCAACCATATTACCCATAATTAATATGATTCTCTCCGGCTTAATCACCGGAGTTTCCCTCTGTTTGAACAGGGCAGCCAGCCTGGTTACACCCCAGGTGACGGCTCCAGCCAGCAGGGTGAAGAAAAGCTGGGGCAAGAGCATCCAGAGGACGATGGCAGTACGCCTCAGCCACCTGTCCGGCAAACCAGCTTCAAAATGATAGGCTATCTCGCCGGGCAAACGAGGATAGAAAAAGAAGATAATAGCCAGCGAGAGGAGAAAAATGACAAGTGGCAGCAGAATATAGCTCCAGCGGAAGGCTATAGTTGCCCCTGCGATGGTTTTCTTCATTGCATAAAAATTACCAGCTTTAACTTGAGATGTCAAAGACGACATGCTACTATATGCTACTATTAAAATGGAGCTTATCGGTAATGACTGGCAGTTCATCAAAACTAATAATAGGCTTTGCCTACGATAATCCAGTGAATAATCAGGCTATGGGTGTCGAGTCTATTTCGTGTGAATACGAGGATTCCGAGACGCTTGACTGGATACATCACTGTCTCAGCAAGCTGGGGGAGGTTATCAAACTCCCCTGGGGCAGAGAAAGCCTGATAAAACTTATCAACACCAATGTGGATGTCATTTTTAATATCACCGAAGCCACCGGAGGACGCAACCGGGAATCCCTTGTTCCGGCAGTGGCTGAAGCACTGGGAATACCGTACACCGGGACAGATGCTGTCGGACTCGGCTTATCCGTTGACAAGTATCTGACCAAAGTGATTGCCAGTCATAATGGCATTCCGACATCCCCATTTGTTCGAATTGATTACTCTTCGGAACTGGATAAAAAACAGGCCGATATAGAAGCTCTCGGCTACCCTCTTTTCGTCAAACCGGTTACCGGCGGTTCTAGCCAGGGAATCAGGCAATCCGCCCGGGTGGCGTCTTTTGAAGCTTTACTCAGCGAGAGTAACTGGATTCTGGAATCCTGCCAGGACTCCGTGCTGGTTGAGAAGTTTATCCCGGGACGGGAATTCGATGCCGGACTGCTTGAGACAGGTTCCTTAAAGTGCCTGCCTGTTGCCGAGTTAAGACTGGACGGAGGGGATCCGGAAGCTTTTTATTCTTACGAGATGAAAAGCACTCACCGGAAGGAAATCATCTGTCCTGCCGATATTCCGCAAGATGTTACCCGTCAAATACAGGGCTACTCCCACCGTCTGTTTAATACCCTGCACTGCCGCGACCTGGCGAGGATTGATTTTCGCCGGGGAGAGGACGGCATTATCTACTTCCTTGAAATCAATCCCTTGCCGGGGCTGTCACCATTATACAGTGTCTTCCCGAAACAGGCTGAAGCAGCAGGTATTAACCCGGAAGAATTAATTGAAATACTGGTCAGGAACGCCCTGGCGAGGTCAGCAAAAGCTTTCCCCTGAGAAAAAGTATTATGGAGCAAAGAGATAGCTGGAAATGGCAGGTTAGAAAAAGTATCCGCTCTACCGGGGAACTGAAAGAATACCTCCACCTTGATAGCCGGGAGGAATGCGGGATAAAATTAGCTGAAGCCGAATTCAGCTGGCATATCACCCCTTACTATGCCAGCCTGATAGACCCTGATGACCGCAACTGTCCAATCCGCCTGCAAGCCGTTCCTCAGGAGAAAGAATTACATGATAATTCCGGAGTGATGGACCCGCTGGAGGAGGAGAAACATAATCCTGCCCCCAATATCATTAAAGTCTATCCTGACCGCATTGCCTGGACTATCTCCAATATCTGCCCGGTACTGTGCCGTCACTGCCTGCGCAAACGGATGGTAGGGCGCGAGCATTTTGACTTCTCCGGGGAAGCTCAGAAAGCAGCACTGGAGTATATCGCCCGAACCCCCGAGATTCGAGATGTCCTGCTCACCGGCGGTGACCCCCTCATGTATCCCGACGAGTTTATAGACGAAATTTTAGCTCGCCTTCGTACCATTCGGCATGTTGAGATTGTCAGGATTGGCTCCAGGACTCCCTGCACCCTGCCGCAGAGAATTACCGAAAAACTGTGCCGTATCCTGAAGAAATATCACCCTCTCTGGCTCAATACCCAGTTTAACCACCCCAAGGAGCTGACAGAGGAAGCCCGGATTGCCTGTGAACGCCTGGCTAACGCCGGTATCCCCCTGGGAAACCAGTCTGTACTGCTTCGCGGAATTAATGATGACCCTCAGGTTATGAAAGCCCTTGTGCAGGGCCTGGTGCGGTTCAGGGTTCGCCCCTATTATATCTATCAAGCTCAGACTCTAAAGGGCACATCTCATTTCATCACCCCGGTTGAAAAAGGGATTGAAATCATCCAATCGCTGAGGGGGTATACCACGGGCTTTTCCGTTCCCGTATATTTACTTGATACCCCCTATGGCAAGGTTCCGATGAACCCGGAAACGATTGTTCAAAGAGATGCCGGAGCGGTTTACCTCAAAACCTGGGATGGGAAAATCTGGAGAGAACCGAACCGGCGTGAGTGATAAGACTATACGGGTAAATAGAATAGTAAAGTTTGTGGTATAGTTTTAATATGTTCACACAGTCAGTTCTGACAAATACCAACCTGTCGCTGCCATTATTTATACAGGGTAAAGTGCGGGACACCTACGACCTGGGTAACCAGCTGCTCATCGTTGCCACTGACCGAATTTCAGCCTTTGATGTAGTCCTGTCCCCAGGTATTCCAGATAAGGGCCGAGTGCTTAACCAGCTTTCCGCCTTCTGGTTTGAAAAGACCGGACACCTGATGCCCAACCACCTGATAGAAGTAGTCGATGATGTTCGCACTCTTGACTCATACCTCGGCAAAAGTAGTTCTGGCTATCCTTCATATCTGGCGGGACGGTCAATGATTGTGAAGAAGGTGGAGCGCATCCCTGTTGAATGCGTGGTTCGCGGTTATCTTTCCGGTTCAGCCTGGACAGAATATCAGGAATCAGGCACTGTTTCCGGCGCCCCTCTACCTAAAAGCTTACTGGAGAGCCAGGAATTCCCCCAGCCTATGTTTACCCCCACCACCAAGGCAAAGAGCGGGCACGACTTGCCTATGAGCATAGATGATATAACGAGGCAGATAGGCAAAGCCCTGGCTGAAAAGATAAGAGAGAAAAGCCTTGCCATCTATAGCTATGCCCGGGAATATGCCAGGAAAAGAGACATCATTATTGCCGACACCAAGATGGAGTTCGGGCTGGACAACGGTGAGCTTATCCTTATTGACGAACTACTGACCCCGGACTCGTCTCGCTTCTGGGACGCCAGGCATTACAAGGTTGGACAGTCCCAACCCAGCTACGACAAGCAGCCGGTGCGCGGCTGGCTCGTTCAGTCAGGCTGGAATAAAGAGCCGCCGCCCCCACCCTTACCCCCGGAGGTCATTGAAACCACCGCCAGGAGATATCGGGAAGCCTACGAAAGGCTGACAGGTAAGAAACTGGGATAAACGTGGGAAAATTAATCCCCTAAGGATTCCTTGGTGCTCGGCAACTGACCGGCAATCCGCTCATCAGTTCGGGTAGCTCTGTCCAAAGCTCTACCCAGGGCTTTGAACAGAGCCTCCGCCCTGTGGTGGTCGTTGGTGCCATAAACAATTCGGGCGTGCAGATTAATCCTGGCTTCAAGGGTAAAGGTCTCCAGAAAGTGGCGGATAAGGTCGGTGGAAAATCCGGCCATATCATTATCACTAAAGGGTAGCTCCAGTACAGTATAAGCCCGCCCGCTAATGTCTACTGCCACCATAGCCAGAGCATCATCCATCGGCACACTAGCATCAGCCATACGAATAATACCTCGCTTCTCTCCTAAAGCCTGATTAAGAGCTTTCCCCAGGCAAATGGCAACATCCTCTACCAGGTGGTGCTGGTCATCACCCGCAGCGGAAAGTTTTATGTCAAATCTGCCGTGCTGTGCCACCTGAGCCAGGAAGTGGTCGAGCATCTTAATGCCGGTATTTACCTCCCATTGGCCGCTACCATCAAGATTAAGCTCCAGGCTGATGTTTGTTTCTTTGGTCTTTCGCTTGACCAGTGCGGTTCTTATCCCCATTATAGCTTCTCCACCTTTTGATTGTGGGATAACTCAATTTCTTGCTCCAAAATTTCTATGCCCTCAGTTTAACACATTTCCTTTCTTATTTGTGGAGTTATTTAACAACCTATCCCCCTGACCCCCTTCCCTTAATAAGGGAAGGGGGGATTTTTATATAAGAGAGGCTTCGCCTCTCTTTGACTCTCCTTTTAGTTTAATCTTTTCCAGCTTCGTCATAAGCAAGCAAACCCGCTGGCGTAACCTCGGCAGCGTATGTAGGACCTAACGACTTGAATAACTCAACTAAACCCAAATACTCCATCTTATCAAGCTCTTCGTGCACATAATCTAACCCGATATTAATCTCCTTAGCAATCTCCTCCGCCCCAAAAGTATAGTTCTTTGTATAGCGTCGCTTTCTCACTAGAATATCGAGTATTTTCCATCTTAACTCTTCTGACATTATTACCCTCCTTCATCGGACTAAAAAAGAGGTTATTACTATAGTTATATTGCCGGAATGTGAAATGGCACCACGCATTACCATGTCTTCTTTACTCAATCCCAATATTAAATATCTTTCGTACCTCGCTTCATCCACTAACACCGCTTCGGCGTTGGCAATGAGCCGGTAATAACCGGGTGCGCTTACCCGTGACTCCCCATACCTAGTGTTAAAAGTGCTGGTAAATATTCCCTTGTCATCTGCTACCCGCTCAACATACCAGTCATAACCTTTAGCGGGAGGTTGGTTAGGGTATATGATGCCAACAGACACAAACGCTCCTGGAGAGGTATGGATAGTAATATTGGCTGATTGCCCAGCCATAACTGACGGTGGCACTGTAATTTCAAGAGGCGTGGCTGATTGCTGAAATACGAACTGCGGAGGGGCAGGTTCGCTTGACTTGCTTGAACTATTACATCCTGTCAGCACAATCAGCGTTGATAACATGACCAAGATAAAAACTTTTGCCATCTTAGTCTCCTCTCTTTGACTCTCCCATTCCCTTCATAAGGGGAAAGGGGCAGGGGGTGAGGCTACAAAGTAATCTCTATTTCTCTTAATGCTTTAATCAGGGCATCGGTATGCTCTGGCTTGCCCACGCTGATGCGGATGTAATTTTGCAAAGGCTCTTCTTCAAAGTAGCGGACCAGTATCCCCTTCTCCTCCAGTTTCTGTCGAAGCTCTTTTGCTTCTCCCCTCAGCACCAAGCATAAAATAAAGTTAGCCTCCGAAGGAATTGGTTTTAACCACTCAATCTTTGCCAGCTCCGCAAAGAGCCTCTCTCTCTCAGCAATTATAGCCTCCACCGTAGCTATCAGATAATCAATGTCCTTTAGCGATTCCTCCACGGCGACAAGCGCCGCTACATTTATGTTATAGGGTATCTTGATTCTCAGCAGGTAGTCAGCGATTTCAGGAGGGAAAAGTCCGTAGCCAACCCTTAATCCAGCCAGGCCTGCCCACTTGCTGAAGGTGCGCAACAGCATCAGGTTCTCATACTTGCCAACCAGTGGCGCCACTGTTTGACGACTGAATTCATAGTATGCCTCGTCAACCAGCACCGGCAGCCCGGTGTCCAATATCTCAAGTATATCTTTCCGGGGTGTAATCGCTCCGGTGGGGTTATTGGGGTTAGCCAGGAAAATTATTTTCGTCTTTTTGGTTATTGCCGCCTTAACCGCTGCCACTTCAACGGCAAAGTTCTCATCTCGGGGCACTTCGACTACCCTGCCGCCGCACAGCTCGGTGCTGAAACGGTAGATGCCGAAGGTGGGCACGCAGTTTATCACCTCGTCACCCTTGCTTAAAAACAGGCGGGCAACAAGGTCTATGAGCTGATTACTGCCACTGCCGGCCACGATATATCTGGCAGCCACGCCGCTATACCCCTCCAGCAATCTCCTGAGCCGGGTCTGGCCATCGTCAGGATAGATATTCAGGTCTGGGTAAGTAGCCAATGCTCGGCTCACCTTTGGCGAAAAGCCATAGGGATTCTCGTTAGCATCCAGCTTGATAATGCTCTCTACCGGCACTTCAACCTTGCCCTCTAATGTATCTGGAGCAGTCCTGGCTGAATAACCGCCAAAGTTAGCCAGTTCCGGACGTATCAGTCTTTCTATTCCTTTCTTTTTAGACATTCTTTTTTCACCTTTAAATCCTTTAATTCAAAGGACAATCGTCTCAATAGACTCACTTTTAATCATATAAAGGTACTAAACCTTGTTCATCCCGGAAGTCACCTTGCTTGGGCGTTATGACTATCACCTTAATGTCCCCAAACTCAAAATATGCACGAGAGACTGCCATATCCTCGTAGGGTATCTTTATCTCCGCACCAAAAAGCCCGAACGCTGAATCTATGGTAACTTTCTGCTCATAAGCGAGTTTGTTCACCCTAGGGTTGTAAAATCCGTCTGACGTGAGTGGGTATTTATATATCTCTATGTTCACTATAACGGGTATGTCAGAAAATTCAATTCTCTCGCTGTTAGAGTTATAGAAAGCAATATGAAGAGAAATGCCATCTCTCTCAGGGTCAGCATCATCACTGTAACCGAACGTAAGTATCTTCACATAAGCTAAGTCCTGGATAACCTGCTTAGCTTCAAGCTCCTCATGCGTAGGTGGTGGCTCGGTCACAGTGAACTGGCCGACTTTGCCGTTAACGTCAACCGTATATGTGCCCGATACAACCTTAAAAACGCCTGATGTATCCATACGGCTCGCTCCCTTCGTGGTGAACGTCACCGTCTTGGTTTGGCCGGGCATGAGCGTTACCTCTACATTCTCCCACGTAGTCCAGTCGAGCTTTACTTTGAAGACCACAGTGTAGCTGCCCTCAATGCCGCCGGTATTGCTTACCTCGATTGATATGGTTACCACTTCACCCGCCGTAACCTCCGTCGGGGTGATGGTTAGCTCGGTCAGGACGAAGGTAGCTGGTACTAGGGGTGCGGATGGTGGCGGTGGTGTCAAGGCATCAAGTCTCCGCTGTTGCTCCTGCATTTGCTGTTGCAGTTTAGCAATCGCCTCTTCCTTCGCCTTCAGTTCCTTCTCTAGCTCCGTAATTCGGCTATCTACTTGAGACGCTGAGCCTCCTGTGGCTGTTGGTGGTACTGAAGCTGGGGCACCACAGGCAGTCAGCAAAAGCAAACTAACAAGCAGGGCGAGTACTAGACGCTTCATTTCAGCTTTCCTCTAATATCTTTGTTCTGAATGGATAGCTATGAGCTTTCATCTTTCGGCTTCTTAATCCTTCTACCAAGTTTACGCCCCAAAAGCGGGAAGGAATTGAGTAGCCCAAGTATTCCACCAATAGCAACAAAAAAAATTATCCAAGCTATGACATCAATTAGCCCAGATGTGGCACGCGCAATTGTTCCCGCTATAACTACTATAGGGAGTAAGATAATAAGCCCAAGTACCTTACTCAAATTACGGTGTTGTCGAAACCAGTTCATTTCAACCTCCTAATCACCTCAATTCTCCAGCCGTTTCTCTATGGCGCGAGCGTGAGCTTCAAGTCCCTCAGCGGTAGCCAGGGTCTGTGCGGCTCGTCCCAGCTTTTGTAAACTGCCTTTGTCTACATCAACCACACTGGTGAGTTTGATAAAATCGCTCACGTTAAGCGGTGAGCTAAAACGGGCCGTTCCTGCGGTCGGTAAAACATGGCTTGGCCCAACCATATAATCACCCAGAACCACCGTTGCCTTTTCACCCAGAACTATGCAGCCGGCATTAGAGATGCGGTCAAGGTATGAAGCCGCCTTATCTACCATAAGACAGAGGTGCTCCGGGGCATAGAGGTTAGCCAGTTCTATAGCCTCATCAATACTGTTAACCACCCCTATTAACCCCCCGTTTTCTAATGATTCGGCAACTATGGCCTGACGCTTCAAGCTCTTAACCTGCTCTTTCACCTCCTGATTAACCCTGTCTGCCAGATTGGGTGAAGTGGTGAGCAGGATAGCTGAAGCCAGAGGGTCGTGCTCAGCCTGAGCCAGCAGGTCGGCGGCACAGTATTCCGGGTCAGCCGTTTCATCGGCGATAATCAACACCTCGCTGGGTCCCTGAATTCCGTCAATACCCACTATCCCGTAAACCAGCTTTTTAGCCAGGGCAACAAAAATATTACCGGGGCCGCAAATCTTATCTACCCTGGGAACAGATTCGGTGCCGAAAGCCAGAGCAGCAACTGCCTGGGCGCCGCCCACAGAAAAAACACGGTCGACCCGGGCAAGAGCAGCCGCCGCTAAGGTCAACGGAGGCACCGCGCCATCCTTCCCCGGCGGGGTGGTCAGGATAACTTCCTTAACCCCGGCCACTTTAGCCGGAATGGCGGTCATCAGTACGGTCGAGGGATAGCTGGCTCTACCCCCGGGAACATAGACACCGACACGCTCCAGAGGACGCAGCAGTTGACCCGAACCGGGTTTAGCACCACCCCAGACATTATCTTTCTGTGCCCGATGGAAAGAACTGATTCGCTCAGCGGCTAGCTTAAGAGCTGATAAAAGCTCCGAGTCTACCTTCAGACAAGCACCCTTTATCTGCTCCTTATCTACCTCCAGTGCAGCCAGTCTGACAGCATCGAACTTCTCGGTATAGTCAAAGAGAGCAACATCCCCTCTATCACGCACATCGTTGACGATTTGCCTGACTGCCTGCTCCCGCTCATCACCACTGAACATTTCCTTCGGCGCCTGCCGTGAGAGGACTGATTTAGCCGATTCAAAGCCTTCAATGATTTTCAAATGTTTCTCCTCTATGCCACCGCAGCTCGCAGGATTTCCGTAATAGATTTAATCCTTTCCCTCTTATTTGGGCTTACCAGGCTTTCCTTGTTGGCGATGAGACGGGCGGTGGACTCAAAAAGGGTATCAACAATCTTGAGATTATGTTCGGCTATGGTTCTCCCTGTCTCGGTATTTTCAATCAGCAGGTCAGCGTCCTCAGGTAAAAAGGCTTCGCTGGCTCCCCAGGTAGGAATCACCTTATACCTGCCGAGATGGTTATCTCTGGCACACTTGTCAGCTATGTTCGCATACTCAGAAGCTACCCTGGCCGGCGCCGGGAGCTTGGCATAAAGCTGTTTCAAGCTCTGGATATCATCTACAGGTAAGTCCTTACTTATCACTGCCACTATTCTCACCCAGCCGAATTTAAGGTCGAGAAGCTCGGCTACCGGGCTTGACGGGAACTGGTAAAGATGTTCCGTCAGCCAGTCCTTACCGGTAATAGCCAGGTCAAAATTGCCGTTAGCCACCTGCGAGGGCATGTCCTGAGGTCTGATTACCTTAATCACGACTTCATCAAGACTGGAGATGGGGCGGCGGTTACCGTCGGCCGAAAGGTAATCGTCAATCCGGATGCCAGCCCTGTCCAGCAGCTTTGCGGCTGGCTGCTGCTGGTGCCCATCGGGCAAAGCCAGGCGGATTACATCCTCTCCCACTGCCTTCTCTGATGATTGAACTGCTAACTCCTGACTCCTGACTACGCCTACCGCTGGCAGGCGTTTTTTCACCGCCGGCAACTCGCTGTCCAGAGAACTCAATATCTCACTCAGGTCTTTTCTCTCCCAGCTGTTCTTATTAGCGATAAGGCAGGCGCTGAAGCCGAGGATATTGTTCACCGGCACCAGGTCGTGATTAAAGACCTCTTCATCTATCTTCCCGGAAACCAAGGCAAGCTCAGCACTTTCCGGCGGGTAAACATCGGCGGCTCCCCACAGGGAGAAGATAGTAAACCTCCTCAGCCGATTTTTTAAGGCAAAGGACTCAGCCAGGTTAGGATACTCACCAGCCAGGCGTATGATACCCTTCTTTGCCTGCATTTCCTCCACGGTAGATACTGCCTCGGACTTGCTAGCCACCACATATAAGGCGCCTTCACCATATCCCAGATTTCTCAACTTGACCAGCGCTGAACTGGGGTATTTGACCATAAGCTCCTCCACCCAGTCCAGCCCGCAAATGCCCAAATCGTAGTTCCCCACGGCAACCTGAATGGGAATGTCCCGCTCGTGAAACATCTTGGCTAGAAGATTGGGAAACCTCCGTGATTTGAGGCGGTAAGAGCGCCCCCCTTCCACATAGCCGTCCAGCCCACACCCCGCCTTCTCAAGCAAAGCAGCCGTTTCAGCTAAAAGTCTGCCTTTAGGCAAAGCTATCTTTAATTGTTTATCCACTAATCGTAACCCTATTCCATTTAGGGGCTGTCTGAAAACACTACTTCATGTATCGTTTGTCATTCCCGTACCGTTTGTCATTCCCGCGAAAGCGGGAATCCACCCCGGGCAGACCCCTGCTTTCGCAGGGGTGACAATCAAGAACAGGAAGTTTATAAGAGAGGGGTTTCGCCTCTCTTTGACTCCCCGTATCTCAGAGATTTGCTTTCTTAGCTCGCTTTCAAGCCTTTAGTAGTGATAAGACCTCGTCTACGTTTTTCGCTTCTAACTTTTTGTTATTAACCTTGTCAGTCAAAAGAAACAGGGGTTTTTTGCTCTGGACATTGAGCAGCCATTTTAAGCTGGCTGGCTCCTGACCGCCGAGGTATACCTCAGCGGAATAGCCGGCTTTATGGAGATGACCGGCCAGGTCAAAGGCTTCCTTTAAAGAGCCGGCCTCTGCCTTAATCAGGACTCTTTGAGTCTCCGCCTCAACCAGTGCTTCCGTCTTTACCAGGTTCATCAGGTGGTCGAGGTAGAGAGCAAACCCTGAGGCAGGAATATCCCTACCCCCCATCAACGGAATGAGGGCATCATACCTGCCCCCGCCACCTATGTGCTCTCCACCAGCCTTAACCTGGAACATCACCCCGGTATAGTATTCAAAACCTCTCTCTGATGTTATGTCAATCTGATAGCTGATACCCACCTCCCCCAGAAGGTCAACCACATCTACAAAATTATTAAGAGAGGCTTCCAGCTCCGGCAGGTTCTGATTGAACAGTGCCTTCAGGTTTTTCAGGAAACCTGATGACTTCCCTTTCAGTTCCAGCAGAGGCGTCAAAACCCTGCCCAGTTCCGGTCTTTCCGACGCTATCTCAGGCAGCACTGCTTCATCACCGTCCAGAATCCGGTCAAAGAGCCTGTCTTGCTCTCCATGACTCAGACCGAACTTACCCAGCAGGGCCTTTATCAATCCGGCGTGGGATAGCTTCAACTCAACATCTTCAAGACCCAGTTTTTTCAAAACCTCCAGAGCCAGCACCACCAGTTCCACATCAGCCGCAGTTGAGTTAGCCCCGATGAGTTCAGCACCGCACTGCCATTTTTCCCTGGTCTCCTCGCCCGTCTCCTCGAAGTTAAAGACATTGGTCACATAAAAGAGCTTGGCTAAGTCCCTGCCCGCCATAGCATCAATATAAAGCCGGGCAATGGGAATGGTACCATCGGGTCTCAATACCACCCTCTCCCCGCTCCAGCCATCCCAGTCAAGGAAAGAATATATCTTGCCCAGCTTGCCGGGGGTAAGCGTTCCGGTTGAGGTGAACAGGTGCAGATACTCAAGGGTGGGCGTTCTGACCTCTTCATACCCCCATTTAAGACTGCAGTCCCGAAATACCCCCTCAATCAAGCGGAACTTTCTCATCTCTTCAGGAGACAGGTCTTTAGTTCCCTTACACCTTTGCACTCGCATTAATAACCCCTTTAACCAATATGCCTAATAGTTTACCTCAGATTGCCCGACTACTCAACAGCAATAATTTGAGATTGTCTAATCACAGAAAAAGGTGACTTGTGTGTCACTGCGAGGAGCGTTAGCGACAAAGCAATCTCTAAGATTTTTAAGATTGCCACGGAGGCTTATGCCTCCTGGCAATGACAAAGAGGTAATCGGGCGCCAGACTACAATTTCTTACGCTTCCATCTGCCCAATCGGAAATATATGCTGTAAACAATTGCTCCCAGAACCAGGCTAATCACCATAGCCCAGCGGACTCCGTAGACGCCGAGAGCTGTGACCCGCGGCAGCAGAAAAGCCAGGGGCAACTGCACCAGCCAGATCGTTACCAGGCTGACCAACAGCGGTGGCACGGTGTCACCGGCGCTTGCTATTGATTGCTGCAATATCATTTCGAAGCCGTTTACCAGGTAACCGGCGGCAGCGATTCTCAGGAAGACAGCGGTTAGCCCCACCAGTTCGGGGTCGCTGCTGAAAAGACGGACAATACCTTCCGCCCAGAGCAATATTACCACTGAACCGCCAATCACAAAGACCTCGTTAAAAGCTGCCCCCAGCCAGCCGCTCCTCTCGGCTCGCTCTGCATAGCCCGCCCCCAGGTTTTGCCCCACCAGCACCCCGGCACCCCTGCCCAAGGCTATATTCACCGGGCTAATCATCATGTCTACCCGGTTCGCCAGGCTGTGAGCGGCTACCGCCACTGTACCAAAAGGAATCATTAACCGGGTTAAGACCAGATTACCAAAGGACCTTTGCATGTCCTGCACCGCAGCCGGGAGACTAACCTTGACTGCCCGCCAGATGATATTGGTATCAAAGCGCAAGCCTTCCAGAGTCAGCTTCAGCCGGCTCTTTCCACTGAACAGAACCCAGAGCGCCAGAGCTATTGCCAGACACTGAGAAACGAGAGTTGCCATAGCTGCTCCGGCAACACCCAGACGGGGGAATATCCACCAGCCAAAAATGAAGGAAGGTGAAAGCACCATCCAGACAGACCTGATGAAGATGGTAATTCTCATCGGGTTTACCGTATCCCCAGAGGCATGTAGAATCCCACCGTAAGCCACCATCCAGAGTGAGTAGGGTATCCAGCTAAGAAACATTATACGCAGATAGAGCGTTCCTTCAGCGACAACTTCAGGCATCAGACCCAGGAAGCGCAGCACGGGTCCCGCCAGAGGGACAGCGATTGCCGCCATTACCGTGCCGAAAGCAGCACTGACAATTAAGACCTGCCGGGCAGCGTGAATGGCACCTTCATCATCACCGGCGCCGACAAAGCGAGCCACCATTGCCCTTGCCCCGATAGATAGACCTCTTACCGCTGAGTTGCCCACCCTGATAACTATGGTAGCCACACCCAGACCGGCAACCGAGGCTACTCCCAGCCTCCCCACCCATATCATATCAAGAATCTGGGTCCCTTGAAAAAAGACCTCGTGAACCCAGACAGGCCAGGACAGCACTAAAAGATTACGCCCTGTACTACCCTTTGTCCAGTCCCTGGAGCGGGCCATATTTTCTCCTGATTTTTCCGGCGGTCTCTGTTTAAACTTCCCGGTATTATGGAAAATAGACCATTTCTGATAGTGATGTCAAGATAATGACTAAAATATTCTGCCCGAACGGTCTTGACAAAAATTACCCGCTATGTTACTCTAAAATATCTAGCGGAAAGCGGTTGCCATATGCCGCTTGAATAAGGCAATGAAATGAAGAAAATCTATATTAAGGACCAGGTCTGTATCGGCTGTCACTTCTGCGAGGTGTACTGCCAGCTGCAACAGGCATCGCCAAAGGACCCGCTCAGAGCTTTCAAAAAGGATTTACCCCTTCCTTCACCAAGATGTCGGGTAGAGGAGAAAAACCCGCTGTCTCTTTCCATCCGCTGCCAGCAGTGCGAAGATGCTCCCTGTGTTCAGGCCTGCCTGACGGGTGCTCTCACCCGTGACACGGAAAGCTCGTCAGTTCAGCTAGACGAGGAGAAGTGTATTGGCTGCTGGACCTGCCTGTTAGTTTGTCCCTTCGGTGCCATCAGGCAGAACCGGCAGGAAAAGAGGGTGACAAAGTGTGACCTCTGCCAGGGAAGAGAAATCCCGGCCTGTGTTACCTACTGTCCTAACGAAGCGCTGGTATATTTAGAAGCGGATGAGCAGCTTTCGGTAAGGGGGAATTAGCTGTGGGCCCGGTTCGAGGGAATGATATGAAAATTACTATCATTGATTACGGCAGTGGCAACCTCCGCAGTGTAGCTAACGCCATCAATAAACTGGGCTACCAGCCAGAGGTAACCAGCAGCCCGGATGAGGTGCTGTCTGCCCGGGTTGTTATTCTGCCCGGAGTCGGGGCGGCGGCTGATACCGTAGCCAGCCTGAAGAAACTGGGACTGGTCAACCCGATACGGCATCTTATTGCCGAAGGCCGGCCCTTTTTCGGTGTCTGTATCGGGTTGCAGGTTTTGTTCACGGCAACCGAGGAAGGCGGCCGGCATGAGTGTCTGGATATCATCCCCGGAAGGGTTCGCCGGCTTCCTCAGGGCTTGAAGATTCCCCACATGGGCTGGAACCAGGTAAAACAGACCAAATCCCACCCTATTTTTGACGGCATAGCCAATGAAGCGAACTTTTACTTTGTCCACAGCTACTACGCCGAACCGGAGGACAAATCGTTCGTCATCGGTGAGACTGAATACGGTATCTCAATGGCCAGTGTCATTGCCCGGGGGAACCTGATAGCCACCCAGTTTCACCCGGAGAAGAGCGGAGAACTCGGTCTCAAGATGTACGATAATTTCATTAAAATTGCTCTGGGAGCGGAAGTAACGGGAAGATAAGTAAATCAGGCGGTAAGAGATGGCAAAAATAGAGAAAATAAAGTATTTGATTATCGGCAACTCGGCCGGTGGTATCGGGGCGGCTGAAGCTATCCGTACGCTGGATAAGACCGGCGCAATCAGCATTATTTCCGATGAGCCTTACCCCGTCTATTCACGACCCCTTATCGCCGAGCACCTGTCCGAGAGGCGTCCCCTGAAAAAGATGCTCTTCCGTCCCCCTGATTTCTACGAAAAGAACCACATCCAGACGATTCTCGGTAAGAAAGTGGTAAAGCTCGATTTCCCCAAACATACCGTTGAGCTGGAAAATGGTCAGACACTTGGCTGGGAGAAACTGCTGCTGGCTACCGGCGGTTCGCCTATTCTCCCCCCAATGGCGGGTATTGAACTGCAGGGAGTCTTTACCTTTACCAGACTTGATGACGCCAGGGCAATTGACCAGTTCCTGGCTGAGCACCGCAGAAAGGTAAGAACTGTAGTCATCGGCGGCGGGCTCATCGGGGTAAGCGTTGCGGAAGCACTGGTGAAACGGGATGTCGAGACCACCATCATTGAGATGAAGGACCGTGTCCTAAATGTTATCCTTGATGAAGAAGCCTCAGCCTTGAAAGAGAAAATCCTGAAGAAAGCCGGGGTTGAAGTTATAACAGGACATACTGTGGAGAAAATTACCAGCTACCTGCCCGGTGAAGCCACCGGCGTCAGCCTCGATGACGGCCAGACGCTGCCCTGCGAAATGGTAATTATAGCCATCGGTGTCCGGCCGCGCACCGAGCTTGTCACCGGCACCGAAATAAAGGTAAACCGGGGCATAGTTGTTGACCGCCATATGGCTACCTCCCGACCCGATGTTTATGCCTGCGGCGACGTAGCCGAGGCTTACGATTTCGTTTACGGAGAGAACCGCCTCACCCCTATCTGGCCTAACGCTTACTCGGGAGGCAGGGTTGCCGGCTTGAACATGGCCGGTATTCTGGCAGAATATCCCGGGGGCACAGCAATGAACTCAATAAAATACTTTGGCACCAATATCGTCTCGGCAGGCATAGTAGCCCCGCCCGATGATAGATACGAAGTAATCAGCTCCAGGGACGACTCCATCTACCGGAAAATAGTCTTGAAGGATGGACTGATTGTGGGCATGGTCTTCAGTGGTGATATTGAGAAGTCAGGCATTATTTACAACCTGATGAAAGATAGAATAAATGTCGGGACTTTTAAGCAGGTACTGGTTGCTGACGATTTTGGCCTGTCTTCTCTCCCTGAAGAAATCTGGCGGCAGCGCCTGGCGTGGCTGCCTTCAACAGCAGGCTCTCCGGTGACCGCTGTTGAACAGGCTGAAGAGATACTCGTCGGCGAATAGCATTCCGTATTCCAGGAAGAACTGAAGTGAAAGACCTCTGGCAAGTTAATAACCCTTATCAAGAAAGCAAGGTAATTGACGCCTGCTCTATCTTCGGCGCCATGGATACCTCGGGCAGGAGGTTTTCCGGAGAAGGTGTCATCAGGGCTATTGCCAATATGCACGACCGGGGCAACGGGCTGGGCGGCGGATTCGCTGTCTACGGCTTATACCCTGAGTACGCCGACTGCTATGCCCTCCATATTATGTACCTGAGCCAGAAAGGAAAGCAGGAAACGGAGGCATTTCTCCAGCAGCATTTCAAGCCGGTCTACCAGGAGGAAGTGCCGACCAGACCAACACCAAAAATCACCAACCCTCCGGCGGTATGGCGCTACTTTCTTAAGATAGGTCAGCACCATCTCAAAAAACAATCTGAAGATGATTATGTCGTGGACAGAGTGATGGAAATAAACACCAGGTTGAGCGACAGTTTTGTTTTTTCCAGCGGCAAGAATATGGCGGTATTCAAGGGAGTAGGCTACCCGGAGGAGATAGCCGACTACTTCGGACTGGAAGAGTATGAGGGTTATTTATGGACATCCCACGGACGTTTTCCCACCAACACCCCAGGCTGGTGGGGTGGGGCTCACCCCTTCTGTATTCTGGACTGGACCGTTGTTCACAACGGCGAGATTTCTTCCTATGGAATTAACCGCCGCTATCTGGAGCAGTTCGGCTATTCCTGCACCATGCAGACGGACACCGAAGTAGTGGCTTACGCAATTGACCTGCTCATGCGCAAGCACAATATGCCCCTGGAAATAACAGCCAAAATACTGGCACCACCCTTCTGGAGCGAAATTGAACGTATGCCGTCAGGAGAGCAGGACCTGATGAGAGCTTTGCGCCAGGTATACGGTAGCTTGCTCTTAAACGGGCCCTTTGCAGTAATAATCGCCCACCACGGTGAAATGATAGGCTTGAACGACCGCATCAGGCTGCGCCCGCTAACCGTAGGAGAAAAAGGTGATATGCTCTATCTCTCCTCGGAGGAATCGGCTATCCGCCTGATATCTCCTGAACTGGATAAAGTCTGGATTCCTATGGGCGGAGAACCGGTTGTCGCCAGGCTGAAAACGCCAGCCCGGAAGCAGAAAGCCAGGAAAGAAAAAGTAACGGCGGGGGAGGCAGTATGAAATGCTGACCAAGAGAATAGTTCCCTGCCTGGATGTGAAGAACGGGCGGGTGGTCAAAGGGGTCAAGTTTCAGGACCACCGTGACGCTGGTGACCCGGTGGAGCTGGCTGCCTTCTATAACGAAGAAGGCGCTGACGAGCTGGTCTTCTATGACATCACGGCTTCCAGCGATGAGCGCCCCATCATGCTGGAGGTAATGAAACGCACCGCCAGCCAGGTATTTATTCCCCTTACCGTCGGTGGCGGTCTCCGCAGCGTGGAGGATATGCGCCTCATGCTGGAATCCGGTGCTGATAAGGTCTCCATCAACACCGCTGCCGTCCAGAACCCGGACCTCATTACGGAAGGCGCCCGGCGGTTCGGCAGCCAGTGTATTGTCCTGGGCATGGATGCCAAACGGGTTCCCGGCTCAAGCCCTCCACGATGGGAGGTATTCACCCACACCGGAGCTAACGGCGGCCGCCCTGCCGGGCTGGATGCCATCGAGTGGGCGAAAAAGGCTGTTGCCCTGGGCGCCGGTGAAATCGTGGTAAACAGCATCGACGCCGATGGCACTCAAGCAGGCTACGACCTGGAACTGCTGAGAGCCATCTCTGAGAGCGTTAGCGTGCCCGTAGTTGCCAGCGGCGGCGCCGGCAACCCGGAAGACCTCTATCAAGCCCTGGTCTCGGGCAAGGCGGATGCGGTGCTTGCCGCCAGCATCTTCCATTACGGGACTTATTCTATCAGCCAGATAAAAGAATACCTTGCAAAACGGGAGATTCCGATACGAACCTAGGAGAAAAAATGAAGACCTATCTACCATCCAAATTCATAGTCCAGCGGGACGATGAGCGGTGCATCCGCTGCCAGGTCTGTCTCAATCAGTGCACCTTCGACACTCATTACTATGATGCTGAAGATGACGCGGTAAGGAGCTGTGAGGAAAACTGTGTCGGCTGCCACCGCTGCGTGCTCTTTTGCCCCACCGGAGCCTTGACTATCAGCCGAAGGCCGCTGGACTACCGGGAAAACTATAACTGGCGTCCCGAAATTATTGAAGACATCATAAAACAGGCGGAAAGCGGCGGGATGCTCCTTACTGGTATGGGTAATGATAAGGGCCAGCGCGTCTACTGGGACCATCTGGTACTTAATGCCAGCCAGGTAACCAATCCCTCCATTGACCCGCTTCGTGAACCAATGGAGCTTACCACCTATCTGGGACGAAAACCCGACCGGCTGGACATAGATTTAGATTCCTTCAATTTGAAAACAGAACTGCCTCCCCAGGTAAAACTGGAAGTACCGGTGATGTTTGCTGCTATGTCTTACGGAGCCGTGAGCCTTAATGTGCATGAGTCTTTAGCCAGAGCCGCCACAGAGATGGGCACCCTCTGGAATACCGGAGAAGGCGGGCTTCATTCCAGTCTATACAAATATGGCAAAAACACCATCGTTCAAGTAGCGTCCGGGCGCTTCGGCGTTCATGCTGAATACCTGGATGTAGCCAGTATAGTTGAGATTAAGATTGGTCAGGGAGCTAAGCCTGGAATTGGCGGACACCTGCCCGGAGAAAAGGTCAGCGCCGAGATATCGCTGACCCGGATGATTCCCCAGGGCACTGATGCCCTATCACCGGCACCACAGCACGATATTTACTCTATTGAAGACCTGTCTCAGCTTATCTATGCCCTGAAAGAGGCAACCAACTACACCAAACCGGTAGCTGTCAAGATTGCCGCCGTCCATAACTCGGCTGCTATCGCCAGCGGTATGGTGAGAGGCGGGGCCGATATCATCGTCCTCGACGGACTCAGAGGGGCTACCGGTGCGGCTCCCAAGATTATTCGCGATAATGTTGGCATTCCCATTGAGATGGCCCTCGCCTCGGTGGATAGCCGCTTAAGGCAGGAAGGCATCCGCAACCAGGCTTCCGTTGTCGTTTCGGGAGGGATAAGAAACAGCGGTGATGTGGCTAAAGCTATCGCTCTTGGCGCTGACGCTGTCTATATCGGCACAGCCGCTCTTATCGCCCTGGGCTGCACCGTCTGCCAGCAGTGTCATACCGGCAAATGTGCCTGGGGTATCACCACCACTGACCTGCGCTTGACCAAGAGGGTCAACCCGGACATCGGCGCTCGCCGGTTGGCTAACCTGCTTCGGGGCTGGAGCCTTGAACTGAAAGATATACTGGGTGGGATGGGCATCAATGCTCTGGAGAGCCTGCGGGGCAACCGCCTGCACCTGAGAGGTGTCGGCTTAACTGATACCGAGCTTAAAATTCTGGGAGTACCCATGGCAGGAAGTTAGCAATGGCAAAGAAAGACAACTCAATAGTCAAAATAGATGCCACCGGCCTTCATTACCGGGAACTTAACGCCAGCCTGAGGGAGGCAACCCTGAATGGTACCCGAAAGGTCGAACTTTACAATGTCTACGGGCAGAGATATATTGGCACTGACCTCAATAAGCCGATAGAACTTGAGATATTCGGTACCCCGGGCAACGACCTGGGAGCCTTTATGAACGGACCGAGGATTATTGTCCGCGGTAATGCCCAGGACGGCTGCGGCAACACGATGAATGAGGGAGAGATAATTATTCATGGGCGTGCCGGGGACATTATTGGTCTATCGGCTAGAGGTGGTAAAATCTATGTCCGGGAGGATGTCGGCTACCGGGCTGGCATCCATATGAAGGAGTACCAGGAGAAAAAACCGGTGCTCGTCATCGGCGGCACTGCCCAGGACTTCCTCGGCGAGTATATGGCGGGCGGGGTATTGATTCTCCTGGGTCTGAATCTCGGAGAAAACGAGCCTCACAAAGCCAGATTTATCGGAACCGGAATGCACGGCGGCGTCATCTATCTGAGAGGTAATGTTGAAGATTACCAGCTGGGCAAAGAAGTTGGCATTACGGAGCTTCAAGAAGACGACTATCAGGTTCTTCACCAATTTGTTGGTGAATTCGCAGCCCATTTTAACTACGAATCTGAGGAGATACTAAAACACAAGTTCATCAAGCTGTTCCCCCGCTGGCTCCGACCTTACGGGAGACTCTATACCTACTGAGGGGCAAGGTAAAAATGCAATATGATGAGACGAGGGGGCGATAACGATGCCGTCATGGGTTGACGGACGCCGATTGCGCCTTGGTATGGCTCAGATTAACACCACCGTGGGCGACTTTGCCGGTAACAGGCGAAAAATCCTGAAAGCCAGTGACGAAGCCAGGTCTCTGGGTGTAGACCTGCTTACTTTTCCCGAGCTTGCCATCTGCGGCTATCCCCCGGAAGACCTGCTCTTTAAGCCCCAGTTTATCACCGAAAACCTGCGGTCTCTGGAAAAGGTAGCTGAGGCTTCAAAAGGACTCAGCATCATGATTGGCTTCGTTGATGCCAGAGAAGATATCTATAACGCCGCCGCTGTAATCCATGATGGCAAACTTGCTGGTGTCTACCACAAGATATTTCTGCCCAACTACGGCGTCTTTGATGAGAACCGCTATTTCCGGGCAGGGAGCGAATATCCTGTTTATGTCATCGCCGGCGTCACGGTTAGTGTCACTATCTGCGAAGATATCTGGTACGAGTCAGGCCCGGCTACTGCTCAGGCTTACTCCGGGGCTGAGGTTATCGTCAACATCAGTGCTTCCCCCTACCACTTTGGCAAAGGAAGCTCCAGAGAAAGAATGATAGCGACACGTGCTGCCGACAATGTGGCTATTTTTGCTTATAACAACCTGGTGGGGGGACAGGATGAGCTGGTGTTTGATGGCAACAGCGTGATAGCCAACGAGAAGGGCCAATTGATAGCCAGAGGAAAACAGTTTGAAGAAGACCTGATAGTAACTGACCTTGACGTTGAATCCGTGTTTCGGGCTCGCCTTCATGACCCCAGGTGGAGAAAGAGATTACCGCGCAGCCGGGAGCAAGAATGGGGACAAACCAGAAAAACAATAATTTCTGAGGCTCCCTTCACCACTGAAAAACCGCTGTTGCCCGACAGGCAGGTTGAAAGTTACAGCCTGCCCGCTGAGGTCTACAAGGCTCTGGTTTTGGGCACCCATGACTATGTCCGGAAAAACGGCTTTCAGAAAGTGCTGATAGGTCTCTCCGGAGGCGTAGACTCAGCCCTGGTGGCAACCATCGCCCTTGACGCCCTGGGCAAGTCGAATGTAATCGGGGTAGCTATGCCTTCAAGATATTCTTCCAAAGGCAGCCTGTCAGATACCGAGCTTTTAACGGCAAATCTGGGTATAAAACTGATGACCATTCCCATCGAAAAGGTATTCCAGGCATATCTGGATACACTGGCGGAGCCTTTCAAAGGTACCCAACCCAATGTAACCGAAGAAAATATTCAGGCACGTATCCGGGGTAATCTCCTCATGGCACTGTCAAACAAGTTCGGCTGGCTGGTGCTGACCACGGGTAACAAAAGCGAGATGGCTACCGGTTACACAACATTATACGGAGATATGGCTGGTGGCTTTGCCGTAATTAAGGATGTCACCAAGACAATGGTTTACCAACTTGCCAGATGCCGAAATTCACTTGCCGGGTCAGAACTAATACCGGCCGTAATCATAGATAAACCCCCCTCGGCGGAACTGAAGCCGGAGCAAAAAGATATTGATACTTTACCTCCCTATGAACTGCTCGACCCGGTATTAACCGCCTATGTTGAGGAAGATAAAAGTGTTGAGCAGATTATTGCTATGGGAATTGATGAACAGGTGGTCAAGCGGGCAGCCCGCCTGGTAGACGGCAGCGAGTACAAGCGCCGCCAGGCACCGCCGGGGGTTAAGATAACTCCCCGTGCCTTCGGCAGGGATAGAAGGCTGCCCATTACCAACAGATTCAAAGGGGATAACGCCAAAAACCAGGAGTAAAGAAACCGATTATGGAACAGTTTGTCGGCTCGGATGCCGAAAGCAAGCTAATACTAATTCTCAAAATTTTAAGCGAATCATCAGAGCCTCTCGGCTCAACTACCATTGCCCGCCAGCTGGAGGATGACGGCATTTTTTTAAGCGAGCGAGCCGTTAGATATCACCTGAGGATAGCCGATGAACGCGGCTATACTCAGCCGGTAGGTAGGGATGGCAGGATGATTACTCCGGCAGGACGGCAAGAGGTTAAGGAAGCGCTGGCACCACAGCAGATAGGTTTCGTTCGGGAGAAGCTGGAGATGCTGGCTTATCAGACCACTTTTAACCCTGAAAAACTCAGCGGGCAATTATCCATAAATACCTCACTAATTGATAAGGACAAGTTCAAAAAGGCATTATCAGCCATGAAGGACGCCTTCAAGGCTGGAATTTGCGTCAGTGACCTGGTTGCCGTAGCTCAAGAGGACGAAAAACTCGGCTCCGTAGTTGTCCCGAAGGGCAAAACAGGTTTCGCCACCGTTTGCAGTGTCACTATAAACGGAGTGCTGCTAAAGGCTGGAGTCCCTACCGAGTTCCGCTTTGGTGGTGTGCTTGAAGTCAAAAATGCCAGGCCAAGGCGTTTCGTGGCGATAATCAAGTATGACGGCACATCTCTTGACCCTTCCGAGCAGTTCATCCAGGCCAGAATGACAAGCGTTGGTGAAGCAGCCAGGACCGGGAATGGTAAAATACTGGGCGTTTTCCGCACCATACCGGCACCGGCCAGAAAAGCCGTCGAAGAGCAAATCGCTTTACTCAAAGAAGCGGGCATTGGCGGGGTTTACGCCCTGGGCAATATCAGCGAGCCAGTTTGCCAGATTCCGGTGGACTTAAACCGCTTTGGTATCGTACAACTGGGTGGTCTCAATCCAGTGGCTGCAGCCTTTGAGGCTGGAATCGAGACTGAAAATATCGCCGAGAGCGGACTTATCGATTACCAGCAGCTGGGCAGTGTCTGGCAACTTTAACAAACCAGTTCTTGCTCAATAAATGAAATCAAACAACTACTCCACTGAAAAAGGGCCGGTATCTTTCAATACCCGGCCCTTTCCTCTGCTAGCGATAGTCGCTCTATCTAGTGTTAAGCCTTTCCAATACGGAACATTTTGGTGCCGCAGTTCGGGCAAACTCCCTGCGTCGCCGGCCTTCCGTTCTTCATGGTTATGGGTCTAGCATCTTTCATTTCTCTCTTGGTGCGACACTTGACACAATAAGCCTGCATAGCATCCCTCCTTTCTTACGCAGGATAAAACATTCTCTACTCAAATGTCAATAGCTTTGGCTCAATTTATTCCAAAATTAACAGCTAAATCTCGCCCATCCTGGCAAAACTCTTTGGACTAGCACCTTCAAAGATTCTTGTTTTATTGCGAGCCCTTCAGGGAGAACCCCTCGGGGTGAACTCGGGCTGAACCCTTCAAGGTGAACCCTTCGCTTCGTGTCATTCTGAGCGTAGCGAAGAATCTCATAGCGCTCAGGACAGGCTCCGCGAAGCAATCTCACTAAATCTTATAGATTGCCACAGGTTCTTGCGAACCCTCGCAATGACATTGGTAAACACTCTTAAAGGGATTGACCAGAACTGAAGAAGGGTATAGGATATGAATAAGAGCGTATTTTCACTTGTCTCGGGGCGTCGTCGGCCAGATTCAAGTCGACAGCAAAACCCCCCTACAGGAAGGGAAAAATGTTGTCTTACTTTGTACGCCCGATGTATAAGGAAGACGCTAGCCAGGTTGCTGAAATTGACCGTGAAGCTTTTCCTAATGAATGGCCGCCACCTAATTTCCAGCATGAACTTAAAAATCGGCTAGCCCATTATATTATCGCTTGTGACGGAGAGAAATTTGAGCAGCCCGCGGCTGGCTCCTCAGATAGGAAGCTGACCGGACTGACCTACCGGTTGAGACGTATCTTTGGACTCAATCACTTCCCGCCGGATGAGCCATCTCCGTCAATAAGACATTACATTATCGGGTTTATCGGCTTGTGGGTTATATCTGATGAGGCGCACATTACCATTATCGGAGTGCGCCAGACATACCGCCGCCAGGGAATAGGGGGAATGTTACTTGGTTCGGCTATAAACCTGGCTAGAAAGTTAAAGGTTCGTATCGTGACTCTTGAGGTCCGAGCCTCCAATACTACCGCCCAGAATCTCTATACCCGGTATGGTTTCACCAGGGTAGGTCTACGAAAAGGTTACTACACCAATGACAGGGAAGATGCCATATTAATGTCCACCGAGGATATTTCCTCACCGTCTTTTAAAAGCAAGGTGTCGGTTTCTTCTTTTCCCTCTAACTGACCTTCCTCCATTTCTGATTCTATCCCCCCGCCTTATCTCCAGCTTGAGTTCTTCTTCTCCACTATAGTTGCTAAACAACTCCAACAAGAGTAGTATATCATTTTAGAAAACATAAAAACCTTAAATGCCTAACAGATAGAATGGCTTACCAGAGAAAAAGAATAAAAGGCGGAAGTACGGGACAAATAAATATAAAATCAAAGTAAAGAATAAACTAATCATTACGAATACAATAATATGTCCGAGCCAGTTGCTTAGCCATACCTTAAGTGTATCATTGCCACTCAAGCATTTCAAAATAACACACGACACAACAGGCTTGTAACTTGCCAGCGAACCCAGATTATGTTATATTTTTATTGGTTCCATCTCATTAAGGTCGAATGATGCCAGGAACTACTGCCTGGCAAAAGTTAATAGAGGTCGCATGTTTGGAAATAAGTTCAGACTCGGACGTCTGGCTTTTTTTATAGCTATACTGGCTGTTGCTTTGTTACAGACTACAGCCGGAGCGGTTACCCAGTCAATCCATATCTTAACTGTTGATGGTACCATTGTTCCAGTTATTGCTGATTATATTGACCGGGGCGTAAGCCAGGCTGAAGACGAGAATGCCGCTGCTGTTATAATCGAGCTGAATACTCCTGGCGGACTGTTGGGTTCGACAGAGCAAATTGTCCAGAAGATTATGAATGCCGATGTACCCGTGATTGTTTATGTCTCGCCAAAAGCCGCCTGGGCGGCTTCGGCCGGAACCTTCATTACTTTCTCCGGCCATATCGCTGCCATGACGCCGGGCACAACTATCGGTGCTGCTCACCCGGTATCCGGCGGAGGTCAGGAGATACCGGAAGACCAGATGAAAAAGATAACCGAGTTCTCAGCCAAGTGGATGAAGACCATTGCTGAAGAGCGCGGGCGCAATTTGGAAGAAGCCCAGCTCGCTGTTACTGAAAGTAAATCCTTCACCGATATTGACGCCCTCAATCTGAATCTTATTGACCTGCGGGCTGATAACTTACAAAGCCTTATTTCTGAAATCAATGGCCGGAAGGTTAAGTTAGCCAGCGGCGCCGAGGTCACCCTTGACACTTCGGACTACGAATTAACCAGAAATGAAATGAGCACCATTGAACGCTTTCTGCATGCTATTAGCGACCCCAATATTGCCTACATTCTGCTCAGCATAGGCACCATAGGTATAATTGCTGAGTTATATAACCCGGGGATGTTCTTCCCCGGCATCATCGGCGTCATTAGCCTGCTAATAGCTTTCTATTCGTTAGGTGTTCTTGATGCCAACCTGGGAGGGATTTTGCTTATCGTGCTTGCTTTCGCCCTCTTTATCGCTGAAATGTTCACCAGTACTTTCGGCATACTCACTGCCGGAGGAATCGCCTCGCTTGTTCTGGGCTCTCTGCTCTTATTTCCCGGTAGGATTCCATTGTTTCAGATAAATCCGTGGTTGATTGCCGGCAGCGCCATTTTCATTACCGCCGTCTTTGCCTTTATCATTCAGCGAGTAATCAAAGCCCAGCATTCTCAATCAACCACCGGCTGGGAAGAACTGATTGGCAAGCCGGCTAGAGTTGAGGTAGCCCTGGCACCGGAGGGTATGGTATTATTCAGGGGTGAGCGCTGGAAGGCGATATCAGAATCAGGCCGGGTGGAACCCAAGGAAGAAGTGATTATAACCAGAATGGATAACTTAAAACTATATGTAACCAAGAAACAGGGGGGTAAATAAACAAATGCCCATAATTAACTGGGATTTTATGTTAGACCCGTGGTTGATTTCCGTATTGTTAATCGGGTTTGTCGTCATGTCCGTGGTAACCATTATCTGGGGCATCCGGGCACACCGCTTCAAGATAGCCGCGGGCATGGAAGAACTGATTGACAGAACTGCCGTGGTCAAGGTAAACTTAGAACCCCAGGGAACCGTCTTTGTTGATGGGGAACGGTGGGCAGCAATCTCGGAATCCGGCCCGGTGAAAGCAGGGGAGGAAGTAATAATAACTAAAGTGGATAGCTTGAAATTATACGTCCGGAAGAAGGAAGAAAAATAAGGAGGTAGTTCAAATGTCACCAATTATCCTTGGTCTCATTGTTTTATTGCTGGTTATAGTCCTGCCGATGTCAGTCAAGATTGTCCCCGAATATGAGCGGGGAGTCCTTTTCCGCCTGGGACGGCTTGTAGGGCAGAGAGGACCGGGTCTCTTCCTCATTATTCCCTTCGTTGACCGCATGGTGAAGGTCGACCTGCGGGTGGTAACTATGGATGTCCCCTCACAGGAGGTAATCACCAAGGATAATGTTACCGTCAGGGTCAATGCCGTTATCTACTTCAGGGTAATCAACCCCCAGGACGCTGTGGTTAAGGTTCTTGACCACATCAGGGCAACATCCCAGATAGGACAAACGACCTTACGAAATGTGCTGGGACAACACGAGCTTGATGAACTGCTAAGCGAAAGGGAGAAGCTTAACGAGAAATTAACCTCGATAATTGACGAGAACACCGACCCGTGGGGAGTCAAAGTCAGCATGGTGGAGATTAAAGAGGTGGAACTGGCGGAACAGATGAAGCGGATGATGGCGGCTCAGGCTGAGGCGGAAAGAGATAGACGAGCCAAGATTATCCATGCCGATGGTGAGTTCCAGGCATCAGAGAGACTGGCTGAGGCCGGGGCTGTTATCGGTAAAGAGAGCACGAGCACGGCACTGCAACTCCGCTATCTGCAAACAATGCTACAGGTAGCCGGTGAGAAAAACAGCATTGTCATCTTCCCGATACCAATTGACATCATCAGTGCCTTTATGAAGAAAGCATCTTCCTCCTCTTCATCCAGCGAGGGGGATAGACAATAACTTAAACAGGCCCAAAGTTGTTACCGAATGGTGCTTCAAGGATGTATCTTCTTTGAAGCACCATTTTTAATCTATAGAGCTGGTCTCCCCGGCAACTATCCGGGTAAACTCGCCATCCGGGCGGCGCAGTAACAGACCGCCGTCCCGGGTCACCTCTTCAGCTATCCCTTCCTGAACAGTGTCGCCTGATATCACCCGGACTTTCTTACCCAGTGTCACCAGTTTAGCCCGCCACTCTTCATAAAGAGACCCGCCGGAGAGCAGGAGCAAGTATAAGCTCTCCAGCTCGGTTAAAAGGCAACGCAACATACTAAGATATGATACCTCCTGTCCCAACTCATAAGAAAGACTGGTGGCAATCTCCCGAATCTCGGCGAAATCGGCTGGCTTCAGATTAACATTTATGCCGATACCAATAATAGTGTAGTTCACCGTGCTACCCTGCACATCACTTTCAATTAAAATACCGCACACCTTCTTACCGTTAATAAGAATATCATTGGGCCACTTAACCTGCGGCGATAAACCGGTGACTCTTTCTATGCTGCGGGCTACTGCAAGCGAAGCCAGCATGATAAGAGAAGGCAGGCAGGACAATCCGGGGTGAAGAATTAAAGACAGAGCAATGTTCCCCTCAGGTGTCAGCCAGACATGCTTTGACCGTCCCCTCCCCACCGTCTGCTCACCGGCAACGACAAGCGTTCCTTCAGCAGCACCCTGCCGGGCCTCTCGCCGGGCAATCTCCATCGTGGAAGTCACACTGGGATGGTAAAGAACCCTCTGCCCGATAAAGCGGGTCTCCAGACCCCTCTTAATGGTATCCGCTGATAAGCTATCTTTAGCCATATTGAATCAACTCAGAAGTCAAGTAACCAGTCTAAATATTATCACACATCTTAGAAGAATGGTTATTAACCTCACCCCCTTTATCCCCTTCAGGGTGAACCCCTCGGGGTGAACTCGGGCTGAACCCTTCAGGATGAACCCCTCTCCTTAAAAGAGGGTCTTGTATCAAATGTCATTCTAAGGAGCGAAGCGACGAAGAATCTGGGCGTGGGGCTGGTGGTGAATCGCTAGTCCCCGCCACACTTAGACCCTTCGCTGAGTTTACACTGAGCTCGTTCCGACTTGCCTCGACAAGCTCGGAGCAGGTTATCGTCTTCAGACCGAGTTCAGACCGAGGTCAGAGTGAACTCGTTCCGATTATCGTCAGAGTGAACGGAGCGAATATGCTCAGGGTGACAGGCAAAAACCACTTTTGATACAGACCCTTAGAAAGGAGAGGGGGAAGAGGTTTTGGAAAGAAGGGTTCCACCTTTCTTAAACATCCCTGATATTTCCTAATCTTAGGGGTGTTTGAGAGAGGTTTCGCCCTTCTCTTTTTTTATATTTCCCCCTTCCCTTATCAGGGGAAGGGGACAGGGGGAGGGGTTGTAAAAAGAGGCATAATTAAATATAATTAGCTCTGGAAACACGGAGGGGTCGCATAGTGGTCTAGTGCGGGCGCCTGCTAAGTGCTTACCCCAGGTAACTGGGGTCGAGGGTTCGAATCCCTCCCCCTCCGCCAGAAAGCAGCCCCTCACGATAGAGAATATTTTCCAACAATAAGGCAAGAGTAGAGGACCATGCTTCAATATTATCTCTGGACAATCGGCTGTCAGATGAATAAGGCGGAATCAGAACGGCTGGGCAGCCTCTTTGAGCAGCAGGGCTACCAGGCTGCCTCCACCGCCGAGGAGGCTGATTTACTTGTGCTCAATAGCTGTGTGGTCAGGCAGAGCGCCGAAAACCGGGTCATTAACAAGCTCAGCTCCCTTAAATCACTGAAAAGGCGGCGCCCCAATCTGACCATCGCTTTAACCGGCTGTCTGGTAGACTCAAATATTGACCGGCTTAAAAAAAGCTACTCCTTTGTTGACCACTTTTTTAAGCCCGGTGAGCTTCCCCCCTGGCAGGATAAAACCGAACCGGGTCAGCTATTACCCCACCACTCCCCACCAGCTGCCTATATTCCCATTATTCAGGGCTGTGATAACTTTTGCTCCTACTGCATTGTTCCCTACCGACGCGGTAGAGAGAGGAGCCGGCCGATAGCGGAAATAGCCTGCGAGGTCAGGGAACTGGTGCGCCGCGGCACCAGAGAGGTCACTTTACTGGGACAAATTGTGGATTCCTACGGGCATGACTTACCCGGCAAACCGGACCTGGCTGACCTGCTTGGTGAGCTAAACAGTATAGATGGACTGGGTCGCCTGCGCTTTTTAACCAGCCATCCCCGGAAAATGAGTACCAGGCTTATTGAAGCGATAGCCAGCCTGGATAAGGTCTGTGAGCAGATAAGCCTTCCCGTCCAGTCAGGAGATAATGATATACTGAAAGCAATGAGACGCGATTACACCGTGGAGAATTACCGACGGCTTGTAACCGAGATACGCCATAAAATACCAGGGGTAGCTCTCAGCACCGATGTCATCGTTGGCTTCCCTTCAGAAACTGAAGAACAGTTCCACAGGACGGCTGACCTGCTTTCTGAATTAAGATTTGACACTGTCCATATAGCCGCCTATTCTCCAAGAAAAGGAACCGTTGCCGCCAGAGAGCTTGAAGATAATGTTACGGCTGAGGAGAAAAGAAAGCGGCTGAATACCCTCGAGCATCTCCAGGAAGAAATTAGCACTGAAATTAACGCCCGGCTGCTGGGCACAACACTTGAAGTGCTGGTAGAGGCAAGAAAGCAGGGCAAATGGCATGGCCGCACCAAAAGTGATAAACTGGTCTTCTTCAGCGATAATGGCGACTACCTGGGTCAACTGGTGAATGTCAAAATCGAGAAAACAAGCCCCTGGTCATTACAGGGTAAGGTTGAATTAAAGAGTAACAATTAAAAAGGGAGAATAAAATGACCTGGATTCCCATAGTTCTGTTTGTTGGCTTTCTTATCATTGTATGGTACTTCCTAATGATTAGACCCATTCGCCACCGTGAGCAGCAGCACGACAGATTAGTGCTCGACCTGGCGAAGGGCGATATTGTAATCACTGCCGGTGGAATGTACGGAAAAGTTGACCAGATTGACGAAGGCAGCGTTGTTATCATCGTTGAATCAGGAACAAAAATCAGGGTGACTAAGGGAAGTATCCTCAAGATAGAAGGCCCACCAAGAGAAATAATAGGGTAAAATAATCTGCCTAGCTATTAGCTTCTGTTCCCACCGACCGGTGAGAAAGCTTCCGGAAGACAAAGAGAGGCACTGCCACCACCAGGACCAGCAGGCTGATCCATTGCGGCTGAGCGAGAGACAGGAAAAGGGTATTGCTGTCCATACGCAGGAAGTTGAGAAAGAAACGACCTGTAGAATAAAGAATAAGATAGAGCAGGAAAAGCGAGCCACCGGGCTGAATACGCCCCCGTAACTTCAAGAGTAAGCCGAAAATAACAAGGTTCATAAGCAACTCGTAAGCTACCGCCGGGTGCGTAGGCGGCAGACCATAACTGGGACTGCCGGGATGAGTATATACCACGCCCCAGGGTAGAGTGGTAGCGCTGCTGATATGCTCGCCGTTAATTACATCGCCAATCCTCCCTATCGCCTGAGCCAGGATAAGCCCCGGGGCAATTACATCAGCATAAACTCCCGAAGGAATACCCTTTATCCAGAGATACATTACCCCGGTGACTGCCCCCCCGAGGATACCTCCCCACACAGCCAGTCCACCTCCCCAGAGTGCTAAGATAGAGCCAGGATGAGCCAGGTAAAAGTCCCAGTAGTCAATCACATGCACCAATCGAGCACCGATGATACCTCCGGGGATTCCCCAGAGAGCCAGAGAGTAAATGGTCTCTACCGAAAGTCCTGCCTTAGCCGCCAGACGAGCCGAAAGCCAGACCGCTACCACCATTCCGACGGCAATAAATAGACCGTGCCAGGCTAAGGAAAAGGGCCCAAACTGAAAGAGAATCGGATTCAATCCAATGCGTATCATCTGTTGTCCTGTCTTAAAGAAGGTTCAAAGACTAAAAAAGCCCTCGACAAAAACTATCTCATATATCAGGAAACTGCCCAGTGACAGGCTGGCAATTCCAGCCGCACCGTGCACCAGGTAGTTCAAGAGAGTAAAACGAGCCGAGATTACGAAAGGGGTACTCATCAGCAAGGTAATAACGCCCATGGCCGCTATTGACCCCACTCCGAAGACCAAAATGTATAAGACTCCTGCCCAGGTAGTCTCGATACTAGCCAATACCAGAAGCATCAGGGCAGCACTGCCTGCTAAACCGTGGACAATTCCTACCAGGTAAGACTTCAAACGAAAGAAAGGACGGAGCCCTTCAGCAAAAGTCCCCCCCGGATGATGCTCACCGGGAGAGATTCCCGCCACCAGAAAATAAGCGATACTGCTCCAGGTAAAACGGCGCCGTTGTCCCTCGCTAGCTCCTTCCTGGTGAGCGTGCAGGTGGTGATGAGCTTCCTGTGAATGAGCATGAGCATGCCAGTGCAGCCTCTTTTTTCTAATACCCCAGAGCACCTGGATACCCAGGGCAATCAGCAGAAAACCCACCGCCAGCTCGAAGCCCAGGGCTAACCGCTGTGGTAGAGCCAGCTTAAAGAGCAGAAACGTCAGGCCAACCAGCAAAAGGGTGGTGGTATGCCCCAGCCCCCAGGAGATACCAATCCAGATACCCTTAAGGGAATTCCTGTATTCGCTCACAATTGTTGTTACCGCCACCATGTGGTCAGCATCCAGGGCATGGCGAAGTCCCAAAAGCAGACCGAGCCCCAGAGCCACCCACAGCGTTGCTATTTCCATTAACTTATCTCCTAACTATTCTGTCATTGCGAGTCCTTCTCAGAAGGACGTGGCAATCTCTATAAATTATTCATATAGATTGCTTCGTCATTAACGTTCCTCGCAACGACAAATAGGAACACAATCACTGGCAATTATAAGCATTTATTTTTATAAAAACAACCCGTTCTTTTTACAGCACCACTATGATGGCGCCATTAATCTGAACCAGCCCCGGCCGGAGCAAAGTCAAGGATATTGAGCCTGAGTTTTTCCTGTCCGTTCCAGCGGTCTAGCTCCAGGCTATAGACAATATCAAGGGGAGACGCCATTTCATTCAGATAGTTACCCAGGCCGAAGCCTACGCCGTCCCACACAGTGCCATCCTGCCTCAACCTCAGCCTCAAGTGGTCACCACCATTACCCATAGTACGGCAGTCAATAATCTCCACCCGGCGGCTGAGAAAGGTGGGCAGCGGGTTACCCTGCCCAAAGGGGGCAAGTTTTTGAATTTCGGCGAAAGTATCTCCCGCCATATCGGAAAGGGTGACCTCAGCATCAATGTCTACCCTGGGACGAAGGTCAACGCCTTCCAGTTGTATGGCCGCCAGGTGGACAAGCTCCTGCTGCAGTCGTGGCAAGTTTCTGGTCAGCAAACCAAAGCCGGCTGCCTGGGAATGTCCGCCAAGGTAGGTTAGCAGATGGCGGCACTGATTCAGGGCGTGAATAATATCAAATTCGGGAATGCTGCGACAGCTGCCGCCGCTCAACCGCTCTCCACTTCTGATGACAAGTACCGGGCGATAATACTCCTCCGCCAGTCTGCCGGCTACCAGCCCCATAATGCCCGCAGGGTAATCACTATCGCTGACCATCAAGAGGGGCAAATCCCCCTGAGCCGCTGCCTGCTCCCTGGCTTTAGCTAAAGTCCTGGCGGTTAATCGCTGCCGTTCCCCGTTTTTTTGCTCCAGCCATCTGGCCAGAGCCCGAGCTTCTTCCAGTGAGTCAGTCATCAGCAGCTTATAACTGCCCATAGCGTGTTCCAGCCTGCCAGCTGCATTCAGGCGCGGGGCAATGACCCAGGAAATACTCTCACTGTCAAAGCTGGTAGTACTCATCCCCGACTGGCTTACAATTTCCCTGATGCCGGGGCGGGGAAAATTGGTCAGCTGGGCTAGTCCCAGCCTGGTCAGGTACCGGTTTTCACCCAGCAAAGGCACCATATCAGCCACAGTGCCCAGGGCTACCAGGTCCAGAAGCTCATTTAGCTCCCGCTCTCTACCAAGCCCGCAAAACAGAGCCTGAAGAAGCTTAAAGGCTACCCCGACACCCGCCAGCTCCGTATAGGGATATTTTGAGTCAGGCAGCTTGGGATTGATTACTGCACTTGCCGGCGGGATTTCAGCCGGGGGAGTGTGGTGGTCGGTAATAATTATGTCAAGCCCCAACCTTTTTGCTCTTTTCACCTGAGACACAGCGGTAATCCCGCAATCAACGGTTACTACCAGGCTGATACCCTGCCGGTATAAATTCTCTAACGCCGCCGTTTTAAGACCATAGCCTTCGGTCAGGCGGTGAGGTATGTAGGGTATAGCTTTACCGTTCAGCAAAGTTAACCCCTGAACTAACAGGGCGGTAGCGGTAACGCCATCAGCATCATAGTCACCGTAGATAGCAATGTTTTCCTGGGAAAGCAAAGCCCGGTAAAGCCGGGCGACCGCCTGATGCATACCTGGCAGCAAATTCGGGTCAGCGGCCAGGCTGTCATCAGCGGCAATGAAGGATTCCACCTGGGATGGCTCGGTGAGACCTCGATTGTATAGAAGCTGGGCTATCAGCCGTGAGAAACCTGGAGCACCGCTCAAATGCTTATCGGGAACAGCCGGCAGCAGGTTCCAGCGGCTATGGCTCAAGCCTAGTCCTCACTATATTTCCGGAAAATCAAAACCGAGTTGTGACCGCCAAAGCCGAAGGAGTTAGATAGAGCCACATTAACTTCAGCCCGGCGGGCTTTACCAGGGACATAATCCAGGTCACACTCGGGGGCAGGTTGGCAAAGATTTATTGTCGGTGGTATTATGCCGTGCTTGATAGCCATGATACATACTGCGGCTTCCAAGGAGCCGGAAGCACCAATGAGATGCCCGGTCATTGATTTGGTGGAACTTACCGGAATACGATAAGCCTGCTCACCAAATACGGTCTTTATCGCCCTGGTCTCCATCCGGTCATTAAGTGGAGTGGAGGTGCCGTGGGCATTAATATAATCAATATCATCCGGAGCTAATCCCGCTTTATTCAGGGCAAGCTGTATAGCTCTAGCCGCACCATCACCATCATCATCAGGGCGGGTGATGTGAAAGGCGTCGCCGCTGGCACCATAGGCGATAACCTCAGCCAGAATGTTAGCCCCCCGCTGTTGAGCATGAGTCAGGCTTTCAAAAATGAGAGCACAGGCCCCCTCGCCGATGACAAAACCGTCATGCCCGGCATCAAAGGGGCGGGAAGCCTGCTGCGGAGCCTCGTTCCTGGTGGAAAGTGCCCTCAAGGCATTGAAGGCACTGATACCCAGCGGATTAATAATTGCCTCGGCACCGCCGGTTATCGCTACCAGGGCATCTCCCCGTTTGATAAGCTCGTAAGCCACACCCATAGCATCAGAGCTGCTGGAGCAGGCCGATGTGGTACAGAGGTTTACTCCCTTCACTCCCAGGGTAATGGATACCTGAGCCGCCGCCATATCAGCTATCATCATCGGCACCAGGAAGGGGCTTACCTCCCCGGGACCATTTTCAACCAGTATCTTGGTTTGCTCATATAAAGTGGTTAAACCGCCGATACCGCTGCCAATTATGATGCCGATTTGACCCTGGTTGGCCGAGTTGATTTGAATTCCAGCTTGTTCTACCGCCTGCTTGCTGGCGGCAACTGATAGCTGAGCAAAGCGGTCCATCCGGCGAGCTTCCTTACGGTCAAGGTAGTTGGTAGGCTCAAAGCCTTTTACCTCACCGGCGAACCTGGTATCAAACTTCTCAGCATCGAAGAGGGTTATATAGTCAATACCGGACTTGCCGGCAATAAGATTTTCCCAGGTAGTGACAATATCCAGCCCAAGAGGAGAAAAACAACCTATCCCGGAGACCACTACCCTGTTATCGAGGCTATTTACCAAGTTACCCCCTCAGTTTGCCAGCTTTAGATTAGGGCTAGTATAATATATTTGCCGTTAAGTAGTCAATATGAAAATCGCCTTAGAAACCCTGGGTTGCAAACTGAATCAAGCTGAAACGGAGTCCTTAGCCAGACAGTTCACCGAAGCGGGACACAGGCTGGTCTCATCGGTAGATGAGGCTGACATTTACATACTGAACACCTGTACTGTGACTCACACCGCCGACGCCAAATCGCGCCACCTGCTCAGTCAGGCTCATCGCCGGAATCCTGAAGCCCTGCTGGCGGTTACCGGCTGCTATGCTCAGCGACTGCCCCGGGAGCTGGCACAGATTGACGGAGTTAACCTGGTGGCGGGCAACAATGAGAAGACCCGTTTACTGCCCCTGCTGGAAGAGTACCTGAATAGGACGACTTACATCAAAGGAGACGACTCTGCCAGTCATAAGCCTGTCTTCCGCACCCGCTCCTTCATCAAGATTCAGGACGGCTGTAACAGCTTCTGCTCATACTGCATCGTGCCTCTGGTACGGGGAAGAGAGAAAAGCCTGCCCGCAGACCGGGTTGTAGCTGAGGTGAGACAGCGGGTAGCTGATGGTGTTAAAGAAGTGGTCCTAACCGGGACCGAGGTTGGTTCCTATCACTCTGACGGAGTTGACCTGAAGAGGCTGCTGGAGAATATCCTGGCCGAAACCGATGTAGCCAGATTGCGGCTTTCTTCTCTCCAGCCCCGGGAAATCTCCCCGGAACTCGTCGGGCTGTGGCGCAACCGGAGGCTGTGCCCCCATTTCCACCTCTCTCTACAGAGTGGCAGTGACACTGTGCTCAGGCGGATGAGGCGGCAATACTCGGCTGGCAGCTATCAGGAGGCGGTATCTTTAATCCGGAGGCTTCTGCCCGATGCCGCCATCACCACCGATATAATTACCGGCTTTCCCGGTGAGACTGAGGAGGAGTTTGAAGAAAGCCACGAGCTTTGTCGGCAGCTGGAATTTGCCCGTATTCACGTATTTGCCTACTCGCCACGTCAGGGAACTCAGGCATCCCGACTTCCCTACCAAATCAGCGCTCAGGTCAAAAAGCAGCGGAGCCGGAAGATGCTGGCTCTAGCCAGAGAAAGCGCCCGAAACTTCAGGCAGAAATTTTTAGGTAAGATTATGCCGGTACTCTGGGAGCAGCAATCTGGCGGGCTATGGTCCGGCTACACCGATAACTATATCAAGGTCAATACCAGAAGTGACGATGATTTAACCAATAAGATTTTACCAGTAAAACTAGTCAAAGTTAGAGGGGATGGAGTGTGGGGGGAGAGGTAAGGGTTAACCGTTTATTAAGGAGTTGTACACTATGGCTAAGATGGACGAGGAAAAAATACGCAAGATGATTAGACGCCGTGACTTAGAAGATACGCTAAGAGCCGATTGTCTTCGCACAATAAGCGAGCGAGTAACACGTTATCTAGAACTTAATTTTACTGAGATTAGGCCTAATGAGCAGCCTTTTGGACTAATCTCTGACGAGTGTATACGTCTCTACCGCGATGGTCATTTCTTCGCCTGTATAGCCCTTTGCCAAGCTGTAGCCGAAGCATTAGCTCGTTTTTTATGTGAAAGAAGCGGGTGGAATGCCACTAACGATTTTGAGAAGAATACCCTTGCTCTACGCCGTAGAAAGAAAGTAACATCTGATTGCTATAAATACTTCAAAGAAATATGGAAAGGGCGGAATGATTACCATCACTTAAACCCAAAAGTGCCAACTGAAAGAGAAAAACTGCAAGCTATAGCAAAAATTAAAATGACTGCTCTTCACAGTGTTGAGTCAGAGGTTTTCGCATATGAATTAGGCAGTGATGGCATTAAAGTGAAATACCCTAAATATTGGCCTGAAGCTTATGCTCATAATGGGAAGCTTTTTAGAAATGTGTTTTTGAGAATTGAGGTCTGAACATAGATTTGGTTATATGTTATTTTCTTTTGGTTTTATTTCTATTCTCAGCGCCACCTAGCTTTCAATCTATCGCCGAGAATAGGGGAGTGTAGGTAAGAGAGGGGCAAAGCCCCTCTCTAAAATTTTCTTCCCCTTCCCCTTGACAAGGGGAAGGGTTCACCCTGAAGGGTTCAGCCCGAGTTCACCCAGAGGGGTTCTCCCTGAAGGGGATAAAGGGGATGGGGTTAGACTTGTCAATAAGACCAGGAAGGAATATAATACTTCTATATGGTGAAAGGTTATCTTCTCATCAAGCTGGTGCCGGGGTTGGAATCAGATGCTCTAACCCAGATTAGAGCCACTCAAGGAGTCACGGGTATCAATCTCGTCTTCGGTCAGTGGGACGCCATCGCTATCGCTGAAGCCAAGAGCCTTTTTGAACTGACCAAGATAGTCGTTGGTGAAGTCCGCGGCATTCAGGGTGTTCAGGATACGACAACCCTTCTGGAAACTGAGCTATAGGGGCTTTTGGGCAAAAGGTATCAATCGGGCACTACTCTGCCTGCTTCTTCCGTATCTTTTCTATTTTCGCCGGGATTCGGTATTCGCAGGGCACCTTTGTCTGGCAAAGTCCACAGCCGGCTACGCTCTTCTCATTGTCATAGCCTTCTTTCAATGCCGTGTAATAACCGATACTCTCCAGATACGCCCGGCATTTTATCTTATCGTGCCCTTGCTCGGTAATAGCCCCGGCAGGACAACGGACGACACAGGCATTACAGCTACCATCCACATAGAACAGGCAGTTTGAGAGATGGTTCTCTGCTATTCTCGGGCTTGCCGGCAGCACCAGGTCAGTAACCACGCTGCCGCAGCGGTGGGCGATACCCCGCTCGGTAATAAAGCCATCGGAAAGGCTGAAGGTGCCCTGCCCGGCAGCATAAGCAATATGGCGTTCTGACCAGTTTGAGTAAGGTCCTTTCTCATTTTTATCCGTTTTGAAGTAGTGCTGCAACACCGGCGCCGCTGCCAGATAGCCCGCTCCACCGAGCAGTTCCACCACATACTTCCGCATTGCATCATTAAATTTCTCGCCATACCAGCGGGTGTGTGACCAGAGCCGACTGGGCGCGAGCCTCTCGCTGCGGTTAGATTTACAGGTCTTCTCCGTGACGGGCAAAATCCAGCTTATCACTGAAAGGCGCTCCGGCATATCTTCAGGGCTCTTATTGCAGGCTCGAGCCAACGCCTCACGGGGGGTGAGGTGGGTAGAAGCGATAATGGTCTTGTATTCAGTGAAGATAGGGTCATCACCAGCGGCAAACCTTACCAGCGGCTCATCAAAAATAATATGGTCAGAAAGAAATGAGAGGCGGTTAGCCGGAGCGGTGGCGGCGAATGCCTTAATTTCTTCCTCGACAAACCTGTCCGGCTCCGCCAAAATTAGTTCTTTTTCCTTCACTGACAACATCTCCTGACCTCCTGACACATTATCTTGTTCTGCGTATCAAATTTATACCCAGGACTACCGAAGTCTCAACCTGGCGCTGAGGAATATCCCAGTAGGTTTTAAGCAGCTCGTCTTTATCGGCAAGAAGAGTAAAGCCGTGTTTCTGGTAGAAGCGAATTGCCCAGTTGGCATCAGCCCAGGTACCAACCAGCAGCCGAGAAGTAGTGACCAATGTTTTAAGGTGATTTAAGAGTTTGCTGCCGATTCCATGCCGCTGCCACCGGGGCAATACATAAGCATGGCGTATCAGATAAACATCCTTAATCGGCTCAAACCCCATTATCCCGACCAGCCCTCCATCTACCTCCCAGCCAAAGAAAGCCATACGTTTGCTTTCCCGGTTAAGTTCCTCCATAGGCATGTAAGGCTGATGATAACAGTCCGCCGGTATGACTCCTTCATAGGCTCTGGCTGCCTCATTAATAATAAAATATATCCGTTCGGTATCACTCCGCTGGCATTGGCGGATCATAGCCATTACAACCTGCGTATTTTTTAAACCGGAACTCAGCCACAGCTAAAAAATGTTAGATTATTGTAATTGTAGCACAGATTAACCAGATAAAATAATGCTATAATCTTAATATGGTGCTTTAGAAATAGCTTGAATAACCCAGGCTATATTTACAACTGTCATTCCAGCCCCGTATCCCAGTACGGGATAAACTCTGGCTGGAATCCAGGGGTTGGGTGACGGCTGGATTCTGGCTCCCGTATCAGGTACGGGACAGGCTTCGCCAGAATGACGTGAAACCAAAAACTAAGGACGGAGGGGGAAAATGGCAGAATTTAATCTGGAACGGTTCGTTCAGACGGCTGACAGCATCAGAGCAAAGGCAATAGAGGAAGGTAGATTAAAAGATAACCCCTCTGATGAAGTTCTGAGAGACCTCGTGGAAAAACAGCCCGGGGTCAGGAAAACAATGTATGGCAATTTTGTGGCGGAAAGTGAGCCTACCTCCCGGTCCGCCATGTTCACCAGGAACAGCGTCGACCACCCCTTTGGTCAGGAAGAGATAGAGCTGCTGGCTCAGTGTGAAGAAGCTCTGGCTAAAGAGAGGCTGATTTCAATTGACCGGATTGTGGGTAATGAGAGCAGTGACACGACAGTAAGGCTTATCGTTCCCGAGCGGTTTGCCCATGTTGCCTACGGCGGGGGTAATCTTTTTATACCGGTTAAGAAAAAAATTGAAGAGCCAACTTATCAAATCTTATTTTTCGCTGATGAAGCCTTTAAAACCAACCAAAACAAGGCACTTCCTGATAAAGATATCACCATAAGACTGGCTATGCTGCCTGACGGAAGATTTGTCAAGATAATCAGGAACGGCAACTACATAGGTGAGTATAAGAAAGGCATCTTCGCCGCCGAAGACTGGGTGGCCAAGACGAGAAAGGGCAGCATTTTCCTGCACGCCGGCTGTAGAGAAGACTATCTTCAGTCAATCCACGGAGACTACCGTACGGTGAGAACATTGCTGATTGCCTTAAGCGCCAACGGCAAAACAACCACTACCAGCCGGATACTGGCTAGAAAGGGAAAGGAAAAGTCCTGGCTTGTCCAGGATGATGGGGGTACTCTTATGCCCGATGGCTCTTTTTGCGGCTTTGAGGCAGGTGGGATATTTGCCAAAACAGAAGGTGTCAATCCAGGAGAACAGCTCGAAATATATTACGGTCTGTTAAAACCGGAAACCGTGCTGGAAAATGTTTGCGTAGATGACGATGGGGACCTTGATTTTTACGATTTCCAGAGAACCTCAAATGGCAGAGCCGTCATCCTTAGAAAAGCTTTTATGCACGCCAGCCCCCATATTTGTGTGGACAGGGTGGATAACCTGGTTCTCATCACCAGAGGACCGATAATTCCGGCAATATCAAAACTAACCAGGGAACAGGCGGCAGCCCTGATGGTGCTGGGGCAGGCAATGGAGTCCTCCGCCGGAGACCCGACCAGGGCTGGAACGATTCGGAGCGAATTTTTCTATGACCCCTTTGTCGCCGGTGATTTAACCGAACACGCCAATATTTTCTATGAAATAATAAAAGGCATTCCCCACTTAAATTTTTACCTGCTAAATACCGGAGGGGTCGGTGAGGGAGAGCGTCACAAAGATATACGGTTAGAAGCCACCATGGGAATACTGGATTCTTTAGTGAGAGGCGGGCTTGAAGACTGGGTGGATTCTCCTACCGGCTTTCAGGTGCCGGCAGCAATCAGGGTTGTTGATGACATCTGTATGCACCCGGAAAAGCTTTATTCCAACGGTGAATTTGAAGAAAAACAAAGGGAAATTGATAAAATCAGGTATGAAGCTGTCGCCGAATTAGGCAACCTCCACCCTGAAATAAGAAGCGTTTTCAGCAAAGCTCAAGTTCACCGATAATCCTGGGCAGTACTTCCCCGCATCCTGCCTAAAAGCTCACCCCGTGTTCGCTCTTTCCTGTTTTCCAGGCCGGGATTACCCGCATTCCTTTTTAGCAAGGGAAAAGCCGTCTATCAAGCCTTAGCGGAGAATTCTGACTATAAGCAGGAAAACAGGAGGGACCAGCAAAGACGAAAACAGAATTACGGGAAGGCTAGCCCCGGCAAGCTGGGCTATCAAACCAATAACACCGGCGGCAACTGAATAAAACACGAATTCCTTTAACAAAAGCCTTCCCCCGGATTCCGATTCTTCCGTACCCATAATACCCCTAAAAGCATCAAACGGCAATCTAACCTCTGCGCTCTTTCTACCCCAAGTAACGTGCCCCCAGCAAGCTGGGGGGCTTACGTACCGCCCAGCCTCAGTCAATACTTTTTCATGCGCTCCCTGCACCCTTTGCCCTCACCCCCTTTATCCCCCTCTCCCACGGGAGAAGGGGAAATGTTTTAAGGTTGTTCGAAAATGTCATTCTGGCGAAGCCTGTCCCGTACCTGATACGGGAGCCAGAATCCAGACTACCTCATCACCACTTCTGGATTCCGTGTCAAGCACGGAATGACAAATAAGGGATTCCTTGTTTTCGGACAGCCTTTCCTTTTCTTCCCCTTCCCATGTTAGGGGTCTTATATCAAATGTCATTCTGAGGAGCGAACTCGTTCCGATTACCTGTAACGAGAAGCGGTATCGTGTTATTCGTCAGAGTGAAGCGACAAAGAATCTGGTCGTGGGGCTGGTGGTGAATCGCTAGTTCCCACCACACCGATACCCTTCGCTGAGTTTACACTGAGCTCGTTCCGACTTGCCTCGACAAGCTCGGAGCAGGTTATCGTCTTCAGACCGAGTTCAGACCGAGGTCAGAGTGAACTCGTTCCGATTATCGTCAGAGTGAACGGAGCGAATGTGCTCAGGGTGACAAGGAGGAACTCACTTTTGATACAAAGCTCATTTTAGGGGAAGGAGATACAGTAGATGGGGTCAACCTTCAGAAAATTCATTGTTATCTTTAAAAAAGATTGATGTTTGCTTCGCCTGGCGGCGAACCGCTTTCCTCCCCCCAGCAAGCTGTTATCTGCGGCTCAATAATTTTACGGAGAATTTACACAGCGATAAAACCGGGATAACAATCGCACTCTTTAATAAGTATAAGACTTAAGTTTAGCAGCAAATGATTGAGGGGCCCCGGTCATTGACGCTGGCTTCAGTCAAAAAATTCAGGAGGTAAAACAAAAATGAGAAAATGGTCAATTATAACCCTGTTTGCTGTGGCACTTCTCGGCATGATTGTCAGTCCGGTTGCAGCGTTTGCCCAGACCGGAGATAGTGAGGAAAATACTACCCCACCCCGTGACGGACTGGCTATTGTCGCACCTTTAGCAACACCCATCAACACGCAGATATCCATAACTGTTTTTCAATGCTCTGACCAGGAGCCGGTTGAGGGTGCCGGTGTTTGGCTGGTGACCAGAGAAGAAGCCGAGAACCTGAGACAGGAGATGGCAAAGGCGAAACGTAACGCTAATCCTGATACCAGCGTTGCCGAATACGAAAACATGTTAGGCATACATGGTACCTTTATCGCCAGAACTAATAGCGAAGGAAAGGTCTGGTATTCGTTTGAGACCTCAGGACGTTATGTCCTCGTAGCCATATTAGGAGGGTACGTACCGGACTCCAGACCGATTGCGGTCGGTATGCACTTGCCAGCTCTGGCAATAGATGCTCCGCCGAAAGCCCAGGTTGATGAGAATATAACCATAACTGTTTTCCAGAGGGGTACCGAAGACCCGGTTAAAGACGCCGGTGTCTGGGCATTTACCCGGGAAGACGCAGCAGCCCTGAAGGAGCGAATAGCCAGTATCAGGGAAAGCGGCGACAAGTCTGAAATTGATGCCGCTCTTGAAGAAGCCGTCAATACTTACGGTATTTTCCTCGGCACCACCAACGGGGCCGGAAAGGTAAAATATGCCTTTGAGAAAGCCGGTGGTTATCTTCTGGTGACCAGGAAGGAGGGATTCTCCCCCGCCAGGAAACCTATCGTGATTCTCCCTGAGCCCGAACCGGAATCTCAGGCAAGACCAGCCACCAGACCCGGAATCAGCAGCAGCAGCAGCAGCAGCACCACCCATTAATACCTGTCGCAGGAGGGAATTGCCTGGAGGTAGTCGAAGCAACATATCCAATCTACCTCCAGGTAATTCTCCAGGTAACTATCCTGTCATTGCGAGCCCCGATTTCATCGGGGCGTGGCACTCTCTAGAATATTTTATTAGATTGCTTCGTCACTAGCGTTCCTCGCAATGACATGGGGGAAAGGACTGCTTCGTCGTCCTTCCAAGGAAAGACTTCTCGCAATGACAAATTGTAGTAACTATTGATGCAAAATGTAGGAATCAGACCGGACTCTGGTATAATGGCACAAGAACATTCGCTCTGGAATTGAGATGCAGACTATTCTTGTTGTGGACGATGAATCAAATATCATCGAGTTAGCCCGACTCTACCTCGAGCGTGACGGCTATAAAGTAGAGAGCGCCGCTAACGGCCGGGAAGCTATTTCAAAGCAAAAATCAGTAAACCCCGACCTTATCATCCTTGACCTGATGCTTCCGGATATCGATGGTTTTGAGGTGTGCCGTCAGATAAGAGCAAAAAGCGCCATACCGATACTTATGCTCACCGCCCGCAAAGAAGATGTTGATAAAATAATCGGCCTGGAGCTGGGTGCCGATGACTACCTGACCAAGCCGTTTAATCCCAGGGAGCTGGCAGCCAGAGTTAAGGCGGTACTCCGGAGGTATCAAACGGGAGCCACGCCGCGAGAGATGATGGAAATCGGTAACCTCCGCATAGACCTACCGGCACGTGAAGTAACCGTAGCGGGCAAACCTGTAGCATTGAGAGTCAAGGAGTTTGACCTGCTGGCTGCCTTCGCTCAGAACATCGGCATAGTATTGAGCCGGGAGAAACTGCTGGAAATAGTCTGGGGTTATGATTACTATGGCGAAACACGCACTGTCGACGTTCACGTTAAGAATCTGCGAGACAAACTCTCCGCCTCAGATGTGAGCATAGAGACATTCCGTGGTACCGGTTACAAGATGTCCCCGGCAAGGAGCACCGGATGAGCTTCCGAACGCGCTTGTTTACCACCTACACCCTGATTGTACTTGTCTGTCTTGGCCTGGTAGCAATGCTGATGACCGTGCTGTTGCAGGGTTACCGTGACCGATTGACAATGGAGCGCCTCGATAGCATGGCACGTCCTATCTCGGTACAGGTCAGGTCGCTTGTCGCGGGCCAGGTAACAGCGAGGGACTTATGGTCCAGTCTCCAGGAACAGGCAGAAAAGAATAGTGTCTTTATCCTCCTGACTGACAGCAGTGGCAACATTGCCAGGCAAATTGCACCATCATCCAATCACGAGCAGATACAGGTCACTTCCGGTCTTCCACAAAATCTTACCATGCCGACCCAGGGCAAGTTTGAGACTTCCGGCGGTACGGTATATCTTTTCGCCGCCTATCCTCTGGTCAGAATAGCTACTTCGCTGGCATCCAGGGTAGATACTCTAATCCTGGCCGTCCCGCAGACGGAATCGATGGCTATAATGGCAAGTCTCTTCCGGCCGTTGCTGCTTGCCGGAGTGACGGCTTTATCCATTTCGCTGGTGCTGGCTTTTTTCTTCGCCCGTTCTGTGTACCGTCCCCTGGAAGAGGTAACCAGCGCTGCCCAGAGGATTGCCCGTGGTGAGTACGATAAGAAAATACCCGTCAGAAGCCCAAAGGAATTCGGTAACCTGGCAAAAAACTTTAATGACATGGCTGATAAAGTAAAGCAGTCCCAGATGCAGTTACGCCATTTCGTCGCTGACGTATCTCACGAATTGAAAACTCCGATTACATCAATCCAGGGGTTTGCCCAGGCACTGATAGATGGCACCGCCAGCGATGAAGATACCAGGTTGAAGGCGGCAAGGATTATCAATGATGAATCAACCAGGATGAGACGGCAGGTGGACGAGCTTCTCGAGCTTGCCCGCATGCAATCCGGCCAGATTAAAATAGCTTATGAACCCGTAGATATTCATGAACTCTTGAGCCATTGTACCGATGTTTTCAGCCTGCAAGCACAAAAAAAGGGTGTCGTGCTTGAGGTTAAACACGGAAACAAAGCGCGTATAATGGGCGAATTCGGCCGCCTGGAAGAACTAATCGGAAATCTGCTGGACAACGCCATCAAGAATACCCCCTCCGGAGGCAACGTCCAGGTCTCCGATAGCATAAATGGTGACTATGTTGAAATTAGCGTAACCGATAGCGGTCCTGGAATACCTCCGGAACAACTATCCTACGTCTTTGAGAGGTTTTATCAAATTACCGGGGTCAGGACCGGGGTTGGACTCGGCCTGGCTATTGCCAGAGAAATAGCCCTGGCTCACAGTGGCACAATCATTGCCGAAAGCCAGCCCGGTGAAGGAGCAAAATTTATAGTGAGATTACCTTCTTCTTCAATCTTCTTCAATGTTTGAGTAATTACTCAGTTGTTTCCGCTTCCATTTACCCAACTGAGTTGAATAACACCATCCCCTGACACACTTCCCCGGAACAAAAGAAGGTCAGAGGAATTATTGATATCCTTAACATCCCTCACCAGGCGTTGTCTGTCTCGAGCTGCCAGCCTGTCATATATATAGAGAGAATAAAACCCTTTTCTCATTCCCTTCATCCGGTATTTCAGATAGCCAAGTCGCAACATATCTTCCGGTTTTAAATGATACTCGACCTCAAGCTGATTTAATACACCTGCCGGCCAGGCTTTGTCAGCTGATAAATTAATAAGGCTAAAAACACTGGATGCCTTTTTTAACAAATCCTTTATAGAATATACCATAGCAGCTGCTCCATATATTTACTCTTGACCAGACTGGATTTAAATGATAATAATTTCAGGTTTTTAATAGACCAACTCAGACATAGTGTATCCTGTAACTGGAAGAATATAGCACGTTTTACCATATGTCAATACCCATAAGTATAAAATTCAGGCCATAAGGGATAACCAATGGGTCATTTTGAGCTAAATTAAGCGTAGATAATAAAGTGTTTTTTGGTAATCCACGCATAATATTTAAAATAATAATACTTGCAATTATATTCACATATATGGTAAAAAATGCTAGTGTAGTGTCTTCAAAATAACGTTAGCTACAGCCCCCCCAATTCCGGCCCCGTATCAGGTACGGGATAAACTCCAGCCGGAATCCAGGCGATACCGGATGAGCCTACACGTCTGGATACCGACTTTCGTCGGTATAGTTAACCGAAAATAACGAAGCGTAAGATGCACTACACTAGGTTATCTTCTCAGCCCCGGTTGGCTTTTCGCCCCGTTGAATGCCCGCTCCAGTTTTTGTCTGACAGTAATGACAGGTTTCTGCCCTTATATTTGCCTTTTCCCGTTTATTTACTATAATATGTTGCCTTCTGGCAAATTTGTTGCTTTTATGATACAATTGGCATTGAAGCTGTTTGTTTGGAGGTTTGAGTCCTGTATCATAATCAGGCTTAACAGGGAAGAGATATGACATTACGCAGCAAGACATTGTTGACTGTAGGCATAGTTTTCCTTGCCTTAATCATTATTTTGTATATTATCTCGCAGACTCTTTTGATGCGGAGCTTCGCCCGGCTGGAGGAGCAACGCACCCGTCAGAATGTTGAGCAGGCATTAAATGCTTTGTCTAACGACCTTCTTACCCTGAAATCACTAACCAGTGACTGGGCATCATGGGATGATACTTATGCCTTCGTTGAGGATGTCAACCAGGATTATATTCAGACGAACCTGGTTGATGATACTTTCACTGAGTTAAGGCTTAACCTTATGCTGTTTGTTAATTCTTCCGGTCAGATGGTCCACGGCAAGGCGTTTGACTTACAGAATGAGGAAGAGATGACTGTCCCTGAAAGCTTACTGAGCTATCTCCCTCCCGGCGGTCTTCTCGTCAGCCACTCCGACCCGGAGAGCATTGTCAGAGGGATTATTCTTCTCCCGGAAAATCCTATGCTTATTGTCTCAGCTCCCATACTCACCAGTGAGGATGAGGGCCCGGTTCGGGGGGCACTTATTCTCGGTCGTTATCTGGACTCCAGCGAAATAGAACGCTTGAGCGGGCAAACTCGTCTACCCTTAACCATATATCGCTACGACCGTTCGCCAGCACCAGGCGATTTTCAAACACTGGTGCCATTTCTTTCCGAAGAAATACCGGTTCTTATCCGTCCTCTGGGCAAGCAGTCTGTTGCCGGTTATGCGCTGATGAGAGATATCTATGATAAGCCGGTTCTCTTGATGAGAGTGGACATGCCCAGAGATATATACGCGCAGGGTCAGGATACCCTTGCCTATTTTATTTTATCGTTGCTGGCTGTTGGCGCCGTACTTGGTGTAACGGCGCTCTTGTTCCTGGACAGGCAGGTTCTATCCCGGCTGACCCGCTTGAGCCGGGGAGTCAGCAGTATTGGCACCAGTGGTGACCTCTCAGTACGGGTACCGATATCCGGGAAGGACGAGTTGTCAAAGCTTGGAGTTGCCCTCAATGTGATGGTGGAAACACTGGAGCGCTCAAGTAATATGCTGAAAAGGAAGAACGAGCTGCTTGATGCCCAGACGAAAGACCTTCAGTCGAAGGCTGAAGAACTAACAGCACAGCGGCGGGAAGTGGAGAAAGCGAACCAGCGCAAGTCAGAATTCATGGCTAATATGTCTCATGAACTGCGCAGCCCTCTCAATGTCATTATCGGCTTTGCTGAGTTGATGATTGATGAGCTATCGGGAAAGATTGACCAGGAACAAAAACAGTGCCTTAATGATATCTTGAATAGCGGTCAACACCTGTTGAGTCTGGTTAATGATGTTCTTGACCTGTCCAGGATAGAATCCGGTAAAGTCGAACTAAAGTCGGGAAAGGTAGCTCTGGAAAGGCTCATTGCCTCGCTAACCAGAACCGTGATGCCGATACTGTCCCCGAGGAAGCAGAGCCTTGATGTTGATGTAGAAAGCTGTTTACCCTTAGTCTATGCTGATGAAGGTAACTTAGCCCAGGTGCTGCTCAATCTGGTGGATAATGCCTCCAAGTTTACCCCTGATGAAGGTAAACTGAAGGTTGAGGCTGTCAGGGTGGGTGATTGGTGCCGGGTGAGTGTGATTGACAATGGGATTGGCATCAAAAAGGAAGACCAGGAGCGGATATTTGAGCCTTTTATTCGGCTTGAAGAGCCATTGGTTAGAGAAAGGGGTGGCACCGGGCTGGGGCTAACGGTGGTAAAACAACTCATAGAAAAGCATGGGGGACGGGTCTGGGTGGAGAGTGAGTATGGCAGGGGGAGCCAATTTAACTTCACTCTTCCGCTGACAAACGGTGATTTCAGAAATCCGGGAGAACCAGGTAGTGAAAAAGAAGATACTGATTGTTGAAGATAACCCCCGGAATATGAGGCTGTTTCAGATTATCCTCAGGGGAGGTGATTATACTTTGCTCAAGGCGACTGACGGGGAGGAGGCGTTGAGGGTGGCAGTGAGCGAGCAGCCCGACCTTATCTTAATGGATATTAAGCTCCCCAAAATGAATGGGCTTGAGGTGACCATGAAGCTCAGGCAAAATCCAGCTTTCCGGCATACTCCCATTATCGCTGTGACTGCCTATGCTATGAAGAGGGATAGGGAGAGGGTGATTGAGTCCGGCTGTGATGCTTACCTTTCCAAGCCGGTTAGACCTGGTGCACTGAAGGAAATCGTTGGCAAAGCGCTATTACGGAGGCAAAAAGATAATCTTAGTCTTGATGAGGTTGGCTGTGACTAAGAAAGTGCTTGCAATTGATGACGATGCCGTCTTTCTCAGGCTGGTTGAGCGGGTTCTGAGTCGGCAGGGGCTGGAGGTGTTCAAGGCGGCTGGCGGTCAGGAGGGTCTGAAGCTTCTGTTCAAAGAAAAGCCGGATATCGTCCTTCTGGATGTGGCTATGCCTGGAATGGATGGCTGGCAGACCTGCCGGCGCATCCGTGAACTTTCTGATGTGCCCGTTATTTTGCTCACGGGTAAGCAGAAGGCTGAGGAAGATATAGTCCGCGGGCTCGATTACGGAGCCGATGACTACCTTTTTAAGCCACTGGGGAACAGGGAGCTGGTGGCTAGAGTTCGAGCCACACTGCGCCGTATTGAGTTATCTCCACCGGCGGAAGTGAAACGGGAAGTTACCTACGCTGATGACTTTCTTACCGTGGACATCGCCGAGCGGAAGGTCATGGTGAAAGGGGAGCGGGTAAAACTGACCCCCAAAGAGTTCCGCCTTTTTGCTCTCCTTGTGGAGGGGGCTGGTCGTATTTTTACCCACAGGGAACTCCTGGAAAAAGTGTGGGGCTGGGAGTATACTGATGACCTGGATTATGTCCGCATCTACATTTCGCACCTGCGTCAGAAGCTGGAGCCAGACCCGGCTCTGCCCAGATACATCATAACTGAATCCGGAGTCGGCTACTATTTTCAAAAAAAGATTGTTTAGCAACAATATGTCATTGCGAGGGCGAAGCCCTCGGGACTTCGGCGTGAGCTCAGTCGAACGCTGAACTCGGGCCTCGGCCTGAAGGCTCGGACTGAAGGCTGAAGCCTTCTGCGAATGGCTCGCAATGACAGAAGAATTGTTAGGCATTCTCAAAAAGCCGGCTGAGAGTTTGCCTCTTTCTGTTCTGGTTGACGCTGAAAATAGGCTTGTGCTAGTATCTAAGAGTTTCAACCAGGAGGTAAACGAGGCGGTCCGAAAACACCACTTTCTTTATTATTGTGTCACCCTGAACGAAGTGAAGGGTCTCGGTGGATGGGTATGCTTGTAATGCCCGCTACTCCCCGAGATTCTTCGCGGAGTTTACACTGAGCTCGTTCCGACTTGCCTCGACAAGCTCGGAGCAGGTTATCGTCTTCAGACCGAGTTCAGCGTTCGACTGAGCTCACGCCGAAGTCCCGAGGTCAGAGTGAACGTAGCGAATGTGCTCAGAATGACATTTTCGGACAGCCCATCTTTGTTTAAGCGTTGGCTATTTAATATCTGGCTTGATAGCATTGTTGTTCGGGGGAAAGATTCATGCCGCTAGAGGAAGAGCTGAGTGAGTTTTCGCCGCAAAAAGATATGCTTCTTACCATCGGGATTTTTGATGGAGTTCACCTCGGTCATAAATATCTGATTTCACGGCTAAAGGAAGAAGCTGCGCGGCAGGCTCTGCTTTGTGGAGTGGTAACTTTCCGCCAGCATCCTAAGGAGGTGCTGTCGCCTCAAAGTGAACTGCCTTACCTGACCGGTCTTACCGAAAAGGTCAGCCTGCTCAAAAAGGAAGGCGTTGATGCTGTTGTGTCCCTGTCTTTTACACTGGAATTAGCCCGTTATCATCCCCGCCAGTTCCTCGGATTACTGCAAAAATATCTCAGGATGAATGGCCTCGTCGTTGGGACTGATTTCGCTCTGGGCTGGAAGCGGGAGGGAGATGTCGCCGCTCTGGGGCAGCTTGGTAAGGAGATGGGCTTTACTCTCACCGTGGTCCCGCCGAAAGAGATGAACGGTATGGTGGTCAGCAGTACCGCCATCAGGCGGGCTCTGGCTGAAGGCGATATGAAAAAGGTCATCAGTTTGACCGGACGTGCCTACAGCCTTCAGGGACAGGTAACCACCGGGGTAGGGCGGGGAGCGAAGCTTGGTTTTCCGACCGCTAATTTAGAGGTAGACTCCAGACAGGCAATACCGGCGGAAGGTGTTTATGCTACCCGGGCTTATCTGGATGGTAAAGTTTATCAATCGGTGACCAATATCGGTAGGAATCCTACCTTTGGTGAGCACAGGCGGACTGTAGAGATTTATCTCCTTAACTATCAGGGTAACCTGTATGGACGCCAGCTAAGAATTGACATCGTGGAGCGCCTCCGGGATGAGAAGCGTTTTGACACTGTGGAGGAACTGAAGAAACAGATAGCCGAGGATGTCAAACAGGGGAAAGCCATATTGGACAGCCAGGCTAAAAAATAGTATATACTATTCAGGACAGGTATGGATATTAATCAGGATACTGGCTATTTACTCAAGAGAGGCGTGGCTGAAATCATCGTTGGGGAAGAGATGATGAAGCTGCTTCGCTCAGGCAAGAAGCTGCGTCTCAAGGAAGGTTTTGACCCCAGCTTTCCCGATATTCACCTGGGGCATATGGTCGCCCTGAGAAAGCTGCGCCAGTTCCAGGAGCTGGGGCACCAGGTTGTGCTGATTGTTGGTGACTGGACAGCCCGGATTGGCGACCCCAGCGGTGCCTCGGTCACCCGCCCGATGCTGTCAGCGGAGCAGGTGCAGGCTAACGCCCAAACCTATATGGAGCAGTTCTTCAAGATAGTTGATAAGGAGAAAACGGAGGTCCGGTGGCAGAGCGAGTGGTATGGCAGGTTCGACCTGAGCGATGTTATCCGGCTGACCAGTAAGTTTACTGTGGCTCAACTGCTGGCACGGGATGATTTCAGCAAGAGATTCAGTGCCGGAAAGCCCATCGCCATAACCGAGCTGCTCTACCCCCTGCTCCAGGCTTATGATTCGGTGGCTATAGAGGCTGATGTTGAGTTCGGCGGGACTGACCAGAAGTTTAACCTGCTGGTGGGCAGGGAGCTTCAATCTATGCTGGGCCAGCCCCCACAGCAAATCTTTATGGTGCCCCTCCTCGTCGGCACCGATGGCACTCAGAAGATGAGCAAGAGCCTGGGTAACTACATCGGTGTTGCCGAGCCAGCTGATGAGATATATGGTAAGGTAATGTCTATTAGTAGAGATGGACTGATTATGGACTACTTTGAGTTGCTTACGGACGTGCCGGATGAGGAACTAAAGCAATTCCGGCTGTCATTGGAAGCTGCATTGAAAACTGTCCGGGTTAGTCCTGGGGGAGTTACTTCGCTAAATCCAATGGAGCTTAAAAAGCGTCTGGCCAGGGAGATTGTAGCCCAGCTCTATGACCAGAAGGCAGCTACTGAAGCTGAGGAACGGTTTGAGAAAGTCCATCAAAGTCGAGAGCTCCCAGACAACATACAGGAATATCGCATATCATTTAATAAACTAACGTCTGAACAAGCTGGTAGAGCATTCATTGACGTCAGCCGACTATTGGTCGAAACAAGACTGGCTGAAAGCCGTAGCGAGGCAAACAGGTTAATTTCTCAGGCGGGGACTACTTTAGCTGGTGAAGTAGTAACTAGTCGTCTAGTTCCCGCTTCAACAGTCCAGAGTGGTACAGTTATTCAAGTAGGTAAACGGCGCTTTGCTAAAGTGATAAATACTGATGTGGAAACGGCTAAATGAGATTCCTTATTAACCTCACCCCCTTAATCCCCCTCTCCTTCTTAAGGAGAGGGGGAAGAGGATTCAAGAGAGGGGCAAAGCCCCTCTCTTATCTACACTCCCCCTTCCCTTTTTAAGAGAAGGGGGTCAAGGGGATGGGTTAATGAATATTCTATAAACGGCGCTTTGCTAAAGTAATAAATGCTGATAAAATAATGTGAAAATGGAATAAGGTAGAAAAGGAGCCAAGAATGGTAGAGTTACGAATTCCGGGACCCACCCCCTGCCCCCCTGAAGTCCTCCAGACAATGTCCAAGCAGATGGTAGACCACCGGGGCGAGGAGTTTATCGGGATATTAAATGCTGTCACTGCCAAGCTAAAGCAGGTCTTCATGACTAAAAACGACCTTTATGTGCTTACCGGTTCGGGTACCGGTGGTATGGAGGCGGCGGTGGTGAACACTCTATCACCGGGAGATAAAGTGCTGGCGGTATCTATCGGTGCCTTCGGCGACCGTTTCGCTACCATTGCCAGGATATACGGCGCCGAGGTAGTCCCGCTGAATTTCGAATGGGGCAAAGCCGCTGACCCGGATGCTATCCGTAAGGCTCTTCAGGCAGATGCCAAAATCAAGGCGGTGTTGATAACCCACAATGAGACTTCTACCGGCATCACCAATGACCTGGCGGCAATAAGCTCGGTAGTGAAGAGCTTTGATAAGCTGCTGGTGGTTGACGCTATCAGCAGTCTGGGCTCGATAAAGTGCCCGGTGGATGAATGGCATCTGGATATCGCTATTTCCGGCTCGCAGAAGGGGTGGATGGCACCGCCCGGGCTGGCTTTTATCAGTGTCAGTCCAGATGCCTGGAAAGCTCATGCCAGCGCCAAGATGCCTCGCTATTACTGGGACTTTGCCCAGGCTAAGCGCTTTCTGGAGAGGGGACAGACACCGTGGACACCAGCCGTTTCTGTAGTATTTGCTATGGATGTAGCCTTGGATATGATGCTTAAGGAAGGCCTGGACAATATTTTTGCCCGGCATGCCCGGGTCAGTAAAGCCGCTCGTGCTGGAGTAAAGTCTCTTGGACTATCACTTTTTGGTGATGAGAAATATGCTTCGAACACAGTTACCGCGATTACCGTTCCGGAGGGGATTAATGTGAGGGAGCTACGGCGGGCTTTGAGGAAGGAACACCAGGTTGTTCTCGCTGGTGGGCAGGGCAAGCTAGAAGAGGCAATATTCCGCATCGGGCACCTGGGCTGGGTAACTGAGGCTAATATTGAAAAAGTCCTCTCAGCTCTGAAAGCGGCCCTTCCCAGAGCTGGATTTGCAGCTGAGAAGTAACTTTCGGAAAAGGAGAAAATACCGGAGATTAGTTTATGAAGGTTTTAGTTGCTGACCCTATCGGTGAGGAAGGGATAGAAATCCTTCGCAGTCATGCTGAGGTGGATGTTAAAACGGGTTTAAAACCAGAGGAACTGATATCCATTGTCGGCGATTATGATGCCCTGGTGGTGCGCAGCCAGACTCAGGTGACCGCTGACGTGATAGAGGCGGGCAAAAAGCTGCAGGTCATCGCCCGGGCCGGCGTAGGTGTCGATAATATTAATATAGAGGCAGCTACCCAGCGGGGTATAGTGGTGGTTAATGCTCCCACCGGTAATACCATCTCGGCGGCTGAGCATACTATCGGCCTTATGCTGGCTCTGGCTCGTCACATACCCCGGGCGAATGCCGTGCTCAAATCCGGAGTATGGCGGCGAAATGATTTCACGGGTATTGAATTGAGAAATAAAACCCTGGGTATCATTGGTCTGGGTAATGTAGGTTCTGAGGTAGCCAGACGTGCCCGGGGTATGGAGATGAAGCTCCTGGCTTATGACCCCTTCGTCTCTGCTGACTACGCTCACAATCTCCAGCTGGAACTCGCTCCTCTGGAAAAACTGTTTAAAGAGTCGGACTTTATAACCCTTCATGTTCCTCTGACCGAATCGACCAGGGGACTAATTGGAGCTAAAGAACTGGCTCTGCTCAAGCCAACGGTGCGAATCATTAATGCTGCCCGGGGTGAGCTGATTGATGAAGAAGCCCTGGTTAAGGCGATAAGGGAAGGAAGAGTGGCTGGCGCTGCCATTGATGTCTTTGCTACGGAGCCTCTGACCAGCAGCATACTCTTTGAAGAGGATAACATTATTGTTACCCCTCACCTGGGAGCTTCTACCGCTGAAGCTCAAACCCTGGTGGCTGTGGATGCCGCCGAGCAGGTTATTGCCGTGCTCAAGGGACAGCCAGCCCGCTATGCGGTAAATGCCTCTTTTATCTCAGCGGAGACGCTATCTGAGCTGGCGCCCTTTATTAAGGCGGCTGCCACAGCCGGTAAGTTAGCCTGCCAGCTGGTTGAGGGACAGATGAACTCCATCCGGATTGAATATCAGGGTGAGATTTCCAATTACGATACCAATGTTCTCAAAGCTACCGTTATTGGAGGATTGCTGGAGGATGTGAGTGAGGAACGGGTTAATCTGGTTAATGCTGATCTGGTAGCCGTCCGGCGTGGACTGAGTGTAATGGAACAAAAGCAGGCTATCTGTGAAAATTATGCCAGCCTTATTACGGTGGAAGTTACTACCAGCACCGGCTCTACTACTGTGGCCGCTGCCGTATTGCGTGGTGAAACACATATTGTTCGGGTTAATGACTACTGGATTGACATCGTCCCCAGCGGGGGTTACTTCCTGTTTAGCGAACACCTGGACCGTCCCGGGCTTATCGGGGCGGTTGGCAAGATAACAGGTGATGCTAATATAAACATCAGTGCTATGCATCTGGGCCGTCTCAAACCCAGGGGACAGGCATTGATGATGCTTGCCCTGGACGAACCTCTACCCGAGGAACAACGGCAGCAGATACTATCCCTCCCGGATATCTATAATGCCAAACTGGTGAAGCTGTAGGGGTGAGATATCCTGGTTAGAGGCATTGGGAAGTGTCATACTTGACAAAGCGGTCCCTAAAAGAATAATATATAATTGCTAGTTCTGGTTTAGGTTATCACAGGCTTTTTAATCTACTTTGTATTGCTCAAGCATTGGATGACCGAACAAACTAAAAATTTTGCAGAAAGGAGGTCATCCAATGACTTATCAGGATAAGTCCATCCAGTGTTCTGATTGTGGGGCTCCCTTCACTTTCACCGTTGAGGAACAGGAGTTCTTTGCTTCCAAAGGTTATACCAATGAACCCAAGCGCTGTCCTTCATGCCGGGAGGCAAGAAAGTCGGAACGCTACGGAGGTACCAGCTACGGCGGGCTAAGGCGCCAGATGTTTCCAGTGACCTGTGCCGAGTGCGGTAACCCGACCGAGGTTCCTTTTGAACCCCGTGGTGACAGGCCGGTTTACTGTAGCGATTGCTACCGCAAAGTCAGACCGAAAAGGTACTAGAGCGACATTAGAAAGTTACATGGGCCGATATACGGCCCATGTATGCTTATAGCGCCTCTGGTTTTAAATTCGCTTCCTTGTTTTTCCCTCCACCCACCTGAGCCTTTGCTTATTTTTTGAGTAGAGGAGAAAAGGCTGGCTGGTTTTTGTTTGTCTTTAACGTAATTATTTTGCTTCTCCAAGTCTAAATCACCTCATCTTTTCTTACTTTCCTTTAAGTAGTTTCCTTTCTCTCCGGGTTATTGTGCCTTTTGGGAGCAAAGGTATTATTGACAAAAATCAAATATATGTGTTAAATAGACTTGTCCAACAGCCCTGGAAATCAACAAACTATAGCAAGGAGGTAGCGAATTGGCAGGTGTTCTTGATGGTATAAAGGTAGTTTCCGTGGAGGTCCACTGGGCAGGACCGCTGGTCAGCGCCTATATGGCGGATTGGGGAGCTGATGTTATCAAGGTGGAGCCTCCGGCCGGAGAGCAGTTCCGGGGAACGACGAGAATTGAGGGCGTCTCAACATCAAGAGAAGTTGCTGGCTTTCAGGTGAACCCCTCGATGCAGATATTGAATAGAAATAAAAGAAGTCTGGCGATAAACCTGAAAACGGAAGCCGGCAGGGATGTCCTCTGCAAGCTTGTTGAGAAAGCGGATGTTTTCCTTTCTAACTATCAGATAATCTCACTGAAGAAGCTCCGGCTGGACTATGATACCCTCTGCCAGATTAATCCAAAGCTTGTTTACGCCGTGGTTACTGGCTACGGGTCAAAAGGTCCGGATAAAGACGAGGAGGCTTATCACTGGGTGGCATCCTGGGCTCGCCCCGGCATACAGCATACTGTGACAAAACCGGGAGACTATCCGGCCCGGACACCTACCGGTATGGGTGATATTAACGCTTCAGTCCATGCCGTAGCCGGTATTGCTGCCGCCCTGTTCAACAGGGAAAGAACCGGCAAGGGGCAGGAGCTGGAATGTTCTCTTTTTCATACTGCTTTGTGGAGCAGTCTTGGAGAAATTCAGAATGCACTAAGTGGAATGCAAAGCCGCGGCAGGGACGAAGGTGAAAGTGCCCGTCCCTACGCTTGGCAACCATTACATGCTGCCTACCGAACCAAAGATGACCGCTGGCTTCAGTTTTCTTTGATTCAGGCTGACCGTTACTGGCCTGCTTTCTGTCAGGCTCTAGAAAGACCGGACCTGGAAAATGACCCCCGCTTCAACAATGTGGAGAAGCGGAGAGAAAATCATGTGGAATTGCTTAACATCCTGGATGAGATTTTCGCCTCCAGGACTTTAGACGAGTGGGATAAGCGTTGTAAAGAACACCATTTAATCTATTCGCGAGTTCAGACTCCTGAAGAGGTGGTCAAAGACCCTCAGGCTCTGGCTAACAACTGTTTTGTTGACCTGGACCACCCGGCAGGACAGATGAAGGTGCTGGCAAGCCCGACCAATTTCCGTCAGAATCCGGCATCAGTAAGAATGCCGGCTCCCGAGCTGGGGCAGCACACCGAAGAGATTCTACTTGAGACAGGCTATAGCTGGGAAGATATCGGTAGCCTCAAAGACGAGGGGGTGATTCCCTAGCCAGGAGGCAGAATGGCGGGAGTACTTGACGGAGTAAAAATAGTTTCTCTTGAGCACGGCAATGCTGCTCCAGCGGCTACCTGCTATCTGGCTGATTGGGGAGCCGATGTTATCAAGATAGAGCCTGTAATCAGAGATAGAGGTGATGGCGGGGGTTCTAAGATA